>CAMCYR010000001.1 GCA_945885475.1 Chitinophaga pinensis
GGAGATTTTAGGCAACAAAAAAACCGTAAACACCTTTAAATTAAAGGGTTACGGTTCTATTTTGTGCGGATGAAGGGACTCGAACCCCCACGCCTTGCGGCACCAGATCCTAAGTCTGGCGCGGCTGCCAATTACGCCACATCCGCATATTTATTTTCAATAAAAAAGGTAATCTAAACTTTAATTGTCGCATCTGCGGTTTTTGCTACATCGCAAAAAATGCAACATCCGCATATTTATTTTCAATAAAAAAGGTAATCTATTCTTTATCTGTCACGGTTGCTGTTTTTGCTACAACGCGAAAAATAGAACATCAACCTTTAATAATCAATCGGACGGCAAAGATATGATTTTTATTAAAATGGCGCATTGTTTTTTATATTTTTTAAAAATCATTCTAAACCAAAGCTTTAAATCAAGAAGAAAACCTAAAACAGATGGGAAACGGATTGATTGATGAAAGCAAATTAAAATCAGGCTAACATATCAACAACCGTTGATAACATAATTAGCGAGCATTTAAATAATGTTTTATTTTTGTTGTAGAATATATATTATGCTGACGATCGACCCAAAAGAAGTTTCAATACCTGTTTTACACAGCTACCTGCTGGGTGCCGTTGCCCCACGCCCTATTGCATTTGCCAGCACAATTGATAAAAATGGAAATCCGAATTTAGCTCCTTTTAGTTTCTTCAATGTTTTTAGCGCCAATCCTCCTATTGCAATATTTTCTCCCGCAAGAAGCGGAAGAACGGGAATTACAAAACATACCTACAATAACGTAAAAGAAGTTCCTGAAGTAGTTATAAACATGGTAAGTTACGATATGGTGCAGCAGATGAGCCTTGCAAGTACCGAGTACCCTGAAGGAACAAATGAGTTTACCAAAGCGGGATTTACTCAACTTGCATCAGAAAGAATAAAACCATTCAGGGTAAAAGAGTCACCTGCACAGCTCGAATGCATTGTAAAAGAAGTGATTGAACTAGGAGACAAAGGTGGTGCGGGAAACCTGATCATCTGCGAGGTAGTATTAATGCATATCAGCGAAAACGTGCTTGACGCAAATAAACAAATCGACCCGAATAAAATAGATCTGGTAGCCAGAATGGGTGGAAACTGGTACAGCAGATCAAACGGAAGCGCCTTGTTTGAAGTTGCAAAACCACTCTTAAATTTAGGGATTGGTGTAGATCAATTACCTGATTTTATTCGCAACTCAGCCGTTTTGACGGGAAACAATTTAGGACAACTCGGTAATATCGAGAAAATACCTTCCGAAATGGATGTGATTTCTTACAAAAATTCAGGTGCAATCAATGAGGCTTTTAAAGTATATGGCAAAAACCTAGATCGCCCAGACGATCAGTTGCACCATATTGCAAAAGAATTATTAGACAATAATAAAGTGGAAGAAGCTTGGAAGGTTTTACTATCTTTCCAACATCAATAAGAATCAATTAAAGTAATAACTATATAAACAAAAGCAAAATGGACATCACAGGGATCTTAAAAGTAAAAAGCGAAACGCAACAAGTATCTGAAAAATTCAAAAAAAGAGAATTTGTTTTAACAGACAATTCTTCTCAATATCCGCAACACATTTCGTTTGCACTAACGCAGGATAAATGCAACTTAATTGACAACTACGCTGTTGGAGCTGAAATTAAAGTTCATTTTAATTTACGTGGTCGCGAATGGACGAGCCCGAAGAATGAAGTAAAATATTTCAATACGCTAGAAGCATGGAGAATTGAAGGAAGCACAGCTGGTGTAAGTAACGCACCTTCTAACGACATGAGTGGTGTTGCTGAAACATTTACTGCTGCTACACAAGAAGACGATCTTCCTTTTTAAGAAAAAAGAGTAAAAAAGAAAGCGTCATACAAAAATTGTATGACGCTTTCTTTTTTTTAAATGACCAATATATTAATACATGATCTGATCATCATCCACGGATTTTGTATCCAATGAATCGCGCAAACCATTACCCAAAAGAACGAATGCTAATACCATCAACATAATTGCCATGCCGGGAAGGAAAGCAAGGTAAGGAGCATCTCCAATAATATATCCGCGATGTGCATTGATCATTGCACCCCAGGACGCAGTGGGCGGCTGTGCTCCGATTCCAAGAAAACTCAATCCTGCTTCAATTAAAATAGCAGAAGCAAAGTTAGCGGCAGAAATAACAATCACTGGTCCCATTACATTCGGTAAAACATGTCGCATGATAATCCTGTAATTTGTAAATCCGAGTGCCCGTCCTGCTTCAATAAATTCTTTTTCACGCAAACTCATAACTTGTCCGCGAATTACACGCGCTACTTCAACCCACATTGTTAAACCAACGGCAACAAAAACCTGCCAAAAACCCTTACCTAATGCAAGCGTAATAGCAATTACCAGTAATAATGTAGGTATTGACCAAACTACGTTAATGATCCAAATGATCACATCATCCACTCTTCCTCTATAAAATCCCGCCAAAGCACCCATTAAAAGCCCAATCACTACCGAAATAAAAACAGAAATAAATCCAACAGAAAATGAAACGCGGGTTCCGATAATCAACCTGCTCAATAAATCTCTCCCGGCAGGATCGGTACCTAAAATATAGTTGCGGGTAACAATGTAATTCTTCTCAACTTCTGCGCGTAATTCAACTACTGTTTTTCTGATTTTGGTATCGCTGCCAAACTCATAGAACTCGGTATACCCTTCTTCTAAATTATTAACGATGGGAGTATTATAATCAATGGCATAAACTGCATCCGCCAAGTTGTAATTAATATCTGTACCTCGCCGTTTTTCATCACCGGTATATTCCCGGACAACAATATCATTTCCCTCAAAATGATAATCGGAAAATGGAATCGATCTAAAATCACTCACTTCACCGTAGATCATTTTAGTGAAAAAACTTACAGCATGTGTTGGCTCATTTTTACGGGTGCGCAACATTTTGATTTCAAATCCGGGTGGCTTTTTAGAAAGTTCCAGCAATTGATCGTTAGCATCAGGAGTAGAATCAGGAGTAATAGCAAACCCAAGAATGGCCATGATCATACATAAAATAATCACAATCAAACCGAACATCGACAGCTTATTCTTTTTCAAGCGCTGCCAGGCGAAGTAGGAAAGGGAGTGAGAATATGAATCATCTTTTTTAGCCATTCGTTAATTTGTTTTGCGACCTTTCCACTCATATTTTCCTACTGAACCAATAAAACCAAACAAAACAACATAAATCATATAAATGATTTGCTCGGGTATGAATAAAAGTAGAAAACGTTTCTTATCAAAGAAAGAAGCAGATAAAAATAATAACAAAAAGTCAATAAAGCATTTTATTCCGAAAAGAATAAGACATATTTCTATATACACTGGATAAACGGCACTGTTTTTAAAGCAAATACTACCAAAAAGTGGAGCAAAGAGAAGATAAAAGTTGAAAAGATAAATAAGTAGTGCCACAGCTTTCGTTTCCGTATTTAAGACTAAAAAACCTTTGGAAGCCCATCTTTTACGCTGCTGAAAAAAAGCTTCAATTGTGTTTACAGCTTTTGTATAAACGATCGCCTCTTTGCTTTTCAAAAAAAGTACTCCTTGTGGATAACTCTTTTTAATCTTATACATCAACAAAACATCATCACCGGAGGCTTTTTCGTCAGTTATTGAATAACCACCCACCTCATTAAAAACCTCTTTTTGATAACACAGATTTGCACCATTACACATTATTGCCTTCGAATAATACAGAGATGCGCCGCCACAAGCCATCAATGCCATAAACTCCAGACTTTGCATTTTCTCAAATAAACTATTTTCCTTCCTGAAAGCTACTGGTGCGACAATCATCTTCGCATTTGTTTTAACATAAAATGAAACAAAAGAGGCCAGCCAGTTTGTTTCCATTTGACAATCAGCATCCGTTGTAACGATCAGTTTTCCTCTTGCAATCGATATAGCATGCGTGACAGCCTGTTTTTTTCCAATGAAATCCGCTTGTAATTGTACACATTTTATTTGATGGAATTTCTTAGCATATTCTGTAGCAATTTTGAACGTTGAATCTTCCGAATGATCGTCAACAATTATCAGTTCAAACATTTCAGATGGATAATTTTGTGCTAGAACCGCATCGATACAGCGCGCAATATTTTCCTCTTCGTTTCGGGCTGCAACAATTACACTCACAAAAACTGGCACATCTGAAATCAATCTTTCTTCTTTCATTTTTATCCAGGCAAAGCAATAGCTTGCTATCAAAAGAAGATAGAGTGAACACAGAAGGATACCAATCAATAAAACAAGTGTCAACAAAAATTCCATTTTATCTATTAAAAAATCTCAACTGCCAAATAAAAGGTGAACCGAACAGCGCAGGAACCGCAAGGTTAATGATCCATAAAAAAAGTGATGCGGCCAAAATAGAGGAGTTTGCTGAAGAAATCGTCCCAAAAAAACAGACAGCAACCCCAGCTCTCACAGCAATTTCAGTAAGTGCAAAGGTTGGAATTGCAGATGTAACTAAAAAAGTAAGTGCAATTAATGAAAACAGCACTACCGGACCTCCGTTGATTCCGAAGAGCCTGAGTGCAAAATAATATTGAAATGAAAAAACAATATACCGAATGATGGATAAACAAAATACCGCATTCAATTCATTTAGTGTATAGCGTTTGAATGTCTCCATGTATTTAGCAATTGTCAGATAGAAGATCTTTCTTTTTATAATAACAAAAGCGATGATAACAACAACAGCGACTAAAACTACCAGAAGAAGAAAAAAATAATCTTCAGAAAAAAATTGTTGCATATCAAAAAAATCAAAATACTTTTTTTCCAAAATAAAAAAGCCAAGAATACCAGCTAGAATCGTGACAAAGAGTTGTATAAAACTACCAATCAAACTTCTTATTGTTGCTTGAATTTTATCCGCCTTTTCTAAAAAAAAAACCCGGCCAACAAACTCACCTACTCTATTCGGAGTATAAATACTAACAGTAACTCCAGAAAAAACAGCCTTGAGAGAAGCAGAAAAAGTAATCTTCTCCAGCGGTGCGATCAGCAGTTTCCATTTTATTGCCTCCAAACTCCAATTTAAAAACATGAAGACAATTATTGCAATTGTAAAAAACCTGTTTTCTGCTGAAAACAAAACCGGTAAGTCAAAATCCACAGGAGTATCTTTGAGCCTTTTCCAGATAAAATAAAATGAAAAAAATAAAATAGCACTCTTTATAAAAAGACTTATAACTTTGTAAAAAGGCTTATTTTCAGGTACGGTCATTCTTCAACAATATTAGCAAAAAGAGTGCTTACTATCACCAATGAAATACGAATCTTAGACAAAAATACGAATTAGCAATCGTGAACACAGCCGACAAAATAATACTGGGAATCGATCCGGGAACTAATATCCTGGGATACGGACTTATTCACGTGAAGGGCACGAAGATGGAACTTATTGTAATGGGTGTATTGCGGCTTGAAAAAATAAAAGATCCTGCATTAAAACTGAAAAAAATTTTTGAACGGGTTGTTTCTTTGATCGAAGAATATAAACCGGAAGAGTTGGCGATCGAAGCACCATTTTTCGGTAAAAATGTGCAATCTATGCTAAAGCTTGGCAGAGCTCAAGGCGTAGCAATTGCAGGCGCTTTATCAAGAGATTTGACAGTAAACGAATATTCTCCCAAAAAGATAAAGCAGTCCATTACGGGAAGCGGAAATGCCTCAAAAGAGCAGGTAGCTGCAATGCTGAAGACATTATTAAATTTTAAAGAAACTCCGGAATTTCTAGATGCCACTGATGGACTGGCAGCTGCTGTTTGTCATCATTTCCAACGAAAACCCGGCACCGCAACAAAATCCTATACAGGCTGGAAGGCTTTCCTCGCAGAGAACCCTGATAAAAAAGGTTAAAAATTACAGCTTCGCTTTAATCTTTTCAGCAACAGCGCTTAACTCTTCTGGGCTCGGTTTTATTTTCGGCTGAGTAAAATTCACATCGTTAGCAGTGTTCATTGGTACCAAATGAATATGCGCATGTGGAACTTCCAACCCAATCACAGCAAGCCCGATGCGCTTACAAACAATTGCTGCCTTTTGAGCTTTTGCAATTTTTTTTGCAAACAGCATCATTGCGGAAAGTTCAGCATCTTCTATGTCAAAAATGTAATCTATTTCTTTCTTCGGAACCACTAGAACGTGTCCGTGTACAAGCGGAAAAACATCCAAAAAAGCTAAAAACTGATCTGTTTCAGCAATTTTGTAACAAGGGATTTCTCCGGTAATTATTTTAGTAAAAATACTTGACATGATTTTAGCGGGAAAGTTCAATAATTTCAAACTTCATTACTCCGGAAGGGACGGTTATATCGGCCATATCGCCCACTTTTTTTCCTAAAAGTCCTTTACCAATAGGAGAATCTACAGAAATTTTTCCAGCTTTGAGATCAGCTTCATTCTCTGCTACAAGGGTATATGTCATTGTTGATCCAGTTACCACATTTTTAATTTTCACTTTCGAAAGAATAAGTACTTTCGTCATATCCAATGTAGATTCATCAATTAAGCGTGCATTACTCAACACCTCTTCCATTTTAGAGATCTTAAGTTCTAATAATCCTTGCGCTTCCTTCGCTGCGTCATATTCAGCATTTTCAGAAAGATCGCCTTTATCTCTTGCTTCCGCTATCTGTTTCGAAATATAAGAACGATCATGCACCTTTAATTGGTGTAATTCTTCCTTTAGTTTCTTTAATCCTTCTTCAGTAAAATAAGAAATTGACATGGTTAAATGTGTTGGTTAAAATAAAAAAGAATCCCGCATTGCTGCGGGACTCTTTTATAATACAAATATAATAAAATTTCTTTACAAGTTGATACGTGCTCCGATTGAGTGAGTTCCTTGGAAAGGATCAGTCGCTCTGTAAGAATAATCTAAACCAAAAGTTGATTTGTTTTTACCGAAAGGAATTTCAACAGTAAAACCTGCACTTGGTCCGGTGAAAACAGTTGTTCTTTCATCCTTATTTCTAATATCTTTCTCATGGCAATAACCAACGCGAACCATCAACATGTTTCTCCAAGCATACTCCAAACCAATTTTCAAGTGATTTTTCTCAAAAGAGTTAGACGTAAAAGCACCCATTGCAGTGATTCTATGAGTCTTCATTGAAACACTGTCTTTCTTTAAATAGAAATCGTATCCACCACCAATATTTAACAAAGAGGGTAATTCGAACTGAGCGGTTCTGTTTTCAACAGTATAAGTTGTTCCAACAGTACTTCCCGGAATCGTCGCTTTCATAGATAAACCATCACCGCTGAATTTCATGCGGGGTCCAACATTTTTCAAAGAGATACCAAATTTAATTTGGTTGTATTTCCCTGAAACGTATTGAATACCTGCATCAAAAGCAATACCTCTTGCACTAACGTTCGCTGTTTTTTCAGAAATAACTCTTAAGGTTAAGCCACCATAGATATTATCAGAGAATCCTTTTGCATAAGACAAGCCGATATTAACAAACTGAGGTGAAAAAGTACCAATACCACCTTCAGGGTTTTCAACTGTTGTGATTTCGATATCACCAAAATCCATAGACATGATTGACAAACCAATAGCACCTGTTTCACCAACACGCTGAGTTAAACCAAATGAATTGATGTTGATATCAGTCCCTTTTAACCAATTTGTGCGTGCAAACATCAACTCTGTTTTTTTAGTGAAGGCAGTACCTGCTACATTCAAAAACATTGCTTCCAAACCTTTTGCACCGGCAATATTTGCACCAGCCCATCCGGTGCTCCGTGCCCAAGGGTTAATCAACAATTCGGTTGCCCCTGCCTGACCAGCACGATCAGGATTACCTGCTAAAACTTGATCTGTTGGAGCTAAAAACAAGCCTATTATGGCAAGAGGTGCTACTATTTTACTATATTTTTTCATATCTAAATATTTATGAACTTTGTTCTAATACAATTTATTTTTCAGACTAATAGGAATCCAAATCCGTAGGACGTAATACACCGAACCATTTCAATGTTTTTTCTCCTACATCAGGCACATTCACATAAATGATGTACATACCACTTGCAATTGGAATTCTAGCTTGATTTTTCAAATCCCAATCCAAGGACGTTTTAGTATCGTCTTTACTGAATTTTCTGATCAATGTTCCATTCAATGTATAAATTGATATGTTACATTTTACAGGAAGATTTGTAATCTTCACGATGTTCTCCAACGCTTTTTTCTCATATGCAGAATATGCGTAGTACGGATTCGGAACCACATTGATCAGATCAAGCGCGTTTTCAGCACTTACAGCATCATTTTTATGCGTTTCGATATCTGCTGTATTGAATGTATACATTGGCAAGTTAGCATTCTGAGGAGTCAAAGAAGTATCCGCAGTTGTTGCTGAAGTAGTTGTATAACCCTTTTGGTAAGACTTCGCAACTCTGATTCTGAATTTTACAGTAGACTCGAACAATGCATGTCCGGGAGCAAGTAAAGGAATGTTCACCCACATTGCATCTGTAAATACCTCCCGTTTATAAGCATCACTTGTTCCTCCAGGAGTAGAAGCACCTGCAGTAAGGGCAGCTGCATTCAACAATTTATAAAGCGCAACACCTTTATCATAACGAGGAATATCTCTTAATTCAGAAGGCAATTGAGCGTCTGTCGCAGGATAAAGTGCATCTCCATTGTGACCGAATATATAAATATAGTGCTTTCCACCAAATCTAGGATCACCTGTTGCTGAGTTTCCGGAACCAGTTGGATTCCATTTCATGTCATTACCATTATCAGTAACCAACCAAGAATCTTCACCAAATGCCATGTTTAAACGCTCACCGGTTTCAATATTAATTGCATAACCCGGGAACCAACCCATACCTTCAGAAAAATCATTGTTATCAGTTGACGGGAAATTTGCAACACCGTTTTTATCAACGGAAGCTTGTTTACGCATGAACAATTTTCTTGCACCACCCACTGCTAATAATTTGTCGTCACATTCTTCCAAAACAGGACAGCGCGTCCATAAAGACTTATCAGCCGTAACAACAACATCAACAGATGCCAAGTTTGCAATTTTGTTCAATGAAATATTAGTAGGCCAAGCAGGAGCTCCTTTTGCATAGATAGAGGCAGCAACAGGATCTGTAGCAATACCAGTAGCACAAACACGGTAAGGTGCCCATGTTTTTCCTATCATATTTTCATAATCTTGGTTTGGATCGGTACCTGAACCTGCTGCGTCATTATAAACCACCTCTTCAGAGGCAGTAAATACTGCAGATCCTGAACGTATCCAGTTTGCATTTGTAGGACCTTCCTGATCAGCTAAACCACTTAACCATTGCTTCGTATCATCAGAAAATGCTACAGTGGCTTCAAGGAAACCATTTTTTACAGCTGCAACTCCAGGATCATTCGTAAATGAAACATTTACTGAAATACCCCAAGATGGAATAGCATTATTTAGTCCTGTTAAACCACTAGGTTGTCCATTGATCAATTGCTCATTTGCAATTGCGATGGTTTTGTCAGAGAAAACAGTATCGTTTGTGGTTAAGTTAATTAATTCCCACTTAGCAGCAGAAGTAATGCCTACCAATTTGAACTCAAAACTATTTTCAACCGGCACATTCAAGGGATCTACAACTTTAATAGTAACAGGTCCGCGACTAGTTTCATACGTTGGATTAATAGAGCGTGATGTAGAACCTAAAATTTCTGAAATAGTTGACGCTGTTAAATCCAATACATTTCCGCCATTTCCATGCCCTTCAATACGTGTTAATTTCGGACCAGTTCCATAAGCAGAATGAACTTCCGTTCCATAAGATTCGGGAGAAGTGATATGAGGAATAGCAGAATGACTAAAAAAGCCATCAGCAGATTTATTACCAGCAATAAACGGGAAATAATCTTTTGGAATTGCAAAATCAGGATTTACCAATGTAGGTGAATAACCATAAGCAATCACTGCAAAATAATAGGTTTTGTGATTAATCAATGTTGTATTTCCAATCGCAAATTTATCTTCTGTAACAGAAATAGAATGAACAATTCCAAGGTCGCTACCGTTTACCATTTCCTGAGGAACAAGCGCTTGTAAAGCCACATCGTTAGAAAAGTTTACGATTTGCTTGATGTTATCTGTTTTATCACACTGAAGAACAATACGTGCTTTATCAACATTATACAAATCAGCAGCAGTAACCGTTTCATCTTTTAACTGATACACAATATACCCTTGAAAACGGTATAGTGAATCGCTACCACTTGATTTATCATAATCCTCAGTATACGCTTCATTGTAGTTATTTGATGTTTTTGGATTTGACCAAGTTAAAATAACTTCGTTCGCTAATTCCTGAACAACTAAATTAGGAGCATCAGGTCCACTTAATAAAGCAAAACAATTGTTAAAAAGTTCTTGCGCTTTAGCATCCGCACCTTTCATTAAAGTAACAGACGCTAAATTTCCACCTTGCGTTGCGCGCGCCCAAACCAAACCAGTTGTGATCGTATTTACGGCACCTGGTTGCAATGTAAAGGGACCAGCACTTTGTAAGAAACGTCTGTCATCAGGAACATTACCAACAGTAACCTCATCCCAAGGAGCTTGCGATGTACCGTTTGTACCAAATCCGGTTGGATCAGAAGCACCAGGGAACATATAATCACAAGCAGCACCAGTTAAATGACCAGTTCCGCCATAAGTGATGGTTGTTGCATCTCTCCACTCACCAGCTAGGTAATTATAAAAATCAACCGCTCCGGAAGGATTACCCGTTACAGATGCATCATTATTGTAATAAACGAATTTAGACATACCGATACGCTCGTTGTCAACAATTCCATCACCGTAGTTTACATAACTTGCTGGAACGGCTGATGCTAAATCATCTGCGCCGTTTGGATCAGCATAAGGACCTTCGAAGAAATCACAACCAATAGCAGGCGGATTTACTCCGTAAGGAATTTGTCCGGCAGGTGGATTATCATCTACCAAGTCACCATTATAACAATATCCTAAACCTAAACCAACATCGCAACCAACAAAGTCATCAGAAGCAGAACCTAAATCTGGATCAGCCCAAACACCAAAATAAGTACTATCCAAACGGAAAGAAGATTTATTGATAATATTATAATGATAGAACGTCATGTTATTGATCACATCATTTGTTTGAAAAGCGAAAGCCTGAGCTTGAATTTCTAAACCAATAGAAGCGCCACCTGATTCAGAGTGAACGTTACCTTTATCATTGAACACCCAGAACAATACCTGATCACCAAATAATTCAGCATCACATGGATCAGCAGGAACACCAGGAGTAGGATCAGGACGAGAACCCGTTCCTAACCAGAAATCAGGATAATCACCTGCATAGGGATCATAAACTCCGTTACCATTCGCATCGTAATAGGGAGCCATAGGCTGACCTTCAGGTCCGATAGCAGGCCAGTTCAAAATCGCATCCATAGCATTTGCACCAGTAGGATTTGCACCAACACTTCCACCGTTGAACCAATTGATGTAAGTAGCAACATCTTTTTTGTCCACTTTAAAAAACTTATCCCATGTTAAACAAGTCGTAGCTTCAGTAGTAGCGGAGGAAGTTAAAGGACCTGGCCAAAAATCGTTACCAGTTTGACGATACGTCATTGCAGCAACCTTTAATGTATTACTTGCATCAAAACCACCAATCCAAAGAGAGCCGGCAAACAATGCAGTTGGACCATTTAATCCAGCAGCTGGTTTTGGCACCAAATACTTTCCGTTCACAAGATCCCACCACATATCACCACCGGTTAAAATAGTAGCTCTAACATTATTAATATCCAAATCCTCTTTGGCAGCAGCTGGAGCGCATAATGCCATAACAGATTTTAATTGACTTTGGGATGTTGCAATACTCCTTCCTACATTCTCTCTCGCTTGGGAAGCAATAGAGAAGGTAAAAACAGATGCAGTTAGAATTAATTTGAAACGATTCTTCATATTGTAATTATTAAGTAGCATTAAAAATTCTTTTTATAGACTAAAATTAAAAATCAAGTAATAAACCCAAACGAATAACACGTGGTCGGCTATAATAGCTTGGGTCGTTAATTTTAACTGAATATAAATCTCTGAATGATTGCGGATCATTCTGATTCGAAATTATTGTCTGAGCGGCAGCTGAGCTCAAATAACCATCATCATCAGGGTTACCGGTAGCTTTATAAACGTTCAATACATTTTTAGTATTTAATAAGTTTAACACCTGCAAGTAGATAGTTAGGTTAGCTGTTTTATTTTCAGAACCTTCTTTTTTACCTTTCCAGTTCAATTCAACTTGCTTGTCAATTCTTAAGTCCATTTTGTATGACCAAGGCAAATTTGAACCATTGATCTGTCCGTCAAGTGCAGTATTTCCACCACCAAGACCAAACTGACCTTCGCGGGTAAAGTTCGCTTGTTTACTATATGGAGTTCCCGATCCAGCTCTAAAAACAATGTTAGCTCCCACATTTTCCAACAAAGTCATCACTTTCTCGTTTTCTTTACCTTTTCTTAATTTTAAACGAGGACCACGGTAATCTTTACCTGCACCAAAACGGTAATCCACATTTAAAGTAATAGTATGACGTTGGTCAAAATCTAAAGGATGCGTTGTTCTTAAATTTGGAACACCAGAAGAAACAAGGTTTTGTCCATCAGTCGTACTTGAACCTGTTCCATCTGCAAATTGCAATGTATAGTTAGCTGTTAAAGAAACACCAGTAGCTGTTCTTCTTAAATCGTAAGCAATTGACAAACCTTTTACGGTACCAAAATCCACGTTTGAAAAAGACTTGTAAGAAGTAGGGTAAGCCTGAACGACATTTGTTGTTTGAACTAAATCTTTAAGTTCACGATAGAACAAGGATAACTGAAGAGATGAATTTTTCTTTTCATTTAACACTTGTTGGTATCCTAATTCGTAATCTGTTGTTCTTTCCGATTTCAAATCTGGGTTATTCACATAATCAGACTGATTATTAATAACACCTAAGTATTGCAATGGATCTAAACGATTACGTTCTGGCGGACGTTGAGATAACACGTCATAGTGAGCGTAAAAATTCGCTACGTCAGAAATAGGGAATGAAAATGCGATACGAGGCAATATGTTCACTTGAGGAACGTAATCCTTAAATACTTTTGATGTTAATCCGTCTTTTTTACTTGGATCAACCAAATAAGGCTGAACTTGTCCAGCACCCTGTCCTAAAGCTGCACTTGGGTCATTCACCTCTGTTCCGCTTGCATTGTACCACGTATCTCCATCACGATAACCTACAACTTGGTTAACACTAGGATTTGCGCCATCTTCAACATAAACGACAAAATCATCACCAATATTTGCTGGGCGACCAGCAATATCAAGTTCCCCTGCCGTTTTTGCTTCATATAATAAATACTTATCTTTCAACACTTTTTGATTTGCATCAAAACGATCGATACGAACCCCCACATTAAATTTCAAATCTTTAAAATCAAAGCGATCCTGGATATAACCTGCAACATATATTGGGCGGTATGCTCCGATCTCACGAGTTAAATATCCATCATCTCCTTTTTTAGTGAAGAAATCGTCTAAACTAGGGTTACCCGAAGTTTTCTTTCCAGTATGATCATAACCAAAATAAGAAACAACGCCTGTACCACCAATATTCAATAAATCATCCGCACTGAACATGTCCAAACTGTACATGTCTTTATCATAAGAATCAATATCTAACCAATCCACACCATTTACATTGTAACCCAATGCTTCTCTTAAACTTTTACTAAATAAGGTCTGGTTTTCGGATTCATTCTTACGATTAAAATCATAATATGCATAAGGACTAACAGAACCATCAGGTAGATATTGTACATCTGTATTTAAGATCGCATCATTGATTCCATCATCCTCTAACTGTGTGATGTGATAATTTGCCAATTCGCGCATTCTAGTCCACAATCCGATTGGATTAAGAGAGTAAGAACTTTGGACACGTTGTTCGTATTCAAATCCTAATTGAATCGCGTGCCTTTTTATATCTGCTGAGAAATTTGCAAACACACGGAACTGTGTTCTGTCTGAAGTACTGTAGCCATTAAATTGACGACCTGTATTGTACCAGGCAGAATAAACGTTTCGTGGTCTGTCGCCATTTGCCAAACCTAAACCTGATTGAACATCAAAGATGTTTACTACATTTTGAGCACCATAAAACTCATAAAACTGATTTGTATAAGGAGTACCTGTAGGATTTACGTCACCAGGAGTATAAGCAAGACTTACATCAGAATAACCATCAAGGAAGAAACCATTGATTGAATCGGTTAAACCATCACCATCAACATCATAGATATATTTTGTATCGGGGCTGTATGATTTTTCTTTTGTTTGCGTAAACTTTCCAATATACCCGTAATCAAAAAAGTTGTTTCTATGATTGTCATCTTGTGTTTTCTCAGTTGTTTTTTCGTAACCTGCTTGTAACGTGAAGTAAGCATTTTTAATAACCGATGAAGATTTTTCTTCTTCTTTTGCAGAAGCTGAATTAAATTTCTGAGTTAATTTGGCATAAACTCTCCACGTATTTCTTGTGATCTCTGAATTGTTAGAAGGATTAAACAATGCATATTCGTAAGTGAAATCCTGCGACTTATTATAATCAACCGATCCACCTAATGTAATACTCATATTCGCACTCGGTTGGTATTGTAATTTACCAGTTAAGCTCAATGCTTTAGAAGATACATTATTACGAGCCTTGATTTTCTCAAGATCTTCCATCTTAACATATTCAGAATTTAATACGTAACCATTACCTTGAGGAGAAGGACGAAGTGGTGATTGTTCTAACTCTGCTAATTTAGCAGGATTAACCTGGTAAAAACCAACCGCGGATGGATCAGGATCTTTCTCTGAAACAACTTGTCCGGATAAACTGAAGCCTAAAACCGGTTTATTAATATTATTAACAGAATCCTTTTTCATTAATAAAGGACCATTTAAAGAGAATCCAACAAAATTGTATCCGTACGCGTCTAACCCTCTGCTTCTACCATTTTTTTCACCGGCACCAGAAGTAATCAATTCTATACCTCCAGTATATTTACTTGCAGGACCTCTTGTCGTGATTGCGATAATACCACCTGTTGCATCACCGTATTCAGCAGGAGTTCCACCTGTAATAGAAGTAACCTGCTCGACTCCACCTTGAGGCACACCAGCACTACCAATGACTTTTTGACCATCAACATAATATGCAGTTCCGTTTGAACGAGAACCTCTGATATTCAAATCACTTCCTTCATCTTTCTGGTAAATACCAGCAGTTGTAGAAGCTACTGAATTAATATTCTTTGAGGCCATATTCTGATACTCCTCACGCGTTACCGTTCCACCCGATTTTGTGTCCGGATCGATCAAAGGCTCAGAGTATTCAATTACCTCCACAACATCTAACTGCTGTCCGGCAGCCATATCAATGTTTAAGTATACAGTTTTACCAACAGAAACGGTAACATCTTTAATTTCCACACTTTGATATCCAACATATGTTGCTTTAACGGTATACCGACCGGGGCTCAAAGGCTTGATTGTTACTTCACCATCGATATTAGTGGTACCAACACCTGCTTGAATCCCACCCATAGCAACAACAACGTTCGCAAAGGGAATGGTTTCTTTATTTGCTTTATCAGTTAGTTTTACCTTAATGGCAGACTCGTTTTGTGCAAAAGTCAGTCCTACTGATAGTGCAACTAAGGACAAGGTGGTAAGTAATTTTCTTAGCATAATCTTAATATTTATTTAAAAATAATTTTCGTGCAAATTAAAGTGCGTAAATATAAGAATAATTAAATTTCTTACACAAACTTTTTTTAACATTTTTTTTCATTTCTTCAAACACAGCGAAAAATTGCTAAAGGGCAATAGAATCAAGTAATTGAATCAATAATACTAAAAAATAAAAACAAAATTTTGATTGGCTAATCTACAAAAATAGTATCTGTAAATAAATTGGAGGGATGTTGTTCGAATCAGTAATTAATTACAATTATACAAAATAAAAATTGAAAAGTTACATTAATTTTCCTTTTTTTTTCAAAATATTTCTAAAGCCTTTTAAATTCGTGGATTTAATGATGTCGGTTTTTAAACCATCTCACTAAAAAAAACTCTCTTTTATTTTTTCTAAGCTTCTCCCCCTTCTGCTTTTCTTTACGCATTGTTTTGCGTGTTTTCTTCTGCTGAAGGCGCTTATGGTGCTTTTTCACCGACTTTTCGTGCTGCATTTCCATCTTTCGCTGCTCTTTCCATTTTTTTTTCGCTGCCTTTTTCTGAACACGACTTGTTGCAGGTGCTTTGTCCTTTGCCTTTTCTTGGGCGATAGACATCAAGGGCAGTAAACAAATTAGAAAAAGTGATACTATTCTAAACAGAAATTTCATGTATTTGTATTTACTTACAAATTTAAGGATTTATTACTGTTAAATTTTGTTTGGTCCTCTAAAAAAATAAAGATTAAATTTGTTATTGATTATGAAAAGAAAAACAATTTACATTTCAGTCATTTTTTCAATCATTTTAACAATGACTGTTTTTTCCTGCAAAAAAGATGAAAACAATGGTGTGCCTATTACCCCTGTAAATATTTACTTGTATACAACCGACCCTTTATTCATAAACTTAACCGCTGTGGGAGGATGGTGTTACATTACTGGTGGAGCCAGAGGGATCTTGCTTTACAGAAAATCAATTTCTGAATTTATGGCGTATGACCGCAATTGCACTTACAACTCAAGTGATGTTTGTGCAACAGTATATGTTGATGCTACAAATATTATTGCAAGAGACACCTGCTGCAATTCACAATTTTCTATTATTGACGGAAACGTTCTACAAGCACCAGCAGGATTGCCTTTAAAGGCATACGCTACTTCCTATGATGGGAATGTGCTGCATATTTATAATTAAATAAGCCCCTCTATTTTTTTTGAACATTACTTTATTGTGTCTAGTCCTGAAAAAAGTTGACCTCGGAAGAAAATTCTTTCGAGGTTTTTTTCTTCCATTTCTTTAATTTTATTTTTCGTTGCAAGTGAGTCATGTTTGGTGTTAGCATGTGACAACTTATTTCAGGACGGGACATGAACATAAAAAAAGCCTGAACATATGTTCAGGCTTTTTTCTTATTGAATAATCAAAATTAGTATCTGTATTCATCCGATTTGAATGGACCTTCAACTGGAACACCAATGTATGCTGCTTGATCTGCACTTAAAACATCTAGTTCACAGCTGATTTTCGCCAAATGTAAACGAGCTACTTTTTCATCAAGTTGTTTTGGAAGCGTATACACTCTGTTTTCATACTTATCAGTATGCAACCACAATTCTAATTGTGCCAAAGTCTGGTTTGTAAATGAACTGCTCATTACAAAAGAAGGATGGCCAGTAGCACAACCCAAATTTACTAAGCGACCTTCAGCCAACACAATAATGTCTTTATTGTCGATTGTGTATTTATCAACCTGAGGTTTGATTTCATCTTTTGTAGAACCGTAATTTGAATTCAACCAAGCCATATCAATTTCATTATCGAAATGACCGATGTTACAAACGATCGCATTGTTTTTCATCGCTCTGAAATGACGCTCAGAAATAATGTTTTTATTTCCTGTTGCAGTAACAATAATGTCAGCCTCTTTTACTGCTGTATCCATTTTCTGAACCTGGTAACCATCCATTGCAGCTTGCAATGCACAGATAGGATCAATTTCAGTTACAATAACACGAACACCTTGTGAACTCAATGATTCAGCAGAGCCTTTTCCAACATCACCATAACCTGCAACAACTGCAACTTTACCAGCCAACATTAAATCAGTAGCTCTGCGTATTGCATCTACTAATGATTCTCTGCAACCATATTTATTATCAAATTTTGATTTCGTAACAGAATCGTTTACGTTGATTGCAGGAATATGTAATGTTCCGTTTTTCATCCGTTCGTATAAACGGTGAACACCTGTAGTTGTTTCTTCAGACAATCCTTTGATATCTTTGATCAATTCAGGGAATCTATCAAATACCATATTTGTTAAATCACCACCATCATCTAAGATCATATTCAAGGGTTTGCGATCTTCTCCAAAAAATAAAGTTTGCTCGATACACCAATCAAATTCAACTTCGTTCATTCCTTTCCAGGCATAAACTTGAAATCCTGCTTCTGCAATTGCAGCAGCAGCATGATCTTGCGTAGAGAAGATATTACATGAAGACCAAGTAACTTCAGCGCCTAACTCTTTTAATGTTTCAATCAAAACGGCTGTTTGAATAGTCATGTGCAGACAACCTGCGATACGAGCTCCGGCCAAAGGCTGAGACTTACCATATTCAGCACGCAATGCCATTAAGCCTGGCATTTCTGCTTCAGCAAGTTTAATTTCTTTTCGTCCCCATGCAGCAAGAGACATATCCTTAACTTTGTTTTTTACGAATTTTTCCACAGTTGAATTTGACATTTTTATAGTTGTTTTTTAATTTAAAAAAGAAGTGCGAAATTAGTTGTTATTGGAATAACAAACAAATTTCGCACTTGTTTAAATGTTATTTAAATTATTTGGAAGAAGGCCAAACAACTTTACCCGTTTTATCAATATAAGAAAGAACACCTGCATAACTTAAATAAGCAAGACCTTTATTAAAATCAGAAACGAAATCAGAGCCACGTCCAATTATGATCTTACCTGATTTATCAATGTATTGCCATTTTGCGTCTTTTGAAAAGCCACCTGTTAAAGGAGATGTACTAATACATGCTAAACCGTCAAAACAAGAACTTGCCCCTGTAAAAATAGGATTAATGACCACCTTTCCGGTTTTATCAATATAGCCGAATTTTCCAGTTTTATAGTCTCCAACACGCACACATGCTAATCCATCAGAAAAGGTATATGCTCGATCAAACTGAGGCTCGATAACTGTTTTGCCTGACTTATCAATATATCCCCACTTACCTGTTTTTTCATCACCAATTCTTACATTTGCTAATCCTTCAGAAAACTCGAATGTTTCATCGTATTTAAAATCAACAACAACTTTACCTGTCTTATCAATAAATCCCCATTTTCCATTTTTCTTCACACGTGCCAATCCTTCTTTAAAGTCCCAGCCTCCATCATACTCTGGTTTTACCACGACGGTTCCGGACTTATCGATATACGCGAATTTCAATCCGATTTGCAAGCGCGCCATTCCTTCAGAAAATTTATAAGCATGTTCGCACTTTGGACTTAAAATTACTTTTCCGCTTTTATCGATGTAAGAATATTTCGCTCCTTGTTTCACACAAGCCAATCCATCAGAAAAATAACCATCTATTTTCTGGTCGAATTGAGCGGGAATAACCATTTTACCTGTTGCATCGATAAAACCACGTTTGCCACCCTGTTTAACAACAGCCAGCCCTTCAAAAAACTTTTCAGCATATTCATACTGTACTGGCAAAACCGTTTTTCCGCTTTTATTAATATAACCGTATTTCCCTTTTTCACTAAAAGGATACAATGTTTCCTGTGCCATAATAGCTGCCTGACCGAACAATACAACTAAAAGAATACTTACAAATCTGATTTTGATGTGTGTAGGTTTCATAGGTTTTTTAGGTAATTTTTGGTAAATATCTAAAAAAAAAATGAAAAAGAGAAAATTTTAGTCGTCAAATTAATTTTGACATAAATCATGCTTGCATCAAATGAATTATTTAATATTGCTTGAAAATCCATATTAGGATCTATATGCAAACATCCATTTACACTAAAATATTCAAAAGTAAGGCAGAAGGGAAGAAACTTTTTGCTGTTTTGATTGACCCAGACAAATTCCATTCGGCTGAAATAATTTCAAAAGCGGAAAGAGCTGGAGTAGATCTTATACTGGTTGGCGGAAGTATTATTTCGGATGGGAATATCGAAAACTGTATACAGACTATAAAAAAAATCACTTCCATACCGGTTGTAATATTTCCTGGAAACCAATTACAGATCAGTAAAAATGCCGATGCAATTCTTTTGTTATCATTGATTTCAGGACGTAATCCCGAATTATTAATCGGTAAACATGTTGTTGCTGCTCCTTTATTAAAAGCGAGTGGTTTAGAAATTCTTTCAACCGGATATATGCTGATAGAAAGTGGCAAACAGACTTCCGCATCTTATATGAGCAATACGAATCCGATACCGTATGAAAAGGATGATATTGCAGCATGTACAGCTATGGCTGGCGAACAACTTGGATTAAGATTAATATACATGGATGCAGGAAGCGGAGCGCAACAGCCTGTCAGCAAAAGTATGATCACTAAAGTTTGTAACACCATTTCAATTCCTCTACTAGTCGGAGGAGGTATAAACACATCTGAAAAAGCATTATCCGCTTGCGAATCCGGAGCGGACATTATTGTAGTGGGAAATGCCATTGAAAAGGATGCCGAACTTTTAGATGCCATTTCTGAAACAATACATTCATATAAAAAATAAACAATGAAACTGATTGTCATTTCAAGTTCTGGTATAATTGAAAACGAAGCAAAGCTTATCACAGGATTATTTGAAGCGGGCTTGGAAACTTTTCATCTGCGAAAACATAAGCTTTCTACTAAAGCAACAAAAGAACTTTTGAATGCGATTCCGGAACATTTCCATAAGAGAATTATTATACATAGTCACCACAACCTTGCCTGGAGATTTAATTTGAGAGGAATCCATTTAACAAAAACCCACATTAAACGAAAATACAAGACATGGTTAACAATTAAAATAATTCAATTAAGAAACCGGGAAATCAGCATAACGAGTTCGTTTAATAATATTGGGCAACTATTTGAAAAAAATAAAAATTATTCTTTTAGCTATGTTTTTTTAAGTCCGATCTTTGATAGTCTAAACAGTAAATTTCAGGGTGGTTTTACAGAACATAGCTTAAAATCTGCCATTGAAAAAACTACAACAAAAGTGATCGCAAGAGGCGGTGTTGATATGAATGCCATTGAAAAAGCGAATACCATCGGGTTTGAAGGACTTGCTTTCCATAGCGCTATCTGGAAGAAAAAGGACCCAATTGCTGAGTTTAATAAAATTATAGAGAAATTTCAGGACTTAAAAATACCCATCGAATAATACAATTCATGACCGCCCCTGAAATTACAAACTCGATACAAACTGCTTTCATTCACACAAGTTTTGCGGAGTGGATCATCTTCATTTCAGCTCTGATTTACATTCTTTTAATTGCAGTTGAAAACAACTGGGGATGGATCTTTGGAATAATTGCAAGCTTAGTAAGTGTCTATTTATGTTTTACCGGCAATCTCTTTTTGGAAAGCGGATTAAATATATTTTACGTTATTATTGGATTTTACGGGTGGTACCATTGGCAATATGGATCAAAAGAAAAAAAAGAAATCCAGATCTCCCGAAACTCAAAATTAAAAAACACTTGCCTTATCCTATTGGGCTGTCTAATCTGGATTCCTTTTGCTCTAATCGCAAACAAATATTCCACTCAGGCAATGCCATATTTGGATGCTTTTATTACAGCCTTCAGTTTAATTGCCACATGGATGACAACAAAAAAAATGATTGAGAACTGGTTATACTGGATCATTGTTGACGCTTTAGGAATAGTACTTTTCGCAAATAGGGGATTCTATTTATTAGCTTTACTAAATATCATTTATACCTCGATGGCTTTAGCCGGATATTTTTCATGGAGAAAAAAAATGACATCATCCGAATTGCTTTAATCGGACCAGAAAGCACAGCAAAAAGTACGCTTTCGGAAGCCTTGGCTAAACACTACGATACAGTTTGGGTAAAAGAACATGCACGTGAATATCTTTCCAGATTACAATCAAAATACACATTAACTGATATTCTAACTATCGCAAAAGAACAATTAGAACTGGAAAAAAATGCACTAAAAAAAGCGAATAAAATAATTTTTGCGGATACCGAATTAATAATTTCAAAAGTATGGTGCGAAGATGTTTTTAATGTTTGTCCAGACTGGATTTCACAAAATATACAAGCACACAAATACGACCTCTATTTACTCACCTACCCCGATCTTCTTTGGGAAGCAGATCCATTGAGAGAAAACCCTAACAGAAGAATATACTTTTACGATTTGTACGAAAAGGAATTAAAGGCAATTCAAGCTAATTATTCAATAATAAAAGGAGAGCAAGATCAACGTGTAAAAAACTGCATTTCTTCCATCGATCTTTTTCTGTATTAATCCAAAATTAATTTATAGTTTTGCATCATCTTAAAGGGGTGCCTTTTTAAAATTGCTGAAAAAATTAAATTTTTATTCTACAATTTCTGATTGGCTGAGATTATACCCAATAAGCCTTTGTTCCAAACGCAAGGGTTTATGCACCTGATCAGGGTTATGCCTGCGTAGGGATTGGTAGTGTTAAAAAATAGTAGCTGCATGCCCTTTGCTGCTATAGGTTTAACTAAAAAAATAAATGTCAAATGTTAAAAATAAAAAAAAGTTTAGCAAGCCTGCTGATCCTGTTCCCTGCTGTTTTGTCTGCACAGTTCAGTATTAAAGGAAAGGTAAGTAACAAAAGTTCACACGAAAGCATTGCAGGTGCAACGGTGAACATTCAATCTACATTTATTGCAACTCAAAGTAAAAGTGATGGAAGTTTTGAAATCACTGCATTAAAAAAGGGGACGTATATTATTCGTACTTCATTTATTGGCTTCCTTGAGCAGTCCGACACCATCATATTAAATGAAACAAATGAAACAAATATTGCAATAGAATTAAAGGAGAGTCCCGTTTTGATGGATGAGATCATTGTCTCAGCAACACGCATAGATGAGCGGACGGGAGTCGCATTTTCTGAACTTTCAAAAACGCAAATTGAAGAACAAAATTTGGGGCAAGATCTCCCCTACCTTCTCAATCAATTGCCTTCTGTAGTGACAACATCTGATGCCGGAGCTGGAGTTGGATATACCGGCATCAGAATGCGCGGCGTTGATGCAACACGACTCAATGTAACCATCAATGGAATTCCTGTTAACGATGCTGAATCTCAGGGGGCATTCTGGGTAGATCTGCCTGACATTGCATCGAGTATAGACAATATTCAGGTTCAGAGGGGAGTTGGGACATCTACAAACGGAGCGGGTGCCTTTGGTGGTAGCTTAAATATACAAACAACAAAATTAAATCCTAAAGGATATGGCGAATACAATTCATCATACGGATCATTTAACACATTTAAAAATACCGTTAACGCAGGATCCGGATTAATTAATGACAAATTTTCTATTGATGCACGCCTTTCAAAAATATCTTCTAATGGATTTATTGACCGTGCAAGTTCTGATCTGAAATCCTATTATCTGTCTGGAGCTTATTATGGAAAAAAATCCATAATCAAGTTTATAACGTTTTCGGGGTTAGAAGAAACCTATCAAGCCTGGAATGGAATCCCGGAATCACGGTTAAAGGGTGATGTTCAGGAAATGAATAAATACATCATCAGAAACGGCTTGGCGGCGGAAGAGGCAGGCAATTTGTTGAATTCGAATAGCAGAACCTACAATCAATTTACATATCAGAATCAGGTCGATCATTACAAACAGGATTACTACCAATTACATTTTTCTCACGAATTTAATCGGTACTGGAATATGAATCTAGCAATACATTTCACGAAAGGGAAAGGATATTATGAAGAATACAAAAGAGTACAACCTTTTAGCAGCTATGGATTACAAAATATTACAATCGGTGGTGATACCATTTCACAGACAGATCTGGTAAGAAGAAAATGGCTTGATAATAATTTTTACGGGACCACATTTTCAACCTCATACAAGAGCAACAAAAAACTGAATGCAACGATAGGCGGTGCATGGAATAAATATGACGGCTTACACTATGGAGAAATAATTTGGGCGCAATATGCTATAAATAGTGGTCTCAACAATAATTACTATAAAGACACAGCAACTAAAACCGATTTCAACATTTTCGCAAAAATAAATTATGCAATAACAACAAGATTTTCATTTTACGCAGATCTGCAGTACCGCATAATAAACTATTCATTTCTTGGATATGATGACAGTTTGAGGGACATACAACAAAGGGTAACACTTGGATTCATAAATCCTAAAATCGGGTTCCACTATGAAATAAATTCAAAAGCCAGCGTTTATTTATCCTACAGTGTTGGGCAAAAGGAACCGAGCAGAGCTGATTATACACAATCGACTCCAACCAGCAGACCAAAAGCAGAAACGCTCAATGATATTGAATTGGGATTTCGCAACAATTCAAAAATTATTAAATGGGCATTGAATGCCTATTATATGGAATATAAAAACCAGCTAGTTTTAACAGGTGAATTAAATGATGTTGGCGCATACAATAGAACGAATGTTTCTCAAAGCTATCGAAATGGCCTTGAAGCAGAATTCGGGATAAAAATATTAAAAAACGTGTCCTTGAACATGAATGCCACCTTCAGTCAAAACAAAATAAATAATTTCGTAGAATATATTGACAACTACGACAGCACAGCCCAGCGCGTAAATAATTATTCAAAAACAGACATTGCTTTCTCTCCTAATATCATTGCAGCCGGCACACTGACATTTGAGCCTGTTAAAAATTTAAAACTTAATTTCATTTGTAAATATGTGGGTAAACAGTATATGGACAACACACACACAAGTGCTTACAATGCAGGGGTAAGTCCGAGATTTGTGGGAATACAATACAATAGTGGCGTAGAAATAGACACGCCAATGTTGGGCGCATACTTTACCGGAGACCTTCGTATAAACTACAGTATATCTACTAAATACATTCGTGAAATAGGAATTACGTTCGCAGCAAACAACATCTTTAATGAACTATACGAATCAAACGGATACACGTATGGTTACATCTACGGTGGAGAGCATGTTGTAGAAAACTTTTATTATCCTCAAGCAGGAATGAATTTTACGGCAGGATTGAGCTTTAAGTTTTAATTCATAACCAAAAAATCAAATCAATGCGATATAACTGAGTACATTTTTGTACTATCGGTAATAATTACAAGTAAAAAAGAATCAACTAATTATTACCGATATTTTTTGTAAAAAAATGTTCCGAATGCATCAAGAAAAATACGTTTGTTCTGCACGAAGATCTAAAAACGGATGCTGCGTTTGTATGGATTGAATGCGTTGAAGAAAATTATTTTTAAACTTTTTATGGGAGGTTGAATCAGCATTAAAGGGCTTGTGCTTTTTCGCCAATAAAATTTCATTTATCCTTTCAAACAAGCTATCCGTGCTTTCATCAAAAAAAGAATTTCTGAATTTATCAAAAACATATTTAACAGCCTGTTCGTTGGGATGAACCATATCTTCTTTGTAAAAACGATAATCGCGCAAGTCGTCAATTACCAATTCATATGCTGGGAAATAAAAAGCAGCATCGTTTTTCAACTGATGAACGGCATCTATTAACCGTGCTTTACTTAAATTATTTTCCACTACTCCATCCCGCACATATCTAACCGGACTGATTGTGAAAACAATTTTCAATTTGGGATTAAACTTTTTTAATTCCATCATCAAAGATGTATATGCGTCTATAATATCTGAAGGATTTAATAATTGTTTCAAGAATTCTTTTTGAGGCTGCTTATGGCAATTACTAACAAGTTTGTTGTTTTTCCGGTAAACAAATGCAGAACCGAATGTAATGAATAACCACTCCGCGTTTTTTAGTGACACATGCGCATCGGAAATATTTTTATTTATTGCTAAAAGACAGTTTTGTTGATCAGGATTTGAAAAACGACTATGATGTTCCCATGAATTCCAACAATCGTTTGCAAAAAACAATTCGCTCTCCGTTACAAAATCACTCTTCATATATCTGCGCAAAGCTACCGCAATGCTCAATGGGTTGTATAAAATTCCATGAGGATTCACTATTGTCTTGAATTTAAATTGCTGCATTGTATCGCCAATGTTTTCGGCAAAACAAGAACCCATAAAAAAAGAGGATTGAGAATAATTCAGCTTTTCAACACAAGGAATAGTCGGAAATTGAAGATGAAAGTTCATGCGATTTTTTTATTGCTGACATTTACAATAAGGAGAAAAGTAGACCTTCGTACTTGGTAACATCGCCTGAATGCTACTCTGTTGATCGTCAGGAATAAGTATTACACGAAGATCGAAGACCAATAAACTTTTCAAATCCTTTAATTCATCAGGGAAGCGCTCAATATTATTGCTCCACAGATCCAGATTTTTCAACTTGGTAAGCTTTCCAATTGCAGGAGGAATTGAGGTTAGTTCGTTTTGATTGGCATTCAAATAAAACAAGTTAGTAAGATCACCAATTTGTGGTGGAAACTCTTCCAGACTATTTTTTGATACTGCGAAATATTGTAAATTTTTAAGCTGGGAGATCTCAACGGGTAATTCTTTGATATTATTTTTGCTTAAATCCAGGTATTGCAAATTTGGAAACTTCAAAATTTCCATTGGAAAAGACTTTAACTTTTGTTTCCTCAATTCCAACTTAATCACTTTTTCAGGGTTTTTTAACGCTTCTTCCAAACTGGTATAAGAATAGACCGTGTCCAGTTTAAGTGAATCCAGCAAAACTGTTTGAGCAAGCATTTTCTGTACGAAAATAAGGAGCAAAAGAAGTGTTCCGGATTTTAAAAATTGGCGATATTTAAAACTCCATTTCAACGATTCAAAATTTTTAATGCGTTAATTTTATCTCGAGCCAAAGCTGCTTTCAATTGATCTAAGCCACTGAACTTAACTTCATCTCTAAGACGCTCAATAAAATAGATAGTTGCCTCATCTCCATAAATATTCTGATCAAAATCAAAAATATTCACTTCCAGACTTCGCCCTTTTCCTTCAATTGTTGGATTATTCCCTACATTCAACATTCCCTGATACATCACACCATTAAGTTCAACCTTTACAGCATAAACGCCGTCAGCCGGGATCAGTTTATATTTGTCCTCCATTAAAATATTAGCTGTAGGGTAACCGATTGTGCGCCCCAACTGCTTCCCTTGAACCACTTTTCCACTAACCGAATAAGTATGTCCGAGGTAAGTTGCTGCAACTTCCACTTCTCCGGCTTGCAAGGCCTGACGGATCTTTGTAGAACTGATTTCAATGTGATCAATGTCTTTTGCCGGGATTTCTTCCACATCAAAACCATAAACGGGGCCGAATTCTTTCAGATGCTCAAAAGAACCTTCCCGGTTTCTTCCGAAATGATGGTTGTAGCCAATCACAAGTCGTTTTGTATGTATACTATTAACCAATATATTACGAACAAATTCAACAGAGGTCAGCCGGGAAAACTCTTTTGTAAAGGGATGGATAATCAAATGGTCGATGCCGTACTTTTCTAAAAGCCGGATCTTCTCCTGTTGGGTATTCAGTAATTTCAGTTCATTATCATCAGGGAAAAGCACCATTCTGGGGTGCGGATAAAAGGTAAGCAAAACAGTTTCGCCTTGTTCTTCCTTTGCTACATCAATTAATCTGGAAATAATTTTCTGATGTCCTAAATGAACACCATCAAAAGTGCCGGTTGTTACAACAGGGTTTTTTATGTTCCTAAAATCCTCAATTTGGGTATAAACCTTCATTCACTCAACTGAATTATATCATACAAAATGCTAACAGGTTTCGATAATCACCTAAAAATCAAGGTTAAAATCGCTTATCTTCTCCACAAAAAATGAAGTATGATTCAAAGGATCAAATTTAATTATAAAAATATTAAAAATCGATTTTTTACCTAAATAAAATAGTGTAATTTCGCAGTCGAATTTTAAAAATTAACATTTACATAGATATCAAATGTCAACACAAACAGGTAAAATTTCACAAGTAATTGGTCCGGTTATAGACGTAAGTTTTGAGGGCGGAGCCACGTTACCAAACATTTTGGATGCATTAGAGGTAATAAAACCTAATGGTCAAAAAGTTATTCTTGAAACTCAGAAACACATTGGAGAAGACACCGTTCGTACGATTGCAATGGACTCTTCAGACGGTTTATATCGTGGCTTAGCTGTTACTGCAACAGGGGCTGGCATCACAATGCCGGTTGGAGAGCAAGTAAAAGGACGTTTATTTAATGTTGTAGGAGATGCAATTGACGGAATTCAGCAAACCGATAAAAAAGGTGGTGCGCCAATTCACCGCATGCCTCCTAAATATGAAGATCTATCTACTTCAACAGAAGTACTATTCACTGGTATCAAAGTAATTGACCTTTTAGAGCCTTATGCAAAAGGTGGTAAAATTGGTTTATTCGGTGGTGCAGGTGTTGGAAAAACAGTATTGATCATGGAATTGATCAACAACATTGCAAAAGGATACGAAGGTTTATCTGTATTTGCAGGTGTTGGTGAACGTACACGTGAAGGGAATGACTTATTGCGTGAGATGATCGAATCGAACGTTATCCGTTATGGTGAAGAATTTAAGCATTCAATGGAAAAAGGCGGATGGGATTTATCTAAGGTAGATCTTAAAGAATTAGAAAAATCACAAGCGACACTTGTATTCGGACAGATGAACGAGCCTCCAGGAGCTCGTGCACGTGTTGCTTTATCAGGATTAACAATGGCTGAATATTTCCGTGACGGAGATGAAAAATCAGGCGGACGCGATATCCTTTTCTTTATTGACAACATTTTCCGCTTTACCCAAGCAGGTTCTGAGGTATCAGCCTTATTAGGCCGTATGCCTTCTGCCGTAGGTTATCAACCAACATTAGCTACCGAAATGGGATTGATGCAAGAACGTATCACCTCCACAAAACGTGGATCTATCACTTCTGTTCAAGCGGTTTACGTTCCTGCAGATGACTTAACAGATCCTGCTCCGGCAACTACTTTCGCCCATTTGGATGCAACAACTGTATTGAATCGTAAAATTGCTGAATTGGGGATTTATCCTGCTGTGGATCCATTGGATTCAACATCTCGAATTTTAACACCCGCAGTTTTGGGAGAATCTCATTATGGTACTGCTCAAAAAGTAAAATTAATTTTACAACGCTACAAAGAATTACAAGATATTATCGCCATTCTTGGAATGGACGAATTATCTGAAGAAGATAAAACAATTGTTCACCGCGCAAGACGTGTTCAACGTTTCTTATCTCAACCATTCCACGTTGCGGAGCAGTTCACAGGATTAAAAGGTGTATTCGTTTCCATTGAAGATACAATCAAAGGATTTAACATGATCCTTAATGGTGAAGTAGATCAATATCCGGAAGCTGCGTTCAACCTTGTAGGTTCTATTGAAGATGCAATTGAAAAAGGTAAAAAGATCTTAGCTGAAGCGAAATAAATTAATCGATTTGGAAATTTGTCAATTTGGAAATTAAAACAATGATTTCATTTTTCAAATTGGCACATTTTCAAATTATCAAATTAAAAATATGCATTTAGAAATAATAACTCCTGACAAAAAAGTATTTAGCGGTGATGTGGATGCGATAAAACTTCCGGGTGCTGAAGGCTCTTTTGGAATTTTAAACAATCACGCACCAATTATTGCTTCTTTAAAGAAAGGTACAATAAAAGTAACGGACGCTAAAAAAAATATCGAAACATTTGAGATCAATGGCGGTGTTGTTGAAGTTCAGAATAATAAAGTAATTGTTTTAGCAGAAGCATAATACGTTTTTGCAAATAAAAAAAATCCTGCTTCACAAATGAAGCAGGATTTTTTTATTTAAACTTGTCAGAAAAAAGAGCTGTCATGACTAAGCAGTTTCACTTGTTAATTTGTATTTTGAAAGAGCACATAACACTTATTTACTTTTTTTTAATCTTAACTTCTCATTTTTTTTATGTCGGCCTTTATCACGTTTCGTTTTTTTATCCATATTTTTTTCGAATGCATCGCTAAGATCAATGCCTGTTTGATTGGCCAAACAAATTAAAACAAAAAGAACATCCGCTAATTCGTCAGCCAATTTTTTATCTTTTTCCTTTTTCTTAAATGATTGTTCTCCATATGTCCGAGAAATAATCCGAGCCACCTCTCCTACTTCTTCTGTCAGTATTGCCATATTTGTTAGTTCGGAAAAATACCGAACACCATACATTTCGATCCACTGATCAACCTTTTGTTGCGCATCTTTAATTGTCAAATAAGTCATAACTATAATTTTTAAAAATGGAAAAAAATTCAAGAAGAAAAAGAGAAAAAAACATCAAAAAAAAAGGCAATTCAAAAACATTGAATTGCCTTTTAAAATCGGTAATAAAATTACTCTTGAACTACTTCAAAAGTAACTGTTCCAACTACTTCTTTGTGAAAACGAACATCAGCAGTATAGGTTCCAACGGTTTTAACGCCATCTTCGCTCATTGTGATATTTTTGCGATCCACATCGTAGCCTAATTTTTTAATTGCATCAGCCAATTGAACTGAAGTAACTGAACCGAAAATTTTTCCAGACTCACCAACTTTAGCACCAACCTTAATAACAAGATCTTTCAATTTAGCAGCAGTAGCTTCAGCAACAGTTTTCACTTTCTGTTCTTTGAAAGCGCGTTGTTTTACTGTTTCTGTCAACATCTTTTTAGATGCAACAGTAGCCATTTCTGCAAGGTTATTTGGAATCAAAAAATTTCTTCCGTAACCAGGTTTTACACTTATAACGTCATCCTTGTATCCAAGGTTTTTAACGTCCTGTTTTAAAATTACTTCCATGTCTTAACTTATTTTAACATATCAGCAACATAAGGCAATAAAGCTAAATGACGAGCACGCTTAACTGCTTTAGAAACTTTACGTTGATATTTAACTGATGTACCTGTTAATCTGCGAGGTAAAATTTTACCTTGTTCATTAATGAACTTCAACAAAAATTGAGGGTCCTTGTAATCGATATACTTAATACCGCTTTTTTTAAAGCGACAGTATTTCTTTTTCTTAACGTCCACTGTGGGAGGCGCAAGATATCTGATTTCTGAATTGTCTGCCATTTTTCTAATGATTTAAATGAATGAATTAAGCTACTACTTTTACTTTGTTTCTGCTTTTTAAGCTGTATGCAACCGCATGCTTATCTAAAGCAACTGTTAAGAAGCGTAACAAGCGCTCATCACGTTTGTAAGTAACTTCAAGTTCAGCAATAAAATTAGCAGGAGCTTGAAATTCAAACAAATGGTAGAAACCAGTTGTTTTCTTTTGAATTGGATACTGCAATTTGCGCAATCCCCAAGCATTTTCGGTTACAATTTTGCAACCATTGTCTGTAAGTAACTTTTTGTACTTACTTACCGTCTCCTTTGCCTGTTCTTCAGACAAAACGGGAGTCATAATGAAGACGGTTTCATAATGTTTTAGCATTGTTTTGTAATTTATTTGGTTAATAATTTATTGTTCCTTTTTTCTAAAAGGGACGCAAAGATAGCAAATTTTGACTTTTCACCAAAGAAAAAGGTCAGAAAGTGATGAAATCGGACTTAAAAAAACCGGGAAGAAGAACAAAACCTTTCCTCTGATTCAAAAATCAGGCTTTCAGACTTTTAATCCGAAGGCCTCCAGACGAAATTTATCAACCAAAATACAACTTTTAAACATTTCATTGAATTTACATTTTAATACTTAGTTTTGTACAATAAACTATGGATAATTTTATAGTATCGGCTCGTAAATACCGCCCGGCAACCTTTAACACGGTTGTGGGTCAGGCGCATATTACCAATACATTAAAAAATGCTATAAAAACAGAGCATTTGGCGCACGCCTTTTTGTTCTGCGGTCCGCGTGGAGTTGGAAAAACAACCTGCGCTCGTATTTTAGCAAAGACAATCAATTGCACCAATCGCACTTCAGAAATTGAAGCATGTGACAAGTGCGACTCCTGTGAATCTTTTAACAGCGGTGCATCTTTGAATGTTTTCGAATTGGATGCAGCTTCAAACAATTCAGTTGACGATATTCGAAATCTGGTAGATCAGGTTCGTTTTGCTCCACAACTAGGAACACATAAAGTATATATTATTGATGAGGTTCACATGCTTTCACCTGCCGCTTTTAACGCCTTTTTGAAAACATTAGAAGAACCCCCGAAACATGCGATATTTATTTTAGCGACTACAGAGAAGCATAAAATAATCCCCACTATTCTTTCCCGCTGCCAGATTTTCGACTTCAATAGAATTCAGATTGAAGACATCGCGAATCATTTGGCATTTATCGCAAACAGTGAAAATATTACAGCGGAAAAAGATGCCTTACACATCATTGCTCAAAAGGCAGATGGAGCGCTGCGTGACGCATGTTCTATATTCGATCAGATTGTAAGTTTTGCAGGAAACAATCTTACATACAAAGACGTGATCGACAATTTAAACATCCTCGATTACGATTATTATTTCAAGGTTACAGACGCTATTTTAAGTCAAAATATATCTAGTTCCCTGCTTCTCTTCAACGAAATTCTAAACAATGGTTTTGATGGTCACAATTTTGTTGCGGGCATGGGAGATCACTTCAGAAATTTGTTAGTAAGCAAAGATTCCGAGACGATTCAGCTTTTGGAAGTTGGCGCAAACATCAGAGATAAATACAAAGAACAATCCGGCAACTGTTCGTTAGCACTTTTAATAAAAGGACTTGCTATACTAAACAAAACGGATATCAATTATAAGTCGAGTAAAAATCACCGACTCCAGGTCGAGTTATCACTTATGCAGCTCTGCTCGCTCAATTCCATTGGAAATGAGACTGAAAAAAAAAATGACATAAGTCAACAAATAAAATCTCCTGCGGCTAAAACTTCAACAGCGGTTAACACAGTCATCCCCGTTAACAAATCAATTGCAGAGATCGCGACTTCTAGCCAAACTGCCCTAGTTCAAAAAACAGTTCCTACTATTGAAACATCAACGGTTGCAAAAAAGCCATTCATTAAAACGGTAAGTCCGTCGATCAATCAGCACCTCAAAAGCGAAATAAAAACAGAGAAACCACTTGAGGGAAATATCGAACAAAATTTTTCCTCTCAGCCTAACAGTAGTTTCAGTCAACTTGAGCTTGAAGCTGCATGGAATAAATACGCAAATGAACTAAAAGAGAAAGGAAAAACAAATTTATCTAGCGCCCTCCTAAGCAAAAGACCCATTTTAAAAGATGGAGCTATCATTGAATTTTCCATTAACAACAAAGCCATCGAAGAAAGTATCAATGAGGAAAAAATGCCTTTTTTGGGCTTTTTACGCAAAGAATTAAACAACTATTCTATCCAGCTTAATCTAGTTTTATCTGCAATAGACGACAAAACCAATCTATACACTGCAACCGACCGATACAAAAGACTTGTAGAGAAAAATCCAGCAATCAACAAATTCCGCCAACGATTCGACTTAGATGTTGAATTCTAAAACGAATTTCGTGCGGTAATTTATTGTCAACTTAGATTTTTAATTAACTAAATAATAAAAGTCTCAACTAAAGATTAGTTGACTTAGACGCTTCATTTATTTCCATGCAACTATTTCTTTGATTTTGGCATCTAGATAAAAAGAAAAATAATTCTTTCCAGTTCCCATAACTTTTTACAGGTTTGATTTGTATTCTTATTTTTTTTAACTTACTTCGCATAATCCAATTTTAAACATAGCAAAATGAAAAAGAATAGCTTAGTAAAATACCTACTCCTTTTTTTAGGAATTACTTTTTCTGCCATATTAAATGCGCAAGAAATCCAAGGAAAAACATATGCTATTATTGGCAATGCTTCTATAACTGCCATGAGACCTTATATAGATGCATTAAATAATTCAGATATGAAATACCACCGATTAAAAAAGGATAGAAATATTATCGAATTTAACAGCGGTGTAAAAGTAGAATTGTTTTCGGCGACAGAAATAAATGCGAATGTGCATCCTTTAAATTTATCTGATTATCCAGAAAAATTTCCTACGAACCGAGACATCCCTGAATTCACCCTAGGTCCTAATAATTTTATTATGGAAGCACACCATGTAACAGGCAAGTCACATTAAACAAAAGTATAAGACTCTCTTTCTCTCTAATCTCTCAACAAAATGAAAAAAAATTTACTCATCCTAATGCTTTTTGTTAGCTTTTTTACCAAAGAAGCATTTGCCCAACCGGCAAATAATAACTGTGCAACTGCGCAAGCGATAGGTACACTTCCAACACCTGCTCCATGCTCAGGAACAGCTCCTTCTCTTGGTGCAGCTCTAAACGTACCTGGAACAATTGTGGGTGCCACTCCCGCTAGTCCGTATATTTACCAGCCAGGCTGTGCGGGTGGAGCCATGTCTGTTCCTGCCAATGATGTATGGTATACGTTTACTGCAAGTAGTTACCAAGCGTCCATTACAGTTAATGCTACATTTTCAACAGTAAATATTGCGATGTATTCCGGAACGTGTGCTGCATTGGGCGGCGGTGTTGGTGGTTGCGCTGTTGGAACAGCAGGCTCAGCAACTTTAACCGTGGAACAAATGGTACCCGGTACTACCTACTATTTGCAAGTTAGCGGTGGAACGGGTCAAACAGGTACATTCAATATGACCATCCGGAACAATAAAGATTGTGCAGATTGTTTAAATGCCTCAACTTTTACAGCAGCTCCTTTGCCTGTTGGAGGAATGTATTCGCCAGGACAAGTTGTAAACTTTTGTTATCATGTTGGTCAATACACCCAAATTAACACCAACTGGTTACATGGTGTTCAATTAACCTTTGGTTCAGGATGGAATTTAGCCTCACTTACAACTTCACCTCCACCAACTTGCCAAACATTGCCTGCAGGTGGCACATGGGCATATTATCCTGGTGGCTGTACCTCGTCAGCTACAGGGGCTGTATTTGGTGCTGGTTTTTATTTTGACACTCCAGATGCTGGAACAAATCCAGGAAATAATTTTGGTGATAATTGTACTGGTGTTTTGGGCGCTGGAACTTGGAATTTTTGTTTTTCAATTGCAGTTGCCGCAGGTTGCTCACCAGGTTCTAACTTAAATGTTACAGTAAATACATCAGGAGATGGTGAGTCTGGATCATGGAGTAGTTTAGGATGTTTAGATGATCCCGCTTCTGTTTTACCTGCTGTTGGATCTTGCTGTGCTCCAACCGTATCTTCTATTGCAGCTCCTTGCGGAGGAACAGGAAGTGCAACATCAACACCAGTAGGTGTTTCAGGGCCATATAATTATGTTTGGACGAATGCTGCAGGTACTATTGTATCAACAGCTTCAGGAGTTGCTGGTGCAAATACAGCATCAGGATTACCTGCGGGAACATATACCGTAACGGTTACAAATACTCCCTTAGGTTGTGTCTTTACAAATACTGTAACAGTTGCCAGTGGAGTTGTACTTGCTACTCCTACAGCCGGAAGCAATAGTCCAGTCTGCGTTGGCGCTACTTTAAATTTAACAGCAGCAACTGTTGCTGGAGCAACTTACGCTTGGACTGGTCCGAGTGCTTTTGCATCTGCGCTACAAAACCCAAGTATTACAGGCGTTACCGCAAGTGCTGCAGGGACTTACACAGTAGTGGCAAGTGTTGCAGGGTGTACTGCTTCCTCTACGGTCACTGTCGTTATTAACCCAAATCCTACAGTAAACGTTCCTGGACCAATTACAGTTTGTAATGGCGGTAATGTTCCATTAACAGGATTCACGAGTGTTCCCCTTGGAGCAACGTTTTCGTGGACAAACTCCAACACGGCCATTGGTTTAGGTGGGTCTGGTGTTGGAAGCGTCCCTGCATTCACAGCCACAAATGCAACAACTGCTGCCATAACGGGAACCATAACTGTTACACCAACTTTAGCAGGTTGTCCGGGGACACCGAACACTTATACAATCACAGTAAATCCTACTCCTACAGTTACAGTTCCGGCAAACATTACGGTTTGTAATGGCGGGAATGTTCCCGCAAGTGCTTATGTTAGTGCTCCCGCTGGTGCAACATATGCATGGACAAATACAAATGCTGCCATTGGATTAGCAGCTTCCGGAACAGGAAATACACCATCATTTACAGCAACCAACTTAACAGCAGCAGCAATCACCTCTACAATAACCGTTACACCAACGGTAGCTGGTTGTCCAGGAACACCGAATACGTATACAATCACTGTAAATCCAACCCCAACTGTTACTGTACCGGCAAACATTACTATTTGCAATGGCGGTAACATTCCGGCATCCGTATTTACAAGCGCTCCAGCAGGAGGAACATTTACATGGACTAACTCTAATCTGGCAATAGGACTTGCTGCATCCGGCGCAGGAAACACCTCAGCATTTGTAGCTACAAATTTAACAGGTGCTGCAATAACAGCAATCATTTCTGTGACACCAACTGTTGCAGGTTGTCCAGGAACACCAAACACCTATACAATCACTGTTAATCCTACACCCGCTGCTCCCACTGCTTTAGGAGCTTCTGTTTGCATAAACAACGCAACAACTTTAACTGCAAGTGCTCCAGGAGGAACATACGAATGGTTTGACGCTCCTGTTGCTGGAACATTGTTAATTACAAATGCCAGCTATACGACTCCACTTTTAACTTCAACTACAACGTACTATGTTCAAACGACAATCCTTGGTTGTACTGGCCCATTAACTCCTGTTACTGTTACTATTGCTCCTGGATTAGCTGTCAATGCTGGTCTAGATGACACACTTTGCTTTGGAGGTAATACAACTTTGAACGTCACTCCGAATGGACTGGGCTATACTTATGTTTGGACTGCTGCTGCAGGTTTAAGCAGTACAACTATTTTTAATCCAGTTGCAAGCGCTGCAACAACTACCAATTACACCGTTACAGTTACTGATGCAAGTGGATGTGTTGGAACAGATAACGTAACAGTTTATGCTGACCCGCAAATTAATGTTGCCATTGCGGGTATTGATGTGACTTGTTTTGGTGCTTGTAATGGACAAACAATTTGTATTCCCACAGGAGGAACTTCTGGCTATACCTATTTATGGAATTCAGGATGTATCGCTGCATCATGTGGCTCTCTTTGTCCGGGTAGCTATTCAGTAACCGTAACCGACTCATGGGGCTGCACAGCAACAAATGATACATCCATTATTCAACCTACGTTATTAGCGGCTTCAATAACTGCATCCTCTAATGCAAGTTGCAATGGTGTATGTGATGGAACTGCAACAGCAGGAGGAAACGGAGGAACAATTGGCGCGGCTTATGGCTATTCTTGGAACACAGTTCCTGCTCAACTTACTGCAACAGCAACCGGACTCTGTAATGGGAACTATACCTGTACAATCACGGATGCCAATAGTTGTACCGCAACAACTAGTGTAATAATTACGGAGCCATCAATAGTTGTAATTGCACCTATCGTTTCACCAACATTATGCTTTGGAGGCAGTACTACATTAACTGCAATTGCCAGTGGAGGAAATGGTGGACCATATACCTATTCATGGTCACCAGCAACAGGATTAAGTGCAACGAATATTGCAAATCCTACTGCTTCACCAGTTGCAACAACGGTTTATACAGTAAATGCTTTCGATGCGAATGGTTGTCCGGCTGCTGCAGTAAACGTTACCGTTACTATAAACCCGCCAATGACTGTTGTTGCTAACGGATCAACATCTATTTGTCCGGGAGGCTCAACTCCTATTTCTGCTTTAGCTTCATTAGGTTCAGGTGGACCATATACTTATTCATGGTTACCAGCAACAGGGCTAAGCAATGCAGGTATTGCCAATCCAACGGCCTCGCCAGTTACAACTACAACTTATACGGTAACGGCTAACGATGGTTGTTCTCCAGCTTTAACTGCAACAGTAACAGTCACTATCCTCCCTATTCCTGTCGTTGTTTTTTCAGGAGATTTACTTTCAGGATGTTCTCCAGTATGTGTTAATTTTACGGATGCATCAACAGTTGCAGGTAGCACAATTGCAACATGGAATTGGACATTTGGAGACGGAACAACATTCGTTGGACAAAATCCTCCTGTGCATTGTTACACGAATACCGGTCAATATACTGTTGGATTAACAGTTACTTCAACATTAGGAGGTTGTGTTGCGACCGATACCTACCTAAACTACATTACGGTATTTCCAAACCCTGTTGCAGAATTTACAGCATCTCCAAACCCTGCAACGGTGACCGAACCGACTGTTAATTTTACCGATCAATCCTCTTCAATCGTTCCAATTACTTCGTGGACCTGGGATTTTGGCGATGGAAGTTTAAATGGGACGAATTCAAATCCAACACATCTTTATCCATCTATAGTTGACGGAACATATACAGTAACATTAACAGTTGTTGACGCTAATGGTTGTACCGCCGCTGTTTCTCATCCAATCGTAATTGCACCTGAATTCACCTTCTTTATTCCAAATGCTTTTTCTCCTAACGATGATGGCATTAACGATTTCTTTTACGGAAAAGGAGTTGGCATAACGAAATATGAATTGTTTGTATTCGACCGTTGGGGTAATTTAATTTTCTTTGCAGATGAAATAAATAAATATTGGGATGGCAAAGCAAATCATGGAAAAGATATAGCGCAACAAGATGTTTATGTTTGGAAAGTGAAATTAACTGACGTATTCGATAAGAAACACAATTACATCGGAACTGTTACTATTGTAAAATAGGTGATGAAGTGATGAAGTAATGAAGTAATGAAGTAATGAAGTAATGAAGTAATGAAGTAATGAAGTGATGAAGTAATGAGGTGATGAGGTGATGAGGTGATTAAGTAATGAAGTGATGAAGTGATGAAGTGATGAGGTGATGAGGTGATGAGGTGATGAAGTAATGAAGTGATGAAGTGATGAGGTGATGAGGTGATGAGGTGATAAAAAAAGAGTGCTGAAATTTAGATTTCAGCACTCTTTTTATTTTTTACAGATGGAATATTTCCTTTATATCTTTACTACCTTATCACTTAATCACCTTGCTATTTCTTCACATACATTACCTCTTTCACAGCTTTTATAACACGCTCAACATTTGGCAAGGATGCTTCAATTAAAGTTGGGGCATAAGGCAACGGAACATCAGCAGTAGTAATTCGAATAACAGGAGCATCTAAGTAATCAAATGCTTCTTTTTGCACCTTAAAAGCAACTTCAGTAGCAATAGAACCTAGTGGCCAAGCCTCTTCTACAATAACAAGACGATTCGTTTTTTTTACAGAAGTAATAACTGTTGCGTAATCAATCGGGCGAATGGTTCTTAAATCAATCACTTCAACACTGATTCCTTCTTTCTCCAATTCAACAGCAGCAGATAAAGCTTGTTTCATAATTTTACCAAAAGAAACAATTGTTACATCTTTTCCTTCGCGCTTAATATCGGCAACGCCAATAGGAATTAAATATTCACCTTCAGGCACTTCCCCTTTGTCACCATACATTTGTTCACTCTCCATAAATATAACAGGATCGTTATCACGGATAGCCGACTTTAAAAGTCCTTTGGCATCGTAAGGATTAGAAGGAACAATTACTTTTAAACCGGGACAGTTGGCATACCAATTATCAAAAGCTTGTGAATGCTGGGAACTAAGCATCCCTGCAGAAGCAGTAGCACCACGAAAAACGATAGGAACAGGAAATTGACCGCCACTCATGCTCATCATTTTTGCAGCAGAGTTAATTATCTGATCAATAGCCACCAAAGAAAAGTTAAAGGTCATAAATTCAACAATAGGCCGAAGTCCGTTAACGGCAGAACCAATTGCAATACCGGTAAAACCAAGCTCTGCAATGGGTGTATCAATTACTCTTTTTTCACCAAACTCAGCAAGCATACCTTTACTTACTTTATAGGCTCCATTATACTCAGCAACCTCTTCCCCCATCAAATACACTTTTTCATCTCTACGCATTTCTTCATTCATTGCTTCACGAAGTGCTTCACGAAATTCAATTGTTCTCATTTTCTTATATTTTATTGAATTGCAAATTTAATGATTTTATGATACAGAAGATCAAATTTGAGAATTAAGAATCATCATAAAGGTTTCTAATACTTTATGATAAGCTACAAAGGAATTTAGTATTTTTACAAAAATTTAATATCTGTGGCGAACAAGCAATTTGACATCATAATAGTAGGCGGTGGAATCGTAGGATTAGCAGCGGCTTATAAGATCAATTTAAAATATCCGAGTAAAAAAATCCTTGTACTTGAGAAAGAAAAGGAAGTTGCCGCTCATCAAACCGGACATAACTCGGGCGTAATCCATTCTGGATTATATTACAAACCGGGCTCGTACAAAGCTAAAAATTGTGTTGATGGCAGAAGAGAACTAGTAGCATTTGCAAAAGAACACAAGATCCAGCATGACGTTTGCGGCAAAATTGTAGTTGCAACCGATCCTTCTGAATTGGCTCACATGAATAAAGTGTTCAATAATGGTTTAGCAAACGGAGTTGAAGGGGTTGAAAAAATTGATGCAAAACGAATAAAAGAAATTGAACCATATGTTGTTGGCATTGAAGGATTATGGGTTCCTTGTACAGGAATCATTGATTATGCCGATGTTTCCCGTAAATATGTTGAATTGATTCACGCGAAATTTCCACAAAGCAAAGTCCTTACTGAACAAGAAGTAACAGCATTTGAAAAGCATGAAGGTTATACAGATGTGATTACAAAAAAAGATAAATTCATAGGGACATATATTATTACTTGTGCTGGCTTGCAAAGCGACAGAATTGCAAAAAAAGAAGGAGCGAAAATCGACACAGCCATTGTTGGTTTTCGAGGTGACTATTTTGACCTGACTGATAAAGGATTGAGTAAAGTGAAAAATTTAATCTACCCGGTTCCTAATCCTAAATATCCATTCCTAGGCGTTCACTTCACGCGCATGATTCATGGAGGAACAGAATGTGGTCCCAATGCGGTATTCGTTTTCAAACGCGAAGGATATAGAAAAACAGATTTCTCATTTAAAGATACTGCTGAAGCTTTTGGATTTTTCGGAACGTGGAAGTTTTTTGCAAAAAACATGAAATTTGGTTTGGATGAGTATCGTGGAGCATTTTCAAAAAGATTTTTCTTAAAACGATTACGTACATTAATTCCTTCATTGGAGATGGATGACCTAAAACCAGGAAGAGCAGGAGTTCGTGCAATGGCTCTTGCTCCGGAAGGCGAAATGATTGACGACTTTAAAATTGAGTTGAATGGCAATGCGATTCACGTTTTAAATGCGCCATCACCAGCTGCAACATCCTCTTTAGCCATCGGAACTGCCATACAAGAAATGGCAACTGAACACTTTAACTTGCAATAAAAATTGTAATTCGCCGATTATTATTTACATTTGAACAGTGAAAAAAGCGGATTCAATCGAAACAACAAATGCAATCATTTCAATAAATGAGGAGGGTATTGGTCACCAGTATTTAAAAGACAATTCAATCCTGGATATTCCCGAACAATTAGAAAATCTGGAGGCGATCATTAAGGTGACAGGCAACAAACCGACTCCATTTGTGATTTCAGCAGGAAAAAATATAATTGTTACAAAAGATGCACGTGATAGAGCACTCAGACTTGAAGCCGTTTCACCCATTAATGCAAATGCAATTGTTGTTCAAAATCTTGCATATAGATTAATTGCCGAATTTTTTGTTAAAGTTCAAAAACCAAAGATTCCGTACAAAATTTTTACGGACAAAGAAAGTGCGTATGAATGGTGCAGGCAATTTATTAAAAAACAGATTACCGAACCCTGAAAACGATTTAACAATAAGTACTTAAATTAATATATTTTTACATTAAACAACACCAATATTTCTCAAATGAAAAAATCAATCTCAATTCAAATTTTTCGTTCACTTTTTTTACTACTCTTCTTCATCGTTTCTGTTTCAAGTGCTCAAAAAACATACAAATACGAGAACATTACAGGCGATGCATTAAATGCCCGTATTTATAAACTAGACAATGGACTCACTGTTTATATTAGCGTATACAAAAACGCACCAAGAATTCAAACATACATCGCAACTCGTGCCGGCAGTAAAAACGACCCTAAGGATGCAACGGGCTTAGCACACTACTTGGAACATATGCTTTTTAAAGGAACTGACAAATTCGGAAGTAAAGATTATCCGAAAGAAAAAGTAGAATTAGCTAAAATTGAAGCACTCTATGAAGTTTACCGCAAAACAAAAGATGAATCAAAACGAAAAAATATATATCATAAAATTGACAGCATTTCAGGATACGCTTCTACATTTGCCATTGCAAATGAATACGACAAAATGCTTTCAAATTTGGGAGCAAAGGGAACAAACGCATACACTTGGCTTGAGCAAACTGTATATGTAAATGATATTCCATCAAATCAATTAGACAAATGGACTACCATTGAATCTGAACGTTTTCGTAATCCTGTCTTGCGATTATTTCATACCGAATTGGAAGCGGTATATGAAGAAAAAAACAGAGGCTTAGACAATGATGGTGAAAAGTCATGGGAAGCATTATTTAAAGGTTTATTTCCAAACAATACGTATGGCTCTCAGACAACAATTGGAACGATCGATCATTTAAAAAATCCATCCTTAACAGAAATAAAAAAATATTTCAATACGTATTATGTACCAAACAATATGGCTATCTGCCTGTCGGGAGATTTAGACCCAGATGCAACAATTAAAATGATCGATGAGAAATTCGGATCTTGGAAAAGTAAACCTATTCCTGCTTATGTGCCATTCATTGAAAAGCCTATTCTTAAGCCGGTAGTAAAAGAAGTGATAGGGCCGGATGCACAAAATGTAATGATCGGATACCGTTTCCCCGGAATTGCCAGCAAAGATGCTGACATGATAATAATGATCAATAAAATTCTATCTAACGGGAAAGCCGGATTAATTGACTTAAATTTAAATCAGGAACAAAAAGTATTGGAAGCGGGAGCTTTCGATATGGAATTCAAAGATTACTCAGCGCACATTCTAAGCGGAAGTCCGAAAGAAGGACAAACGTTAGAACAATTGAAAGATCTTCTTCTCGAGCAGATCGAGAAGGTAAAAAAAGGTGAATTTCCTGACTGGATACTGAGTGCAATCATCACTGACATGAGGTTGCAGCAGACTAAAATGTACGAATACAACAGTGCCCGAGCAGATGCTTTTGTCAACTCATTCATTACAGGAAGAAGTTGGAAAGAAACGGTAAATACAATTGATCGTTTATCAAAGATTACGAAGGAAGAGATAATGAATTTTGCGAATGCAAATTACACCAATAATTACGTACTAGTTTACAAACGAACCGGTGAAGACAAATCTGTCATGAAAGTTGAAAAACCTTCTATTACACCTGTGAATGTAAATCGCGATGATCAAAGTAATTATTTAAAAACCGTGATCAATACCCCAATAAATAACATTGAACCTGTTTTTATCGATTACGCTGCAGACATCAAAAAAACAAATCTAAAAAACGGAATTCAGGTTTTATACAATGCGAATAAAGAGAATAAAACATTTGACATGTATTATGTTTTTGACATGGGTTCAAATCAAAATAAAAAAACGGATGTTGCAATCAACTACTTGAGATATTTAGGAACGAAAGAATTAACTGCCGCTCAGGTTCAACAAGAGTTTTTTAAGTTGGGATGCTCCTTTGACGTTTATGTAGATGAGGATCAAACTTGGGTTAGCTTAAGCGGACTAACCGAAAACATCGAAAATGCGACAAAGCTTTTTGAAAATTTATTAGCCAATGCTCAACCAAACGAAGCCGCTCTTGAAAATTTGATTTCCGACATCCTAAAAAAACGTGAAGATGCAAAACTAAATAAAAGTGAAATTTTATTTGGAGCCCTTACTTCTTTCGGGAAATATGGAAAAAACTCCCCTTATACAAATATTTTATCATCATCAGAATTAAAAAACCTGAAGTCAACCGAATTAATTTCGATCATTAATAGTGTAACATCTTTTCAACACAGCGTTTTATATTATGGAGACAACGACATTGCTGACTTAACCGCAATATTGAACAAACTGCACATCACTCCAGAAAAGCTAACACCAACTCCGTTACCGGTTAAGTTCCAAGAAGTAGAAGCCAATACAAATGTATATGCTGTTAATTATGATATGAAACAAGCAGAAGTAATTTTCATCTCCAAGGATGAGAAATACGACAAAATGAATGTTCCAAACATCAGACTGTTTAATGAATATTTTGGTGGCGGTATGTCTTCCATTGTTTTTCAGGAAATGAGAGAATCAAAAGCCTTGGCATATTCTGTATATTCAAATTACAGTATGGCAAAAAAGAAAACTGAAAACAATTATGTATTTTCTTATATCGGTACACAAGCAGACAAATTGCCTGAAGCGATGGCTGGTATGATGGACCTTGTCAATAACATGCCAAAAGCAGAAAATAATTTTAATGCGTCAAAAGAATCAATCATTCAAGGAATACGAACAGAACGCATTACGAAAGCAAATATTTTGTTTAATTACGAAAATGCAATTCGACTAGGTAACGATTACGATATCAGAAAAGATATATACGCTCGTGTTCCTATGATCACTTTTGATGAATTAAAATCTTTCGAAGAAAATCATGTAAAAAACAAGAAATATACAATTCTCGTAATAGGAAAAAAGGAGAGTTTAGATATTAAAACGCTTGAAAAATACGGCTCTGTAAAGTTCCTAGAATTAGAGGAAATTTTCGGATACTAATCTTTACCTCAAATTAATGATCTGGCAGGCTCGAAATTACTCTTCATTCCTGCTGGATTTTTTTTATTACGAATGAGAATTTAATCCTTTAATCAAAGTGCCAAGACTTTAAATTTTCCTTCTCTTTTCATTCAAAATGTTATATTTGCAACTCTTAACTAAACAGAGAACATTTAACCCTAATTCTTTCAAATTTTAAACGATAATTAACATGAGCAAAATTAAAGTAGCAAATCCAGTAGTTGAACTTGATGGTGATGAAATGACGCGTATCATCTGGAAATTCATAAAAGATAAATTGATCCTTCCTTATCTGGATCTTGATATTAAATACTTTGATTTAGGTGTTGAGCACCGCGATGCTACGAATGATCAAGTTACTATTGATTCTGCTGAAGCAATTAAAAAATATAATGTTGGTATTAAATGTGCAACAATTACTCCCGATGAAGAGCGTGTTCAAGAGTTCAAATTAAAACAAATGTGGAAATCACCAAATGGAACTATCCGCAACATTTTGGATGGAACCGTTTTCCGTGAGCCCATCGTTTGTAAAAACGTTCCAAGATTAGTTCCAAACTGGACCGCTCCTATTTGTATTGGCCGTCACGCTTTTGGCGACCAATACCGTGCAACTGATTTCGTTACAAAAGGAAAAGGAAAGTTAACTGTTAGCTTTACACCGGAAGATGGAAGTGCTGTTCAAAGTTTTGAAGTTTACAACTTTAAAGGAGATGGTGTTGCAATGGCGATGTACAATACAGATGAATCAATCAAAGGATTTGCTCATTCTTGTTTCAACACAGCGTTAGCAAAAAAATGGCCATTATACTTATCAACCAAAAACACCATCTTAAAAAAATACGATGGCCGTTTCAAAGATATTTTCGAAGAAATTTACCAAGCTGATTACAAAGCTAAATTTGTAGCAACTGGTATTGTTTATGAGCACCGCTTAATTGACGACATGGTTGCTTCCGCATTAAAATGGAATGGAAACTTTGTGTGGGCATGTAAAAATTATGATGGTGATGTTCAATCAGATACTGTTGCACAGGGATTTGGCTCACTGGGACTAATGACTTCTGTTTTGGTTACACCGGACGGCAAGACAATGGAAGCAGAAGCAGCACATGGAACTGTAACGCGCCACTTCCGTGATCACCAAGCAGGTAAGCCTACATCTACAAATCCGATCGCATCTATTTTTGCATGGACACGCGGTTTAGAATTTCGCGGAAAATTAGATGGCAACCAAGAATTGATCAATTTCTGTCATGCTCTTGAGCAAGTATGTGTGGAAACAGTGGAGTCTGGTAAAATGACCAAAGATTTAGCAGTTTGCATCCACGGAAACAAAGTAAGCCATGGTGAACATTATTTGTATACAGAAGAGTTTTTAACTGCTTTAGACAGCAATTTAAAAATAAAATTGGGCAAGTAATTCATTGCATTTAATAATTACAAAAAAGACGCAACTTCACGATGCGTCTTTTTTTGCTTTCATATTTATTGTATATTAGCCGTGTTTAACTTAAAAAAATATAAAAATGGGAATGATGAAAGAATTTAAAGACTTTGCAATGAAAGGCAATGTTGTTGATTTGGCAATTGGTGTTGTTATTGGTGGTGCATTTGGTAAAATCGTAAGTTCATTAATTGATGATGTAATTACACCTCTTTTATTAAAACCGGCCTTAGAAGCAGCACATGTTTCTAACCTTGCGGAACTAACTATTTTTGGCTCTGTTAAATACGGAAGCTTCCTTTCTGCGATCATCAACTTTATTATTGTTGCATTTGTATTATTTATGATCATAAAAGGAATAAATGCTGCAAAGAAAAAGCAAGAAGCGACAGCTACACCTGTAGCACCTGCAGGACCTTCGCAAGAACAATTATTAACGGAGATCCGCGATTTATTAAAAAAATAATTATTTATGAAAAAATTAATTCTATTACTTGTAACAATTACCGTTACCGCCATATCCTATTCACAAACCGTTGATACAACAAAATCAGAACCTAAGAATTGGAAAAAAGGTGGTATGACCGGTTTGAATTTCACACAATCCAGTTTCACAAATTGGGCTGCAGGTGGAGAAAATGCTTTTTCTGCTACTGCATTAGTAACCTTGTTTGCAAATTACAAGAAAGACAAATGGACTTGGGACAACAACATCGATTTGGCTTACGGCTTATTAAAATCAGGAAATGATAAGGTTCGTAAAAATGAAGATAAAATAGATTTTACTTCCAAACTTGGTCGTTATGCATTTTATAATCATTGGTACTATACTGCACTTATTAACTTCAAAAGTCAGTTTGATGATGGATACAACCTTCCCGATGATTCTAATATCGTTTCCCATTTTATGGCACCCGGTTATGTTATAGGTGCAATTGGACTGGATTATAAAACAAAAGACAACAGCTTTTCTGTATTCATCTCGCCGCTTACGTCAAAAACGATAATCGTGAATGACCAAAGACTTGCTAACAATGGGGCTTATGGCGTAACAGCTGCAGAATATGATAGCGTTGGTGGAGTATATGTTATTGTAAAAAATGGTGAAATGATTAATAGTCAGTTTGGTGGATATGTGAAAATTGCCTTCAAAAAGGATATTATGAAAAATGTTAATCTTGCCACTAAACTTGAATTATTCAGCAACTATCTAAAAGATCCACAAAACATTCAAGTGAACTGGGAGCTTTTACTTTCGATGAAGGTTAACAAATTAATCACGGCTAGCATCAGTACCAACATGATCTATGATCATAACATTCCTGTTCCAGTTACTGAAACGGTAAATGGAGTGGTCATAACCAGAACGGGACCAAGACTTCAATTTAAAGAAGTGCTAGCAATTGGTATTTCTTATAAATTCTAACCTAACGCTCCAACTTTTAGTCCTCTTCTCTTCGGAAGGGGATTTTTTTTACAAATCAACTGCAGTAAGCGGAATAATAAAAGCGCAAAACTAAAGTAACAATGGTCTTATATTTGCAGACGGAATTTATATGAAAAACATAATAACAATTTTCATTCTTCTTCTATTCTGTTTCCCTTCATCAGCGCAGGAAGATATGAAGGGTACTATTAAGGTAAAGAAAAGTGGAAAAATATTTAATATTTTTTTCGACAATGTAAACAACCGGTTGGTCGGTAAGGATTACTATGGTAATATTTTAGATTCAGCAATAGTATCCTTTGATGTAAAAGTTATCATTAAAGGAATTGAAATAAAAGAAAGTGTCATAGGAAATACACTTTCCAGAACAATGCAAAACCGAATAAACAGAACAGACAACGGAACGACACTTTTTTTTACAAATGTGATAGTAAAAGAAAAAAAAGGAAAACAATTGGACTGGCCTAATTTCAATACCAAGATCGGATTTGTATTTGAAAAAGAAGAGTAGAGATCAGGTTCTTTATTATTCGAAGAAATCTTTATTGAAATTCACCAGATACAGCTTTTCTGATGCCCGCGATACAGCAGTATATAACCATCGCAAATATTCTGTATTTATCATCTCATCTGTAAGATAACCTTGCTCAACAAAAACACAAGGCCATTGGCCACCTTGCGCTTTATGACACGTTATCGCATAAGCAAATTTAACTTGTAAGGCATTAAAAAAACTATCCTCCTTCACTTTCTTTAATCGCAATCTTCTATCTGCTATGTCAGCATAATCAGCTGAAACCGACTCATACAAACGCTTATTTTCTTCCTGTGAAAGTGCAGGAGCATCACTCATAATTGTATCCAGCAATAAGCGCGTTTCTAATTCGGGTTCATCCGGGTAATCAATCATTCGCATTCTTACATCTGCAAATCGAAAGCCATGCATTTCTTGAATTCTACCGATACTTGTAAGTTGAATAATATCACCGTTAGCAATAAACCCGGCTTTAGATTCCTCAGGAAGCCAGAAATAATTATTCTTTACAACCATCATTAAATCACCTGCTGATAATTCATTTTCCTGCCAGCGGATGCGCGTCCTTATTTGTTGATTAAATATATTCGCTCGTTTATTTGACCTACAAATAACCATTGATTCCTCCGCACCATATTTTGAATACGCACTGTTCAAAGCATCCTCCAACTCGTCCCCACCTAAGCGAATTACATCCTTAAAACCATTCAGCAAAAAATGAGGCTTATTCCCTAACTTATTTTTTATCTGGTTCCGAATTTCAGTTGCATTTGTAAGGATACCCGAATCACCGGCCTGCCTTACCACTTCTGTCAATTCGAACCAATCCAACTGAAAAGAATAAGATGCTTTCAAAAACTCGATATCCAGAGCTGGACTTACATCTAAACCTACTGGAGGCAGCTGTGCCGTATCACCAATAAAAAGCAATTTGCAATTATTCCCATTAAAAACATAGGAGATCAGATCGTCCAACAAACTTCCTCCGCCAAACATTCCATTGCTATTTAATCCTCCTGAATTAGATATCATTGAAGCTTCATCTACAATAAAAATAGTATCGGTATGTAAATTTTGTTGAAGAGTGAATGCCAATCCTTCAGAGCTTTCCGGTTTGCGATAATAAATTTTTTTGTGAATGGTTAATGCTTGTTTTTCGGTATAATTAGAAAGGACTTTTGCTGCCCTTCCTGTTGGAGCCAACAAAACAGTTTTACCATTTACAGCGGGCATACTTTTAACCAATGAACGAACGATTGTTGTTTTACCCGTTCCGGCATAACCTTTTAAAACAAAAATCTGATCTGAATTTTTGTTAAGAATAAATTCCGATAGTTTTATAAATAACGTTCGCTGACCACTTGTTGTTTCAAATGGAAAACTATCCAATAAAATCTTATTAAACTCCTCCTGCCTCATTATATTTAAAGAATACAGGCAAATTTACGATTATGAACGGAATAGTCTTTACACAAAATGCATTCATTTCTACAGATCCTATTTTGAAAAAATAATTTTAGTATTAAAAGATAGCACCTGGCAACCGAATATAAACCATCATGAACTTTGCGCCCCTGCTGAACAATAAAATCAGTAAAATGTATATCTTTGCATACCATGACCACCGATTTGAAAAAAAAAATAACACAACTTCATTCATTCATAGATGAGGCCTTCGATGAAAAGAAAACAGCATCGTATCAACTATTACTTCAAATGGGAGTAAATGATATTCAGGTAGCTATTCATGATAAACAGCAAAATAAGTACATTGCATTAGAAAAATATGTTGTTTCGAACACCGATAACTTTGAAGCACTCACCGACTTATTCGACATTTTGTCAAAAGAAAGCAAACTGATCGATCATGTCTTCCAATCAGTTATATGTTTAATTGTAAGTAACTTGTCGACATTGGTTCCCAGCGTGCTATTTGAAGAAGACAAAAAAGAAATTTATCTCAACTTTAACGCTTCGCTGACCGAGGATGAAGTAATAATGACAGATGAGATCAACAGTCTGGATGCCAAAAATATATTTGCACTACCGGCATCTTTAAAAACTAAGCTGAACCATAAATATTCAAATGTAAAATACCATCATGCTTCCAGCGCTTTAATTGATACGCTAACCGCTAACAATAAAAATCAAACAGGCAAAAAGATATACATACATATTGAATCTACTCACTTTGAGATCCTTCTGATAGAAGGGAAAAATCTGATCTTTTACAATTCATTCAACTATCATTCAACCGAAGACTTTATCTATTATGTTTTATTTGTATTCGAACAACTTCAACTGAATCCGGAAAAAACTGAAACAATCTTATTGGGTGAAGTCGAAAAATCTTCTGCTTTATATACGTTAACAAACAAATACATCCGGAATATAAAATTTGCGGAACGCACGGTTGATTCCGACTATAGCTACCAGTTACAAACATTACCAAAACACTTTAATTTTACCCTGTTTAACAGCTATTATAACTAATGCGAATCATCAGTGGAATGCATAAAGGAAGAGTCGTTCATCCTCCGAAGAATCTTCCGGTTCGGCCAACCACAGATTTTGCGAAAGAAAGCATATTCAATATCCTGAACAATCATTTTGAATTTGAAGGCCTGAAGATATTGGATTTGTTTTGCGGAACAGGAAACATTACCTATGAATTCGCATCACGCGGATGTGGAGACATTACCAGTGTAGATAGCAATTACAGCTGTTGTGAATTTGTAAAAAAAACAAGTTCCGACTTCAAGATGCATGCAATCAAAGTCATAAAATCAGATTCGTTTGCATTTTTAAAACGAGCTACTCTGCCGTATCACATAATTTTTTGTGATCCTCCCTACGACATGGCTAATTTTGATTTATTGCCGGAATTAGTATTTACAAACCAATTATTAAAACCAAATGGCTGGTTAATTGTGGAGCATGGCCCTACAACTGACTTAAGCAAACTCCCTCATTTCAAAGAGCACCGCAGTTACGGGAATGTAAATTTTGCAATATTTGAAAACAATGCTGATGAATAGTGAGTCCTTTTTAACGAATTACCCCACTTTGACATCGTCAAAGCGCATTCACATTAAAAAGTTTTCGTAAATTCGTATATTGACTAACACGACAAAAATGGACAAACGCATTGCTATTTTTCCGGGATCATTTGACCCTATAACAAAAGGACATGAGAATATTTTAAGAAGAGCATTACCGCTTTTCGATGAAATAATTATTGCCATTGGTAAAAATAGTAGCAAACAAAATTATTTTAGTTTAGAACAACGTGAGAAATGGATCCGACAAGTATTTTCGGACGAACCAACTGTTCGAATCGAATCCTACACAGGTCTTACCATCGAATTTTGCAAAAAAGTAAATGCAAACTACATTCTTCGGGGCCTCCGCACCTCTGCCGATTTTGAATTTGAAAAATCGATTGCTCAAAATAACAAGGTGATGGCACAGCACATTGAAACAATATTTATTTTACCGATCCCCGAACTCTCTGCAATAAATTCAACAATTGTACGTGATATAATCAGAAATGGTGGCGACGCTTCACCGTTCGTTCCCGAAGGAGTTGATTTAAAAGCCCTATAATCGGCACAACTATTGCCAATACCAAACAAGAAAAAGCGACAATAGTTATTTGTATTAGGTTTAAGAAATTATAAACGCTTATGTATAAATTTTTTACAGTCATATTCAGTCTTTTTTCCTCTCTGTTGATGTTTTCGCAAAATGTCGTGATAAGAGGTGTTGCAAAAACCTACGAGTTCAAAGAAATCGGCGTTTGGGTTAACAGTGATTACATTTCTGATTTACAAAAACAATTAACATATACAACGATCGATTCAGCTGGTAACTTTACGCTTGAATTTAATAGTAAAGAAATTCAATATGTAACACTCAAAGTCGAGAAGTATATATCTTCACTTTATATTGAACCAAAAGGGAATTACGAGATTATTCTCTCTCCACCCGACTCAAGTACCTATCAAAACCCAAATCTGGAGCAGATTATAAAACTTTCAATTAAACTAAAAAGCAAAACCGAAATAAATGCCATTACTATGGATTATGATAATCGGTTCGATGAGTTTCTTGGCGTTTCCTACTTAAGAATAAAACCGCAGGTTCAGATTGATTCATTTAAAATGGCGATGCGTGATTTTTATTCTACAGTGAATAATGCCTATTTCAAAAGCTATATGAACTATACAATAGCATCTTTGGAACAAAAAACTAAAATGAGCGAAAAGAAATTATTTGCAGAATATCTCTTTAAAAAGCCCTTACTATACAACAATCCTGAATACATGCTTTTCTTCAACGACTTCTTCAAACAAAAAGTCATAGATTTTTCCATGACGAAAGCAGGAGCACCAATGGCATTCCAAATAAACGATCGAGGTAGCTTTTCAGGAACAATGGAAGTATTAAAAAGAGATGCCTTTTTACAAAATGATACGCTCTGTGAGTTAGTATTAATCAAAGGACTTTATGAAGCATATTATGATAATTCATTTAAACAAGCTTCTGTTATTGCTATACTTCAACAAATCGTTCAGGAAACAATTATTCAAGAGCATAAACGGATTGCTCAGAACATCTTGAATTCATTTTCGAAATTAAAAGCAGGCTCATCTGCTCCATACTTTGAATTACCCGACAAAACAGGATTGACGCACAGCCTCGATGAACTCAGGAATAAGAAATATATTTATATGATGTTTTATGATGTGAACTGCTCAGCTTGTCAGCAACAGATGAAAATAATTCCTTCATTAATAAAAATGTATGGGGAGCGGATCACATTTGTAAGTATTTCAGTAGATAAAACAAATGCCGATTTGAAAAACTTCCAATCTAAAAACTTAAAATACAACTGGCTATTTTTATACGACAATACGCAAGGGAAACTAAAAATGGAGTATGAGATAAAAGCGCTGCCCTGTTATTTTCTGATTGATCCGGAAGGAAAATTTATTCAGGTACCTGCTGAAAGTCCGGAAGAAGATATTGATCGGATTTTTTATGATATTGTGAAACCAAAAGCCAAATCACATGGAATAGGTGACAAAAAAAACCATTAGTCGAACGATAAGGACATAAATTAAAAGAGAGGCCTCAAGTATTTAAGCAGCCCTACGGATGAATTTCTTTCATTACTTCCTTAATCGAATCATACGTATTGTCGTAAACCTTTTTTAACTCTTTTACTGAAAGCCATTGCACATCCGTAATTCCCTCCTCGGCTTGAGGAACAAGTAGTGAATCATCATCACAAAACATTTCAAACCAATACGTGCGTTTCAAAATGGCCTTTTCATTGATATGATAAATATGATACGTAGAGTCTAAGTCATGGGTGATCTTCAACTTTTTAACACCACACTCCTCCTCTACTTCACGAATAGCAGCGGTTTTAATTCCTTCTCCTTTTTCAATCTTTCCCTTTGGCAGATCCCATTTGCCATTCCTAAAAATAAATAAATATTCTCCGTTCTTATTTCTAACGAGACCGCCTGCCGCTTCTATAATTTTAAAATGGGAGGAAAATCTATCAAGCAAAAGCTTTTCATCTTCATGATAGAAGTAAAGTTCCAGAAGATGATTTTTAGTAACTAATTCATCATACATCATCTCCAACTCATCTAGCGAATGAATCCTTACCAGAAACGTATCTTTCTTTTGTTGATAATCCATAAGATTACTAGTGAGACAGATCGTTTTGTTCGATGAAAACACTTTTACCATTGCTAAGTTTGTTAATTAAAAAATAGATTACATCAACAAATTTAGTTTATTTTTGCCGCATGAAAAAAAATGATGAATCTGCATTAAAAGTTGCGGAGTTTTTGTTGCAGGTGAAAGCGGTAAAATTACAACCGAATAATCCATTCACCTGGGCATCAGGATGGAAATCACCAATTTATTGCGATAACAGAGTTACACTATCTTTTCCGCAGGTACGAACGTATATCCGTCAGCAATTTGTAGAAGCAATTCTTGATAAATTCGGCAAGCCGGATGTGATTGCGGGAGTTGCAACAGGAGGTATAGCTCAAGGAGCTCTGGTGGCGCAGGAAATGGGATTACCATTTGTATATGTTCGCTCTGAAGCAAAAAAACACGGATTAACAAACATGATAGAGGGAATCGTTGAAAAAGGACAATCTGTTGTTGTGATCGAAGATCTTATCTCTACCGGAGGTAGTAGCTTAAAAGCTGTAGAAGCATTGCGTGAAGCAGGTTGTGAGGTAAAAGGAATGGCTGCTATTTTTACCTATGGATTCAAAACTGCAACTGATAATTTCAAGAAATTTAAATGTGAATTGGTAACATTGAGTAATTATGACACCATGATCAATCAGGCATTGCAATCAAATTACATTAACGACAAAGATTTAAAATCATTGAAGGAATGGCGTGAAAACCCTGCTGAATGGTTGAAATAAACATACTGACACAACTTGTATTATCCTTAAAAAAACGTTTAACTATCAACCTTCAAACTAAGCTGTTATGTCATTAACAAAAATTGAAAGTGAAAAAGTAGAAATCGACAATGCGGCAGAAAACATTTTCAACTACCTGAGCGATTTTAATAATTTCGAAAAGTTAATGCCGTCTCAGGTTACGAACTGGACATCCACAGCTGATGAATGCTCATTCACGATTAATGGTATGGCCACAATTGGGATGAAGATCATCGAAAAAGCACCTTTCTCAAAAATATCCATCATATCAAACGGCAAAGTCCCGTTTGAATTCAAATTATTTGTTTTGATTACAGAAAAAGATGCTAGCAGTTCTGTTGGCCAACTTACTTTCGAATCTGATATGAATCCGATGATTAAAATGATGGTAGAAAAGCCTTTGGGGAACTTTTTTAATATGCTTGCTCAGAAAATGAAAGACATTAAATAAATCCGATCTCTTTCAAACTGAACGACTTCAACTCACCCGATTTTAATTCTAACTGCAATTTCCCCTTAGTAGAAACACCGGTGATTCTGCCTTGAAATACACCTTGCTCATCCCGGTAATCAGCCCACGTTCCAATTCTATAGAGTCTGTCCAAATACGCTTTATCAATACGTTCAAGCTTATTTGATTTCAATTGCAAATATCTCGCTTCAAAAAATTCACATAAGCGCTCCAGCACATTTTGAAGATCAAATTCTAATTCAACTAGTGTGATAAGCGAAACAGCACCTTTTGTAGAGTTAAATTCTTTTTGATTTACATTTATTCCGATTCCTATAACAGCGCTCTGAATGCTTGTTTCTTTAAGTGTATTTTCTATCAAAATACCCGCAATTTTTTTATCATTCACATAAATATCGTTCGGCCACTTTATGCTCACATTCGCTGATTTATTATAATCTTGCAGAATTTCTGCCATTAAGTCAGAAACAGCCAATGAAGTCATTTTAGTGAGTAAAAACTGCTTATCAACCGACAAAAAGCGTGGGTACAAAACAATGCTCAAAGCCATGTTTTTATTGGGTTCGCTCTCCCAGAAATTCCCTCGCTGTCCTCGTCCGTTTAATTGCGAAAAACTATAAATAACACTACCTTCGGATAGTTCAATTTGTCGCATCATTTCAGTGGCATAACTGTTGGTAGAACCAACTGACTCAACATGAATGCTATTTTGCCCTACAAATAATGTTTTCATTGAGAGTTTTTGCGAAAGTTTTGACTATTTTTGCAAATAATCATTGTGCAAATAACGAAATAAAATAGATACATCCTTCAATGGCGAAAAAGAAAGCGATACCTGTAAAAAAAACAGCTGTAAAAAAAGTAACGACAACACCAAAAAAAATAGTAGCTAAACCTGCTCGACCTGCCACAAAAAAAGTAGTTGTAAAAACTAGTGTTTCAAAAACCAAACCTGCTGCATCCAAAACTAAAAATGTAATAACAAAAAAAGTTAGTGCAAAAGCGGTGAAGGCGGTAAAAACAGTTTCAAAAACAGAAACTAAAAAAATCAAGGGTCCGACAGAACTTCTTGCCGATTCAATTGTTGAAGGAATACTGGAAGTGAAGGGAAGAAATATCTCCATATTGAATTTAACAGATATCCATAACCGCGTTTGTGATTATTTCATTATTTGCCAAGCCGATTCAAATACACAGGTAAATGCTATTGCAGGTTCTGTTGAAGAAATGGTAAAAAAGCAAACAGGTGAGCGTCCTTACCGGAAAGAAGGGTTTGAAAACGCTGAATGGATACTGGTAGATTATGTTACTGTTGTCGTTCACATTTTCCAAACAGAAGTACGTAATTTTTATAACCTTGAATCGTTATGGGCGGATGCCGAAGTAACGCAAATTGCATTTGACAAATAATTTTATAGAACGAGAATATATGAGCGAGCAAGAAAAACCATCAGAGAGTAAAAACCTGAAAGATAATTTTCCTAAAAAGCCGAATCTTCCAAAAAATCCATTCAATTTTTATTGGATTTACGGAATTATTGCGGTAGGATTAATTGCAATGCAGGTCATGAATTTCAGCCCTGCATTAAAAGAAAAAAGCACAACAGAATTTATTGAAACAATGTTGAAGCAACACCATGTTGTAAAAATTGTTATTGTTCCTTCTGAAAATGTTGCTGAAATTACGATCGGAAAAGACTATATTAAGCTTCCACAGTATGCTTCTGACAATCTTGCAAAACAACAAAATGGTCCACACTATAAAGTAAAGATATCCAGTGTTGATTCCTTTAACGCTCGCTTAACCGAAGCCCAAAAAGACTTCGCTCCTGCTCAGCGTGTAGATGCTGAGAGTGAAAACCGCACATCGTGGGGCGACACACTAGGTTGGCTGATACCGATTGCTTTAATGATTGTGATATGGATCATCATCATGCGAAGAATGGGTGGCGGTGCCGGAGGCGGACAAATTTTCAATATCGGAAAATCGAAAGCGACACTTTTTGATAAAAACACAAATGTGAACATCACGTTCAACGATGTTGCTGGTCTTGAAGGAGCGAAAGTTGAAATTAAAGAAATTGTAGATTTCCTCAAAAATCCTAAAAAATATACCGCTCTTGGTGCAAAAATACCAAAAGGTGCTTTACTTGTAGGACCTCCAGGGACAGGAAAAACGCTTTTGGCAAAAGCTGTAGCCGGTGAAGCGAAAGTTCCGTTTTTCTCTCTCTCCGGATCAGATTTCGTAGAAATGTTTGTGGGTGTGGGCGCGTCTCGAGTTCGTGATTTGTTCCGTCAGGCAAAAGAAAAATCTCCTTGTATCATTTTTATTGATGAGATTGATGCAATCGGAAGAGCTCGTGGGAAAAATCCTGCTCAAGGCGGAAATGATGAACGTGAAAATACACTAAATCAACTCTTAACGGAGATGGATGGTTTTGGTACCAACAGTGGAGTCATTATTTTGGCAGCAACAAATCGTGCTGATATTTTAGACAGAGCGTTAATGCGTGCTGGACGATTCGACAGACAAATATATGTTGATATGCCCGATTTGAATGAGCGTAAAGATATTTTCAAGGTTCATTTAAAACCACTAAAACTGGATAATTCTGTTGACGTTGATTTCCTTGCAAAACAAACACCAGGGTTCTCAGGAGCAGATATTGCAAATATTTGTAATGAAGCAGCTTTGATTGCGGCTCGTCACGACAAAACTGTAATTCAAAAACAAGACTTCCTGGATGCAGTTGATCGTATCATTGGTGGATTGGAAAAGAAAAACAAGATCATTTCAGTAAATGAGAAAAAAGTAATTGCATACCATGAAGCCGGACATGCAGCTACCAGCTGGCTACTGGAACATGCTCATCCATTAATCAAAGTAACAATTGTTCCTAGAGGAAGATCGCTTGGTGCAGCATGGTATTTACCGGAAGAGCGTCAGATTACAACAACGGAACAATTAATGGACGAAATGTGTGCAACACTTGGTGGAAGGGCGGCTGAAGAAGTGATGTTCGGTAAAATTTCCACAGGCGCATTAAGTGATCTGGAAAAAGTGACCAAACAGGCATATGCCATGATTACAGTCTATGGTTTAAACAGCAAGATTGGTAACATCAGTTATTACGATTCCACTGGAGCAAATGAATATGGCTTTACGAAACCTTACAGTGAAAGAACCGCACAAACCATCGATGAAGAAGTAAGTAAATTAATTGAAGCAGCATACGTGCGCGCGAAAGAAATACTTACTAAAAATAAACACTTACTGACTCAATTAGCGGAACAATTATTAGACAAAGAAGTTATTTTTAAGGAAGATCTTGAAACGATTTTTGGCAAGCGCCCCTTTGATAAGGACGAAGTGCTTTTATTGAAAGTAGAATCCACAACTTCTGATACTATAAATACTGAAATAAAAAACGAAGAGCCAAAAGAAGAAGTAACTGCGGAAGTTAAAAAAGAGAACAGTTCCGAAAAGCCAAAGGACACATTGTTTTAAACGACTTTTTGTCTTTTTTGTTAATCACAAAATGAGATTTCATGCCACGACAGGTGATTTCATTATTAAAAACCGACAGTATTACATGCCATATTCTGTGTCGTAGGACGGAATAATTATTAAAGGATTTTTCACATTTTAATTGAATATGCGCGACAGTACTACTTCAAAAGAAAAAATTTTAAAAAAAATCCGAAAGGCATTAATTCACAAATCCGCTCTGGAAATTGGTGACATTGATAACGATTCTAATATCTTCATCTCTTCGGAAGAACCTCTCGAAATACAGTTCGCCCAAAACTTTTCGGCTCTGAATGGGAAATTTATATTCTGTGAGAACGAAAGCGAATTCCTCGAAAACTTTGATTGGATTGCGAAAGACAATGATTGGAAAAATTTATTTTGTCTGGAACCAAAAATAAAAGAACTTCTAAAAAAAGGGAATATCAATTTTTCAGATAAAGAATCTGAACTTCTTTCTACCGACATTGGCATTACTTTTTGTGAATGCTTGATTGCACGCACAGGGAGTGTGATGATCACCTCTAAGCAAGCATCAGGCAGAAGACTTCCCGTTTACGCCAATTTCCATATTGTGATCGCCTATTCATCACAACTGTTGGAAAATATAAAAGATGGAATTAAATACATCAAGGAGAAATATAACGATCAACTGCCATCAATGATCTCAACCATCAGTGGCCCAAGCCGTACAGCCGACATTGAAAAAACACTTGTTCAAGGTGCGCATGGACCGAAAGAAATTTTTGTATTTTTGATTGATGATGTTCTCGTACTATAATTAACACCATCAAATTATCGAGACTCCCATACTTTGGCGCGACAAGGTATTTCACATAAAGACTCGCATTACAAACTAGCAGAAGCCGTGTGTCGTAGCGCGGAATGAAGTAACAAATATGAACAACTTTTTTAAACGTACACTCACCGCAGGCGCATTTGTAGCCGTTCTTTTAGGATGCACGTATTACAGCCAGATTTCCTTTTCAATTTTATTTTTCATTATTACCATCTTAGGTCTTTGGGAGTTTTATACACTTTCTGAAAAAGGATCGAACAAGCCGCAAAAAATATGGGGAACAATTGCAGGATCCACCGTATTTGCAACCACGGCAAGCGTTTGTATGGGTTATTTTGATTACCGGATATTAGTAATTAATATTCCTGTTTTATTTTTGATATTCATTATTGAATTATATACCAAATCTGTAAATCCTTTCAGGAACATCGCTTTTACTATTTTAGGAATTGTTTATGTAGCTATTCCGTTTTCACTTTTGAATTATCTGGTAACCTATACGGGGACATATAGCTATGAGCTACTGTTTGGTTTTTTCTTTATTCTCTGGTCGAACGACTCGGGAGCATATTTAGCGGGATCCGCTTTCGGGAAAAGAAAATTATTTCCAAGAATCTCACCGGGGAAATCATGGGAAGGAAGTATTGGTGGAGCAATTGCAAGTTATATCGTTGTGTTTATTATCTCTAAATGGTACACCGGATTCAGCATTATCGACTGGATGGCAATAGCGGCAATTCTGATCATAATCGGTACATTGGGCGATCTTGTGGAATCGCTTTATAAGCGCAGTAAAAACGTAAAGGATTCAGGAACTTTACTACCCGGTCACGGTGGGATATTAGACCGATTTGACAGTCTTTTAATGGCAAGCCCATTTGTATTCACTTACTTATATTTGACACAGCTTTTCAATCACTAATCCTCTTAAAAGCATAATAAAGGGTCGAAAAACCACATTTAAGCGAAAGAAATGCTAGATTTAACGATTACTTTTTACATAGTTTATAATTTTAATTAAATTCGCAAACTTTAATGTGTTCCGATCTCTAAAAACAAAGGAACCTAACATAGAAATTATGACAAATAAAACAAATTCGACAACAGTAGAAAATCACGACAGTATGTTTGATGCAGTTCTTGCCAGACTTGATGTTGCTGCAAAAATTTATGGTTTATCCGATGATGTTACAACTATTTTAAGAAACCCACAAAAACAAGTAAAAGTAAGCCTTCCTGTAATGATGGATGATGGGAAATTGCAAGTTTTTGAAGGATTCAGAACGGTTCATTCCACCGTATTAGGACCATCAAAAGGTGGTATCCGCTATGCGATGGATGTTTGTGATGATGAAGTAAAAGCTCTTTCTGCTTGGATGACATTCAAGTGCGCTGTTGCAAACCTTCCTTATGGTGGTGCAAAAGGCGGTATCAAATGTGATCCGCGCAAGATGAGTATTGGAGAATTGGAGCGTTTAACAAAAGCATATACTGTTGCTTTGGCTGATGTATTTGGCCCAACAACAGACATTCCTGCTCCTGACATGGGAACCAGCGGTCGCGAGATGGCTTGGTTAGTTGAAGCGTATAACAAAGTACACCGTGGAAATTTCCCGGGAGTTACTACAGGTAAGCCTGTTGGATTAGGTGGTTCATTAGGTCGCGATGCTGCAACAGGCCGTGGAGTAATGGTTGCAACGCTTGCTGCCTTGATAAAAATGAACTTGAATATAAAAGATGTGACCTGCGCGGTGCAAGGTTTCGGAAATGTGGGTTCTCATGCCGCTCGTTTGTTACACGATCAAGGAATTAAAATTTGTGCAATCGGTGACCATACAGCAACTCTATGGAACGAAAAAGGAATTGATATCAAAGCAGCATTAGAATATGTAAAGGCAAACGGAAACTTATTAAAAGGCTTCTCCGGTGGTGTTGAGATCAAAGCGTCAGAATTGCTAACAGCTAATGTAGATGTATTGGTGCCAGCAGCTTTACAAAATGTAATCACAGAAGAAATCGCTCACAATATCAAAGCAAAATTGATCGTTGAAGGCGCAAATGGCCCAACGACTCCTGAAGCAGATGCTATTTTGCAAGAGAAAAATGTAATTGTTGTACCAGACATTTTAGCTAATGGTGGCGGTGTTACTGTTTCTTATTTCGAATGGGTTCAAAATAACGCAGGTTATTACTGGCCGGAAGATGAAGTGAATACAAAACACGATGCGTCAATGAATCTTGCTTTCGAAAGTGTTTGGAACAATGGACAACAATATAAAACGACTATGCGCATCGGTGCTTATATCACTGCTTTGAAAAAGGTTGAATTAGGTATCAAAGCAAGAGGAAATTTTTAGCAGTTGCTTTATTTCTAAGAAATAAAAAACGTCCTATCTGATTGATAGGACGTTTTTTATTTTATACGAATTGATTTGACAAATAAGCCAACAATCAATATTTACGGCCTATTGAATTACAAAAGATTCAATAGAATTTATTTTTTATAAAGCAAATAATGCTTTACCACTGTGGTTGCACCTTCTTTAGCTGCTTTCACTTCTACCTTTTCATCCACAGACTTATAGCCTTTCGCTTCAATTTTTACCTGATATGTTTTGCCGGTTAACAATGTTAAAAAATATTCTCCGCTTCCTTCGCTCGAAGTAGTACTTCCAACCTTTGCTCCTGTTTCATCATAAACCACCAACTCTGCTTCCATACCGGCTCCGGCACTGGCATCAAAAATATCTCCTTTTAAAATTGCCATAACAGGTGCGTTACTTTCAACTTTCTTTTTCATTTCTTTTTCAAGAACAGGGTAATTCGTAAGATCTACCATATATACATCCCTTGCGCCGAAACCACCTTTTCTGTTACTTGATATATATCCGGTTTTGGCGTCTATAGATAAACTGAAACACAAATCATCATAAATCGTATTGATCGGGTAGCCCAAATTAAGAGGCTTCGTCCATTTTCCATTTTCCAATGTAGTTTTAAAAATATCATAACCACCCATTGAATTATGACCTTTAGAAGTGAAAAACAATGTTTTACCGTCAGGAGCGATAAATATTCCAGCATCATCCTCTTCGGTATTTACAACATCACCAAGATTCACCGGTTTTTCCCATTCTGTGCGGGACTTGCGTTTTACCATATAAATATCCTGCATTCCAAAACCACCCTGGCGTTCGCTAGTAAAATATAGTGTCTTTCCATCAGGACTGCTGCAAGCACCCAACTCTGCAAAAGTTGTGTTGATAGGTTTACCCATAGATTTGGGAGCACCCCACTTACCGGAAGAACTTAAACGGGAAACATAAATATCTCCTCCTCTTGATTCTGCTTCTATATCATTTTTGAAAAGAAAAATTTGTTTACCATCCGGAGAGATACTTGTTGCTGCATCCTGACCTTCTGTATTTAATGATCCCGGAATCAACTCTGCATCTCCCCACATTTTTTTCAATGTATCCCAACGGGAAATATAAATATCTTCAAAATACATTCCGTCATCCGGATTTACAGCACTTGATTTACCGGGTCGTTGCGAAGTAAAAATCAATGTTTTCCCATCTGCACTAACCATTGGCGCTTTATCTTCAAACTCAGAATTGATCACATCACCCATGTTTACAATTTTCACATCAGCAGGATTAGCAATTAATTCTTTTGCGGTATTCACTTGCAAAATATACATATCAATACCACTTTCTTCGATCTTCTTTTTACTTCCGCTGTTTGTTTTAAATGCTGTAAATTCTACCAGGGCTTCATCCAGCATCCCCTCTAATTGGTATAATTTGCCTAATAAAAGTGCATTATTGACATTCGCTTGGGGATCAATGCTTTTTGCTTTTTCAGCATATTCCCGCGCTTCTTTCAATTGCTTCATTTCATAATGACATTCAGCAATATGAAAAAGAACATTTGTATCGTTCGGTTTACCAGATAAAACGTCCGTATAAATATTCAATGCGCCTTTAAAATCAAGCGCATAGAATTTTTGTTCCGCAAGAACCATTTTGGCAACATCACCGCCCTTATCAAATACGTTCTGTTTATTATCTATCTTTTCCTGGGCAGAAACCACTCCGAAAACAAATATAGAGAACAACAACAGATAGACGACCTTTTTCATATCAACAGCTTTTATGGTTTAATTCAAAACAAACACAATAATTAATCCCGCCTTTATACGGGATTATGATAGTAGCTTTCATTGGTAACAAATGAAAGTAGCATGAACAAATATAAAAATTATTGTTCAAGGTTCGCCAGATACTTCAAAAATAGTTCCAAACCTTGCTTTTTGACTGTATCGTAATGATAGTCTATGTTTTGAAAGAGGTAAACCCCGATGTCAGTTGGATACGTATTACTTTTTTCCAATTCCTTTATTAATGCCGTACGGTTATCCAGTCCATTTTTGAGCGCAGAATTAAATTCAGAAATGAACTCATCGGGTAATTGCTTATTTGTAACCCAGCAGGCAAAAACGAATGGCAGTCCGGTAAAATTCTGCCACTCTTCAGCCAGATCATAGCAGAATTTATATTTATTTTCCAGTCCGAATGTACGGTCACCAATTATCACGGCAGCTGTGGAACCCAAAATATCGTTTTCAAAAGAGGCTCTCGCAGCCACCCAATTAGGTTTAATTTTCCAAAATTCTTTTGCCAATATTTTCACCAACGTAACAGATGTGCGGGATTGGTAATCGAGCAAAATCGTTTTTATTTCAGATAAAGGAACTTCGCTGTATAAATTGACCGAAGCAACCTTTCCTACCGCACCAATACAATAATCACTGATGATGTATTTTTCTTTCATCAACGGAAGTATAGCAACAGGAACTAGTCCGATATCCACTTTCCCTTCCATTAATTTTCCGGCACAAACAGATGGCATATCTAATTGAAGATCTATATTTTCAATTAGATCTGATTGCTGCAAACCATTTATAAATGGCTTTGAATTAAGATACGATACAACCGATATTTTATATTTATTCATATAGATTTCGGCTTTCAATTTCCAACACGGCAATACAAGCAGCTACTGGTGATAACACTGCAGCTAACATCCCTCCTATAAGTGGAATTGTAAACAAGAGTGAGAAAACAAATCCGTTTCCGATCGATAAGCCTTTATTTTTTCGCACATAAGCAACACTCTGCGATATACCCATTCGTCTTCGCTCACTCACATAATCGATCATTGAAAACCCATAAAAATAATAAGACAAAACAATTAAAAATAATGCGCCTATCCAACCGATCACAGGAATCCAAACGATTAAAAAACCAAGGAAAATAAATCCAAATTCGATAAACATATTACGTAAAGCAATTAAGACCCCCCTCGCAATATCTTTGATGAATTGGGCAAGATTAAAAGGGTAAACTCTTCCGGTGATGATTTCTTCAGTCCGCTCCGAAATAAACGCCATAATGGGCGACATAAGAATCAATAAAATGTATTTGCTAAAGGTTGAAAATATAAAAAAGAATAAGATCTTTAAACCAATCGACAAAAGAAAATGAAGTGCACCGCCAAAAAAACCGAACCAACTGTCTTCATTATCGACAGTAAAATAGGACATGATCCAAACTTCCAATACATCTGTGAAATGACGGATCATTTCAAAACCTCCAAATGTTAACAAAGCGGAAATGATTATGGAGTAAATAAAATAAAGCCATAATCCCTTTGCAAAAACAAATGAAATGGCTTTACCATAACTTTTTATTGAAAGCCCGACTTGTTCAAAAAAAGACACTTGCTTTTGCATACTGCAAAATTAACAATTATTTTGTTCAAGGGATCAATAAGAAATAGAGGGATATGCCATCAGAAATAAAAAATATAAGAGGGAAAATGTTAATTTTGCATCGTGAAAAAAATCACCTCTATATTCATTCTTTCGCTTTGCATTCATCTGGCAAAGGCACAAACCTATTCACAAACTATTCGTGGGAAAGTAATTGATGCGGATTCTAAATCAATTTTATTTGGCGCCAATGTTATTTTATTAAACAGCGATACACTTATTGGTTCCACATCAGATGTAGACGGAAAATTCAGGCTGGACAATATTCCAGTTGGCAGAAGAGCGATAAAAATAACTTCAATTGGCTATGAGGAAGGCATTGTAAACAACATTATAGTGACATCAGGTAAGGAAGTTGTTTTAACGATTGAGCTACGAGAAAAGGTATACACTTCGGAAGTGATTGAGATCATTTCTGAAACAGATAAAACAAAAGCGAACAATGAACTCGTAACTGTATCTTCACGTAATTTTCTGGCAGAGGAAACTGGCAGATATGCGGGTAGCAGAGGCGATCCGAGTAAAATGGTTGCGAACTATGCAGGTGTTTCTTCCGGAAATGATGCACGCAATGATATTATTGTCCGGGGCAATTCTCCATTGGGTGTATTGTGGCGGATGGAAGGAATAGACATCCCTAATCCAAATCACTTTTCTGCACAAGGTGCTACTGGCGGTCCAATTAGTATGCTTAACAATAACATTCTCGGCAACTCCGATTTTTTAACCGGAGCATTTCCCGCAGAATATGGAAATAAAACTGCTGCTGTTTTTGATATCCGATTACGCAATGGTAATAATGAACAAAACGAATATACAGGATCACTCGGAATAAATGGAGTTGAGCTTGGAGCTGAGGGGCCGATCTCAAAAAAGAGTGGCAGCTCCTATTTAATAAATTACCGCTATTCCACACTAGAAATATTTAATAAATTAGGAATCCGCTTTGGAGTTTCTGCGAGTCCACAATATCAAGACGTTTCTTTTAAATTAAATATTCCTACAAAAAAAATAGGCCTTTTTACATTTTGGGGTATTGGAGGAAAAAGTAAATTATCTTTATTGGATAGCGAACGGAAGGAATCAGATTGGTCATACATCAGCAGCGGCCAAGACCTGGTATTCGGTTCAAGTATGGGCGCGACAGGTATTTCAAATTTATATTTTTTTAATTCTAAAACTTCCGGAAAGTTATCACTTTCTGTTTCAGCAACTGACTTAGATGCATTTGTCGACACACTTTCTCCTGTCAATCGTTCTTCCTTTTTAAAACGGAAAAACAAATCAACTGAAGCAAATTTTATTGCGAACTATACTGTTTCGGCAAAAATAAACGCAAAGCATCTGATCAAATTCGGAGCAACCTATCAAAGCATTTATTTTGATGCCGAATCGTATGACTATTCAACTCAATATGGAAAATATATTTTCGATCTCAATGTCGACAAATCAACAGCCGATCTATTACAAGGCTTTGTTCATTGGCAATTCCGTCCGACAGACAAAATAACTATTAACACGGGTGTGCATTACCAAAACTTTTTACTCAACAACACCTCAGCACTCGAACCACGCCTAGGATTAAGATTCCAGCTGAGTCCAAAACAAAATATGAGCATAGGATATGGAATGCACAGCCAGATGCAGCCGACCATTTACTATTTCTACGAGAGCTACATTCCATCAACAGACAGCTATTACAAGAGTAACAGTAAACTTGATCTTACAAAAAGCCAGCATGCCATTTTGGGCTACGATTTTAATTTTGCAAAATCCTACCGCATAAAGCTGGAAGGATATTATCAATACGTATACAATGTTCCTGTACAGCAGAATTATTCTTCTTCATTCTCTATGATAAATGTTGGCAATGCATTGGAAGGGATTCCTTTAGTTGATAGTTTAGAGAACAAAGGTGATGGAGAAAATATTGGAATCGAATTCACCTTCGAAAAGTTTTTTAGCAATCATTTTTATTATCTGGCAACGGCATCTATTTATCAATCAAAGTACAAAGGAAGTAATCGCGTTGAACATCATACAAGTTTTGATGGAGGATACGTTTTTAATGCATTGGCCGGGTATGAGCTGACATTAGGGAAAAACAAAAACAAAGCCCTATCGTTTGATCTGAAATACACGCAATCAGGTGGAAACAGATATACCCCGATTGATATTGAAAAATCAAAGTCCTACGGAAAAGCTGTTTATATGGATGATGAAGCATTTTCTAAGCAGTTGAAAGATTATTCCCGATTCGATATTAAAATATCTTATAAAACAAACCGCAAAAAAACATCACAAAGCATTTTTCTTGTTGTGGAGAATATTTTCGATACGCAAAACATTCTGCGGGAATCTTACAATACAACTACCAAAAGTATTCAGCAGGAATTCCAATTAGGATTATTTCCTTATTTTGGATACAAGATCGAATTTTAGCCAATCGACCAAACTCAGATTGACGGATCTTCTTCCTATTATCTTTCTTTGTTAGCTGTCATCCCTTGCCACGACACGGGATCCCCTCACTAGGAAAATAGTCGCCATCAACAGGGAAATGCCTTGTCGTAGCAGGGCATGACGATTTAAACCAACGCATCACAAGGCAAAATCAACCAACCAATCCACCTCATTTTACCATTTACCTCTGAAAAACGACCAATTATCTCGAAGAAACAGCATTCTGGAAAATTACCGCCTTTTTCATTCAATAAATTATTACATTTACCATCCTTAAAAAAGGACAAATTATATTAAAATTTTACACCATATGAACGCCCCGACTTTATCTCTTAAAAATATATTGTTCGCATTTTTTATTGTTATTTCAGCAGGTACATTTGCGCAAGTAGGAACCATCCGTGGTTTTGTTTACTTGAAAGATTCCGGTGAGCCTGTTTTATTTACCAATGTGATTCTAAAAGGCACAACAATTGGTAATGCAACCGATGTGAATGGATATTTTTCTATAACTAAAATTCCTGCCGGAAATTATACGATCATCATCCCATCTTCAATGGGATACGACAGCTTGATTGAAACCGTAACCGTTACTGCCGGAGACATTCTTACAAAAAAATTATATTTAACGAAGTCGAATATTAATCTGAAAGTAATTGAGATTTCTGCTGAGCAGGAAGCGAAACAAACAGAAACACAGGTTTCCGTAAATAAGATAGACCCGATCTCCATTAAAAAACTACCTTCTGTTGGTGGAGAACCGGATTTGGCGCAATATTTACAAGTATTGCCTGGAGTTATTTTCACGGGTGACCAGGGAGGTCAGCTTTATATCCGCGGTGGTTCACCCATACAGAATAAAGTATTATTAGATGGAATGATCGTATACAACCCATTTCACTCAATTGGATTATTCTCTGTTTTTGACGCAGACATTATTCGAAACGCTGATGTTTACAGTGGTGGATTTGGGGCTGAATATGGTGGAAGAATTTCGTCAATCATGGACATTACCACCCGCGATGGAAACAAACGAAGAGTATCCGGAAAAATTGGTGCAAGTCCGTTTGGTTCAAAAGTATTGGTAGAGGGTCCATTGATCAAACAAAAAGATGACGGAAAGGCTACTGCCTCTTTTATTATCTCGGCAAAAACATCTTATTTACCTACCACTTCAAAAATATTATACAGCTACATTGACACGGCAGGCTTGCCTTTCAGCTTTAATGATTATTATGCTAAAGTATCTTTCAACTCAAACAATGGAAGTAAGTTAAATCTATTCGGATTCAATTTCAACGATAAAGTAAGTTACAAGTCGGTTCAGGATATGAAATGGGATTCATACGGTGGTGGCGGCAACTTTTTATTGGTTCCTCAAAACTCTCCGATTCTGATCACCGGGAACTTCGCATACTCACAATACAACATCAAACTGCAACCCGCTGGACTTACCGCTAAAACAAGTTCGATAAAAGGCTTTAATATGGGAGTTGGCTTTACCTACTTTATGGGTAAAAATGAAATTAATTATGGTCTTGAAGTATTAGGATTCAGAACAGATTTTGACTTCTACAACTCTTTGAACAGATTTATTTCTCAAGCTGAAAGTACAACGGAAATTGGCGGATATGTAAAATACAAATATGTATCGAAACGCAAAAAATTATTATTGGAGCCGAGTTTCAGAGTTATGTATTATGCTTCGTTGGCGAACTTTTCACCTGAACCACGTCTTAGTTTAAAATGGAATATCGTATCACGCATGCGCTTTAAATTTGCAGCAGGTATGTATTCTCAAAATCTTATAGCAGCCAACTCCGACAGAGATGTAGTGAATTTATTTTATGGCTTCTTGTCTGGACCCGATAATTTACCGCAGACATATACTGACATCAATGGAAAGACTCAAGATGTAAAACATAAACTTCAAAAAGCAAATCATTACGTTGCAGGATTTGAATTCGACCTTGCAAAACACATCGATCTGAATATTGAAGGATATCGCAAAGACTTCAAGCAGTTGACCAACTTGAATACCAACAAGCTATTTGATGATACGGAAGCAAATTCAGAAACACCTGATGTCTTGAAAAAAGATTTTATTATTGAAACAGGAACAGCACAGGGTATTGATGTAGTATTAAAATACGACCACAAACGCATGTATATCTGGCTTGTTTACTCATTAGGATTCGTAAACCGTTGGGATGGAATTGAAGAATACCGTCCGCATTTCGACAGACGACACAATGCGAACATTGTTGCATCGTATACGTTTGGTAAAAACCGCAACTGGGAATTCGGGGTACGCTGGAACTTAGGATCTGGATTCCCTTATAAACCAACCGGTGGATTTTATGAAGATCAAAACTTCAGTGGTGGTGTAAATACAGATTACGTTGGAAGCAATGGTGACATGAACTATTTCTTTGCTGCAGGACAAGTAGAAGAATTACCATGGTATCACCGCTTGGATATCAATATCAAACGTACGTTCCACTTCTTTGAAAACACAAAATTGGAGGCATCTGCGGGAGCAACAAATGTGTATAGCCGTCAGAATGTATTTTATTTCGACCGTGTGAAATACGAACGTGTTGACCAATTGCCATTTTTACCTTCGGTTAGTTTAGTAATGACCTTTTAATCTTTTTTATTTTTAAAATTAAATACAACTAGTCTGGACATTTAAGACAAAAAGCACTCTTTAATAGGAGTGCTTTTTTTGTATGGTAAAATGGATACTCAAAAACTTATTTAGCAAAAGTTGCTGCCAGAGGTAGCCTTTAAGAAGTGTTTCCACCATTGCAAAAAACAGTTTGATTCAAGTCTTTTAGGCACAGTGTCTTTAAACTATATTTTTTAACAAATTATCAAAACAAGCACAAAACAGCCGAAATTATTCGTAATTTTGTACGGCCTGTAATATTTCCTCTGGTCAGGGATTACCTGAAATTCAAATTAAACATGTCGTTTTCAACCAAATACATTTTTGTTACCGGAGGTGTTACCTCTTCTTTAGGAAAAGGAATCCTTGCCGCATCTTTAGCGAAACTTCTACAAGCGAGAGGGTATACGGTTACCATCCAAAAATTAGATCCGTATATTAACGTTGACCCGGGGACATTAAATCCATACGAACATGGTGAATGCTTCGTGACGGATGATGGTGCAGAAACAGACCTTGACCTTGGGCACTACGAACGTTTTTTAAATATTCCCACTTCTCAGGCCAACAATGTTACTACAGGCAGAATCTATCAATCTGTTATTGAAAAAGAAAGACGAGGAGATTATTTGGGTAAAACTGTTCAGGTTATCCCTCATATCACTGATGAGATAAAAAATCGAATAAAATTACTTGGAAAAACCGGCAACTATCAATTTGTAATAACAGAAATTGGCGGCACTGTTGGAGATATCGAATCACTTCCCTATGTGGAAGCTGTTCGTCAGTTAAAATGGGAATTAGGAAAAGATGCCATGGTGATTCATTTAACATTGATACCTTATTTATCTACTACCGGTGAATTAAAAACAAAACCAACACAGCATTCAGTAAAACTCTTATTGGAATACGGTGTTCAGCCCGATGTATTGGTTTGCAGAACAGAGCATGCTTTAAACAGAGATCTCAGAAACAAGATTGCATTATTCTGCAATGTTGCTCCAAATGCTGTTATTGAAGCACGCGATGCAAGTACTATCTATGAAGTTCCTTTATTAATGGAAGAAGAACAATTGGATGTGGTTGTATTGAACCAATTAAACCTTCCTGTTTCTGAGAACATCGATTTGGGGAAATGGAAAGATTTTTTACAAAAATACAAGCACCCGAAGCACCATATCAAAATCGGATTGGTAGGGAAATATGTAGAATTAAAAGATTCATATAAATCTATTTCCGAAGCATTTATTCATGCTGGTGCATCCAACGATTGTAAAGTAGAAATCGAATGGATCCATTCAGAAAGTATAACAGATGAAAATGTAGAAGAAAAGTTTGCCGGATTAGGCGGCATTGTGGTTGCTCCTGGATTCGGACAACGTGGAATTGAAGGAAAAATTTCGGCTATTAAATACGCAAGAGAAAACAATGTGCCATTTTTCGGCATCTGCTTAGGCATGCAATGTGCTGTAATTGAATTTGCTCGCAATGTATTAGGATTTAAAGATGCGAATTCAACAGAAATGAACCCGGGAACTACAAATCCTGTAATCGACCTGCTGGAAGCACAAAAGAAAATTACGAAAAAAGGAGGAACAATGCGTTTGGGATCATACCCTTGCAACGTTTCAGAAAACACAAAGGCTTGGGAGATCTACAAGCAAAAAGAGATCAACGAACGCCACCGTCACCGTTACGAATTCAACAATGAATACTTACAGGATTTTGAAAAGGCAGGTATGAGCGCTTCAGGAATTAACCCCGAAGGCGGACTTGTTGAGATCGTTGAGATCAAAGATCACCCTTGGTTTGTTGGCGTACAATTTCATCCGGAATACAAAAGCACAGTGGCCAATCCACATCCTCTGTTTGTTCATTTTGTAAAAGCAGCTATCGAAATTAAAAAACTAGTTCATTAACAAGTAGCGTTTCATTCATAAACGTAAATACATTTAGAACGTCATTGCAACTTACGGAGCAATCTCTATAGAACTAATGGGATCATTGCACACATCGCAATAAGGTCAATAACAAGACTAAGAATAAAGAAATAAAAATATAATTTATGAAAAAACTATTCCTTCTTTTTACTACGATCATTTCATTTACCTTCTCGGGAATGTCCCAGTCTATTAATTGCGGAAGCTTCTGTGTTCTAAACATTGGGAATGTAGATACAACGAACAACGAAATGGATGTAACACTATATAATGGCGACACCAACCATGTGAACTACCCTACCATTATTGTCGTTGATGCTTTGGGCGATACGATAGCAAACAAAACAGATTTCTATTATTTGTTTGCTCACCTTGCCGGAGATACCGTTACACAAACAATTCCTTGCTACGTGGACAGTATTGCAACCAGTTTTTCCGGTACCGTTTACCTCATCGACAGAATATGGAATGATACCTGCTCTTTCACCTATCCGATGTCGTGCACCGTTGGAATAAATGAAGCATTGGCCTCCAATATATCTTTTGTGGTATTCCCAAACCCGGCTTCTGCAATGATCAATATTAACGTAAGTGAATTAAAAAATAAGACGGCAACTATTCAATTATATGATGCAACTGCAAGACTAATAAAAACTGTTATAACTTCAGAAAGAACATTAGCAATAGACAGAGGAGATTTACGGAGCGGGATCTACTTTTTAAAAGTACGGATAGGTGATAAAGAATTGAGTAAAAAGATTGTGTTGGAGTAATCTACACGGAAATCTTTAAAGATATAAAAAATTGAAAATCTTGAAGATCTAAATATTCAATTTTAGTAAATCGAGTTACCTCCAAAAAATAAAAACTATATTTTTTTTTCTGAGTATTCTAATTTGAGTATTGCACTTGGTTTATGCAAATTCAGCTATAATTAGAAGAGGATCATCTTTACTATTTAAGCAAATCAGACTTTAATTTTTTTACGGACTTAGCTGATAAAGAAGATCGCTCAAAGTAAAAGAAATTGCCTTGTAATTAATTACGGAAACTTCACACCATCACATTCCGTGCAATACACGTCCGGAATAAATGCATTGTATTTCGTATTGATTACCCTTATAAATTCATTGGCGATAAGCGAATATCCTTTTTGGTTGGGATGGTAACCATCTAAACTATAAAAACCACCACTCACAAATACGGCATTCAGATCAACGCCATTCCATTTTATCCCTGAAACAACATTTTTCAAATATGAATTCATATCGACCAAAGCCAAGTTGTATTGATTCGCCTTTTGCGCGATTATGGCATTGTATGCATTGATTGCCTGATCGATCTCGTATACTTCCGAACTGTCTAAGACGTAGCGATCGTTCACAACAGTGAGTAATAAACCATACTTATAACATTTCATGGAATCAACAGGAACCGACAATGTGATGTACTCTCCGGAATGCATCTGACGGTAACCAGCAAATGCAGCAGCATCTTCAATCACAAAACCATTCCGACCTTGTTCAAAATGAATGTGCGTTAAACCGGAAGGTGTATAGAAATCATTCAATGAATCGGCTTGTGCCTGACGCAAATCTGCATTATCCCATGCTACCAATGTATAATAAGGAAAACTTCTAAAATCGGGAATATTTGCGATAACTCCTTTTGCACCATTAGCTGTCAAGCCTCCCAAAATTGTATCCAATGAATTCGAAAAAATTGAAGCAGAAGGAATTGCAGTTCCTGTTCCTCCTTTACTTACAAAATTAAATATATCTTCCATCCCTAACCATGCAGTAATAAAACTTGCATTTTGCTGGCGAGCATCTTCATATAAGGTTGACACTCCTGGATCACTTGCAATGCGAGCATAGTATGGATTTGTATTTCCTGTTACAGAAGTAGTACCAAATGAGGGATCAAAATAATCGGACAGTGCAGCATACGGAACTGCAAAATTCTGAACACTATTTCCTGCAACCCCAGTTAAATATGGTGTAGCAGCTGAAATTGAAATCGTATTTTTTAAGGGCGATAAGGATGTAACTCCCTGACAATTTGTTTTATTTCCCAAATGACTTGGCGTTATAAACCAACTTTCCCAAAGTTTACTGTTTAAGCCCAAACCATTATTATCCGGCATTAATGCCTGATTAAATTGCGGTCCGCCAACCAATTTAAATTGCTCGGCAAGCAAGGCGGGAATTGAAAGTGATTGCCCTTTTTTATACAAAGCGCCATCCTGATAACCAGCTAAATAATTCCCACCAACAGCGATCATTTTAGAAAAATTTGCATCACCTGCGCTAGGCTCCGGAATTTCAATTTCTGGAGTACACGAAAAAAGTGATAACGTAATAAGTAATATGGTGACTAGGTATTTCATTTTGTTTTTAAAATATAAAATTTGCTTTCACACGTTTCTCGACTCCGCTCGAAATGACAATGCGCTGTCATTTCGAGCGGAGTCGAGAACGCGCGCTGGATTATATTCTTTAAATCGCTATCGATAAATTAACGGCTTCCACGCTTTTAATTTCAGGTACAGACCTTTTCACAGATTCTTCAATCCCGGCCTTCATGGTCATCATACTCATTGAGCATGATTTGCAAGCACCCAGTAATTCTACTTTCACAATAAAATCATCAGTGATTTCAACCAATGACACATTGCCACCATCTGCCTGCAGATAAGGACGAATCTGGTCCAACGCTTCTTCTACTTTTTTTGATAACTCAATCATATCGTTGCTTAATTAATACCTCCTATGAGGCGTCATTTACTTTTTTCTTGTGTTCGAAGTCGAGTATAAACATCACACTATCGAAAATCTGTACTCAATTAAGATATCCTTTGTCCAGACAATGTATACCGCTTAAACTTAATTGTTCGTTACAAATTCTCTCTGACTATTGACTATTGAAACTTGCTGGGCAACATTACTTGCCATTTGCATAAAAGCCAATGCTTGTGGAGTGGTGTCTTGCATTACCGCAGGACGACCGGCATCACCTGCTTCACAAATACTTTGCACCAATGGAATTTCTCCTAACAAAGGTACATTTAGCTTTTCGGCAAGTGTTTTAGCACCATCTTTACCAAAGATATAATATTTGTTGTCCGGCAATTCCGCTGGACTGAAGTATGCCATGTTCTCAACGATACCTAAAACAGGAACATTAATCTGAGGAAGCTGAAACATTCCAACACCTTTTTGCGCATCCGCTAGCGCCACATTTTGTGGTGTACTAACAATCACAACACCATTTAAAGGAATGGCACCAACCAATGATAAATGGATATCACCTGTTCCCGGAGGCAGATCAATAATCATATAATCCAATTCGCCCCAGTCGGCATCAGAAAACATTTGCGTAAGCGCTTTGGCAGCCATCGGTCCTCGCCACACAATTGCTTGTGAGGTATCCGCAAAAAAACCGATAGACAATAATTTTACACCATAACTTTCTACAGGAATAATTTTATTGACACCATCAACAACTTTAATAAGTGGCTTTTCATGCACAACATCAAACATGATTGTTTGAGAAGGACCATAAATATCAGCATCTACTAATCCGACTGTCGCACCTTGCTTAACAAGAGCAAGGGCTAAATTAGAAGCAATCGTAGACTTCCCTACTCCTCCCTTACCGGATGCAACAGCTATAATATTTTTCACTTTGGGCAATAATGGGCCGGATGCTTTCCCAGTAGTTACATTAGCCGTCATTTTAACATTTACAATGGCTTCCTTGTCAATAAAATGTAATACTGCATTTACACATGCCTTGTGAATCATTTCTTTCATTGGACAAGCAGGAGTTGTAAGCACCACTGTAAAACTTACGCTTTTACCATCAACTTCAAGATCCTTAATCATCCCCAATGTCACCAGATCTTTCTTCAGATCCGGATCATCCACATTCTTTAATGCTTCTAACACTTGTTCTTTTGTAATACTCATGCTATTGTTTTCAATAAATTTTAATGTAGTGTAAATATACTAAAAAATGTGATTTGAAGAGAAAGGATTCCTGATTTTAAAGACTGGAAAATGCGATGGCAAAGAAGTGAATTTCAATCCAAAACAGGGATAGCGAAGGGAAAATACAACTATGCCGTTTTAACATCGCCGTATTTAGGTCCAAATAAAGTGGAATTATTTAAAAAAAATTATTTTTTTAAATAGGTGGAATCACTCAAATATAATCGGGTTTCTGTCACCCATGTATACAAAATTTCTTTTTGTTCAGGGCTTAGTTTTGTATCACCGTGAATGAGGGTATACGAACTCAAAGGCATTTCGCCCTCCTCCACCATCTCTTTTATTTCCTCCAACTTATGAAGCTTGCGTTTTAAAGAATAGCTTTCGAATTCAGAAAAATTTAACTCCTCTTTCCCTTCGTCAACGTGATGATTCAACCACCAGCCAATCGGTTGAATATTTGTATACCAAGGGTAATTGGTGTAATTTGAATGACAGTCAAAGCAAGAAGTCTGTAAGATTGTTCCCACTTCCGCATTGACAAAAATGGTGTTTTCTGTTTCCGCTTTTCCAAGGTTTCTTTCCGGGCGGATGAATTGAATTAAAATTAAAATTGCAAGCACCACATACAAAAACTTTTTCTTTTTAGTCATGATTTTATATTTCTTGTCCGTTAAAATTAAATCCCACTCTCCAGATAAGAAAAAATCAAAGAGGAAGATAGATGCTTAAATGTTACCTCATTAAAAATCGAAATCCTTAATTTATTATTTCTTCTTTTTTCTTCTCTATGTCAAATCGAACCCTATATGCCAAACCAACACTAACAACAGGAGAATTTTTTACAGGTGAATAAATTGGATTAGCATAATAGGCTTCTTTTTTATTATTTGTGCCATACTTGTGCTGCCAAGGACTTCTGCTGAGTGAATATCCTAACTCCGCAAAGAGAAGTACTTTGGGGGCAACAAAATAATCCAGAAATAATTTCACTTGCATCTCATCATAACGCACATAATCATAATTATTCTTTTCAGACAAACGAAATGAACGGGTGAACGATTTAAAATTCAGTCCGGCATACACTTTATTTTTCATCAAATTAAATTCGAGTTTGTAATTCGTAGGAAGAATTCCATACAGATTAATCCTGTCATTAATCCGCCAATCAACACCTACCAAAGGCACAAAAAAATTACCAAATGCTTCGCGGTTATAATAGACACCTAATTTTATTTTTAACTTTTCGCTTGAGACAAACTGTTCTAAAAATATTCCTCCGTACTGAAAATCATAATCATCAATTACATCTTTAAAATCAGAGGCGATCTTTGGAATAACCAACATAACTGTTTCCCACTTCTTATTTTTTGAAACTAGTTTCATCCCTAAGGGCATAGAAACACTCGACAAACGGTTTGAATAAGCTGAATCGGGACTAATTGTTGAATTGATCAATTCAGAATTCAGCCTGATCAAGAGTGTATTACCGTTCTTAAAATTTTTAGGTAAGAATAAATTCAAAAAATAATTATCCGTCTTATTTTTCCAATTTGTATTATCCTGATAGTTGGCAGAAAATGTCTGATAATTAAAATTCAGTATATCAGCAAAGGGCTGAGCCGATAGCTTAATGCAGGTAACCAGGAAAAGAATAAGAAATTTCATTTTCATAGAACAAATATAAACTTTATTCTAAAACGGAAAAGAGAAGATATCAGCACTATGGTAGGTATAATATAGAAGTGAAGACAAGGAAAAAAACAAGGAAAATTCCGTACTTCAAACATTTGAACGGGATTATATTTTAAAAAAACGTGTACTATTCTGTCTTTAATGCTTCGTTGCTATTTTTTATTTTGTGAAATTTAATAACAATCATTAATTCATGTGTTCCTGTGCTGTATTTTTTTATGTTAGTCATGGTAAAATCATACGAATATGCAAAGGTGACATTCTCCTGCAGCACGTATCCAACCATTGCAGAAACGGCATCAAGGTAGCGGAATGCTCCTCCTAGCCAAATTTTTTCTTGGTAAATTGCTCTCAAGCCGATATCAAATTGCAAAGGAGCAGGCTTCACATATTTAATGCAAGTGGAAGGTTCAATTTTAAAGTCATCATTTAAATTGAATTTATATCCAGCTGATGCATAAAAGTGGGTAGCCAATTTACTCAGCGAAGTAGTCGAATTATCAAAGAATTTAATTTTATTCTGTAATATTTGAGGAACGCTTGCGCCGACATACCATTTCTTATCGTTAGAATATACATACACTCCAGCTCCAAAATCGGGCATCAATACAGATTGTATACCATTGCTAATAACTAGATCCGAAGGATCACGCAGGGTAATCTTAGAACCGTCCACAGTAAATTGCAACAATCCACCGGTGAGTCCCAACGATACTTTTACTTTTTCAGATACTTTTAAATGATATGCATAAGAAAGATAAATTCCTGTTCTGCGCGTAGGTCCTACAATATCTGTAAACAATAATCCACCCAAGCCCATTTTAAGATTTTTGGTAGGGCCATTCACACTTAAGATATAAGTACGGGGAGCATCGGTAATACCGATCCATTGGTAACGGTTGTTTGATTTCGCTTCAAAATAAGGATTACTACCGCCAATAGCCGGATTCATTACATAATCATTTACCATATAATTACTATACTGAGGCAATTGCTGCGCATTTGCAACAAAACCTGCAAAAATAAAAATAAGTATGTAGCTATATTTTTTCATTAGCGCATGATCGTTATTGGTCCAGTATATGCATCAGGGAACAATGAATCTTTTAGGTCTATTATATAATAATACGTTCCAACAGGCAATGGTTTTCCTTTATATGATCCATCCCAATTTTCCTTGTATCCAACCGATTGAAATAATAATTCCCCCCATCTGTTATACACCTCAACTTGGCAGTTAGGGAACAAGTCAATTCCATCAATGATCCATTCATCATTTGCACCATCCGCATTGGGAGATATACCATCAGGAAAAACAATTCCGGGACGAACAGTCACAACAACTGAGTCGCTTGCAATACAACCCTCAGTGGAAGTAACAGTTACAGTGTAGGAAGTTGTTGCAGTGGGTGTAGCAACAGGATTTGATGCTGTAGGATTATTTAATGCTCCCGAGATTGGTGTCCAGCTGATAATACCACCAACGATATTCGTTGTAGGAGTACCACCAAGTGTAGCGCTTGCTCCGGCAATAATGGTTACATCTGCTCCTGCATTTACAAGCGGTAAGGGATTAACGGTCAGATTAATCGTATCACTATCGGAACAACCTGTTCCATTATCTACAACTACATAAAAACTATTGGTGCCTGAAACAGGGTTAAACGTTAATGAAGCACTTGAACCAAGCAAGGTGTTTGTTAAATCAAACCATTGGAATGTGATTCCATTGATGCTTGAAGAAGCATCCAATGTGATCAAACCTGATGCACAGAATGAAGTATCATTTCCGGCAAAAGCAAATACAGTTTGATTTGGTAAAAGTAATATCGTATCGGCAATTGTACATGAATTTATATCGGTAACGGTAATGGTATACGTTCCACTAAACACTGCCGCTAAATCTTCACTTGTAGCTACAGATGCACCACTCCACTGATAGGAATAAGGTAAGGTTCCACCTCCAACAGTCACGTCAATTGAACCATCAGGTATAGTATTACAACTTGGTGGAACAAAAGAACTGCTGATGGTCAATGCGGCAGGACTCGTTAATGTTATGCTTTGTGACGCAGAACAGCCATTTGCATCCGTTACCGTTACGATATACGTATTTGCATCTAGTCCGGTAACATTAGAAGTAGTTTGTCCGAGCGCAGGAGCGGGCGTCCAACTGTATGAATATGATAAAGATCCACCAGAAGGTATAACCGTTATTGAACCGTTAGCATTTCCTACACACAAAGGATCAATGGCATTTGCAACACTAAATCCGATTGAATCAGGTTCATTCACGTTAGTTGATGCGATAGAAACACAACCTGCAGCATCCGTCACTTGAACAAAATAAATTCCGGCACAAAGTGTTGAGGTAGTTACAGGTGTAGTTTGAAGTGCGATGTCATTCCACAAATAAGCGAATGGTGACGCACCTGTTGCAACAACTGTAGCAGTCGCATTACAAGAACCATTACACGAAACAGAAGTTGAAGACGCTGAAAGTGTAGGACCACTCTGACTATTCAATGGTATAGTTACAGTATGTGTGCAACCGACTGCGTCTGTAATATCAACAGAATAAACACCGGCACATAAATTAATCAATGTTAAAGAGGTTGATCCTGTATTCCATAAAACTGAATATGGGGCAGTTCCGCCACTAGGTGTAATGCTTATCGAACCATCGCATACACCGCAGGTGGCAGCAGCAATTACTTGATTGGCTGAAAGTGCAGAAGGTTCAGTAATTGTAACAGAATCCATTAAAGAACAACCATTTGCATCAGTAATCTGAACATAATATACACCGGCACATAAATTTGTAAGCGTAGAAGTGGTGTTTCCTGAAGCGATCCATAAGAAAGTATAAGGAGCCGTTCCGCCAACCGGTGTAACAGCTGTTACCGCACCATTGCATGATCCATTACAAGAGATTGATGTAGATACTATCGTTGCACTTGTTGGTCCGCTTGTATTGCTCACAGGGATAGAAACATTGGTTACACAGCCATTGGCATCTGTAATATCAACGGTGTATAAACCGGAACACAGCGCTGCAGCAGACGCAGTAATCTGACCATTACTCCATAAGTAGGTATATCCGGCAGTTCCACCAGATGGAGTAAGCAAGGCACTTCCATCACACAAACCACATGAGGCACCCGTTATGGTTGCATTTGCCGCAATAGCGGCTGTAGCAGTAATAGTAGTATTTAATGTAAGCGAACATCCTAAAGCATCCGTAATATCTACAGAATAGTTTCCTGAACATAATGCAAAGGCAGTATCGTTAGTTTGTCCTGATGCATCGTTCCACTGAATGGTATATGGAGGAGTTCCCGACGAAATGGTCACATAGGCCAAGCCGTTGCAGGAAGACGAACAAGAAATAGTAGCCGCTGCAATTACAGCCGTGAGCGGAGTAGATTGACCAACAGTAAAGGAATCAACCTGCGAACATAAATTCGCATCTGAAATGCTTAAGGTGTATGTTCCTGCACACAAAGCAGAAACACTCGACGTGCCCTGTCCGGCAATTACTCCGGGAGTCCAGAAGTAGGTATATCCGCCATTTCCACCAGATGGAGCGACTGTGATCGCACCTGTACAGATATTGCTGCAAAGAGCGCTTGTAATCACTTCATTTGAAAGAATCGGTGATGGTTCACTAATTGTAACCGGACTAAAATGAATACATCCGCTTGCATCAGTTACCTGTACAAAATAATTACCTGCACACAAATTAAATGCTGTATCAATTGATGTTGCCGGTCCGTCATTCCATAAAAAAGTATAAGGAGCAGTTCCTCCAATAGGAGTTACAGAACCCGCTCCATCACAGAAGCCGTTACAAGTTGCAGTTGTTGTATTTACCGTTTCTCCGGTTGGTCCGCTGGAGTTATTCATCGGAATAGTAAAAATAGAATCACATCCGTTAGCATCCGTTACCAATAAATTATACAATCCTGCACACACATTTGAAACATTGGGTGTTCCATTTCCTGCAAAAGGAAGCGGAGGTGCAACACCGCCAATTGTCCAAACATAGGTATAAGGACCGGTTCCAGTGATCGGAGTAACAGTAATAGTTCCATCGCAAGCACCGCAATTCGCAGGAGCGCTTCCAACAACAACATCAATAGGCAATGTATTTAATAAAGTGACAGAAACAGTATCCTTACAACCATTTACATCAGAAACAGTAACCGTATAAATATTCGGACACAAACTGTTTACAGTTTGAGTAGTAATTGCTCCAGGAGACCAAGAATATGAAAACGCACCCGTTCCACCAACAGGATTTGCTGTTACACTTCCATCACAATCATCGGCACAAGTTGGAGAAGTAAAACTTGGATTTGCATTTAATACAGCAGGATCTGTTAAAGTAATATTTTGAGTTGCAGCACAATTTCCATCGTCAACAGTTAGGATATAAATACCTGCACATAATCCCGTTGCTGTTTGTGTAAATTGAGCAGGAACCGTATTCCAGCTATAGGTATAAACTCCTGAACCTCCCGTTGGATTGGCCGTAGCAGTTCCATCACAGGAATTATTACATAAAGGATTTACACCAACGGCATTGGGCAATATTGATGCAGGTTCGGAAACGATAACGGCAGGAGGACTAGAAACACAACCATTAAAATCGGTAACAGTAGCATTGTAACTTCCTGCACACAAACCGCTTGCCGTATCATTTGCTATGACACCGGGTGCCCATAAATAAGTATAAGGAATAGTTCCTCCGCTAGCAGTAACAACAACTTCTCCGTCGCATACACCAAAACAAGAAGCATTAGTTTGAGATGTAACAGTTGTTAAAGCAAGAGGCTCGGTAATAACAATTGTATCTGCTACTGTACATGAATTCCCATCGGTTACATTTACGGTATAGGTTCCCGGGCATAAACCAACAACATTTGGTAAAACAAATGCACCTCCGTGAGACCATACATACGTGTATGTTCCTGCACCTGCTCCACCAACAACTGTGGCGATAGCGGTTCCATCACATGCGCTGTTGCAGAGTACATTTGTGGAAGTTAAAGTCACGATCAAAGTAGGAGGTGAAGTTATGGTAATAGCTAAAGAAGAATCGCAACCATTTGCATCAGTTACAGTAAAAGTGTATACCCCCGCACAAAGTCCAGTTATTGACGAAGTAATTGCTCCATTACTCCAAAGGAATGTGTAGGCTGCAGTTCCTCCTGAAGGAGTCAAGGAAATGCTACCATCGCAAGATCCGCCACAGCTTTCATTTACTACAATGGGATTAGGAGAAATAAGAGAGGGATTAATTATTTGTGCGGTGTCCAAGGTGATACAACCAGCAGCATCAGTAACTTGAACAGTGTATGTAATTCCTCCACACAATGCTGTGATGGCGGGAGTACCATCGCCTGTTGGTGCTCCAGGAGTCCAATCATAAACATATCCACTAGCACCGCCAGTTGCTGTGGCAGTGACTGTAGCATCACAAATATTATTACAAGACACATTTGTTTGAACTAACGAAACGGATGGCCCCGCGATGTTATTCAATAAATAATTAAAATTAAATACACACCCCGATGCATCCGTAATTGCTAAAGTGTAAGCACCAGGAAAAAGATTTGTTATAGTTGCTGTTCCATCTCCGATTGGAGCACCGGGTCCCCAATTAAAGGTGTATCCGGGTGCACCACCAGTTGGGAAGACAGAAATTGAACCATCAGCTAATGTACAATTAGCATCTATTATCGTTTCAACATCATCCACAGGTGCTGGTTCAGTGATGATTACCGTTGCACTAGCTGTACACGCATTTCCATCAGTTACAGTTATTGTATATGTCCCTGCACATAATGCGGAAGCGGCTGCGGCTGTTTGTCCGCCCGGCAGCCATAAGAAAGAATAAGCACCTGTTCCACCAGCAGGAGTTGCCGTAGCAGTACCAGTACAAACACCTGCACAAGCTAAATTTGTACTAACAGCAGACACAACAAGTTGCGGTGGATTCGTAAATGTAACGGTATCAGTATTAAAGCAACCAGCTGCATCTAGCACATTAACTGTATAGGTCCCTGCACACAAACCTGTAACAGTTTGCGACAGTGAAACAATCCCGGAAGGACCTGTCCACTCGAAAGAATAAGGAATTGTTCCGCCTGCAGCATTTGCAGTTGCAATACCGTCACACGCACCAAAACAACTAAGCGTTGTATTAGAAGTAGTGATACTGATTAAAATTGTTTGAAGAATAGTAATGGTGTTTGAAGCCACACAGCCATTCGCATCCGTAACAGTTACGGTATACGTTACATTTGGACAAAGCCCTGTAGCGGTTGCGGTTGTTTGTCCCGTAGGCATCCATAAAAAAGAATAACCAGGAGTACCACCAGCAGGAGTTACCGTTGCTGTTCCGTTGCAAACATTACAACTTGAGGTAGAACCGGTAATCGGTGCGCTTAATACCAATGGCTGCGTAACTGTAACAGGCATTGTTGAAGAACATAAATTTACGTCAAGTACCGTAACGTTATAAGTCCCTGCACACAAACCACTAATTGTTGAAGTAAAATCTCCGATTGGGGTTCCTGGAGACCAATCAAATGAATAAGGTCCCGTTCCACCGGTAGGAGTGGATATTGCTGAACCATCGCAAGGTATAACACCGGCACAACTAATATTGCTGACAACAGAAGGATTTGCAAATAATTGGATAGGTTCATTAATTATTACTGTGTCTGATATGGAACAACCATTCAAATCTGTTGCTGTTACCGTGTAAGTCCCATCACATTGCAATGTAATCGAAGATGTTATTTGTCCTCCGGGAGACCAAGAAAACACGTAACCTGGAGTTCCACCACCCGCAATTGTCGCGGCTGTTCCATTACAGATTCCAAAACAACTGGCGTCAGAAATAGAAGTCGTTAATGTTAAAATGGTTGGCTGTAGAATTGTATTCGTCGCTGTTGCGGGGCAACCATTATTATCTGTAATAGTTACGTCATAGGTTCCGGCACATAGTGAACTGATTGTTGTTGTTCCATCACCAATAGGCGAACCAGGAAGCCAATTGATTGAAAACGGACCTGCCCCCCCCACTATTGTCGCAACGGCAAGGGCATCGCAATCACCGTTACAAGCCAAGGCTGTGGCAGCAATACTAACACTTAAAATATTCGGCTGGGTAATAATTACTGTTGCAGAATTTGTACAAAGATTTGCATCAGTAACGGTAACAGTATATGAACCCGGACACAAACCTGAAATAGAAGATGAAACAGCACCTGTACTCCAAAGAAAAGTATAGCCGGCTGTTCCTCCAGAGGGAGCCGAAGTGGCGGTTCCATCGCATACTCCATTGCACGTTACATTTGTAAATGTTGCTCCTGCGCTCAAAACCGGCGGTTGTGTTATTGTTACACTCTGAGAATTTGTACATCCATTGAAATCTGTGACGGTAACCGTATATGTGTTCGGACATAAATTGATAATTGAAGAAGTTCCGTCACCGGAAGGAGATCCTGGAGTCCAATCGTATGCATAAGGACTTGTGCCACCAGATGGTGTCGAAGTAGCAGTTCCATCGCAAGCACCAAAGCATAATACATTTGTGCTGGTCGGATTTGCAAGCAGTATTGCCGGTTCAGTAATTACCACAACACCGGTATCATTACAACCATTTATATCTACAACTGTTACCGTGTAGGTATTTGGACATAGTCCTGTGATATTGGCAGTACCGTCTCCAATAGGATTTCCTGGAGTCCAGTTAAATGTGTTTCCGCCATTTCCGCCAACAACAACGACGGTGGCTGTTCCGTTACAAATGCCAAAACAAGTACTATTTATTCCGGAGGCTGTTGCAATTAAAATAGGAGGCTCATTTATGACAACAGAATCTATTTTCGAGCAACCATTCGCATCCGTAATAATGACACTATAAGTACCAGCACATAAACTAGAAATAGTATTTGTAGTAGTAGCGGTTGCAGTGACAGCACCATTTGACCAAGTATATATATAAGGCGTTGTTCCTCCGGAAACAGTGGCTGTTGCTGCACCATCACACGTTCCACCGCAGGTTGCATTAACATGAGACAAGGCAAGAGTTAAAACAGGCGGCTGCGTTATAGTAGTATCAAACGTAGCGCTACAACCATTAAAATCGATAACAGTGCAGGTATAACTTCCGATACATAAGGCAGAAATAGCAGGAGAAAAATCACCAACAGGACTTCCTGGGGTCCAATCATAAGTATAAGGACTTGTACCACCAGAAGCAACAACGGTTGCGGTACCATCACAAATAGCATTACAACTTACCATAGAAGCAGTTCCGGGAGCTAACAATACAGCGGGCTGACCAACAACAACAACTGCTGAAGCATCCGAACACCCTCTAGAATCAGTAACGGTTGCGGTATAGGTTCCTGCACAAACATTTAATGCGGTATCATTTGTTCCTAAACCACCAGACCACACATAGGTATAAGGAGGCGTTCCTCCGGTTTCGTCTACATCGATAAATCCATTACATAATCCATTACAAGTAGGTTCAGTATGCGAAACTTCATAATCATTTAATACAGGAGGCTCCCCAACAGATATGGAGCAAAAACGAATAAGACCAGAGACGACATCAGTAACTTTTACAGTATTCGTGCTTGCCCCAAGCGAAGAGATACAAGTTGTACCATCACCTAAAGGCGTTGCAGCAAAATTCCAATCATACAAAAATGTACCGGAACCACCTGTAACTACCGCACAAACTGAACCATCATTTAAACCATTACAGGTTACGCTATCTGCAGTTAAAGTAATCGTAAATATACCCGCAAATACACAAGTAACCGAATTCGATCCTAATGCTAAAACGGTGGATACGTTGGCATAACGCAAATTCCCATCTTTAAAATTATCATGCGTGATTGAATCAGAAAAGATGATTGTAGAGGTTCCGGGATCTAATGTAAAATTAGTTGAGACACTACAATCCCAACTATTTTTAACTGTTATTTCCGAATTGGATAAAGTCAAACTTCTAAAAAGCACCGAATTGCCCATAAAATAGCCGCAATTCACTTTTTTTCCATTCGTAATTAATTCTCCCTGTAATAAATTCAAGGATATCTGATTCCCTGTCAACAAATCGTCCTGCAAAACCCATGAGCCATTTCCACTAAACACCCAATCACCAACGATCATTCTACCTGCAGTAGAAATATTATTATTAAAAGCAGAAGAAGAGAAGATTGTTTTACCTTTAAATCCGGATATTAAGAGCGGCGACAGCTTATAGGAACCATAAACAGTTAAAGACTTAGTTGACCCACATGAAAAAATTGCTTTTTGATCGATTGAAGCGAAGTCAATTGAATTACAAGCAGCATCGGCAGTAACCATTACCGTCTGCTTATCAGCATAGAATGAGTTTTCGTCAAAAAAAACATTGTCACTCATAGAAGGAATGATCGTTCCAGAAACTCCCCCACTCACATAAGACCAATGTATAGCTTGATTCCATGCACCAGTCCCACCAACCCAATATAGATTAGTACTCAAAGCCGAAAACACTTTAAATAAAAGGACCGAAAGAAGAAGTAAACGATTTCTCAAATTATTCATAATCGAATTGTATACAAATATGGCACAAATAATTTAAAAAAAGAAATGTAAAAAAAACTCTTATAAACAAGCATTTGTTAATTTTGTTACTATTTAGAAGATGGAACATTAAGCTAATAAGTTGCATAAAAAATTTAACATTTTGGAAACATAGGCATCCTAATTAAAAAATAAAACAAAACACGGTTCAATCGCAGTAACTTTATTAATTACTCAAACGTCACAACAATAAACAACAAAAATCTATCATTTATGAAATCGAAAAAAAATAAAATTTTCTTTCTAGCAATAGCCGCAAGCTTTTCACATTTCAGCATGTGGGCTCAGCAAACTAGAAATGTTGGAGATTTTAGTGGAATCAAATCAGGCGACTCCTTCTTAATTAACGTTACTCAGGGAGCTGTTAATACGTTAAAAATTAATGCGACTGAAGCGGTATTAGCTCAAGTTAAAACGGAGGTAAAAGATGGTATTTTAATCATTTCAACAGAAGGAAATTTGAAAGGGAACGATGAGATTTCCGTTGTGATTTCTATTAAATCCCTCTCGAGTGTCGATGTTTCGGGAACAGCCGAGGTAAAAAGTGAAAATCAATTAATATGCGACAAACTTATAATTAGTACGAATGGTGCTGGAGATATTCAATTGGACTTAAAAGCAAATGAGATCAAAACAGAAATAAGCGGTGCCGGAGATGTTTCACTAAAAGGCACAACAGCGAGCCTTGACGCTACTGTTTCAGGAGCGGGTGATTTAAAAGCTTCGAATTTAGATGCGACAAAAATCATTGTAAAGGTTTCTGGAGCTGGTGATGCAAAAGTAAATGCCATTCAAAGTCTAAATGCAGATGTTTCAGGTGCGGGATCTATAATTTACAAAGGCAACCCGATTGATCGCACTGTCAATATCAGCGGAGTAGGTTCGGTAAGAGAAAGTAAAACAGGCAATGGGGATGAAACGAACAGCGATACCACAAAATTCAAGTTGGGAAATAAAAAATATATGATCATTGGTGAAGATGATGAAAAATTTGATTACAAAAAAAGATTCGATAAAAAAGATTCGATAAAAAAATACAAAAAGGATTTTAAACACTGGAATGGAATCGAGATCGGAGTAAACGGATTAATGGATTATAAAAACAACATTAATCTGCCCGCTGGTGCAAGCTTTCTGGAATTAGATTATGCAAAATCTTTACAGTTCGGTTTAAATCTTTTCGAAAAAGATTTTCATGTCTATAAAAATTATGTGAACATCGTAACAGGTTTAGGTTTTGATTTTAACCATTATGCTTTACAGAACAACATTACATTAAATGGTGATACAACCTATTTATCAGCAATCACGGATTCTACAATTGATTACAAAAAAAATAAATTGAATATCACCTATATTAAAATTCCACTAATGCTTGAATTCAACACCAGCAAGAACCCTAATAAAAATTTGCATATTGCAGTAGGTGCTGAATTCGCATACAGAATACATGCAGTTACAAAACAAAAATACGAAGCGAACGACAAGCATTACAAAATCAGACAAAGTGATGATTTCAATCTGGAGCCATTCCGCTACAGTGCAGTTGCAAGGATCGGATACAATAATGTTACCATATTTGCAAATTATGGATTAAACAGATTATTCAAAAAAGACAAAGGACCGCAAGTTTATCCATTTACAATTGGAGTTACAGTAGCTATGTAATCTATACGTTTAGTTTGCCACATTACTTGCTCCGCTCAGAATGACCATATGAAACGTCAGTCAGAGCGGAGTTTTTAATTTTTATAAAGCGCTATTCATCTGAAAAAGCAATGGCTTGCTGGGTGATGCATCGTTTTCAAAACTAGCAATCTGAATATTCAATAAATAAGTGCCATCATAAATAGTATTGGGGACATAGATCATCTCTGTGATTGTTCGCTCTGTTTTTGTATTGAAAGGGTATTGCCAAAAAGCATGATGAGCGAGTAACTTACCTCCATCGGATTCTTTATCCACCGAAGGTAGGTCGATCAACAAATGATCAATACCCAACTGATCAATGAAAATAGCAGCTTCCTCTTGTAAATAGGGAGGATTTGTATTTGAATACTGCTTATTGATTTTAGAGATATGATTATCCAATGTCCTGATCACAATAGCTTCAGGACGCTTATCGCCTAAACAATTTTCGATGTGTTTTTTTGTAATCACTCTATCGCCATCAGCTGTGTCGTCAGGCAGAATGGTGATGACTTCCGCGATAAAGAAGAACTTTTTCAATGTCTGATTAATAGAATAATCTTCTTTACTGATATGACCGACACATTCGGTATGCGTCCCATTTCCATGAGGATTGAACATAATATTCCTGAAATTAACTGAGCCGCCTTGCTTTACATCGCCCACCCAATCGCCCATACGGACAGGTTCTATTATTACAGGATTTGAATACCATGCATTTACATTTTCAGTTCCCGTTCGAAGAGGGATAGAAATATCGATCGGCTTTGCCAGATCAACAGTATATGACTTTCCTTTATGTGAAATTTTCGATATCATGATTCGTTTGTTTTAAAAAGGTCACTTGAAATTTTATCTGCGATCAACTTTCCTTTATCTGATAAATATATTTTTTTTTCTTCATTTAACACATGACCAGATTGTATATATGGTTGAACTTCTTCAATGAAAAAGCTCAAATATCCGCTCCCAAAGGCCCGCTCTAAATAATCCAGATCAATACCCCAAATCGTTCTTAAGGATGTAAGTATATATTCGTTATAACATTGATTAATAGTTAACTCTTCTTTTTCAAAATTCAGTTCGCCCTTATCCAGCGACTGAATGTACAAAGCATTATTTGAAATATTCCATTGACGGCTGCTGCCATTAAAAGAGTGTGCTGATGGACCGAGACCTAAATACTTTTCTTTCAGCCAATAACTGCTATTATGCTTTGAGTAGGCTCCATCTTTACAGAAATTCGATATTTCGTACTGTACAAAATCATTGCTATGCATTGCATCAAGCATGATCTCAAACTGTTCGGAACTATGTTGCTCATCTACATTTTTTACAGAGCCTATTTTAACCTGCTGCGCCAATACCGTTTTAGGTTCAACTGTTAAGCAATAGGCAGAAATATGCTTTATATTCAATGCAAAAGCGATTTGCAAATTATTCCTCCAGTTATGGTGAGTCAATGTTGGAATCCCATAAATCAGATCGATGGTGATATTTTCAAATCCATTTGATAGCGCCAATTTAACTGCTTTTAAAGCTTCATCGGAACTATGCGCACGATTCATTAATTTCAAATCCTCATCATAGAAACTTTGAATCCCTATACTTAACCTATTTATAGGTGTATCTTTCAATTCATTTATCTTCAATTCCGTTAGGTCATCCGGATTCGCCTCCAAAGTAATTTCAGCTTCAGGATGAATCATGAAATGTTGATTCAAGGTATCAAAAATATCCATCAATTCAATTTTCGAAAGAAGAGATGGCGTTCCTCCGCCAAAATAAATTGTAGAGATCATTTCGTTTTCCAAATATTTTTTACGGAGCGTAATTTCTTTTTTCAACGCATTCAGAAATGAAGATTTATTTTGTAGCAAAGTTGAAAAATGAAAGTCGCAATAATGACAGGCCTGTTTACAAAAAGGGATATGAATATAAATACCAGCCATTATTTATTCAGGACAATTCTAAAAGAAGTTCCTTTATCGGTTTCAGAATTTTTAACAAATATTTTTCCGGAATGATAATTCTCAATAATTCGCTTTGTAAGCGACAAACCTAAGCCCCACCCTCTTTTTTTGGTAGTGAATCCAGGCTCGAAAACTGTTTTGTATTTTGATTTTGGAATTCCTTTTCCAGTATCCGTGATATCGATGTATACAAACTGAATTTGATCAGAAAGTGAAATTATTATCGATCCGTTTCCGTCCATTGCATCCACAGCATTACGTATCAGATTCTCGATCACCCACTCAAACAAAGGAACATTTAATTGTCCGAATACTTCTTTCTCATTTCCCGAATCGATTATAAATGATACATTTTTGGATGTTCTCAATTTCATATAATTCACGGCATCGTTCAATACTTTAACAACATCAACCGTATCCAATTTAGGAATCGAACCAATTTTTGAAAATCGTTCCGTAATCGTTTCCAAACGTTTCACATCTTTTTCTATCTCCACTGCTGTTTCAGAATCCAATCCTTTTGAACGCAAGTACTCTAACCAAGCAATAAGCGAAGACAAAGGAGTTCCTAGTTGGTGAGCCGTTTCTTTAGCCATCCCTACCCAAACTTGGTTCTGTTCTACCCTTCTAGCTGTGCTAAACAATAAATAGGCAACAAAAAGGAACAATCCGATGATTGAAAACATTACATACGGATAGTATTTTAACTGCGTAAGAAGTATGGATTCTTTATAAAAAATATAGCTTTTACTGCCATCGCCAATTTCTACTTCTATTGGTTGGTTCTCTGAGGCCATAAGTACCAACATTTCTCTAACAAAAATCGGATCTTTAATTTTCAAAGAATCAACATTTCCGGAAGCAAGAACATTCAGACGAGTGGAATCAGTATAGATTACCGGAACGGATGCAGAATTCACCGCAACTTCCGAGATAAACGATTTTATAAGATCATCTAAATTGTTCTTTAATTCGGAGAACAATTTAGAATCCTGATAATATAAATAATTCTTTTGCCCTTTGTAAATCGTAATTTCAATTGGGTCCTGAACCGAACGCATAGCCTGCATCTGAAGCTTAAGGTACGTTTTATCATTTTCCTTTTCCGGATCTAGATTCCGAGAAGTAATCACCGTTCCGTGCTCATCGGTAAGGATTACGGGAACCGTAGTATTATCCGCGACAACTTTTAAAACGAAACCATAATCGCTGAGATCCTTGGAAAGCTGGCGAGTTGCTTCTGCCCACAACTCGACTTTTTTTCGTTCATCAATTTTTATTTTATTAAATAGTTCATTGGTATATTTTACAAGTTCAGCTTTCTTTTTAATTGCATCCGCCCACAACTTCACCTTCACCCGCTCTTCCTTAGCAATCTTATTTACGAGCGTATTTGTATACCACAAAGAGGCAGCAACAATTAAAATGGCTGCAACAAACAACCACAATTTCCATTGTTGTTTTTTTAAATAAATACTCATAAACCTAGTTTTCTTTCTGCTATAAAATTAGTGTTTTTTATTATAGGAAGTGACATTTAACAGGGTGAATCTCAATTCATCCGATTCAAAAAAGAATAAAAAAAGGACATTTTAGATGGAGGAATATCTTCAGAAATAAATTTGTCACTATTACTAGTGGCTTGCAGGGAAACTAAAGACAAAAGTTAAAAAATTTATACCATTAAAAATCTTCTGCTTCAGGTTTTTTAGGTTTTTTCAACTCTTTTTTCTCTTCTTTTTTATCTTCCTCTTCCCACTTAATAATAAATTTGGGATCATCTTTAAACGTCTTTTTATTCAAAGATGAATCTTTTTTAAACAAACCAAACTCCTCTTTCAAAATCACTTTAAGTGTTTGTTTTTCAACTTTCAGATCCTGTTTCACATTTTGAATCGCGCTTTTCGAATCATATTTAATCACCGGATTATCAATTGTACCGGTCATAGATAAAAAAATATTTGTTCGCCCGAGACCATCATCCGCCACTTCACCAAATTCATCATTCTCTTTTTTAGCCTGTTTCGCTTTTTTTGAAAGCAATTCGTTCAGTGATAACTTGAACTTATAATTAATCACATTATTGAATGTGTGCGTACCGGAAGCTACAATACTAATGGCGTTCGATTTAACTTCCATTCTTGGAATAGAAATAACCTGACCCTTTACTTCAATTTGATTTTTCAGTGTAGAGAAACGAATATTTTCAAGATCTTTCAGCTCAATGAATCGAGATAAACTTTTCATTGCCTGCACATTATTCAGTTCTCCATTTTCGATGGTCATATCAACACCTGCATACAGTTTATCCAGGTCCATTTTTAGTTCAGAATCCAATACGGAAGCAAACTGAATTTTTGCTGTCGCAACACCTTTTAAATTTTTATATGTAACTGCTGTCTGCCCAAAATTTTCAAACTGTTCAAACATTTTTGTAATATTGATTCTGTCGATATCCGAAAAGCAGGTGATTAAAATCCGGGTACTATCGCTTCCATCAATGAGGCCACTAGTTGTAATTTTTCCGTTCATTGTTGAAAGCACAATTGGATCTACCACCATTTTTTTATCTTTTAGCTTAATCAATCCTTTAATGTTCGATGCATCAAATTTCCTGAAGACCAAATGTTCGATCTCGCTATTTAAATTAACATCAACCAAATCGGAAAACTTAAGTTTATATTTATTTCCAGAAGTTGCATCTGGTTCTTTATTAGCAAGCAATTCATTTAGATCTATGTTTTTAGAAGTCAAAGTCGCGTCAACGGTAATGTTTTGATTTTCTTTAATCAGAAAACCGATGATATTTCTGAAAAATCCTTTCAACTCAAAATCGCTGCTAGCAACATTCCCTGAAAAAGTATTTACAGCGAGATCGTTATTGTCGAATTTAAATTCACCGTTAAAATCGTTAAAACCAAGTGTGTAGTTTTTTAATTTAAAATTCACATTTCTGATCTTCAGATCACCAGATGTGGTAATATTCTCATAATTTCCAGAGCTCACATTCCGTCCTTCACCACTAAATAAAACATCAACCATCAGCGACCCGTTTACCGACTCGATTGTATCAAGTTTCATGAATTTTTGAAGATTTTCGAGATTCATATCTGCTTTCACCTTGCCTGAAAAAGAAGGATTCTCTATATCCCTGAGTGTCAATTCACCTTCTATCTTTCCTTGATCGATTGATGCAGAAAAAGGAATAAGCGTAAGTAATGAAGACTCATTTGTATTTTTGTTCCCGCTAAAATAATGACCTTTCAGATTCACGTTGTGCAATCTGAGATCATCTTTTACTTGTGTAATTTCAGCATTGCTGATTCCGAAATCTGCAGTGATCTGAGGCATTTGTTTTTCTGAGACAACACCTTGAATAAGTGCATCAAAATAAAAGATACCATCACTTACATAATCGTTTATTTTACCTTTGTATTTATTGGGAACAAGCGACAAAACAGACTTCACATCCATATCTTTCCCTTTTAAACCAAAATTTACAATTGGTTCATTTCCCTTATTAATTAAACTTCCAAAAACCTCAAATAGGAGTTCTTCGATTTTTATTTTTCCATTTTTAATTTTGTAAGATGGCATAGAATTATCAACAGCTAAGGACAATTCGGCATGAACATTTTTCTTATTAAGATAATTCACATTTTCTGTTTCAATAAAACTAAAAAACAAATCAGCATTCGTTTCAAGTGCATATTTTTCGTCAGAAAACTTCCCTGACAAATGGCTGTTTTTTATAAAAAAATCGATATTTTGCTTGAACTGCTGATTTTTAAATGAAACTTGAATATCTTTCAGATCGATATCTTCCAAAGAAAATGCAAAAGAAGTATTGCTTGTATCTCTGGATGATTTCCAGAAATGGTAATTGTCATTCCCGTTCTCATCAATTCGCAATTTCAAAGTTACAGTTGCAATTTCAATTTTTTCAACACGATAGTTTTTCTTAAAAACATCTAGCACATTGAATTGAAATGAAATTTTACCAGCTGAAAATAAGGTATCTTTATTTTTTCGTTGAATAGCCTCCATCGCTTTCACATTTTTAAAATCGACAGAAGCATAAGGGAAATTTTGCAGTACTGTAAAATCAATATCCTTCCCATCCACTATTATTTCGGTATTCAATTGCTTATTTAGTTCCGCAATTATATATTCTTTTACTTCATCCTGATAAAAGTATCCGATCAAAAAAGCGCCACCTGAAAGCAATAAAAACAAAAAAGTAAAAAACAAAAAAGTACGTTTCAGAAACCGCAAAAATCCGAAAGACTTTAGCTGGGCTTGTTCAGGAATGGTATTCTGATTTTCATTATTCATCATGCTCACTTCGTTTCAATACAAAGTTTACTAAAAAACTAAGACGTACGTTATTAACTAAAGATTTGTTATCAATAACGCAACGTGGATAAGTTTAGTGTGATATAAATTTAAAAGGCAGAACCGGGTATTTCCTCATCTTATCGAATGAAATGAAATTATTTGTCCCTTGGCTCTTTCTTTTAAAAAGTCAAGGAACAAGTAAATCTATAAAAAAGCTGAGAATTGTATTATTGAATTGTTTATTCAGCGGGGCTGATCATTTTCAGCATCCCCACTTCCGAATCGGAGAGCAATCTCCAACGGCCACGCGAGAGATCCTTTTTAGTTAAGGAGCCGAACATGACACGATCAAGCTTGCGGACATTGTACCCCATGTGTTCAAAGATCCTTCTTACAATACGGTTTTTACCAGAATGAATTTCTACACCTACTTGCGTTTTATCGATTCCATTCGCAACGTAACTAATTTCATCCACTTTTATAGGACCATCCTCCAATTCTAATCCTTCAGCAATCTTATCAAGATCAACACGTTTTAGAGGCTTATCTAATTCTACATGATAAATTTTACGCACGCCAAACTTAGGGTGTGTTAATTTTTTTGTCAGATCACCATCGTTGGTAAACATAAGCAAACCGGTGGTGGCGCGATCTAATCTACCAACAGGATAAACACGTTCTTTACAAGCACCTTGAATCAGTTCCAAAACAGTTCTACGTTTTTGAGGATCATCAGCGGTCGTTATATAATCTTTAGGCTTATTCAAGATAAGATAAACCAGTCGTTCTTTCTTGAGCGTTTGTCCGCCATATTTAATGATATCGGTGGGCTTAACACGATATCCCATCTCAACAATTGTCTTTCCATTCACCTGAACAACACCAGAGGAGATCAAATCATCGGCTTCTCTTCGTGAGCAAATTCCAGCATTGGCAATATATTTATTCAACCTTACTAATCCGTCATCTTCTTCTCTCGATTTCGTTACGGTCGTATTTTTGCCGGACCAGGTTTTCTTTACATAGGGTTTCTTCTCATACCCTCTGCCTTTAAAACCTTTCCCTTTATCAGCACTGAATCCTGTTTTCGGTTTTTCAAATTCAAAATCACGCTCATCAAGGTCATATGGATTTTTTGAAACAGCCGCTTTTTTAAATGAGCGGGGTTCTTTATTAAACGGCTTTTTAACGAAAGGCTTTGAAGCGCTATCCGGCTTCCCCTTTGAGCTTTTCCTTTCGGGTTTCTCTGAAGATTTTGATGAAAAGGAATCGTCAGCATTTGATTTTTTACCTCTTGAATCTTCCGAGCGAGCGGAAGTTCTTTTTCCAGAACTTCCAAAATCTGAAGGACGAGATTCATCACGGTAACGTTCAAAAACGGGTTTATTGTCGCGTTTATCTCTCCGGTCTTTTGTTGACGTTGAAGATTTCTCTTCCGAATCAGAACTTTTTGGTTTAGAGAAGGCAGGCTTTCTGTCTTGGTCCACAACTTTTTTTGCTCCCACAGAGCGTTTCCCTTTCGTATCCTTACCTGATTGGCGCTTGAATTCTTTTGACATGTTTGATCTTTTTTGCAAAGATACAAAAAATAAAGAAATTAAGCTTAGAATTCCCTTCCATCAAGGGAATTACGAAAACAAAGCTATAAACCGACTATAAAAGAGGATAAAAAGCATCTTCGATATGTTTGATGGCATTATAATCATTTAAAACAATGGATATGATATCAAAACGAACTTCCAGATCCAAATTTTTCCTCTCGATGTATTCGTTTGCTGCTTTGATCAGATTTTTTTGCTTCTGCTTCGTCACGAAACTTTCGGGTTCACCAAAATAATTGCTTTTCCGCGTTTTTACCTCTATTACAACGAGCGTCTTTTCAAATTTTGCAATAATATCGGCCTCCAAATACCCAAACCGCCAATTCGTTTCCAAAATTGTCATCCCCTTTTCTCTCAAAAATGTTGCAGCCATTTCTTCCCCTTTTTTACCTGTATTGTTATGTTCAGCCATCGATCTTTTAGTTGTTATTTCATATAAAAGTTGGCAAATATGGATCATTCTTCCGAAACATTAACTATTTATAATTTTTTGGTACAACTTTTGAAATAGGCACAGTGCTCTTAAAAATATTTACTATTTTAGCACACGGGTGCGATTTTTAAACTAAAATTAAAATAGAACAAATGAAAAAATCTATATTGAAACTAACAACGGTAATTGTAATTCTTTTTGCATTCACCTATACAATAAATGCTCAGTCATTTGAAGGAGTTATTGAATTCAAAAAATCTTCCAGTAGCGACACAAGCAATTATGTATATACCGTTAAAGGAAATCAGGTAAGAATTGATGAGATCGGCTCAAAGTCAAGAAAAGTTGAAGGTTCATTTTTGGTGGACATGGATGCAAAAACGATGAAATTCATCAATCATGACCGTAAATTATATGGCGACCAAAACACACCGGCAGCAAATGTAATTAAAGGAAATTGCGTTGTAAAGAAAGGACAGAATATAAAAAATCTTCAAGGATTTAAATGCGTGGAATACATCGTAACCAATACTGAAGAAAACACGCAGGTAACCTATTATATTGCAGATGGGAAATTTACTTTTTTTGAAAAACTATTGCGTCAGTTGAACCGGAAAGAAAAATCTGCAATATATTTTTTACAGATCGCAGACATCAAAAACATGTTTCCTATGCTATCTTTTCAGACAGATCTAACAGGTAAAGAGATCTCCAGATTAGAAGTTACTCGGATAATTAAAAAAGAAGTAGATCCTTCAATGTTTGAAATCCCTAAAGGATATAATAAATTCGAAAAATAAAAAATATTTTTCAACAAAAGCCCTGGTTATACTATTAACCAGGGCTTTTTTATATCTGATAAGAAACACGGAACACCCATCTTCATTTATCAGAAGGAAACTGAATAAAAACAAGAGAAAGCTTCTCGTCATTTAACGAAATGAAGTACTTAGCTATCCCGCATGCAGTACCCGACAATATCTGCCTAAATACCAACCAATTAGACTCAATTATTTTTATTAACCACCGTAGTTAAAATATCAAAATACAGCAGCAAATAATTGTTATCTTTGCGCCCAAATATTTTAAGACTTACCTTATTTCACAATGGATAAAAAATCGATTATAGGATTATTACTGATTGGAGCTATTTTAATAGGCTGGATGATCATTAGTCAACCTTCTGCAGAACAAATTGCTCAGAAAAAAGAGCAGCAAATTGCGGATTCAATAGCACTATTTAAAACGGATTTAAAAAGTAACAGTGAAACAGCCGTAAAAAAAGAAAAAGCAGTTGCTACAGTCGGAAGTCCACTAACAATGTTAAGGGATTCAACAGGAAATGTGAACGACTCCGTAAAATCAATTTTACGAAAACTTGTCTACGGTGAGTTCTTGGCAGCAGCAAGGGGTGAAAACAAGACGATCAGCATTGAAAACGAGGTAATGAAAGTAAACATCGCTCCAAAAGGAGGACGAATTGCTTCTGTGGAGCTAAAAAATTATAAAACCTTTGATCAAAAACCATTGATCCTTTTCGATTCCGATTCATCAACTCAGAATATAATATTCAAAGCGAATGCGAAGGAATTTGCAACCGACTCCTTATTTTTCACGCCTGAAGGAAGTAGTTTTTCTATCACTGGGACTGATTCAAAAAGCATTGCAATGCGTTTATACGCTGGTGATAAAGCGAAATACATTGAATACGTTTACTCCTTAACTGGAAATGATTATATGATGGGCTTCCGAATAAATACGGTTGGGATGCAGGATATCATTACCAATAAAGAAAGCCTTCAGATGAATTGGGGAATGAAAATACCAATGCAGGAGCAAAACCATCAAAATCAAGAAATGGCGTCAACTATTTACTTTAAATATCCGAATGAAAATGTGGATAAAATAAGTGAGTCGACCTACGAAAAGCAGCCAATGGAATTCCCTGTAAAATGGATTGGCTTCAAACAGCAATTTTTCACTACCGTTCTTATTGCAGATAACACTTTTGAAAAGACGACTGAGATTGAAACCGTTTCGCAGCTAGCTTCAAAAAAATATGTAAAAGAATACAATGCATCCATTATATTACCATTCAAAAATCATAAGACAGAGACCATTGGAATGCGCATGTATTTTGGTCCAAACCATTTCAAAACATTAAAAAAATATGATCTTGAGTTAGAAAAACAGATTAATTTAGGATGGAAAATATTCGGGTGGCTGAACCGCTTTTTAACGATTCCGATCTTCAATGCACTTGATAGCTTGAATTTAAATTATGGAATTATCATTCTGATTTTAACAATTATTTTGAAATTATTGCTCTTACCGATTGCATACAAAACGATACTTTCTTCGGCAAAAATGCGTGTACTAAAACCCGAAATTGATGAGTTAAATGAAAAGCATAAGAATGATGATCCTGTAAAAAAGCAACAGGCGACAATGGCATTATACAAATCAGTAGGTGTAAACCCTATGGCGGGTTGTATTCCGGTTTTGTTACAAATGCCAATCTTGATTGCCTTGTTCAACTTCTTTCCTGCATCCATTGAATTACGTCAACAAGGCTTCTTATGGGCACACGATCTATCCACATTCGATTCAGTTTATAATTTCGGTTTCAATGTTCCCTTGTATGGTGATCATGTGAGTTTATTTGCATTACTGATGACTGCTTCCACCCTACTTTATACATGGAGCAATAGTCAGCTAATGGGTACAAGCAATCAAATGCCCGGAATGAAATGGATGATGTACCTCATGCCAATCATGTTCCTTGGATTCATGAATAGCTATTCCGCTGGATTAAGTTGGTATTATTTCCTTGCTAATATGATCACATTCGGACAAACATGGGTAATTCAAAAATTTGTGATCGATCACGATGCGTTACATGCGAAACTTCAGGAAAATAAAAAGAAACCTGTGAAGCAATCGAAATTTCAACAGCGATTGGAAGAAATGACAAAGGATCGTCAACAAATAACAACAAAGAAAAAATAATTTATACAAGCCCGATTACATTCGGGCTTTTATACTAAAATCAATTCATATGAAATTTCACAAAGAAGGTATTCCATCCTTAATCATTACACTAATTGTGGCTGCACTTATTAATTTTATTACACTTTATTTTTGCTCTTCCTTTCCGATTGTTGTTTGGCTTGGATATGCATTATCTGCCTTTCTTCTAATAACGATACTTCAGTTCTTCAGAAACCCGAAACGTACAATTACGATCGATGACAACGCGATCATTGCTCCTGCAGATGGAAAGGTAGTGGTAATTGAAGAAGTAGTAGAAACGGAATATTTTAAAGATAAACGGTTACAGATCTCTATTTTTATGTCGCCAATAAACGTCCATATTAATCGCTACCCGATAAGCGGGATCGTAAGGTTTTCAAAATATCATCCCGGTTTATTTTTGGTAGCCTGGCATCCAAAATCTTCTACTGACAATGAGCGAACGACAATTGTAGTGAAGCATAAAAACGGGCAGGAAATATTATTCCGTCAAATTGCAGGTGCAATGGCACGAAGGATCGTGAATTATTCAAAGGAAAACGATTCAGCATCTCAAGGATCAGAATTCGGGTTTATAAAATTCGGATCCAGAGTTGATCTATTTCTGCCAACTACTGTAAAAGTTAAGGTAAGTTTGGAACAGAAAGTCACCGGTCCAGAAACCATCATTGCGACTTTTGACTAGATTAACAAAATTTAACGCGATTTTTTTTAGTTAAGGGTACTTTTTAGTACCTTTATTTCGAAATAATGATTGAACAAACAATAAACACATAAAACCAAACAACATGAAAAAATTATTTTTATTATTAGCATTCACAGGAATTGTTGGTGCTGCATCCGCTACTTCTATCGTTACATCTTCTAAAGGAAGTATCGTATCTGTAAAAGGAGACGACAAAAAAGGTGATGACAAAAAGAAAAAAGAAGAAAAAGCGTGTTGCAAAAAAGATGCAAATGGAAAAGCTTGTTCTGCTGAAAAAACAGAAGCAAAGGCTTCTTCTGGAGAAAAAACTGAAGGAAAAGCTTGTTCAGGTGAGAAATCAACAGGAACAAAAGCTTGTTGCAAATCAAAAACTGAGGCAGCTACCGCAAAATCTGATAAATAATCCATTATTTACTCATAAAAAAATCCGCTTCGATAATCGAAGCGGATTTTTTATTTAAATATGTATTAGCTATTATTTTAAAAAACCTGACAGCATTGGCTTTTATCAAATAAAATATATTTTTTATAAAAAGTTTTTTAATTCAGCCAAACTTTTGATTTCGTATGTAAGGATTGTGGAATGACTATTCGCTGTGGGATTAAAGTACACTTGATCTATCCCCACATTTTGAGCCCCCACTATATCCGCTTCCAAACTATCACCAATCATCAGGGATTTTTGGGGAGTAGCACCAGCTGCTTCCAATGAAAAATGAAACATACGCTCATCCGGCTTCTTATAACCAGAACGTTCGGAGGTGATTACTTCCGTAAAATAATGATCAAGCTTACAATTTTTCAGTTTAAGATGCTGAACCTCCTCAAAACCATTTGTAATGATGTGTAAGGAATATTTTTCATTCAAATAATTGAGTATGTCAACCGAATGAGGAAAAAGATGCGTTTTATAAGGTGAAATGGATACATAATCTTCACCGAATCTTTTTGCAAGATGCAAATCTTCTATCTCGTATTTTTTAAGGGTGCGATAAAAACGTTCATAACGAAGCGATTCTTTTGAAATAGCCCCCATTCTATATTCTTCCCACAACAATTCGTTGATAGTAAAATATTCACTTATGAAACTGTCAAGCGAGGAAACACCCTTTTCTATCAATTTATGTTTATCTGCAAGTTCTGTTAACGCTTCGTGGGAATTCTTTTCAAAATCCCAAAGAGTATGATCCAGATCAAAGAAAATAGTTTCGTATTGCATCAAAAAGAGGTTTGTACAAAAGTGTTCCAATCACTGACCAAAACAAAATAGAAAGAAACATATATCTTAAAATTTTTTGCTTGTCATTAAAATACCTCACAGCAAGAAAACAGCCGATAGGAATAGGGATGAGAAAGGGGATTAAAATAGAGAAGCCCAATAAGCCGAATCGTCTCTTAACAGAAATAATCATTCTATTCTTTTTATTAAACTTCTTTTTAGGAGTAGCATTGGGATTTTTAATTCTTTTTTGTGCATCTCTTTCTTTGAAAAAAGCGATCAATTTATCGCTGGTAAAAACAAATACAGCAACACCAAAGCAACCTCCCAAAGTCGTCACAGTTATACTTTCAAAATAGGAAAAACCTAAACCCAAGGCCATCGGCACACCACCAAACACAAATTTAATTGTACTCAATAAAAAAACAGAAATTATTTCAACCCAGAAGTTCATATAAAAATATTAGATCTTCTCTCCGAATGCCAAGTCACCAGCATCACCTAAGCCCGGCACGATATAAGATTGAGCAGTAAGTTCTTCATCGATTGCACCGATCCACAGTGTTATATTTTCGGGCAGATGCTTTTTCACGTAATCCAATCCTTCACTACTTGCAATAACAGAAACAATGTGTGTATGAGCGGGGATCCCTCTGCGAAGTAGCGCCTGATAAGTTAAAACCATCGAAGAACCTGAAGCCAACATCGGATCGCAAAGAATTAAAAACTTGCCATTTAAATCAGGGGAAGCTAAATATTCTACCTGAATATCAAAACTACCATCTTTATGATGTCTACGGTAAGCAGAAATAAATGCATTTTGCGCTTTATCAAAATAATTCAAAACCCCTTGATGTAAAGGCAGTCCGGCACGTAAAATAGAAGCAACAACAGGCTGCTCTTCAGGAACCGATACATTTGCAATACCTAAGGGCGTATTTACCTCACGTACTTCATAATTTATTTTTTTGCTGATTTCGTACGCGAATATTTCTCCCAATCGTTCAATATTCCTTCGAAAACGCATACTATCCTTCTGCACAACCTCATCGCGTATCTCAGCGATAAACTGATTAAAAATTGAATTACTTGCACCTAAAACATGTACCATATTTTTACTTTTTTAAAGATTTAACCCACTGCACCAACTTAGGCAGGTTATTTCGCTTTACCTGCAAATATACGCAATCTTTTGCACCGAAATTCTTGTAAAAACGGGCAACATTATCCACTGATGAACCACCAAAATCCAAGTAATACTTTTTTCCTGAATTTTCTTTGATAAAGTAATCAAACAACAAATGCATAGCTCCTTTGGCTTTGCCTTCATCGGTTACGCCACTTTTCAGAAAAGTAAAACGGTTATCATTGAACATAAAAAATGCTGCTGCACATAATTCAGTGCCGTCATAAACGGCAATCGACTGCCCCTTATTAAGGTCATTGCACTTTCGCATGAGGGCAATTAGAATTTTATAATCATCCGCATTAAATATTTCCAATTCGTTCCCTTTTGTTATTTTAAAAAGGTTTACAATTTTATCGGGGGAAATATCCGGCCGAATTTTCAAGCCGGCCTTAATTGCCTTTTTTACATTCCGTTTAGAATTTTCAGAGAATTGTTTTTGAAGTGTTGTAAAGTCCTGATTCAAATCGAGTCCTTGAAATTTTCTTTCCCGACATTCAAAAGTTTCAGATAGAAAAGGAGTTTCTTCCTGCAAACAAAATTCGATGTATTTATATTTTTCGGGTATTGCTTTAAAAAAATCAGTTGTAAGTTTAGTCGTTATTTTAGATTTAGAGAACACACCAAAATATCTTGTAAAGAAAGGCTGATATAAATAATGAATTTTATACTTCGATTTTGGAGCTAATGGAAAAACTGCTTCATAATCAGCTAAAACAAGGGCTCCCCAACCTTTGCAAACAATATCCAAATACCAGGAATAAACAAATATGGCAGGATTTGAACAATTGCCGATACATGCATCCCATTTTTTTTTATTGATATCTTTTTGTTCTATAAAAATGATCATATATTGCCTTTGAATATTTTCGTGAACGTAGTGAAATTATGTTTCTCCTTATTCTTCAGTACAAAGTTTTCGACCTCAACAATCGAATAACGCGACAATGCTTTCGGGTGACCAATAACAACCATATGATTAAAGTTCCTCTTCAATAATTGCTTCAGTGCTTTTTGTAAAAGCCTTGCATTGTAACCATCAAGAGAAACAGGATTATTGGTAAAACGAGTCAACAATTTTTTCCTATATCCCGGAGCGGGCATTGCCTGGCCATCTCCGAGAGGTTTATGAAAATATGGATTTTTCCTACCTAATAAAAATAAGAACCAAAAGAAAAGAGGAGAATTTCGAATCGGACTAATTGGAAGTTCGGTAAAATATCCCGAAGGATCTTCAACCACCACATCATTTTCGAATTTATAAATATCCTTATCAGGCGCATTTGTGAAATCAAAAGAATATTGCCGGGAACTAAATTGTCCGTTTCTGAAAACACTGCTATCAAGTGAAATGTTATTTTCTTTAAAAACCTTATGTAATTTACTAAAAGGCTGCAAACACCATCCACCAGCACGAAATGAAAAAACGGACTGATTCGTAATATCAAAAAGCACCTTTTTATATCTTACAACAATATCTTTAATTTCATCATCATTAAAATCGGAAAGTTTATACCGGTTGACCTTCATTACCCAACGATTTCCATCAAAATAACAGTCTTCCCAATGCGGATGGATATGTAATTGAATATCATGTCCTGTTGCGGCTAAATAGTTAACCTGCTTAATAATTGCTTGGTAATCATTTTCCAATACGGGAAATCTTTTTCTGAATTCATCTAACTTTAGGATAAAACCACTATCTACAAAAAAAGAAAAACGCACATTGTATTTTTCAGCGATGCGGATCAATTCAGAAGTCGGATATATAATACATTTCTCGACCGTACCATGGTTTTCACCAAAGTAAATTTCATAATCTAGCGTGATGTAAATATTCATATCAACTATTTATTTCCAAAGGGAGTATACATTGTGACACCTTTTTCATTATAATTTCTGACCATTACTTCCAGCAGTTTATCTGCATCGATCAACATGCAATTTGCCTCTCCAACAGATCCATTGACAAGAGCTCCTTCACGCTCAAACATAGGCTTCAGCGCATCGCAATTCCTCTTCGAGGAATAATCAGGGTTATGAACTTTCGTTTTCATTTGAGATACCACTCCATTCATATCAATCATTTTTACATCAACTATCTTTTCATCATAAACAGGATAAATGAAATCAACAGCGTCTTCAAGTGTATGCAAATTTGTACAGGCACCATTCAACGTTGTTCCCAGCATTAAAATTTTCCCATTCTTATTACACAACTTTCTGAAAGGGGAATATTCATTATAAGGTGTAAGCTGACCAAAATGTGAATTAGTAAAATATTCGGCAAGTGGTCCTTTAGCACAAACAGAATCTGTAGGATGAAAACTTCTAAGAACACCATCCAATTTTCTAAAGTATTCTGTCATACTTCCCATGCGAGATTCGGTATGCTTTAAATCGAAAACAGGATATTCCTGAAGATGTGTCTTGTTTCTTCCTAATGCAGGAAAAGATGGAAACAACAATGTTCCCTGAGAACCGATGACATCGAAAAGTGCATCGATAACTGTTTGAGAACCTCCAGCAACAAAACCAATCTTACTCAAACTACTATGGACCAAAACCGAATCGTTGGGCTGCAGTCCTATTCGCCTTAGGTCCAGAGCCAGCGATTCTAGAGTATGTGCAACATTACTTTTTTCCTGTTTTTCCAATTGTATTCTGCGCTGTTTTTTTTTCAGTGCTTTTGCCCAATCAAGAACAAATTCAGGAGCGTATTTTAAGATCAACTTTTTAAGCATTGCTATTCATCAAGTGTTGCATAACTAACCATTTGCTCATAAACCGTTTTCCAACCCAACCATATTTTCCTATCATTCAAGGTATCGTTATGCCAAAGACTCATAAACACACCATCAACCTTTCTTACTTCATCAATTAAAGGCTGAATTTTCATCATCGCATCTTCTGGGCGGATTTTCATACTATATTTCAATGTGCCCTCCATCATCGCAAAAGGATGGATCTTCAACTTGGTTTCCAATTCCATGTCGAGATCGTAAAAGTTAAAAGAGGAACAAATACCTGCCCTAAATCCAATCTGTGACGCAAAGCCCATTGTGTAATCGTCGGTAATATCCAGATCTATAAGATTTCGATACGTTTCAGGAAGTGTCAATTTTAAAAAATGCTGACGGCTTTGCGTCACGTCGCGGTGCAGCACTCCAGATAAACGAGTTACTTCTTTCTTTAGCTGTTCTTTACTTTTGTTTGAACCATAAGAAGGATGTATTCCAATTTGAGCATAATCACCTAACATTTTAATTAGAGACTGAAACTTTTTACTTTCGATAGGTAAGTTCTTATCATTTAAACCATAGTCACCCAAAAGAAAAAAGTAAATTGCTTTTAACTTATACTTTTTAATTATTTCTAATTGAAATTGATACGTATCATAGGGATCCTTATCTGTTCCAAACAAAACCCGAGACCGTTCAATAATTTCGGTAAAATCAAATTTCGAGAACGACTTCAGATACCCACCTAAACTGCGGGTAAATCCTTTTTCGCGGTATGCATAAGCATTATCGATGTCGATGGTTGATACAAATTGATATTTATTTTTTGAAAATATTAGCTGTGGATATTTTTTAGAAAGTAATTGTTTCATCCATGTAACCCATATATTCACGACAGGTTTTTGCAAGAAGCCATTCAGAAATGCTAAACTATCTTTCGCGTCAAAACGGTCGTGTTCGTCGCGGATATGTGGTAAATATTCTTCGTAACGACTAACTAAATAAAAACTGGCAGCAAAGATATCAAATGGCAATGCGGATGATTTTCCAGTTGCAAAAAACACTTTATTATTATTAAAATCAAATACAGAAATATTCTGATCGGTTATTCCGGTTTCAAATAATAAATTACGAGAAGTAAAAAACAATTCATCAGCAACAGGATTGATGGTATAACTGATTTTAGGTCCATTGAATATCTTGAACTGCTCGACATCAGCAGTTAGTGTAAAGTCAATACCAAGTATATCTTTAAAAACTAAATTAAAGATGTACTTATTCCGATGCGTTATCTTATGTGTATATATAAACAACATACTACTTAATGTTTTTCAATATTTCTTTACAAATAAACCCAGCTGCATTTCCATCACCAAAAAGATCTGGAAACTTTAATTTTTTAGATTTCTTAAAATGAAGAAACGCTTTAACAATTTTTCCTTCATCAGCATCAGCAATTACGGCAGATCCAGATTTCACTAACTCTGTCCACTCTGTTTCTGAGCGAAGAATAATACATGGCTTATTAAAAAAATAAGCCTCTTTTTGTACACCTCCCGAATCGGTCATAATTAAAAAAGAATTCCTCTCCAAAGCGATCATATTAAAAAATGAAACAGGGGAAATAATTTTAATCTGTTCATTGGTTTTAACAGCACTATATAAGTCAGGAGTTAAATTTGTCGACAAAAGCTTACTCGTACGGGGATGAAGTGGGATGATTATTTTAATTTTACTTTCAACAGAAATCCTGTTGATGCTGCGAAAAAGTGCATTTAAGCGCAAGGGATCATCCGTATTATTATTACGATGAATTGTAACAAGAACATATTTTCCTGTTTCAAGATCATTGTCAGACAATACAGTCGTTGAATGATTTGTAAACGAGGAGAAAAACAAACTATTATCGAACATCACATCTCCGCAATGGTAAATCTTGGGATTATCTAAAGAATAGGGTCCCGGATTATTCTTTTTAAAACCCTCTTTTAGCAGGTTATTAAATCCGGCTTTTGTGGGTGAAAATAAAAGTGTAGAAACACGATCACAAATGATCCTGTTGAGTTCTTCGGGCATAGACTTATTAAATGAGCGTAAGCCTGCTTCAATATGAATGATCGGCACCTGCATTTTAGAAGCGGCAATTGCTCCTGCAAGTGTTGAATTTGTATCTCCATAGAGCACAATGCAGTTTGGTTTTTCTTTTAAAAGGATTTCTTCAATTCCATCAATCATTGCTGCTGTTTGTTTCCCGTGAGATCCTGAACCAGCATTTAAATTATAATTTGGTTGAGAAATATCCATTTCATCAAAAAACACTTGCGACATATTATCATCATAGTGTTGTCCGGTGTGAACGATCACTTCGTGGATTTTATGCGCAAATTTATCTTTAATTGCTCGGCTCAATGCGGCAGACTTTATGATCTGAGGACGAGCACCAATAATCGTTAACAACTTAATCATTTGAAAACATCTAAATTAATCCCAGCCGGAAGCAAGTACATCACACAGATGCATCATTTTCATATTTTTTCCGACTTTTTTTGCATACCCATCAATGTGCATTAAACATGAAACATCAGTAGAAATTAAATATTCAGCACCTGTATCCAAAGCGTTATCAAGTTTTTGTTCACCCATACCTACAGCTATTGGCTCAAACTTCACAGAAAAACTTCCACCAAACCCACAGCAGGTTTCTGAATCTTTCATTTCTCTTAATTCAAGGCCTCTCACTTTTTCGAGAAGAACACGAGGTTCACGCTTAATCCCGTATTCATGAAGTGCAGCGCATGAATCGTGGTAAGTAGCGACACCGTTTAACGTAGCGCCAAGATCAGTTATTTTCAAAATATTGACCATAAAGTCAGAAAACTCAAAAATATTTTTCTGAATTTGTTTGTATTCGTTATGTAAAACCGAATTATGAAACATGTCAGGATAATAATTTTTTATCATTCCAACACAGGAAGCGGAGGGACAAACAATGTAACGATCGTTTTGAAATTCGCGAATAAATTTCTCGCCTACTTCTTTGCAATCATCCCAATAACCGGCATTAAATGCGGGCTGCCCGCAGCACGTTTGCTCGGGATTATAATTTACACCACAACCAACTTTTTCTAAAATTTTAACCATATTTAATCCTGTATCAGGATAGATTTGGTCAATAAAACATGGAATAAAAATATCTACAATCATATATTTCAAATAACTAATTTATATTTTTTTCATTCTAAATAAAAGTAAAAAGCCAAGTACAAAAAACGAAACAAGCGATAGTATCGGTGTTCGCATAGTTGCGCTACATTCATTAATAATTCCAAATGTTGCCATTCCCAAAACAATACTTAATTTTTCACAAACATCATAAAAACTAAAATAAGAAGCATTGTCGCTAGTCTCGGGCAACATTTTAGAGTAAGTTGAGCGTGAAAGTGATTGAATTCCGCCCATTACCAAACCAACAAATGCAGCTACTATATAAAAATGGACTGCCGTATAAACGAACAAAAAGGTACTTAAACAAATTGCGATCCAAAGCAACGTAGCCAATTTAAGTGTAAATAAATTGTCTGTTTTGCGAGAAATGAAAGAGAATAAAAATGATCCTGCCATGGCAACAAATTGTATAATCAAAATAGTAGTAATCAATTGACCCGACTCCATTTTTATTTCATCTGAACCAAAGTGATTGGCCACAAGCATTACAGTTTGAACACCCATACTGTAAATAAAAAATGCAGGTAAAAAACGCACCAATTGTTTATTGTGTTTTAGATCTTTCCAAATTTTTTTTAATTCTCTAAATCCATGTGTTAAGTAATGCCCATCAGTTACTACTTTTTTTATAAAATCAGGATTTTTTTTGGGAAGATAATAAAATGTAATCTGAGAGAAACCAAACCACCACAAACCAACCATTACAAAGGAAATCCGTGTAGCAAAACCAACATCCGGTGTTACACCATCTTCTTTGTACCAACCAAACCATTCAGGATGAAGCACCATGATTAAATTTATAATCAAAAGAAAAGAACTACCAATATATCCCATCGCGAATCCTTTTGCACTTACTTTATCTTGCATTTCAGGAGGAGCAATTTCAGGAAGATAAGAATTGTAAAAAACTAAACTCCCGGCATATCCAACACAAGCTAAAATCGCTAATAAAAGTCCAACGTACAAACTATATGGATAACTCTTGTCAAAAAAATACAACAATGAACATGACACAGCACCTAAATAACAAAAGAATTGCATGAATCGTTTTTTATTTCCACCATAATCTGCTATTCCAGATAAAAGTGGGGATAAAAAAGCAACAACTAGAAAAGCAAAAGCGATAGCAAAATCGTAAAGGGTTGAATTTTTAAATTCTAAACCAAAAAAGGAAACTATACTCGAAGTTATGTTCCCATCAATATCCTTTGTAACAGTTTGTGCTTTGTAATAAATTGGGAAGATGGTTGCAGTAATAACTAAATTATATACTGAGTTAGCAAGGTCATAAGTCACCCAAGCATTAATAATTTTTTTATTCCCTTTTACAATTTCTGACATAGGATTAGGTTTTAAATTATTCTTTAATGATGGTAACTTCCACCCTTCTATTTTGTGCTTTGTATTCCTCCGAGTCATTTGGAGCGACTGGCTGAGAAGATCCAAGTCCTTTAAAAATCATTTGATTGCTTACTCCATTTGTTTTCAAATAATCATATACTACTTTCGCTCTTTCTTTAGAAATTTGCCTTTCCTCTTCTTCGCTTCCAAATTTATCCATGTGTCCGTTAATCTGAATCATAGTTGTGGGATTATCCATCAACATTTTCGCTAATTGATCCAGAGCAGTATTAGAAGTACTCATTAATTTGGATGTGGCTTTTTCGAAATATAAATTTTTTATCTCAAATGTTTTACCTGCATGAAACCCATGCGGTAACCAATTAACCAAACCACCTTCTTTATCAATTTGCAGGGAATCGATTTCAGCAATTTTTTTTCGTAAGGAAATATCATCGATATAATAATAGGCTTCCTGAAAAGCGAAAAGACTCCATTTATTTTTTTTAACAAAATCATCCTTCATTTTTGTTCTGAAATTACCGATTATCATAAATTTTTCATTTCCCTTTGCAGTATAGTCACCCTGAATCAATATCCAATTAAGCGATCCTGAGATTCCTTTATTATAAGTTGTATCTACTAGTCCGTGTTCATTAAATTCCATACCTATTTTAAATTCTGTTTCTGAAAAGTAGGCACCTAATTGTTTAACGGTAACGGTAACATTTTCTGCCTCTAATAATCTTATATACATTTTGAAATGATAGGTCTCCCCTTTTTCGAGGGTTTCCAACAATTTCACATGCATGTATTCTTTGTAATCGGCTTGAAAACGGAGTCCGGCATAATTCATTCCCGTTCTGGCACCTTTAAATTGTGATACATCTCTTTTTTCGGGCTTTGAATAATAGTCAACAGTGCCAACACCTTTCCAGGGATTTGCCGCTTTTATATCCGCACTCTTACTTTTTCGCGTTTCAAAACTAGGATTTGGAACCAAATTTTTTCCCTTCTTGCCTTGCGAAAATGACGAGATAGAAAATAAAGAAAGCACCAAAAACATGAGTGCTTTCAGAACTAGTAATCGGATATTTTTTATTTGCCAGATCATTCCATTTTAGAATCTGAATTCTTTAATAGTATCTACAAAGCATTTTACTTTATCCTTATCTAAATCGGGATACAAACCATGACCCAAATTGGCAATGTGGCGATGCGGTCCGAATGCCAAAAGCATTTTTTGTGTTTCAGCTTTTATGGTTGCGTAATCAGAATAAAGCATGCAAGGATCCATATTCCCTTGCAATGTTTTATTTTCACCGATCAACATCCTAGATTCGGCAACATCCATTGTCCAATCAAGTCCAATTGTATCGCAACTCAGTAAGCCCATTTTTTTTCGGGCAAAATGAGCATCTTTTGCAAATACAGTAAAAGGAACATCTTTGATTGCATCACAAATTTGAGCAATATATTTAAGCGCAAACTCATCATACTGATCGGGAGAAAGAACTCCAGCCCAGCTATCGAACAATTGGAGCATATCAGCTCCAGCAGTAACTTGAGCTTTTAAATAATTAATCGTACTGTCGGTGATTTTTTGCAACAATAGATGAGCTGTTTCAGGTTGGGTATACAAAAATTTTTTTGCTTTTGAAAATGTTTTGCTTCCACTACCTTCGATCATATATGCAAAAATTGTCCAGGGAGCACCAGCAAATCCGATCAATGGAACACGTCCATTCAATTCTTTTTTTGTAAGTCGGATAGCATCCAACACATAGTGAAGATCATCGCCAGCGGCAACACGAACCTGCGCAACATCAGCTGCCGATTTTATTGTTTTTTCGAACCAGGGACCTTTCGCTTCGATCATTTGGTATGGCAAACCCATTGCTTCAGGAATAACTAAAATATCTGAAAAAATGATTGCTGCATCAACACCAAGAATATCCACCGGCTGAATTGTAACTTCGCAGGCGAACTCAGGTGTTTCAACTAGTTCTTTAAAGCCACCCATTTTAGCTCTGACTTCTCTGTATTCAGGTAGAATTCTGCCTGCCTGGCGCATTAACCAAACGGGAGTACGTTCTGTTTTTTCACCTCTTGCTGTTCTTAATATTAGATCATTTTTAATTGTCATACTGTAAATTTAAACTAATTATTGCGGATGATAGATATGTATTGCAGTTTTAAGTAGCAGCGTTTTATCCAGCATTATTGGTTTTGTTTTTTGCTGACTATACATTTCCATCTGATCTGTCAGATGAGGACTACCTTTCCTTCTCGATTCACCATAAGGAACAACGGTTTCATATGAATTACCATTTTTAGAAAACTTCGCAAACATAATGAATGAGTCGCCATTTTGAGCGCGTAAAAAACCTTCTTTTGTAATATTACTAGCCATTGATTTGAGACATTCTGGAAAACCGTAAACAGGGTAACTTTTATCTTCGCGCATCAGTCGCTGGACATCACCGAAAGCAACATCAATAGATTTATGATATACAAGTAGCTGTTTTTTTGCATAACGGATCGCTTCAACTAGCAGATCGGTGGAATATTCGATACCTATTTCCAACTCGTTATAGGCAGCATTTTTTTTCTTAAAAAGAAAATCGATAGTAAATGCAACTAATGCAGCTTCGCGGTTATCGGCATAACCGGTAAAATCCCACTTCTTAAGTTTCGATATTGCATCTGCAATATCGGGGTAATCTGATTCTTTCAAATCATAAATGGGTTTAAATGTTTTATAGATGCCGCCTTGCTTAGTAGGATAGGCACAATCGTATTTTATTTTTTTGAAATCAGCAAACGAAACACTAGTCCTATCTTTCATCAATTCATTAAAACGCAACTCACGATTATTAACCCTATTCCAACTAAAAGCAGATTGTTTATTAAAGGATAACTCATTTAAATTTTCTGCTGCAGCTGTGCAATGAAAGGGCGTGTTATTGGTATTGTAAATGTAACCGCATTTAGGATTGTATTTTTGAGGTAGCTGGCTCAACGAATAAAAAGTGTTCCAAAATGTTTTTGAGGTATTACCAGGTACAGTTTTTTGCCAATCAAAATCAGAATTACGAATTGGAAGTGCGGCATTAAAGAGATAAAAAATATTGTTCTTATCATCAGCCATCACAAAATTAAACAGTGGAATCCCCTGCATCTCCATCGTTTTATAGAAATCAGCATACTGATTTGCTTTTCCCATTTTATACCACTGTTCGGCTGCTTTAACATTAAACATTGTATTGTAACGAAGCGCATAAACTCCATTTCCGGTCCGGTACGCGGGACCATAGATACACCACAAAGCTTCTTTTTTCACTGTGATCTGCCCGAATTTAGTTTTTACTTTCAAGGGTATTTTTCTCACTTCAAAATCATACCACTCACCGTCGAACTTATATTGGTTTTTATTTCCTGGATTCATCTCCATTTTAAAAATATCAACATAATCAGGCCAGTTGAATGTGATAGCCCATCCTAAATGTTCATTACAGCCCATTGCGGGAAAGATCATTCCAGGAATCAATGCTCCATAAATATTTAATCCTTGTCCGCTGCAAAGATGAGCCTCATACCAAGAAGCGCTTCCTTCCAAAGGAACATGAGGATTAATAAGTAAATAAGTTGAGCTATCAGTTGTGATCCGAGGATTCATTGCTATGCCGTTAGAACCGGCACCCGCATTAAAAATATATTCATCGGGTTTACCATCAAGAATGTATTTTAGTGCCGTGGGAGTACCAACCATGCTAGTCAGAATAACAATATAACCAGTAATAATATTTTGAGGCGTAACAGGGAAAATGTGTTTAAGCTTAATTTCAGAAGGATGCTTTTCTGCATAAGAATTAAGACCATCAGCATATGCCTGAATTATTTTTTTATAATCATTACTTAGATCTGCCTCATATTTTTGTTCAGCAATTTCCTTTGCTTTTATAAATCGGACAAAATAGTCTGAGATCGCGCCATCTTTTCCGTTCAGTTCACCAACACGAGCCTGGGCCCTAATCATCATTAACTGAATGTGTTCAAAATCATCTTCACAATGTGCCCAAGCCAAACCATAAGCAACTTCAGAATCTGTATCGGCAAAAATATGAGGAATACCAAAAGTATCTCTGGCGATAATTACTTTTGCACAATCGATCTGAGCGAGAGAAAAATTCCAGAAAATTATAAATAAAAAGATAAAATTAATACGATGCTTCATTTCTGACTATTTTTTATCCGTTTTAAAAAGGTATTTGCAAACAATATTCATTGTCTACTTTGCTTATTTTTTAATACTTGTTAAAACACGATCGCCTACTACGTAAAATTAGCAAAATCAATCGATTTTATTGACTGTTTAAAAACAATTTTTACACTTCATTTTCGACAAAAAACACTATATTTATGAATCAAAAAAAGCATATGAGTACTTCAGGAATCGAATCAATCGCATTACAGTGGTTTAAAGCATTTAACACCCACGATCTGGAAAAGCTATTGTCACTATATGACAACGAAGCCAAACATTATAGTCCTAAACTAAAAATAAGAATGCCAGAAACAAACGGATTGATTACTGGTAAAGAGGAACTGAGAGCCTGGTGGAAGGATGCGTTTGATCGTTTGCCGAGTCTGAATTATGTCATTACTAGCTTAACGGCAAACGAAAGTCGTATTTTCATGGAATATATCCGTAAAGTGGATGGCGAAGAGGACATGTTAATCGCAGAAATTCTTGAAATTCGAAATGGACTTATTTTTGCATCGAGGGTTTATCACGGCTAACATTTTTTAAAGATGCCTAACTGAGTTTTGAAAGTGGTATTACTCAAAACAGGTGGAAAATCAAATTTTTAAAAGGCACTCATTATCCTTAATTCAAGTTTTTTGGTGAGTGCAAAACAGCACCTTTTACTAACAGTCAATTTGTAATATTCTAATTTCCATTCGGGTTTGGCTCCAGGAATTGCGTCTATATAAAAGGATTCGCAATCTTTGCAATTCAACTTTATTTTATTTTCAATTTGCACCATATCGTACTCATTTACAAGCCAATTGTTTTGAATAGAGCTCCGAGCGGGAAATTGCTTTTCGGAAAGTTCATCATCATTAAAAATAATCTTTGTACGATTTTTAGCTGAAAACTCCTGAGCAAAAGAATCTATTATCAGAAGGGGAAAGGGAATTAAAGTTTTAAAAGATACATTCGTAGCTTATTCAATTACAACATGTTGATTGTTATATTCTATTCTAGCTCCAATAATTAATTTATTCCGCTTACGGTGTTCCACAGCCCCATTTACTTTCACCTGACCATCGTCAATAAGGGTATTTGCTTGTGCCCCATTTTCGCACCACCCCATTGCTTTTATCAACTGATTTAACTGAATATACTCCCCCTTAATCTTAAACGTTTCCATAGATAATATTTAAAACAAAAGTACACAAAAGCAATAAAGCTTTATCTTTGTATTATGAATAAAGATGAACAATTTGAAAAACTAAGGGAACAACTAAAAAAAGAAAAAGATTGGCCAACGATCTACATGTTCAAATTCATAATTCCTGCAGATAATAGAAAAATAGCCTTGGTAAGTTCTAAGTTTTCAGACGAAGCAATAATCACTCAAAAGGAATCCACAAGCGGAAAATACATCAGTATAACCATTAAAGAAGTAATGCTAGATGCCGATTCAATCATCAATAAATATAAAGAAATGGAAGGAATAGAAGGATTAATGGCCCTTTAAAATTCTATAATTTCTTTTAAATTTTTCTTGATTCGAATAGCAATTTCGTCGGTGGGTAAATCGTTATCTTCATGCCCAAAAGGATCTTCAATTTCTTCTGCAATAAGCTCTAATCCTGCAAAAGCATAAAAAACAAAAATCACCATCGGAATGGTCGCCCACTTAAAATCACTCACCAAACCGATTGGCAAAGTGATAATATATAGTAATATAACCCGCTTAATAAATGTACTGTAAGAAAAAGGAATTGGAGTTGATTTTATGCGTTCGCAAGCACCTACAATATTTGTAAATGAACGTAACTCTTCATTCAAAACAATTAATTTTTCTTCAGTAATTTTATTTTGTTTTTGGAGAGCATCCGTTTCAAAAAAAAGCTGCTGAGCAATTCTATTCGGGACATGACTGCATTCACTTAACACTTTCAATTTCAAATTAGGATGTTCTTCTAATTGTTCTGACTTAAAACCACCCCGCAGATGTTCTTTTAGTGCAAAAGCATAATTGCTGATCAAGATCCTGAAATTATTTTTCAGTTCGGCATCTTCAACGGGAAGGTATGCGTTCAATTTCAGCATCAAGTTTCTGCTGTTGTTCATAAGATCGCCCCATAATTTTCTACCTTCCCACCATCGATCGTAGGCCGTATTTGTTCTAAAAACGAGTAGCAGAGAAAGAACAAAACCTAAAAGTGAATGCAAGACAGTGGTGCTTCTGAGTGTGATCACTTTAATTTCCACATCAAGAAAACACAATATCGATGAATACAATGCCAAAGCTATCATTGCAGGCAATAACATTCGAAACGAATCGGACTTATGAAACTGAAAAATTAATTTTGACCAATCTTTGGGGTTATATGCTTTCATAACTTTTTTAATTTAAAAAGGAATGCTCCGTAAAAATACAGAGCATTCCAGATTTCAAATAGAAATATACTTATGCTTTTACATTAGCGCGAATAATATTTAAAGCACCACCTGCTTTAAACCATTCAATTTGTTGCTCGTTGTATGTGTGATTTGCCTTGATCTCATCCTTACTTCCGTCAGCGTGGTTAAACACCAATGTCAATGAAGTATTTGGAGCGAATGTAGTTAAACCAAGAATATCAACAATATCATCTTCTTTGATTTTTTCGTAATCTGCTTTATCAGCAAATGTTAAACCTAGCATTCCCTGTTTCTTCAGATTCGTTTCGTGAATACGAGCGAACGATTTCACCAAAACAGCACGAACACCAAGGTGTCGCGGTTCCATTGCTGCATGCTCACGTGAAGAACCTTCACCATAATTCTCATCCCCAACTACAATTGATCCGATATTCTCCGCCTTGTATGCGCGTTGAACTTTAGGCACAGAATCGTAAGTTCCAGTAAGTTGATTTTTTACATTGTCTGTTTTTTCATTGAAGAAATTAACTGCACCGATCAACATATTATTTGAGATATTGTCCAAGTGACCACGGAATTTCAACCATGGACCAGCCATTGAAATATGATCGGTCGTACATTTTCCTTTTGCTTTAATCAGCAATTTCAGGCCTTTCAGATCAACACCTTCCCAAGCAGAAAAGGGATCTAACAATTGTAAACGACTTGAAGTCGGAGAAACGACAACAGAAACGTTGCTTCCATCGGCAGCTGGTGCCTGATAACCGGCATCTTCAACAGCAAAACCTTTTGGAGGCAACTCATCACCTGTCGGAGCATCCAATTTTACTTGTTCGCCCTTTTCATTTGTTAAATAATCTGTAAGAGGATTAAAAGTAAGGTCACCGGCAATTGCCATTGCTGTTACAATTTCGGGGGATGCTACGAATGCGTATGTATTTGGATTTCCATCCGCACGCTTCGCAAAATTTCTATTGAAAGAATGAATGATCGTATTTTTCTCTTGCTTCTCTGCCCCCATTCTGTCCCACATTCCGATACAAGGCCCACAAGCATTTGTAAAAACTTTCGCACCAATCTGATCGAACACATCCAAAAATCCATCACGTTTAATGGTGTAGCGAATTTGCTCAGAACCTGGGTTGATAAGGTATTCAGCTTTCGCTTTTAAATTTTTAGATGCAACCTGTTTTGCAAGACTTACTGCACGAGCAATGTCTTCGTATGAAGAGTTCGTACAAGAGCCCAACAAACCAACAGATATTTTTAACGGCCATCCGTTTTTAATTGCTACTTCTTTCAGTTTGGAAATAGGAGTTGCTAAATCTGGAGTAAACGGACCGTTAACATGTGGCTCAAGAGTAGACAAATCAATTTCAATCACTTGATCAAAATACTTTTCAGGATTTGCATATACATCTGCGTCTGCAGTTAAATGTTCTTTTACAGAGTTTGCAAGTTCAGCCACATCTGCTCTACCAGTAGCTTTCAGATAACGCTCCATAGAAGCATCATAACCAAAAGTGGAAGTAGTTGCACCAATTTCAGCACCCATATTACAAATTGTACCTTTTCCGGTGCAACTCATTGAAGTAGCGCCTTCACCAAAATATTCAACAACAGCATCGGTACCACCTTTTACAGTAAGGATACCTGCAACTTTTAAAATTACATCTTTAGGAGCAGTCCAACCGTTTAATTTTCCGGTAAGTTTTACGCCGATCAATTTAGGCATTTTCAATTCCCAAGCTAACCCGGCCATTACATCACATGCATCAGCACCACCAACACCAATTGCGATCATTCCGAGACCACCTGCATTTACAGTATGAGAATCTGTTCCGATCATCATTCCACCGGGGAAAGCGTAATTTTCAAGAACAACCTGATGAATAATTCCGGCACCCGGTTTCCAGAAACCGATACCATATTTATTTGAAACAGAACCAAGAAAATCAAAGACTTCTTTACTTTCAGATGTCGCGAAAGCCAAATCTTTTGCAGCACCTTCTTTAGCTGTGATCAAGTGATCACAATGAACTGTTGAGGGAACAGCAACTTTTGGACGACCCGACTGCATAAATTGAAGCAATGCCATTTGAGCAGTAGCATCTTGCATCGCAACTCTATCTGGAGCAAAGTCAACATATGATTGTCCACGTTGAAAGTTTTCCGATTTTTGATCCACGTGTAAATGAGAATATAAAATTTTCTCTGTTAAAGTAAGTGGGCGCCCTATCATTTTGCGCGCTGCATCTACTTTAGAAGGCATCTTTTCATAAAGTGCCTTTATCATCTCAATATCAAAAGCCATAAATTTAATATTTTTGTTAGGTATAGTTAGTTTTTAATTTCCTATATTAAAATTTACTCCTGCTTTTTGGCTGGAGTTGCGCCATTCGCTGCTAAAAAACTAATAATAGAGATCAGTCCTTTGTCTTCAGCTATTTTCAATGGCGTATCATCAAAATCATTTTTCGCATTTACGTCCGCTCCCATTTTCACCAACATCACAACAAGATCTAGTTTACCTGCTCTAACAGCACAATGCAAAGGCGAATTTCCGCCATCATCTTTATCCGTTATTTTGCAGCCTTTACTTAAAAAAAGATCTACCAACTGTTTATCAGGAGCGGGCTTGTCCTTCGCAGGCTTTGCAGTAGAAGCAAATTTAATTGCAAGGTGAAGCGGGTAAATATTTTCAGGTTTTAAGAAGCTGGCTCCCTTACTCATCAGAAAAGCTACCATTTCAGGCTGTGAATTTTCAATTGCAATTTGAAGTGGTGATGTAACCAGGTTTCCATCCTCATTAGCTGCCAGTCCCGGATTTTTTTTGATGGCAGTCTCGGCCATGCTCGTATTTCCAGTTTTAATGTAATCTAAAAATTTACTATCGTCAAAAAATGAAATCTCAACTAAAACAGTTTCACCGGGTTTAGCTATAATCGAATTCCTATATGTTGATTTCTTATCCAGCGACACGGCTTCGATGCTATTGTCTCCAACTTTCAAAACAACATCCATCCCAGTATAGGCTTTTAAGTTGATCAACTTAGCTGCACCGTTTAGTTTTACCGTACAGTCCATATCTGCAGCCAATGTACCTTTTGCAGATGTTTTTGCGGCGCCAGCCTTTGCTCCGGCTACGGGCTTTTTTGCCCCCTGAGCGCATACCATTGATATAGCTGAGAACCAAACCATCACAACAAGGATAGAACTAAAAAAATTATTTTTTCTTAACATCTTTGATTTTTTTAAAATACGCACTAAAGATACATTTTTGTAGGGATTTAAAGATCTTTTTCGCCAAGAAAATTTTGAACTTTTATAAACTCAGGAATTCTGGCAAGTCCATTCCAATTAGTTTACTAATTTTGTTGATCTAAAAAGTAACAATGGCTTCTGTTTTAAGAGAAAATATAAAAATATCCTTACGTGCAATCAGAAGCCAGCTTTTGAGAACAACACTTACCGTTTTTATAATAACAATCGGCATTACCTCTTTGGTTGGAACCCTCACGTCTATTGATGCACTCAAGTCATCCATCAACAGCAATTTCACGAGTATGGGCGCCAATACATTTACCATCAGAAACAGGGAAATGACAGTTAGAATAGGTCGGAATGGAAAAAAACCGAAGGCATACAGAAACATAACCTACCAGGAAGCCATTGATTTCAGCAAGGTATATAATTTTCCAGCTAAACCATCTGTTTCCACTTTTGCCTCTGGTGCTTCTACCCTAAAATTTGAATCAAAAAAAACAAATCCCAACATCCGAATTTTTGGAGGAGACGAAAACTACATGGCTACTTCCGGCTATGAATTGGAAAAAGGACGGAACTTTTCAGCTCAGGAAATCCAATATGGGAAACATGTTGTGATATTAGGAAAAGAAGTTATTGATGCATTGTTTACAAAAAAACAAGACCCGATAGATAAGGTCATAACAATTGGAAGTGGGAAATACAGAATAATCGGAACGTTAAAATCAAAAGGAAACAGTGTTGGTTTTGGAGGAGACAAGTTAGCAATTTTGACTTTAAGTAATGTTCGTCAATACTTTTCTATTCCGAACATGACCTTCACTATTAATGTTATGTGTACTAACTCGCAACTTATGGATGCAGCTGTTGGCGAAGCAATCGGAACGTTCAGAGTCATCAGAAAATTAAGTGTGGGAGAAGAAGATACGTTCGAGATCACAAAGAGTGATAACCTTGCCAATCTGTTGATTGAAAATATACAAAAAGTAACGTTGGGTGCTACGATTATCGGAATCATTACGCTGCTAGGGGCTGCTATCGGATTAATGAATATTATGTTGGTCTCTGTTTCCGAAAGAACACGTGAGATTGGTATTAGAAAAGCGGTTGGAGCAACTAAAAAAATAATCCGCAGCCAATTTTTAGTAGAAGCGCTTGTAATTTGTCAACTTGGAGGATTTGCTGGAACTTTACTAGGAATTATTTTAGGAAACGTAATTGCATATATTTTTGGTATCAGCTTCATCATCCCTTGGTTTTGGATCATCATGAGTACGATTCTCTGCTTAATTGTAGGAACAGCCGCAGGTATTTACCCTGCAATTAAGGCTTCAAAATTAGATCCTATTGAAGCATTGCGATTTGAATAAATTACTACTCATCATATAAAGATTCTTCTTTATTCCCTGTTCTTACTATCAATTATGATCGTTACCGGACCATCATTCAACAAATGTACTTTCATATCCGCCCCAAACGTGCCGGTATGAATATCTTTACCTAAATCAGAGCACAACTGTGAAATCAATTTTTCATAAAGAGGAATAGCAATTTCAGGCTTTGCTGCTTTAATGTATGATGGACGATTTCCTTTTTTTGTAGAGGCATGAAGTGTAAACTGTGATACGAGTATAATTTCTCCATTAGTATCTTTTAGAGAAAAATTCATTATACCGTTTGCATCATTAAAAATACGTAGATTAACAATCTTACCGCTTAACCATTCAACATCTTCATGGGTGTCTCCGTCTTCAATGCCCAGCAAAACAAGCAAACCAAAGCCAATGGAGCTGTTTATTTTTCCATCGATTGTAACGGATGCATTGGAAACTCTTTGGATAACGACCCTCATCTATTTAAAAAAATATTTTCAACTTTCAACTACTTAATACTCTGTATCCAATTCTTCTCCGTGCATAATACCTAAATAACTGCCATATCTCGACAGCGCAATTTCACCTCGTTCAACAGCAGCGATCACGGCACATTTCGGCTCATTGATATGAACACAATTATTAAACTTACATTGATTTTTAATCGAATGCATTTCCGGAAAATAATTTGCAATCTCCTCTTTTTCCATATCCACCAAACCTAATTCTTTAATCCCGGGTGTGTCAATAATAAATCCGCCATAATTCAAAGGGTGCATTTCTGCGAAGGTTGTTGTGTGCTTCCCTTTGCTATGCGCATCGGAAATTTCCCCTACTTTTAAATCAAGATTCGCATCTATGGCATTAACCAATGTAGACTTCCCGACACCTGAATGACCTGCAACCAAAGATGTTTTATTCGTTGTTATGCTTTTTACTATTTCGATATCTACTTTTTCAGTTGCCGAAACTTTATAACATTTGTACCCGATTCGTTCATATAATGCAATAAAATCATTCAATTCCTCCATACGAGTTTCATCTTGAAGAAAAAGGTCTACTTTATTAAAGATGATGACGGTCGGAATATGATACGCCTCTGCTGTAAGCAAAAATCGATCGATAAAACCGGTCGATGTTCTTGGAAATGCTAATGTAACAATAAGCAATGCCTGATCAACATTTGCAGCAAGAATATGGGATTGCTTTGAAAGATTAATTGATTTCCGGATAATGTAATTTTTCCTCTCTCCGATTGCGTGAATCACCCCTCTTCCATCTACTTCCATTTCAAATTCAACATCATCACCGACAGCGATTGGATTAGTGGATTTGATCCCTTTTATTCTAAACACGCCTTTGATCCTACATTCAATCGTTGCGTTTTCTGATAAAACAGTATACCAACTACCAGTCGACTTAATTACAACACCCTTCATTTGATTTTACCGTTTAACATTTTTTTGAGCATCAAATTTATCAAAAAGAATTAGCTTTGTATAATTAGTTGAAAGTTATTCGTTGATGTTTGATTAAACCAACTTACAAGCGCTTCAGCACATTAACATTCGAACACATAAAATATGTCTATAAAAGTAAGTAACATCACAAAGGTATACGGAGAGCAAAAAGCATTAAATGATGTTTCATTTGAAGTAAACTCAGGCGAAATCGTAGGTTTTCTTGGGCCGAATGGTGCGGGAAAATCAACAATGATGAAAATCCTGACGTGCTTTATTCCTCAGACATCCGGAACGGCTTCCGTTTGCGGATTTGACGTAGCAGAGCAAAGTCTGGAAGTACGTAAAAATGTCGGCTATCTTCCAGAACATAACCCTTTATATCTTGATATGTATGTCAAAGAATACCTGGAATTCATTGGTGGATTGCATCATTTAAAAAACATAAATTCCCGTATAGCAGAAATGATTGAGATGACAGGACTGCAAGTGGAACAGAAGAAAAAAATCGGAGCATTGTCAAAAGGATACAGACAGCGTGTCGGATTAGCACAAGCCTTGATTCATGACCCTAAAGTATTAATCCTAGATGAACCCACAACAGGATTGGATCCAAACCAGTTGGAAGAAATACGGAATTTAATCATTCAAGTAGGGAAACAAAAAACAGTAATGCTTTCAACGCATATTATGCAAGAGGTAGAAGCTGTATGCGACCGTGTTATTATAGTGAACAACGGACAAATCGTTGCAAACGATAAAACATCAATCATTCAGAAAACACAAACACAAAATAAACAATTTATTACTGTTGAATTCGACAAAGAAACGTCACGTAATTCATTAAAAACAATCAGGGGTGTTTACGATGCAAAAAACATAAATGGAAACAGCTGGCAAATAGAAGTTCATTCCGATAAAGACATCCGGACAGATATCTTTCAATTTGCTGTCAAAAGCGGATTGGCAGTATTAACACTGCACAAAGAAGAACAACGATTAGAAGATGTATTTAAACATCTAACAAAATAATTTCAAAAAAACAGGTCAAATAATATCCTAAAATCCAACAAATGAAAAAACATTTATTCCTTTCCATCTCTTTTGCATTTCTTTTATATGCATGCAAAAATCAGGGAGAACAAGCAGTCTCAGAAACTTCAGTAATTGATCCTATTACAAGCCACATTGATTCAACAATTTCAGCTGGAGAGAACTTCTTTATGTTTGCAAATAACGGATGGTTTAAAAAACATCCGATTCCGGCATCAGAAAGAAGTAATGGAATTTTTCAAACTATTCAGGATACAATAAACGAATCGGTAAAGAAAATCTGTGAGTCATCTGCAGCGGATGCACAAGCGAATAAGGGGAGCAACAAACAAAAAATTGGTGACCTTTACTTCAGTGGAATGGATACAAGCAGCATTGAAAAAGCAAATTACAGTGCACTAAACGGTGAATTTTCTAAAATTGAAGCCATTAAAAACGTCCCAGATTTGTTAAATGTCGTTTCACATTTATACAAAATGAATGTTCAAACAATGTTTGGATTCGGGGTATCAAGAGATGATAAAAATAGCTCAAAATACATTGTATATCTGGGACAGGCAAAATTGGGACTACCGGAACGCGATTATTATTTCAATACTGATTCACGTACAATCAACATTAGAAACGAATACATTAAACATCTTCAGAAAATTTTTGAGTTAACCGGAACAGAAAAACAACTTGCAGAAAAAAATGCTGCAACAACGATGGCTATTGAATCGGCTTTAGCGAAAGCCTCAAGAAAAATGGAAGACTTAAGAGATCCCTATAAGAACTATAACAAAATGGCTATTGCTTCTCTTAACAAGTCGACTCCATCAATTAACTGGGCTGAAACACTTTCTTTGCTTGGCCTAAAAAATATAGATTCTGTAGTAGTCGGTCAACCTGAATTTTTTACTCAACTTGAAACAAGCATAAAGAAAATAAGCATTAGTGATTGGAAGACCTATCTGAAATGGACCCTAATTAATAATTATGCCAGTGCAATGAATAAAAGCATTGAAGAACAAAATTTTTATTTCTACTCGACAGTATTAGATGGTATAAAGGAACAAAAACCAAGATGGAAAAGGATTGTAGGCATAACGGATGGTTCTTTAGGTGAATTGATCGGACAGATTTATGTAGAAGAATACTTACCAAAAGGTACGAAAGAAAAACTATTGGAAATTGGAAATAACATTCGCGATATCTATGCCGGACATATAAAAAAACTCGACTGGATGACTGAAGTGACAAAACAAAAAGCACTTAGTAAGTTAAATAAAATTGTTATGAAGGTAGGGTATCCAGACAAATGGAAAGATATGTCGGGCTTGCAGATCGATCGCAAGGGATATCTTCAGAACATGATTAATATAGACAAATGGGAGTATGAGTTCCGTCTTAATAAATATGGCAAACCCGTTGATTTTACAGAATGGGAAATGTATCCGCAAACTTACAATGCATATTATAATCCTGCAAGCAATGAAATTGTTGTGCCTGCATGTAATATTATTGTACCAGGATTTGAAGGTCGAATGCCCGATGATGCAGTTTTATATGGCATTATAGGCGGTTCTACATTTGGCCATGAAATCACACACGGCTTTGATGATCAGGGAAGTTTATTTGATGAAAATGGAAATTTATCGGACTGGTGGAGCAAAGAAGATCGCGAAAAATTTGTTGCAAAAACAAAACTCATCGTTGAACAATTCGATAATTATACCGTGCTTGACAGCATGCATGTGAGGGGTGAAAATACGCAAGGAGAAAACATTGCCGACCTGGGTGGAGTGATTATGGGATACGAAGCGTTCAAGAAAACGCAGCAAGGTCAATCTACAGAATTAATAAACGGATATACGGCCGACCAACGTTATTTCCTGTCGTATGCCTATGCATGGATGGTAAACCGGACGGATGCCTCATTGGCAAAACAAATCATGAGTGATGTGCATTCACCCGCAGAATTTCGCATCAATGGGCCACTTTCCGACATCGACGAATTTTATAAAGCATTTAATATTAAGAAAGGCGACAAGATGTACCGCGAAGAAAATAAGAGGGTAAAAATCTGGTAAAAAGCCAATAAATTTGTTTCGCTTATTACCATATAAATTGTACTTTAGCGCTCGTTAAAAATCTTACTAATCTTTAAAAACATAATAATTTACATGGGATATTTATTTACATCCGAATCTGTTTCGGAAGGTCATCCGGATAAAGTAGCAGATCAAATTTCTGACGCATTAATTGATAATTTCTTAGCATTCGACCCTCAGTCAAAAGTAGCTTGTGAAACATTGGTAACAACAGGACAAGTTATACTTGCTGGTGAAGTGAAATCAAAAGCATATTTAGATGTACAAGAAATTGCTCGAGAAGTAATCCGTAAAATCGGATATACAAAATCAGAGTATATGTTTGAAGCAAATTCTTGCGGTATCTTATCTGCTATCCACGAACAATCTGCCGACATTAATCAAGGTGTTGATAGAAAGAAAAAAGAAGATCAAGGTGCAGGTGACCAAGGAATGATGTTTGGTTACGCAACGAATGAAACTGCAAATTATATGCCCCTTGCTTTAGATCTCGCTCATGGTATTCTTTTGGAATTGGCTGCATTGCGCAGAGAAAACAAAGCGATCAAATATTTACGCCCCGATGCAAAATCACAAGTAACATTAGAATATAATGATGACAACGTTCCTGTCCGGATCGATGCGATCGTTGTTTCTACACAACATGATGATTTTGATGCTGAACCAAAAATGTTGGCTAAGATCAAGAAGGACATTATCGAAATTCTTATTCCCCGCGTTAAAAAGAACTATCCAAAATACGCTCATTTATTCAACAATAAAATCAATTACCATATTAACCCAACGGGGAAATTCGTAATTGGCGGACCTCATGGCGATACAGGATTAACTGGTCGTAAAATCATTGTTGATACTTATGGTGGAAAAGGTGCTCACGGTGGTGGCGCTTTTTCCGGAAAAGATCCTTCAAAAGTGGATCGCTCTGCGGCATATGCTACCCGTCACATTGCTAAAAACTTAGTTGCAGCAGGAATTTGTAACGAAGTATTAGTTCAGGTTTCATATGCAATCGGTGTTGCACAGCCAATGGGTATTTTTATTGATACTTACGGAACTGCAAAAGTAAAAATGACTGATGGACAGATTGCTAAAATAGTTGAAAGCGTATTTGATATGCGCCCTTACTTTATTGAGCAACGCTTTAAATTAAGAACACCTATTTACAGCGAAACTGCGGCATACGGACATATGGGACGTAAAAACGAGGTTGTAACTAAAACCTTTAAATCACCTGATGGAAAAGTAAAAACTGTTAAAGTTGAATTATTTACTTGGGAAAAATTGGATTATGTTTCAAAAGTAAAAGCTGCATTTAAAATAAAATAATAACATATTTTCAATAAAAAGCGCCTCTTTCTGATGTTAAGAAGGAGGCGCTTTTTATTGGATTCAAAATCCTTATCTTCGATATTCATTCAAATTTGCCATGAAGTCAACGATTATTTTGTTTTTTTCTTTATTCCTTGTGCTTCCTTGCCATGCGCAGAAGGAAATAGTTAAAAACAATTCTAATGTCGGAATAACATTATCGTTTCCATGGATCAACTATTACCAATACATTGATTACGATAAAAAGCAAACAAACAGATCTTTTGGTTTTTTTGGTTTAGGAATTTCGGGCTATTATAAAAAAGGGAAAGATAAATTCTCATTTAATGTGAGCAATACCGAAGACTTGTCATCTCCTATTTCGACAAACAAATATTCGACAAAAGAAATTCAGACGAGTATCGGCTGCAGCTATTTTGAGTTGATTTACCACAAACCAATAAGAGAGGAACTATTTGCAGTAGGTGGTTTTAATTTCACAAGGTATAACTTCCGTCTTGAAAGCACATTAGATAGTATAAAAAGCTACAAAAAGCAAGACCAAACACTTGGAATTTCTATTGGCTTGGAATATCGGTTTAACAATTATTTTTCGGTTGCAGGAATGTATCGACCAGCTTTAGCATCGTTTGAGACCGATGAAAAATACAGGCATTTAATCAATATCGAAGTAAGAATCGATCTGGATTTCAAGAGAAAAAATTAATTATTTCTTTCTCATAAACAGCTGAATAGGCACTCCGCAAAAATCAAAATTTTCACGCAATCTATTTTCCAAAAAGCGCATGTACGACTCTGTGACATATTGCGGCAGGTTGCAATAAAATGCAAAAGTTGGAGCATGAGTAGGAAGCTGAGTGATAAATTTCACCTTCACATATTTACCCTTTATTGCTGCAGGAGGTGAATGTTCAATAATCGGAAGCATTACATCATTCAGTTCACGCGTTTTAATAGATTTTGTACGATTTGCATTTACCTTTTCAGCAACTTCAATAGCCTTTAAAACCCTCTGTTTTGTTAAAGCTGAAGTAAACACAATTGGAACATCTTTAAAAGGAGAAAGTTTTTCTCTGATCTTTTCCTCGTACTCTTTGGTTGAATTGGTCGATTTTTCAATCAAGTCCCACTTATTTACAACAATAACAATTCCTTTGCGGTTTTTTTCAGCAAGATGAAAAATATTAATGTCTTGTGATTCCAATCCCAATGTAGCATCGATTAGTAAAAGACAAACATCACAATCCTCAATTGCACGGATGGAACGCATTACGGAGTAAAATTCCAAATCTTCCTCTACTTTTGTTTTTCTACGGATACCTGCAGTATCGATGAGTAAAAAATCGTGACCAAAAGCAGTGTAACGAGTATTGATTGCATCGCGGGTTGTACCTGCAATAGGAGTTACAATATTTCTTTCAATTCCCAGAAGCGTATTGATCAACGATGATTTTCCAACATTCGGCCGACCAACAATTGCGAATTTCGGAATCGTTAACTCCTCATCTACAACACCAGAATCTAGCGCTTTTACAATATCATCTAACAATTCACCTGTTCCGCTGCCACTAATTGCAGAAATATTATACGGATCGCCACAGCCTAAAGCATAAAACTCACCAGACATTCCCTGACGCACAAAATTGTCAACTTTATTAGAAACAACAAAAACTTTTTTCTTGCTGCGTCTTAAAATATTGGCAACAACTTTATCATCATCGGTAATCCCTTCAGCTACATCTAAAACAAACAAAATAACATTCGCTTCATCAATAGCCAACTGAACTTGTTTACGAATCTCCCCTTCAAAAACATCTTCAGATCCTTTTACATATCCACCTGTATCAATTACAGAGAAAGCCATTCCATTCCACTCCGATTTACCGTAATGTCTGTCACGAGTTACTCCTGATTCAGAATCAACAATTGCTTTCCTGCTATCGGTTAAACGATTGAAGAGGGTTGATTTACCGACATTCGGTCGTCCTACTATTGCTACAATGTTTGCCACCTTATTTTGCTGGTTATTTAGTTTTTTAAACGTCTACTATTTGATAACGGAGATTCCATTACTCATAATTTTTCGTTTGCATACTGATTAAATAAAAAAAGCGACACATCACTGAGTCGCTTCTTTATAGTAGCGGGGACCGGACTCGAACCGATGACCTTTGGGTTATGAGCCCAACGAGCTACCAACTGCTCCACCCCGCAATATATCTTGGTTTTAAACTTACTAAAAAGAACGAAAAGCCATAGCCAGCTTTTTTAATTGCGGTGCAAAGATATATTTTGTTTCTTTGTAGTGCAAATATCTTATTAACATTTTTTAAAATGGCTCATAAATCAGGCTTCGTAAACATCATTGGGTCTCCAAACGTTGGAAAATCTACATTAATGAATGTATTAGTTGGTGAGCGCCTTTCTATCATTACATCTAAGGCACAAACCACCCGCCATCGTATTATGGGCATTGTGAATGGTGAAGATTTTCAGATTGTATATTCTGACACTCCAGGCGTATTAAAACCTAACTATAAACTGCAAGAATCCATGATGGATTTTGTGCACACAGCCCTTACAGATGCTGATATTATTCTTTTTGTAACTGATATTTTTGAAGATATAAAAATTGAAGAAAAGATCCTGAACAAGATAAAAAACACTAGCGCAAAAATATTACTGCTTGTAAATAAAATTGACCTTTCGAAACAAGAACAATTGGAAGAAAAGGTACAATATTGGAAAAACGAAGTCCCAAATGCCGAAGTTATTCCCGTTTCCGCTTTAGAAAAATTTAACGTTACTTACGTTTTCGATAGAATTTTGGCTCTTTTGCCTGAAAGTCCGGGCTACTATGACAAAGATCAATTAACCGATAAACCAGAAAAATTCTTTGTATCAGAAATTATCCGTGAGAAAATATTGACCAATTATAAAAAAGAAATTCCTTATTCGGTTGAAGTTGTTGTTGAATCCTACAAAGATGAAGAGAAAATCATTAAAATAAGGGCAGAAATTCTTGTTGTACGGGAGTCACAAAAAGGAATCATTATCGGACACCAGGGGAAAGCATTAAAAAAAGTGGGAACGGAAGCAAGGAAAGATCTCGAAGAGTTTTTCCAAAAACAAGTCTTTCTGGAATTGTTTGTAAAAGTGAATAAAGATTGGCGCGACAGCGACATTCAATTAAAACGATTCGGATATAGTGGTTAGATGATTGCCTACAATTATTACATTCTGAAAAATCAATTACAAAAGACTACTACCCCATCAACAAACATGACCAATAGGAATGTTTATCCTAAAATAATATTAAAAAATTCAGGACGATGAAATAGACTTGCCAAAATACCCTTTAAGATGCTCTCAAAATCAATGGGATCTTAAGTAGGTTTTCATTGTGTAACACTTACAATTTTCAAAAATTCCATCACTATATTGTCCATCTTCCGAACACAATGGTCAATGATACCTTCTTTTAAAGTTTTATCGGAAAAGAATGTTAGAAAATATAAATCCGAATACTTTTGTTAACATCTGAAACGATTACTTATATATTAAAAACAGCATATATTTTGAATTAAACAAATATTTTTTGTACTGCAATTTAAAGAAACCATACCATAATAAAATTGAAGTAAGCATTAATAATTCTAGAAAAATTGTCCCCATTTATTTGTTTTACAAAACAGCGCATACGCTTTAACTGAAACTATAAAATATTAATATAAATTATACTAAATAAATTTTCGATTCGTTATGAAGCTACAAAAGATTATTCATCAATTATCACCTGCTGATTTTAATAATTTTTCAGAGCAATTCAAAAAAACAAAAGCAGATAAATTCTTACTCTTACTCAACCACTATCGAAACGGAAGCACGACTGACAAAATCATACTCCACCGTCTTAAAATAAAACAAGCCGCTTTCTACACATTAAAATCAAGACTTTTTGACAAAGTACAGGAATTACTTTATAAAAGCACATCCGATACCCGCATCGAATTACTTTTGAATACAGCAAATATCGAGCACCTTGTTTATAAAACACCTCGAGAAACAGCAATAGGAATTTTAAAAAAACTAGAAGCAGAACTTCTTGTCCACGACATGCCCAATGAACTTATCAGTGTATATAAGGCATTAAAAAAACTTCATATTCATTCTGAAAAATATTACGACTATCTTCAATTATATAATAGATATGTTGCGTTCAATTTAGCACAAGATAAAGCCGAAGAAATACTTTCATTATTCTGTAAAACACTTGGAGATTTCACGCTAAGCAGAAATGAAGAAACTCTTAATTTACTCGTCCTTTACAAAAATGAGATGATAAATGTTTGCCGCTTATATCAGTCTCATCATCTTCATATATACAAAAATATTCTTTTAATTAATTTTGCACTATTCTGTCAGAATAAAAACGAAATAGACACAGACCCTACCGTTGAAGAAATGCTAAAGGAGTCAATGTCTATTATAGATTCTCATTGGGAAGATAGAATTTATAAACATTTGAAACTAGTTTTTAATTTCCTTTATTTTGAATACTATCATCAATTAAATCAACACAAAAACGCTTCAAAATATTTCGAAAGCATTACAGAAAGTTCAGAAGGCCTTTTACTCCTTTATCACTCCAGTTTTGTATATCATTATTTAATATCAAAAATTGAATACTTTCATTTTGAGAAAATTGAAAATAAACTAATTAATGAAGAAGAAATTTCGGAACATGAACCAAATATCCATGATATTAGTTCATATACAATTTATCATTTCTACAAAGCTTCCGCAGAATTTTATGCTGAAAAATATTCAGCAGCCATTCAAACACTTAACAACCTAATAAATAAAATAAGTTACAAGAATCAACCTTTCACAGAGATTGAAATTAAATCGTTTTTAGCTCTTTTGAATATCGTATGCGAAAGATATGATCAGGCAGAAGTAATAATACGAAGCATATCAAGAAAAATAATAAACGAAAACAATTCGGCTAAATACTACAACGCCAACAAATTTTTGACACTATTAAAAATATCTGTAAGCCGCAAAGAAAAAGAAAAAAATGAGAAGCTAAACGAATTAAATACATTCTTTGAAGCTTCCAATACAGGGGAATATGCTTTCTTGAAATCACTAAAATTGGATGAGAAAACAATCTTATTATTGTGCAAATAAGTAAATCAAATAATCTTTTTCCTACTTAATAATTATTTTCTGCTTAAAGAAACGCTTCCCATCAGAAAACAAAGCAACAAAATACAATCCGGGCGTAATTGATTTAAGATTCTCTCTGATCGAAGACACCCTATCATATTCGTTTTCTAGCACGACCTGTCCATTTGAATTATATAATTCTAATTTTATTTTTTCAAATACGCTATTTTTGAAATCAATAAAGAGATCACATAGCACGGGGTTAGGATAAATATCAACTGAATATTCGTAAGCCTTTGGAATATCAGCAGCTGTTATTGTAATCGTATCATAAACAGATACACTAAAACAATCGTTTGAGCTTAATAAATTCACAATAAATTGTCCATTAGCAGTATACGTGTGAAGAGGATCAGTCTGACCGGAGACCGAACCGTCTCCAAAATCCCAATTAAAAATAGATGAATTTAATGAGGTATTATTGAATTGAATCGTGTTCCCTGAAGCAATATATGTATAACCAGCAGATGGAATATCTCCATTACCTTGCCACATGCCAACACTGTCAAGAACCGTTGAACTACCTATCGTCTGAAGAATTAATCCATCAGATGCAGAGATCCCGGGCAAAAGAAAACCCGAACCTACAGCACTTTTGTGAAACAAGGTAGAATAAAAGACACAAGCGGCTAAATAGGTGCCGTAAACGCTTGGATGACTTTCGTCTGCCTGATACAAATTTATTCCGGGATAATTATCTCTGACATGCTTCCATGCGACTCCAACAGGAGAAACACTGGAATGATTACTTATGGCCATTTGAAGATAGCTGTCTCTTAGCCTTTGCTGCATCCCAACATAAGTGCAAACAGGTGGGTATACCGCGCAATTACTTAGATCGCCATTTTGCCTTCCCCAGGTCATATAGAAAACAGTTTCGGTACAACTATCATTCAAAAGAATCAAACTATCCAACGAACGTGCATATGGATAAACAGCTGTTGCAACCTGAGCAGGATCAAAGGATGGTAACTGGCTTTGCTCCTGAAGTACGACATAATCCCATGGCTGTGAATTTATTTTGCTGAGCGTTGTTGAATAAGAAGTATGAAGATTAAAGGTATAACCTCCGGGAGTACTCATATCATAGGCTAAAGAATCACCTTTTGAAAGTGCAATATCTGCAACTGTTTGTGGTAAATTATTAACAGCGGTATAGCTATTACCAATAAATAGAACCTTTGTGGTTTGTCCGTTGACAAAAAGAGCCAGACAAAATAAAGTCAAAAAAGTAAATATTTTTTTCATGTCGGTGTGTTTTACTGCCAAATATGAATAAAATTAAATCAATCATAAAATGTAACTGACTCTATTATTAGGTTTCCAGAGAAATTAAAATCCCTAACCGCTTATCGCTTAGGGATTTCAAAATCGGTATCTGAAAAATTAATGGTTTATTTTATATTCAAAATTTAATTTGGTAATCTTTTGATAGTCTTCACCTGTTCTTTTAATATCATCATCGTCTTCATCATAAGACCATTCAATTGTAGTTTGGGTTCCTGCATTATTCAGGTCAACCAACTTCATTAAGAACTGTTTTACAGAAATTATAGAAGATGAACTTAAATAAAACAAATTGAAACAAACTTTAATCGCTTTGGGATTCGAAACTTTGAATTCATCGATCCAATCAATAATAGGGCGATAAAACTCTTTACAATCTTCTGGGAAAGATTTGCCCTCAATTAAGAACTCGCTTGAGTCCGCATCTAAAACGATATGAGGTGTATTTTTTGACGCTGTGATTTCTAATTTTTTCATATTATCCTAATACTTTTGATTGCAATGAAAACAGAGAATATTCCTTATTTAATGTCTCAAAATCAAAATCTATGTTATTATTGGTCTTTAAAGCGATTGTTAAAAAGCCCAAACCGGCACCACCTTTGACAGAAAGTTCTCCGTTAGAAAGAACATCCATGTATTGCTTTTTAAGTTCTGAATCACTTAAGGATTTAATTGCATTTAATCTTTTATTAAGCTTTTCAGCAACGGCAGAACTAACGATATTGCCTGAAAAAACCGAAAATTCATTTAAGTGTCTACCAATTATGAAATAGGTCATTTGATAACCATTCTTATCATTTTCTCCGTGAATACAAATATTCTGAAGGGTCTCAATTACAATATTGAAAATTTTCTTGATTGCTCCTTTGCTAACCCCCAAATATTCCATCTGAGTTTCAACTAGAGTCGAAATGGTATTTACTTTATCCTGATCAAGCTCTCCGATATGCGATACAATAATTTTCTTTTCTGCACCATTAAAAGCAGCTCTAACACCATTCACTCTGTTGGTGAAAATGGTTTCTTCAACTGAACCGCTTTTATTTAAAT
>CAMCYR010000002.1 GCA_945885475.1 Chitinophaga pinensis
TTTTGAGTTGAAGCACTTGTTAGATATTGAGGTGCTGTATATACTGTTCCACCATTGTCCTTGCGGATATTGAGGTTTCCACCACTGAAAGTAACGCTTACGAGGTCAATATTTGAATAGGAAAAATCTTGCGCAACAGTATCCTGAGAACAGAATAGCAGAGCGACAATTAAGCAACGTAACATCTTTTGCATAGGAAGAGTTTTTCGCTAATTTAAAACAAATTTTATGGTATCACAATAAATGTTTTTTAGCGCAGGATTGTACTATAATTAAATAAGAAGAAACGAGTGCCGGGATTTGTTTTTGGAGGGCAGGTGTTTTTAGCTAAAAAAGACACTTATACGGCTTTACTGTTTAAACTAGTTGGGTCTGTAGGCGGTATATTTTCCTCTTGTAATATGGGAAAGATCAATTTCAGAAAAGATCACAAACCTTTTACCATTGGCGTTTTGTTCTGCGATTATGAATTTATTTTTTTCAATCACCTTATAGACGATCGCGGTGTGGTGCGGAAGTTCTTTCCATGAACCATCAGGGGATTCAATTTTTACTTTTTCAAACTGAAGAATATCACCGGCAATAAGCACCTCTTTTTTAGTAAGTACTGTCCCGAATTCATAAGGAGGTGTCCAAACGGCTTCTGCTTGATTAAGCGCTTCTTTAGCCAAATCCCAGCATTCTCCTTTACCAACTTTTTTTCCCTCATTCGTTTCACAGAAAGCAAGAATTTTTTTTGCAATAGGTCTTGATTCTTGCGCGCTTATCGACAAAAAGGTCAAAAGGTTTATCGAAACTAAGATGGATAGAAAAGCGATTTTCATGGGGTATAATTTTCTTTTTTTAGTTTTTGATAAATAGAAAGAAAACGTGATGTGTTTTAAAAAAGCCACAAACGTATCAGATCTCCGCCACTTTGAGTTTCTTTCCGGGTAATAACGAATATTTTTCGCCCATATTATTCAGTCGCTTTAATTCTGCAACAGTTGTTTTGTGCTTTTGTGCAATTTTATATAGCGAGTCGCCCTTTTGCACAGTATAGTACTTAAACTTTCCGTTCGCGTTTGTCGGCGTTTTGTTTTCGGTTGCAGGTATTCCTTTGTTTTCAGTAATTGCAACCGTCTTGTTTTCTGGCATTTTTTTGCCATAGACATAGATCGTTAACTTTTTGCCCGGCTTAACGGTTGATGAGGTAATGCCGTTCCACGATTTTAATTCAGCAAGAGTACAGCCATATCGCTTTGCAATAGTGCTTAGGTGTTCACCTTTTTTAACGGTGTGAATTTTAATTGTTTCCTGTGTTGCAAGAACATCCTCGCTGTGCAATGTGTCTTTTCCTGCATTGTATATTTTTTCTTCATTCGCAATAAAAATGCCCATTTTGGCCGTAGGAAGAGCCAGTGTATTTGTTTCCTCTGGAAGAAAAGGAATTACGTTCTTTTTATAACTCGGATTTAAATACTGTAATTCATCTTGCGGGATATCTAAAATGCCCGATATTTGAGAAAAGCTAAGTTGTTTTTTTACGGCAATAGTATCAACCTGTAAAAATGTTTTTTTAGGGATTGCAGAATACAAGTTGTGTTCAGAAGTATAGTTCATTACATAGTTTACTGCGATAAAAGCAGGCACATACCCTTGTGTTTCTTTTGGTAAATAAGGGCGGATCTCCCAATATGTTTTTTTTCCGCCACTTCTTCGAATCGCTTTGTTTACGTTACCCGGACCGCAATTATAAGCAGCCAAAACCATCTGCCAGTCGCCCAGAAGACGATATAAATATTCGAAATACTCACAAGCCGCAACCGTTGATTTATGGGGGTCGCAGCGCTCATCAACATATGACGATACTTTTAATCCAAACATTTTACCGGTAGGATACATAAACTGCCAAAGACCCATTGCCCCCGAACGACTCTTTGCTAAGGGGTTTAGTGCAGATTCGCATATGGCGAGATATTTTAATTCTAATGGCAGGTTATATTTGTCGAGTTGCTCTTCAAACATTGGGAAATAAAACTGTGATAAGGCCATCATTCGTGAAACAAGTTCTCTTCTCCGCAATGTATACATGTCGATATATCCTCTTACAACGGGGTTGTACTGGAGGTCAAACGGAGAGGCGGCATCCAATTTTGCTAAACGCGACTCATAGACCATTTCATCGTAACGGGGAACAGAATCGTGTGGGAAATTAAATTTTGGATTTTTTGGATAAGCGATTTTTCCATAACCCTTTTCGAAAAGGTTTAGTTTATACAGACTATCAAGCGCTGCCGCGATAGGGTCATCAATCATTGTTTCTGGTGCATAACCGACCATTGTTTGTGAACGCAAAGGAATTGCTGTTCCAAACAAAAAAAGGAGTAAGCCAACGAAACAAATCGTTTTTTTGTATGAAGAATTAAATTTTACCACCTTTACAAATATCGCAATGATTGTTTAGAATAGCAAGAAAGATTAAAAGAGTAAAGCGTTTTTATGAACTAAAAATTGCCTGAAAAGAAAAATTGTTTTAGATCACGGCGTTAAAATCAGCAGGTACGCATCAAATAGTCTGAAAAAGCGAAAACGTCAGAGTCGGCAAAGTTTTTACCAATCACCTGAACACCAAAAGGCAAACCATTAGAGTGTTTACCCATTGGAAGCGAAATAGCTGGAAGTCCGGTTATATTAGCTTGTACTGTGAATATATCTTCCAGATACATCGCAATTGGATCAGCACTTTTTTGTCCGAATTCAAACGCCGTTCCCGGAGTTGTTGGGAGTAATATAAAATCGTAGTTTTCTAATATTTCCGTGGTTTTGTTTTTCAGAAGCCTTCTGACCTTTTGGCCTTTCGAGTAATAAGCATCGTAATATCCGGAACTTAAAACAAATGTTCCGAGCATAATTCTACGTTTTACCTCTTCTCCGAATCCTTCGCTTCTTGATTTCTTGTATGTAGATTCTAAGTCGGTTGCGTTTTCGCTTCTGAAACCGAAGTTAATTCCGTCGAAACGGGCGAGGTTGGAAGATGCCTCTGCAGTTGTTAAAACGTAATATGTAGGAACTAAATAATCGAGATAAGGAAAATCAACCGGTTCAACTGTATGTCCGGCAGCCTTAAGTTTACCGATGACCTCGTTGATGCGCGTTTTAATTTCCGGATTTAAGCCTTCGTTTTCTAAACAATCTTTTATATAGGCAATCCGAAGTTTTGCCGGTGTATTTCCTAGTTCTTTTGTAAACGGCGGAACGGGGCGCGATGAAGCGGTGCTGTCATATTCGTCTTTTCCCGATATCACTTCCATGATCAATGCGGCATCCTCTACTGTTTTTGTGATCGGACCAATCTGATCGAATGAAGATGCGTATGCTATGGCTCCGTAACGTGAAACGCGACCGTATGAAGGCTTATAGCCAACTACACCACAAAAAGAGGCAGGTTGACGGATAGAGCCCCCGGTATCGGTTCCTAGTGCAGCGATACACATGTTGCCCGCAACCGCTGCTGCAGATCCTCCGGAAGAGCCCCCGGGAACTCGTTTTGTATCTAAAGGGTTCAAAACATTACCAAAAGCTGAATTTTCATTTGAGCTGCCCATTGCAAATTCATCACAGTTGCACCGGCCAATGATTATAGCGTCTTCAGCAACTAGCCGATCAACAACGGTTGCCGAGTATAGTGATTCAAATCCTTCTAAAATTTTTGATGATGCAGAAACGGTGTGACCTTTATAGCACAAATTATCTTTAAGTGCGATAACCATACCGGCCAATCTTCCACCTGTTTTCGTTTTGATTTTTTCATCCACTCTTTTTGCTTGTTCCATGGCAGAGGTTTCAAACACTTCTAAAAAAACATTTAATTCTTTTTTAGAGTTGATCTCTTGTATGTAGTCATTGATAAGATCGGTGCAGGTTGTTGCGCCACCTTCTAAATCAGATCTTACTTCAGCAAACGAATGGTATATCTTCACAATTCGGGGAATATTATTAAATAGAAAATCCTCTTCTGTTAGGAAGAGGAGTTTGGGATATTAGAATAAAAAACTAGTCTTTTTTATCTGAAGGCGCGCCATTTGCGTCTTCGCCTTTAGAAGCGTCTTTAAATTCTTTCACGCCTCTTCCAAGGCCTTTCATTAATTCAGGAATTTTTTTACCACCAAAAAGTAAAACAACAATTATTAATACAACAATCATCTCTGGGCCACCAAAACTAAAAAGCAATACACTATTTAACATGTTGTTAGGGTTTTAAAATACGCGACAAATATAAGAATTATTAGACGAAACAAGCAAAAATAAAAAGGCAAAAATAATTTGTTTAGTTAAGTTTTGTTCCGTAAGAAGAGACTTTGACCCAAAAAATAATCCAACAAATAAGCCAGCCAATTGAGGCGACAATGCCTAAAACAGGGATAATCGTGCAACAATTAAGTATACAATAAGCCAAACCAACACCATAGGCGGGTCTTTCTGCCTCAAATGTAATGCCTCTTTTGGTGAATTCTGCTTTTAGAGAATCAGAAACCCTGCTAACAACAACAAAGTGCCAGCCAATGTTAAACAAAGGAATAAAAAGCAACCAAACATTCGCTGGAGGCATTTTTTGGTTTTCTGGACTTACCTTTTTCAAAATATTTTGAAGGGTAATCAAATAAAAAACAAACGGAATTAGTGCTAGTGGAATTATTATAAGAAGAATAATTAATTCAGCACTACCAAGCCCAAAAACACCTAAAATGACACGATTAATCATAAGAAATAAGGTTTAAAATATGAAGCAAGATACAAAAAAACCGGAATCTGTTTAAAAGAACTTCGGCTAATTGTTTTTGTAAAGCCAATCTTCCGGATTAAGCTTTATCTGTCCCCTCCAAACCTCAAAATGCATTACCGTTTTTGAATCGTCATCATCCAACAAAACAGATCCGATGTTTTGTTTAGTAATGACTTTTTCGCCAACTTTTACATACACATCTTTTAAGTTGGAATAAATGGTCAGAAAATCTCCGTGTCTCAACAAAATAAACTGTCCTGATCCGGGCATGTTTACAACCGCCTTTACTTCTCCCTCAAAAACCGCTCTTGCAAGTGATCCGCTATTTGTTGTGATGTCGATTCCGTTGTTGTTGATATCGATGTTTTTCATCAGCGGGTGGGGGTGAACCCCAAAGCGTTCGCTGATCACCCCTTTTGCTACCGGCCAGGGAAGCTTGCTTTTGTTGCTGGAAAATGAATTGGACAATTGTTGTGATTCAGGGGTGAGAATTAGTTTTTGAGGTCTGGGCTTGTTTTCTTTTACCGCCTGTGCCTGTGCTTTTTCTAATTCTTTTTCTATTACGCGCTGAATAGCCTGTTGTAACTTCTGTGCATCTTTTTTCTTTTTCTCAAGGTCTTTTTTGAGTTTACTTTCTTGTTGTTGTAGCTCCGAGAACACTTGTTCTTTCTCTGTTTTTTCAGAAGTGAGACTTTGTTTTTCTGTTTCTTCGCTTCCCAACAAAACGCGTTGATCCGATTTTTTTACTTCCAAATCTTGTACTTTTTCATTTAACGTTTTCTTTGTTTGAATTATTCGTTCGGCCTGCTTGTGTCTGTAATTACTGTATTGTTGAAGATACTTTAGCCGCATATAAGCTTGTTCAAAATCGCCAGAGGCAAAAACAAACATTAACCGGCTGTATGAGTCCTGATTTTTGTATGCATAATAGATCATTTTTGCATACTCAGCCTTTAGCTTCGTTAGATCTTTTTGTAGTCCGTTAATAGATTCGTTGTTCTCTTTTATTTGTTTATTTAAAACACCTATTTCGTTATTTATTGTTGTAATAAGTTCTTCGCGGGCGCTTATTTTTTTGTTTAAGATCACCAACTGATTCAAAGAGAGTTTTTTGTGCTTCTTTGTTTCTGCCAAAAGCTGGTTCGTGTTTTCAATCTCCTTTTGGAGTTGTTGCTTTTTCTTTTCTAAGTCTTTTTTTGTTTGTTTTTGTGCAAAGGCAGATCCCGCGTTTAACAAAACGAAACACAAAAGAAAAATAAATGAAAGCGTACTATTTCTTTTCTTTAATTGTAATTGCCTCATAGTTTTCGGGTATTTTAAATGGGAACGCTTGTTCTTCGTTTAAAACTACTTTATTGTATGCCAAGTCGATCTTAACATTTTTTTGCGCCTTAATAATATAATTCATTTTCATTGGAAAGAGCTGTGTCGAGTCCGTTGCTGCGTAATCGCTGTATTGCGCCTCAAAGCTTCTGTCGGGAGCAAATTCATAAAAAAGGATCCGCGCTATTTTAAATGTTTCCGGAATCAAATAGATACTTTGTGCCGGCTCTTTCAATTCTTTTCCCTTTTCCATAACCTTTCTTAGTTTCTTTTTTCTGATTGTGCCTAACGTGTATTGGCAATTATCAATTCCCGGTTTAATTTTTTCGTCTTCATCATAAAACTCAACGCTATTTCCAACCAAAAGGGATTGCAGTAGCTCAAAATCCAGGTCTGTATTCAGCATTTTACTGATGTAGGCATAGTCTCCGATAAAAAATTTCCCATTATCACTTCCAAGCGGACGCTTAATAAATTTAACTGAATCTTTTGTTATCAATACCCTTGCGCCTTCTATACCGAGTTTAGATAGGGACATCCAGATGATGCTGTCTTTTTTCATTCGTAGCGTTACAGAAAAGGAAGCAGAAGCGCTGTCTATTTCAGCATCAGCGCTTAATTTAGCGCTTAGCCTTTCAAACAGGAATTCGTTGGTTTTTAGGTTCGAAGTAAGTGTACGCGCATTTTTAAAATCTAACAAACACTTTCCATTGTTCAATGTAATCTTTTTATGGGTTTTGCATGAAAACCAAGATGTTGAAGCAAGGATCAAAATCGGCGCAAACAGGAATAGTGGCCTGTTAGAAAAAATGGAAAAAAGATAAAAAAACCTATTCATATAATTTTTTCTCAGCAATTTTTTTATCCAGAAGAGTGGAACTGCCGCCCCATTTTTTCGCGTCTGTCCAAAATTTAAAAGCACTATCAATATCGCCCAGTTGATACAAAATATCGCCATAGTGCTCCAAAAGGGTGCTATTTGTCCCCCCCCCGTTTTCAAGCGCTTTCGCGAGCCAAACCTTCGCATCATCATACTTCTTCATCTGATACAAGATCCAAGCATAGGTGTCTTGATACGAGCCGCTATTCGGTTGGAGATCATTACATTTCTTCGACATGCTTTCCGCTTTAATAAGATCCGCGTTTCTCAAGGATAAAAAATATGCATAATTGTTCAACACAGTAACATTGCTTGGGTCATATTCCAAAGCTTTTTCATAAGCAGCATCGGAAGCCGGATGGTTTGTTAATTGGTTTTGAGCATCGCCAATGCTTGCATAAAATTGTGCCAGCAACAGGTTGTTTTCAAAAACAAACTCCTTGCCCTCCGATAAAACGGACACGACAGCAGCATAGTTTTTTAATTGATACTCAGCAATTCCGTTGAAGAAATAGGGGAGTGGTTGGTTTGGAAACAATTCCATCGCCTCCTTGCTTTCTTTTTCCATCGATGAAAAGTCGTTTAATTCGGATTCTATAACCAGTAGTTGATTCCATAATGCATATTTTTCTTTATCAAGTGAAATCGCTTTGCGGTATTGGGTACGTGCTAAGTCATATTTTTTATCACGGAATAAAAAATCGCCATAAATAGCAAAGGATTTTGCTTCATCCGGATGAACCGCAATAATAATTTTACACAACTCATCGGCATCTGTTTTTAGTTCCGGATAATTTTCTGTAATATCATAATACGACAAAAGGATCTTAACCTTTGTGTCAATGTCCAACTCTTTGCTTTGAAAGGCAATTTTTATTTCTTGAAACGCTTTTTCGTTTTGTTTTAAAGTCCGATAGTAATCAGCCAAAGACAAGTGAACATAAGCGTTTGTTGAATCGATTTTTATTAATTCATTATATGCTTCTAGCGCCTTTTCGTTTTGCCCCTTTTCCTGATAAAGTTCACCAAGTATTCCATAGAACTTTGCTTCTTTCGGGTACGCTTTTATTAATTTTTTTGCTTCTTCTACCGCCTTTTCAAAATTGTTGTTGTTCTTGTATACTTTTAGTTTTTGCATTGCCGCCTCTTCGGTAACCCCAATCGCCTCCTCAATTCTATTGTATACCTTTACAGCATCATTTGTTTTGTTGAGAAATAAATAAACATTTGCGAGCTCGTAATAAAAGTCAAAATTTTGAGGATAGTCTTTTATCAATCGTTCATAAACAGACGCAACCTCCGGAAACAGCTTGTTTTCTTTTAAACAGGAGACATATAAAAGTTGATACCAGATGTTTTTGGAATCAATCAATGCGGCTTTCTTGCTGAAGAAAAGAGCTTGATTTTTATTATTTTGAAAGGAATAGATATTTGCTAGCTCATACATTGTTGCTGCACTTTTTGGATCTATTTTCAATGCCTGAGAAAAGAGCGTTTCTGCCAGATCATAGTTTCCAAGAATTCGTTCTTTATTGGCGTTAAAAAAAACGAACTTGAATTGTACAACATCTTTTTCGGATAAGCCCTTATCCTGGCTCTTTTTCGATCCGTCTCCGGCGTTTGTCTGAGCGGTTTTACAAGAAAAGAAAAGGCACAACAGCAGCATGACGCTGTTTCTGCGAATGTCAAAAAGAAATGAAAGGACCGTGTTAGTCAATGAGTTTTTATTTAATTGTGCTATAGTCTCCTAAGCTGAGATCGCTTGATTTTCCTGTGAACTCCGAAAAATTTCCAACCATTGAATTGCTTAGTTCCGCATTTTTGATTTTACTATTTGTTTGAATGATACTGTTTTTTATAACAGAGTTTTCGATGGTAGAATCCCTTCCGATCGATACGTGAGGACCAACAACCGAATCGATAAGTTGAACGTTTTCACCAATGAAACAAGGTTCAATTATTTTTGAGTTTACATTTTTGTGCGTGCTTGAAACAATTCCGGTATCTTTAATAAACTCTAAAATACGCTGATTGGTATAAACAGTAGCATCCTTATTTCCGCAATCAAGCCATTCAGTTACCTTCCCCGGACTGAACTTCGTTCCTTTTGCCTTCATGTTTTCCAACGCATTTGTGAGTTGGTATTCACCTTTTTCTTTGATATCGTTTTCCAGTAGATATTTTAATTCATTTCTTAAATAATCACCATCTTTAAAATAGTAGATACCAATGATAGCAAGGTCTGAAACAAACTCCTGCGGTTTTTCAACAAAATCAGTGATTATATTATTTGCGTCTAGTTTTACAACGCCAAAAGGTTTCGGGTCTTCTACTTTTTGCACCCAGATAATTCCTTCCTTTGATGAATCCATTTTAAAATCAGCTTTAAAAAGTGTGTCTGCAAAAGCAATAACAACTTTTCCGGTAACGCACGTTTCTGCACACATGATCGCGTGCGCTGTTCCGAGTGGTGTATCCTGATAAAAAATACTGCCTTTGGCGCCCAGGCTTTCTGCTACCTTTACAAGATTGTCTTCGGCCTCTTTTCCAAAACGACCAACAACAAATGCGATTTCGTCAACTTTTTCGTCACAAACTTTTATAATGTCCTCAACAATGCGTTGAACCATCGGTTTGCCGGCAATCGGAATAAGCGGCTTCGGCGTTGTAAGTGTGTGTGGGCGCATTCTTTTGCCCATTCCTGCCATTGGGATAATTATCTTCATAAAACATTTTTTTGTTATTTTTTTCCTGTGCTACCGAATCCTCCTTCGCCCCTTGCGGTTTCATCTAATTGAGCTACTTGCATCCAGTCCGCTTGTTCGTGCCTGGCTATCACCATTTGTGCAACGCGTTCACCATCATTAATGATAAAGTCTTCTTTTGAAAGATTAACAAGAATTACTTTTATTTCTCCTCTATAGTCTGCATCGATTGTGCCTGGTGAGTTTAAAACCGTTAATCCGTTTTTAAAAGCCAATCCGCTGCGCGGACGAATTTGTGCTTCAAAACCAATTGGCAATTCAATAAACAATCCCGTTGCAACTAATGTGCGCTCTAGCGATTTTAATACGAACGATTCCGAAAGGTTTGCGCGCAGATCCATTCCTGCAGCAGCAACCGAAGCATAGCTTGGCAGTTCGTGTTTCGATTTATTTATTATTTTAATCTTCATGTCAGTTTTTTAAAATTATTCTTTTCCATTTTCCAAACAAAACCAACAAACGCTACCAACAACAAGTTGTTTAGTAAAAGGTTTATCGTGACCGTCTCTGTTTTGATGAGACGGCTGATAAAATACAAAGTTAAGGATAAACCTAAGTATCCAAGTATCCGTTTTAGGTCATAATTAACAGGGTAATGTTTATTACCCAGAAAATAGGAAACAATCATCATGCTGCCATAGCAGATGAGAGTCGCCCAGGCTGAGCCCATGTAGCCTATTCGGGGAATCCAGTAAAGGTTTAGTGAGATGGTGATAATGGCGCCAAAAATTGTCAAAATTGCGCCATATCCTGTTTGTCCGGTTAATTTATACCAGATAGACTGGTTGATGAAAATTCCTAGAAAAAGGTTTGCAAGTAGTAAAATAGGCACTACATCCATTCCCTTTCTGAAGTCTGCTCCGACAAAGTATTGTATCCAATCCAGATTCATTGTTGTTCCCAAAAAGATTGTAGAACAAATGATTACAAAATACTTCATGATCACCGCATTGGTTTCTTTTGAATCTTTTTCTTTTGATTGGCTGAAAAAGAAGGGCTCTGCGGCAAAACGGAACGCCTGAATAAAGATCGTCATAAGAATGGCAACTTTGTAACACGCACCGTAAATTCCATTTTGACTCTTTCCAATCTCTTCGGGGAGTAAATAGGGGATCAGTGTTCTGTCCAGTGTTTCGTTGGTCATCCCCGCTAATCCCGCAATAAGCAGTGGAATACCATATTTCATCATTCGTTTCCAGATATCAATATCCATTTTCCATTTAACAGAAATGATTTCGGGAGTCAACAGCAAAAGTGTAATAACACTTGCCAAAAGATTGGATATAAAAATATATCCAATTCCAATCTCCGGATTATAAATGCAGTCAACAAAAGCCTTGAAAGAAGAGTCGCTAGATTCGTGAACCCCTTTGCAAAACCAGATAAAAAATAAATTTAACCCGATGTTGATCAAAATATTCAATGAGCGTATGATTGCAAAACGCTTTGCTTTTCCTTGTTCTCTGAGACGGGCAAACGGTATTGCAGAAAACGCATCGCAGCCTAAAATGATCGCAAACCAGATAATGTATTCCGGGTGCCCAGAAAACTTCAGCGTTTCAGAGATTGGAATTGCAAATAAACCGGCAATCAACACAAACGAAACAGACGAGACTAACAAAGAAATCAACGCTGAAGCATAAACCTTTTCTTTTTCAATTTCGGTTTGTGAAAAGCGGAAAAGGGAGGTTTCCATGCCATACGTTAAAAAAACAAGAAGAAAAGAAACATAAGCATATGCGGATGTTACGTCTCCGAATTCAGATGTTGTATACATGTATGTATACAAAGGGGTAAGAAAATAATTTAAAAGTCGCCCGACAATAGTAGGTAAGCCATAGATGGCTGTTTGAGAGGCAAGTTTTTTTAAAGGATTCAACCGAAGTTTAAAGTTAAAAAATTAAATTTACAACGTTGTACTCGAATGTTGTGAAGCTATTCAGGTGTTTAAAAACTTTATTCGATTAGCATTCAACCAGATTATTTCCCAGAAAAATTTGCTTTACGTTTTTCTAAAAATGCGGTAGTGCCCTCTTTAAAATCTTCTGTACCAAAACACTTTCCAAACTCTTCAATTTCAACATCAAATCCGTTTACACCATCGAGGTAATTTGCATTTACCGCTCGGATAGCAGAAGCGATCGCCACAGATGATTTGCTGGAAATTTTACCAGCAATTTCATTACATTTAGCAAGCAACAGATCGGGTGTTGTAACGTGATTTACCAAACCCCAACTTAAGGCGTCGGTTGCTGAAATTAGATCTGCTGTCATGATCATTTCCAACGCTTTTCCTTTTCCAACTAATTGTGCTAATCGCTGCGTTCCGCCGTATCCAGGGATTACTCCAAGTGAAACTTCCGGCAGTCCCATCTTCGCATTATCAGATGCAACACGTATGTGGCAACTCATCGCTAGCTCTAGTCCTCCACCCAGAGAAAACCCGTTTATAGCAGCAATAACAGGTGTTGTAAGATTCTGTATCAAATTAAAAAGTTTACTGTGCCCTTCAGCGCTTAATGCCTTACCCAGCTCAATACTAAAGTTTGCAAATTCAGAAATATCAGCTCCTGCAACAAATGCTTTTTGTCCAGAACCGGTAATTACAATGACCTTCACCGTTTTGTCCTCATCGCCAGAAATAACCGCTAGGCCAAGTTCGTCAATCGTCTTTTTGTTTAGAGCGTTAAGTTTGTCTGGACGGTTAATGGTAATTGTTAAAATGTTATTTTCTATAGATGTTAGTAGGTTTTCGAATGTCATAACGGAAGGATTAAAAGTTTCGGTGTTCTTTAACATAATTTGTGATGTATTCAACAATCTCTTTTGTGTCTGTTCCTGGAGGAAAAAGTTTGCCAACACCTATTTCATTCAGTTTTTGAATGTCTTTGTCTGGGATGATACCACCACCGGTTAATAACACATCGTTGAGCCCTTTTTCTTTCATCAAGGTCATTATTTTTGGAAAAACGGTGTTGTGGGCTCCGGAAAGAATACTGACTCCAATGGCGTCTACATCTTCTTGAAGGGCTGCATTTACAACCATTTCCGGTGTTTGGCGAAGACCGGTATATATTACTTCCATTCCTGCATCGCGAAGGAAAGAAGCAATTACTTTTGCTCCACGGTCATGTCCGTCTAAGCCAACTTTGGCTACTAAAACGCGTATTGGTCTGTTCATAATTCAACAAATTATAGGATACGAATATACGAAATGTATTGCTTGAAAAACGTCTTTTTTTGATGTGGAAATCTGACTCGGAATTCAGGATCTGTTAGTCATTTTGCTTTGATGCTTATTCTTCTATATAGCAAGGAAGTGAAACAAAAAAGGTGGTACCGAATCCTGCTTTTGTTTCAAACCAAATTCTGCCATTAGCGGTTTCAACAATGTTTTTTACCATTGCTAAACCAAGCCCCATTCCACCTGTTTTTGTGGTAAAATTCGGAACAAATATTTTGTCTAATACTTCATCATCAATTCCATTGCCGTTATCTGAAACAGAAATCAAAAACAGCATCTTTTCTTTTTTTAATGCAACCATAATTTTTCCTTTTCTATCTTCAGGAATAGCTTGATTAGCATTTTTAATGAGGTTGTTGAATACCCGCAAGATTTGTTCTTTATCAGCAAAAACAAACGCTTCAGAATCAACAGATGATTCGAATGTAATTTCCAGATTTTCAGAATCATGAAACAACGCGATCGTATTTACAATAAGTTCTTTTATGTTTATCTTTTCTAAATTCGCTTTTGGCATCTTAGCAAAATTGGAAAATTCAGTTGCAATATTTGAGAGGGTATCTATTTGTTCGATGATGGTTTTTGTAAGTCGCTCCATCTTCAAATCCATATCGGGTGCATGATCTTTCCATGTACGTTGCAAATGCTGAACACTTAACTTCATTGGGGTTAAGGGGTTTTTTATTTCGTGGGCAACCTGTTTGGCCATTTCCCTCCACGCGCTTTCTCTTTCAGATTTTGCAAGCAGATCCGCACTTTTTGAGAGTTCTGCGATCATCCGGTTGTACTCACTAACCAAGCTTCCGATCTCATCATTTTCTTTCCACTCAATTGGCTCATTGGTTCTTCCGAGTTTGATCTTACTCAGTTTGTCCTGAATTAATTTAAGCGGCTTAGTAACATAGTTTGAAATAAAAATGGCAGTTACAATCGACAAGGCAAAGAGTAAAACATAAATATTTATGAGAGCAACCAAAAAGCCAGAAATTTCTTTTTCTAATTCACTTTGCTTGGCGAAGTATGGTAAATTAAGGTAAGCAAGCAGTTTGCCTTCTTTGTTTTTAAATGGAATATAGGCAGATAAGTATTCTAATTTCCCGATTCGTTCATCGTGAATGAACTCTGTCTTTCCTAAAATAGCAATCTGCAAAAAGGCTTCCGGATTCATTTTTTTTGATGTCAGCCCTTCGTCAAAAACCTTTGAACGGGAGGAAGAATAAAGGTTTCCATCAACATCATAAAAATTAATATCTGTAAAAAAAACCGAAGAAGATTTTTTCAAAATGAATGTTACATATTCTGCTAGTCCTTTATTTAAAATGGTTTCGGTCGAAAGTTTACTTTCTACATCTATCAGGACCGAGTGAATTTTCTCACTAATGTTTTCTTTGTTCTTCACCTCAAACTGTTGTTTGATATAATAGATGGTTCCGCCTCCAAAAAGAGCAAGGGAAACAAGAACGATCAATACAAGCAGTACTTGTATCCTGTATTTAAAGCTGAAATTATCAAGCAATCTGCCGAGGGAAATCTGTCGGAAGAACAAGATGGACAACAAAAGCAAACTGAAAAAGGCAAATAAATAGGAGAAAGTGGTTACATTTCCAATCAAGCCGTCGTTACGTTTGCTCAACACAACAAGGGTTTGCGGGTCGAGCCTGTACAGCAAGTGGTTAAACCCGTCTTTGTTTTGAAAAGTGAACTCTGAAACGGATAATTTAAACTCGGATGCGGTTAAACTGTAGGAATATTTTCCATATTGATTTAAAAGCTGGTTGTGTTTATATTTTGCATATGAATAGTTGCTTAACTCTTGTGATAGACCAATGTTTCTGTCAAGCAACAACTCGGGAAATCCGATCTCGTCTGAAATAAACTTTGCATCGAGTTCAATATAAACAGTGCCAAGCTTAGCCGTTATTTCGGGAGATTTATATAGAGGCAGTTTGGCCAGATAGCTTATTTTGCCCGAGGAGTTATTGATAAAATAGAACCCCGTACAAGTTGTCGGCTGTCCGCGCTTTTCAATTAGCTCGTCAAAATAAAAATTATTGTCAAACAGTGGGTTTTGTGAGCGGATGATTGGCGCACAAGTGTTGTCAAAAAGAGCTACGTGAACATCGTACTTCTCCCAGAAACCGCTGAAATATTGTTGCTTGATCCTTTTTTCAAATTCTTCCGGTTTTTTCTCTGCTCCACTCACCAAAGATAAAAGAATTGTATCCGCCTGAAGTTTGTTCTCAATGTCTTGAAACAAAAGTTCGGCCACGGGATCCTGCTCAGCAGCAAGTTTTTCAACATAAATTTTCTTGCTTTCTGTTTCCTTCAATGAAGAGTGTTTTATAAAAATATGAACCGCATAAAGGGAGAAAAGAAAAACCAAAAAGATAATACTCGAAAAAGGATAAACAATTTGTTTTTGTTTTATCAAAGCAATAGAAAGAACCAATAAAAACGGCCAAAAAATTACAATAAGATCAAGTGTGCCAAGTAAGTGGGAGATAAATGTATGGACCACTGCAGAAACTATAAAAACAAGCACATATTGTTTTGTATTCAGCTTCAGCTGTTTTAAAACAGAAACCATTTTATCTGCAAAGAGGAAGTAAATAAAGAGCAACAGACCAATAATAATAATACCGATATAACTGTATTCGTTGAGCGTAAATAAGTTGTTAATGCTGAATGGAATGTTCGAGTTTTTAATTAATCCGATAAACAATCCATTGATCACCCAAGAAAACCAAAAGAAAGCAAGAAAAAAACCGAAAGACAAAACCTGTTTATTTATTTTCTTTAAGCGGTAAACCAGCGAATTGAATTCGCATTCGTTAAAAAAGACATAGGTTAAAAAAAACAATAAAAGTACATTCAGAAGCAAATCTCCTAAAGAGGTTAACCAGATTGAGTTTGCGTTAGCAAATACTTGTGGTTGGAAAAGATCAAAAGAATAAAAGCTTTCCGGAAAAGAAAGCTTGATGGAAACGTAGCGAAAAGCTATCACAATAATTATAAAGGCAATTGTCGAGTAATTTTTTCCCCAGCGGGTGAATGTTTCAGAAAGAAACACCTTTAGAAAAACAATTAAAAAAATAAAGCCGATGAGACTTAATATAACGGAAACGAAAGAACTAAGAGATACGGAGTTGTTTGCAGGGTTAAACTCTAGTGAAAATAAATAATCGCCAGCGTAGTTTTTAACACCATTGCTTGCATTCGGATTGTCTGTGATTAATTTTGTTTCTGCAGGAACAGCAAAATCTTTTTGGAACTCATTGGTCAGGTATTTGTTTTGGTAGGGGTATTCGTTTTTTACAAGCAACAGCCCGACGATCGCTTTTGTAGTTGACGAGTTGGTGTGCGGTCGCACAACCTCAAACCAGCCGTTGTGAAGTTTTGCCATTTTTGAATCAAGGCAAACTTCTTTTACCCAGTTTTCAACCGCAATTGAATTGTCACTCCAAAATTTTAAGGTGTCGTTTTCGTATATGAGCAAAGCGATACCTTCTTCTGTGCGGAGTGAATTGTAGTAGGAGGGTTTTTTTGTGAAAAGTTCCGTGTAGCTTTCTGTTTTCGCACGCTTTGCCAAAGCAAGCATTTCTTCATTCAGCCGTTTTTCTTTTGTATGCAAAACCCGTTCAAAACTACTGATTGTCGGTTCTGCGCTTCCGGAAAAGGTATAAAACAGAATGCTTCCCGCTACCAGGAAGACAAGCGCAAAAACAAAAAGAAAATATTTATTTTTAAAAATCTTTTTCAATAAAAATGATAATTAATTATATTTACTGCTGCAGAGTAGGTTTGAACTAGCAAAGCAAAGGTGCAAATAAAATAAAGAAATACACCACACATGGCATCAGAAATTGTACCAAATAATACAGCTCGTAAGAAAGATAAAAGAGAAAAACATTCCGTGCCGGTATCAAAACCGCTTAGTCGTGATTTTAAAGATTTTAGAATACAAGCCATCGTTCTTGTGTTCATTGGTTTTGTTTTTTATGCAAACTCTTTTTTCAATGAATATGCTTTGGATGACGGAATCGTTATTCAGAAGAACGACTATGTTCAACAAGGTTTGAGAGGCATTCCAAAAATTTTGAGTACCGATGCGTATGAAAGTTTCTACAGACAAATGGGGGCGAAGCAACAGCTGTCCGGTGGACGATTTCGTCCTCTTTCGGTTGTTACATTTGCTGTTGAGCAACAATTCTTTGGAAGCAATGCAGAGGTGCGACCGGCAGATGACGTTGCCTTTGTTCGTCATTTTATGAATGTTGTTTATTATCTTCTTTCAATCGTTTTGTTGCTTTATTTTTTAAAGAACTTCATCTTTAAAGAGAATCAACTTACTGCTTTTATCGTTTGTTTGATCTTTTTAATCCATCCGATGCATACAGAGGTCGTTGCCAACGTGAAGAGCCGTGACGAGATCTTGTCTTTCTTGTTCATGATTCTCACTTTCGTTGCCGTATTTCGGTTTCGTGAAAGTAAAAATATAAAACAGCTGCTGTGGTCTGGATTGTTTTACTTTCTCGCTCTTCTGTCAAAAGAATATGCAATCACTTTATTGATATTAATACCGATGTTGTTGTTCATCGTTTTGAAAGAATCATTTCGGAACGCTGTTGTTGCAACAATTCCTTTTGCTGTTGTCGCTTGTTTCTATTTGTTAATCCGTTATTCCATTGTTGGTGCCGGAGCGAAGTTTGAAAACCCCGATGTGCTGAACAATCCTTATTTGTACGCTACCGGCCCCGAAAAATTAGCAACAAAAATTGAAGTTTTGTTGCGCTATTTAAAATTACTTTTTTACCCTGCACCGCTTTCAAGTGATTATTCATATAGTACAATTCCTTTTGTGAACTTTAGTAGTGCCGGTGTTTGGGCGTCAATCGTTATCCATGTTTCCTTATTTATTTCTGCTGCGGTGCTGTTTTTTAAACGCAATATTTTATCCTTTGCTATTGCCTTTTATTTGCTGCACTTGTTTATGATCTCCAATTTAATCTTTAACGTAGGTGCAACAATGGGCGAACGGATGGTTTACCACTCTTCCTTTGGTTTTGCAATTGCAATTGCAGTTTTTATTAATTGGCTCTTGCATAAAATTCCATCTGCCGATGCAAAAAAATGGATCGCATTATCTTTTGCATGCCTTCTTGTTTTTTGCTGCGGAGCAAAAACAATAAAACGAAATGCGGAATGGAAAAACGACCAAACACTATTTATCACTGATGCACAAACGGTTCCCAATAGCGCCCTAGTTAATGGTAATGCAGGAAAAGCATTTATAGATCTTTCAGAAAAGCCCGAAAACAAATCACAGGAAATAGAGTTGATTAAAAAGGGGATCTACCACTTGGAGCGTTCTGTGAACATTCACAAAAAATATGTGAACGGATATTTAAATTTGGGTGTTGCTTATTTTAAGTTGAATGACTATAAACGAGCAGAACAATATTGGTCGAAAGCCAAAGAAATTTATCCGAATAATCCGCTTGTTAAGCACAACTTCGACTTGCTAGCCGCAACCTATTTTAATCAGGGAATGTCAATCGGAGCAAAAAATGTTGAGGAGGCGATTAAGTTGATGGAAAAAGCGGTGAGCCTTGATCCCAGAAATGTTGAATGTTGGTATAATATTGGTGGAGCAAGTTTTACGATAAAAGATTATAATAAAGCAAGGAACGCTTGGTCGCAGACATTAAAGTTAAAACCGGATCACGTTCTTGCGCAACAGGGAATGACGGCTCTGCCACCCCAATAGCAAAAAAGCGGAATTTTTTTCTTATTTTTGATAAACGCATTTCAGTTAAAATATAAACTACTCGTTTTTAACAATGACCGTTACAACTAAAAAAAATATTCTTTTCGTTTTTCTATGTCTTTTTTTTTTCAGCGTGTCCGCTCAGGATCGTAAAATCAACGATTCCCAAAGTGCAATAAAATTTACTGAAAATAAAAATCAGTGGGATAAGAAGGTATTGTATCGCGCACAGCTTGATGGTGGTGTTTTGTTTCTGGAGAAAAACGCGTTTACGTATAATTTTTACGATAAGGAAACGCTCCGAAATAATCATACCGGCAGAAACAAAGTAAAGTCCGCTGAACCGATCCGCTCGCATGCCTTCAGAATGACTTTTTTGAATGCCCAGAAAACAGTTGACGCAAGCTCCACTCAGATCACGCATGATTACAGCAACTATTTTATTGGGAAAGACAAAAACAAATGGGTTGGCGATGCTAAAAGCTTCCGTGAAGTAAATTATAAAAACCTATATGCTGGTATCGACCTTCAGGTATTGGGTTTGCAGAATAGCTTGAAGTATAATTTAATTGTTGCACCACTTGCAAATCCGAAAGAAATTGCCCTTTATTATGAAGGCCTTGATAAAATTAAATTGGAGAGAGGATGCCTTCTTCTAAAAACTAGCGTAAATGAAATGCTTGAACAAAAACCATATGCCTACCAATACATCGATGGATATGAAGTTGAAGTTCCATGTGAATTTGTTTTAAATAATAGTACGGTATCCTTTCGCTTTCCAATGGGTTACGACAAAGAAGTGGAGTTGATCATCGATCCGATTCTCGTTTTCGCTTGTTCATCCGGCTCTACTGCCGATAATTTCGGCATGACCGCGACATACGATGCGTATGGTAATTTATATTCTGGCGGAACCTGTTTCGATATTGGTTTTCCAACAACACTTGGTGCTTACGATGTAACATTTAACGGTGCAACGTCTTATGGCAGAACGGATGTTGTAATTACGAAATACGACTCTTCCGGAACGTTCCTGCAGTACTCAACCTATATTGGAGGAGCAACAAGTACTGAAATTGTTACCAGCCTTGTTGTTAATAGTTCAGATGAATTGCTTTTGTATGGCGCAACCGGTTCATCCGACTTTCCTGTGACACCTGCTGCATACGACACAACATTTAATGGTGGTATTTTACTCCGTTTCGTTTATAACGGGAGCTATTTTGATAATGGCACCGATATATATGTTGCAAAATTTAACTCCGCAGGAACAAGCCTTTTGGCATCTACTTTTATTGGTGGTAGTTTGAATGATGGTGTAAATGTCAATAACGACAGTGTTCTTTTTTCAGCTGGTCCACCTGCTGTTTATGAGTTTCCTGCCGATTCTTTGCAATACAATTACGGTGATCAGTTCCGTGGGGAGATCAATGTTGATCCTTTGGGAAATGCATATGTTGCGAGCTCTTCAAGATCGGGTAACTTCCCTATTGTTAATGGTTTTGATAACACCCTTGGTGGTGAACAGGATGCTGTTGCATTTAAATTCAACAGTGATTTTTCTGTATTGCTCTGGAGCACATTTTTGGGTGGAACAGATAATGATGCCGGTTATGCTCTCGCGCTTGACGATTCATCAAATGTTTATATTACCGGAGGTACACGAAGCAACAATTTTCCTGCAACACCGGGTGTCCTTCGTACAACATACCAAGGCGGAAAAGCAGATGGATATATTTCTAAAATAAGCAACAACGGCGCAGCGCTTCTTGCCTCAACTTATTGGGGAACAGCAGCATATGATCAGTGTTATTTTATACAACTGGACAGAGATAGCAACGTATATGTGGTTGGTCAAACAGAGGGCCTAATGCCTATTACACCTGGGGTTTACAACAATCCCAATAGCGGGCAGTTTATCTCCAGAATGAATTATAACTTTACAACACTTGGCTTTTCAACGGTATTTGGAAACGGTAGCGGTACTCCCAACATTTCTCCATCCGCCTTTTTGGTCGACGATTGTAAAAATATTTATGTTTCAGGATGGGGTGGAAAAATTGTTCCTCCTGTTACCAGCACAACCGGGATGCCCCTTACGGCAGACGCAATCCAGCCAACAACCGATGGACATAATTTTTATTTGATCGTTCTTTCCGCAGATGCATCTGCGCTCATCTATGCAACATATTTTGGAGGAGCGAATAGTTGGGAACATGTTGATGGTGGAACAAGTCGATTTGATAAAAAGGGAATTATTTACCAATCTGTTTGTGCCGGTTGCGGCGGAAATGATGATTTTCCGGTTACACCAGGATCGTGGCCATATACGAGTCCGATCTACTCTCCTCTCACTCCAGGTGTTCCTTCTACCGGAATCAATATGAACTCAAATTGCAACAACGGAACATTTAAATTTGACTTTCAGGTTCCTCCTGTAGACGCCGACTTTTCTATTGATACAGCTGCAGGATGCGCTCCCTTCTCTGTTGTATTCAGTAATCAAAGTTCAGCCTTCGGGACGTATCTGTGGAATTTTGGTGGCGGTGATACAACTTCTGTTATTTATAATCCTACACATGTTTTTCCAACTCCCGGAACTTATATGGTATCCTTGATCCTCTTCAACAATGCGTGTAACATCTCTGATACTGCTTTTACCTTCATTACCGTTTATCCCGGTGTGACTGCTGATTTCGGATTGGCAAGTGCGCCCTGTTCAAATACAATTACCTTAACAGACTCCTCTTTTGCATCGCCTGCAAGCTGGCAATGGGATTTTGGTGACGGTTCCTCTTCTGTGTTACAAAATCCTTTATACACTTATCCTGTAGCGGGAAACTATATAGTTACATTGATTACAAGTACCATAAACGGATGTTCTGATACCACCGATCTTACTTTTGACAATTCGGGAGGGACTTCAATAAGTTCGAATGTTACAGTTTGTGAAGGTGGCACAGCTTCTCTTACCGCAACGGGAGGTTTTGCTTATAACTGGGCACCTTCTTCCGGGTTGAATAATTCCACTATCGCCAACCCGACAGCCAGTCCCACTTCTACGACCACTTATTCTGTATCTATATCAACTGTCAACCCAATGGGTGATACCTGCTTCGTTACACTTTCAACTACCGTTACTGTAATTGATCCTGCTTTGTTTCCAATCGCTGCGACAGCTGACAATGACAGTGTTTTTTCAGGAAGCTCTACTGTTATTCACGCAATTACAGACACAACATTAACTATCTTATGGAGTCCGGCAACAGGTCTTAGTAATCCCAATTCCTTTAATCCGACTGCATCGCCAACAACAACAACAACATACACGTTGACGGTGATCGATTCTTCCGGCTGTCCGAAAACTGCAACCGTAACAATATACGTTTTATCAATGCAGTGTGATCCGGCTGATGTTTTTGTACCCAATACATTTACGCCAAACAGTGATGGTCAAAACGATGTTTTATATGTCAGAGGAAACATGATCTCGGAATTATATTTTGCAGTATATAACCGCTGGGGAGAAATGGTGTTTGAAACAACAGATCAAAATGTTGGATGGGATGGAATTTATAAAGGGATGAAAGCTGATCCTGCTGTATTTGCTTGGTACTTAAGGGCAAAGTGTTATAATGGTAGTGAGCTGAAAAAACAAGGTAATACAACCCTGATACGATAATTGAAGGATGAAAAAAAATAAGTTCATATTGTTTTTACTATTCTGTTGTGTGAATTTTATTCATGCACAGGATATTCATTATTCGCAATTCAACGCATCACCACAAAACTTAAATCCTGCTCAGACAGGTTTGTTTAAAGGTGACTGGCGCTTTGTTGGAAACTTCAGAAGTCAGTGGTCTGCAATTCCTGTTCCCTATCGGACATTTTCTATTGCAACAGATACCCGCTTAAAAACAAAATTGGAAAAAGATGTTCCAGCAGCTGGCATACTTATCAATACGGATAAATCGGGAGATTCTAAGTTTACAACAACACAAATATTTCTTTCCGGTGCTTACATTAAAAAATTAAACAAAGACTCAACTCATTTTTTATCTGTTGGGATTCAACCAGGAGTGACAACAAAAAGTTTTGATGTTTCGGCTCTTTCGTTCGACAATCAGTACGATGGCGACAGTTACGATGCTTCCATCAGCAGCGGTGAAAACTTTTCGAAAACACGTATTACCTATTTTGATATTGGTGGCGGACTAGCATATTTATGGAAGAAAAACAGCCGTACACTAGTAAACGTTGGCGTTTCCGCACTTCATTTGAACAGACCGAAACAATCGTTCTTCAATAATGATGAAATTCGTTTAGATGTAAAAACTAGTGCTAGTGCTATTGCGGAATTTCCTGTTGCAGCTCAGTTGGATATTTTACCAACAATTCTTTACCAGCGACAAGGAAAGTTTCAGGAAACGGTTGTCGGTTTATTTGGTAAGTATCATTTGAAACCAATTGATGGAATGACAACGGCTGTTTCTCTTGGCGGGTTTTACCGGATGAAAGACGCCTTTATTCTGGTGGCGAACATGGACTATAAAAATTTCAATGTCGGATTTAGTTACGATATCAATACTTCAAAGCTTACTGAAGCGACAAACCACAGAGGTGGATTTGAAATTTCTGTGATTTATATCTTCAAAAAGGTTACTCCTTTTGTTGCTAAAAAACGAGTTTGTCCTATTTATATGTAGTTATGATTTTTGAGAAGCAATCTAAATTAATTCGTTTGCGGATGCTGAGAACAGCTTTTGTTTTTGGTGTCTCCCTCTTCTTTTCGTTTTCGCTGTTCGGACAAAAAACAAAAGCACTTCTTGCAGATGGCGATAAAGCCTTTGCTGAAAACGATTTTTTTTCTGCAGCAGCCTATTATAACAGAGCAATTTTACAAGACTCCAGCGACATTGTTGTTCAATATAAATATGCCGATGCAAGTCGCCTGAACTTTGATTATGCAATAGCAGAACACTGGTATGCAAAGGTGTTAAAAAAAGATGCTCAGGGAAAACTCTACCCAGAATGCTCTTTTTGGTTGGCAATGATCAAAAAAAATCAGGGAAACTACAAGGATGCCAAAAAGATGTTTGACAAGTATGCGAAGAAAAATAAAAAGAAAAAAGACAGTTACTTCGTTAAAAAAGCAAATCAGGAAGTGTTGGCCTGCGATTATGCGCAACTGCTTATGGCTAGTCCCGATAAAAGCGTTTCGATCTTTCATTTAGATAGTTCAGTAAACAGTAAAGTTTCAGAATACGCACCAATTCAGGTTGATAGCCTTCTTTATTTTTCTTCCTTACGCGATGGAAAAGACAGAGATAGAAAAAACAGTGTCAATTTTAATAAAATATATACAGCCATTCAAGATTCAGTAAAATGGCAAAAAGCAGTTGAGCTGGATACACTGTTTAATCGTAAAGGAATTCACAGCGCAAATACGGCCTTCAATGCAGACTATACAAAAGTATTTATTACCAGATGTGTTCCTAAAAATGCGATGGAGTTTAATTGCGATATATATTCTTCAGAATATAAAAATGGACATTGGGGGCCGCTTCAAAAACTTCCATCGGAAATTAATGCGAAAGGGTTTACCAATACGCAGCCTTCAATAGGATTTCTGGAAGAAGAAGAGGTGTTGTTTTTTGCCTCCAACCGGAGCGGCGGTGAGGGGAAAATGGATATTTGGTATAGTAAAATCGGCAAGAACGGAAACTATGGAAAACCAATAAATGCAGGCAAGCAAGTCAATTCGATTGATGATGAAATTACACCGTTTTATTGCAAGCCTTGTCAGGAATTGTTTTTTAGTTCCAATTGGCATAAGGGTTTTGGGGGCTTTGATATTTTTAAAAGTGAATATAAAAATAGTGCGTTGGGTGTCCCCAAAAATTTAGGATTGCCTTTTAACAGTAATTTTAATGATATTTATTTTTCTATCAATTCAAGAAGAACGGAAGCGTTTCTCTCTTCAAATAGAATTGGTTCTTACTTCGAAGAAAAAGAAAGTTGCTGTAACGATATTTATATGGTGAAACTACCAAAGGTCGATGAGCCACCAAAAAAAGTTGATAGCACTCAGGTTTTTGTAACACAAATGAAGCTTCTTGTTCCGCTTACGTTGTATTTTCACAACGATGAGCCCGATAAAAAAACAGTAGCGGTAACAACACTCAAAAACTACAAAAAAACCTATGAAGATTATTCCGTATTGCGCGAATTGTATAAAAAGGAATATTCAAAAGGAGCTAAAGACGCCGATCTCGATAGGGCGATTGGGGACATTGACAACCTGTTCGAAGACTCCGTGGAAGCGGGAATGCAGGATCTCGAAAAGTTTGCTCAACTTTTGATTAAGGTTTTGAATGACAAAGAAAAGGTTACCATCACCATGAAAGGATTTTGTAGTCCGCTGGCGTCAACGGACTATAATGTGAATCTCGCAAAACGAAGAATATCAAGCCTGAGAAATTATTTCACAGAATATCAAAATGGTATATTGGTAAAATACATTAATACTAAAAATCCGGATGAGGGAAGCATTACTTTTCTGGATGAAGATATCGGTGAACTAAAAGCGCGCCCGAATGTCAGTGATGATTATTATGACACCAAAAACTCGATCTACAACCCTGTAGCGGCTCTTGAGCGAAAAATTCAGATTATAGCCATTTCCACTTTCTCATCCAACAAGGAATAAAATAATTTAATTTTTTTCCGTTTTTTTTAAAATTATCATGAAAGCGAATTGATTTTTTTCCTTTCAAGACTATTCTAAATTGTTTAACTTTGTAAGAGACCCATTATTTCTATGCGTAGTATTTTAAGAATTATTTTTATTTTATTTCCAATTGTATTGTTTGCACAAAAACAGCAAACAATAAATCCCAACGGATACAATAAGTTTTACCATGATAATGGAAAGGTTTCTAGCGAAGGGCCTATGCGTGATGGGAAACCGGACGGATACTGGAAAACATATTCTCAAAATGGAATTTTAAAATCGGAGGGAAATCGAAAAAATTTTCAATTGGATAGTGTGTGGAAATTCTTCAGTGAACAAGGCAAATTGGCCTTTGAATTTAATTACAAAGAAGGGAAAAAGACCGGCGTAAAGAAAACGTTTGACACAAAAGACGCTACACTTGTTTTGTCTGAAAATTTTGAAAACGATGCCAAACAAGGGAATACGATCATTTATTATAAACCGGAAAAATTGAAAGATTCAACATGTGGTCCGGTCAAAGTAAAACAGATCATTCCATTTGTTGCCGGAAAAGAAGAAGGGCAGGGGTATGAGTTATCCCCCGACAGCACGATCATTACGCTCACCCTATATAAAATGGGCTTTATACAAAAAGAGGAAAAGGTTAACCGTAAAGATGCCGATGGAGTAAAACAGGGTATGTGGAAATCGTTTTATCCCAGGGGAATGGTTCAGAATGAAATAAACTATTCTGATGGTAAGATGAATGGTTATTTCAAGGAATATGCGCCTAATGGAAGTTTAGTAAATACCACAAAATATATCAATGGTGTTCTTCAAACGAATGCTCCGGAACTCGCAAAATTAGATGTAAAAACAGCCTATTTTGAAACGGGAACAGTAAAGTTTACTGGTACATACAGAGATGGTGTTGCAGAAGGAATTCATCGTGAGTTTTCTCCTGAAGGAAAAGTGATTGCAGCAAAGGTTTATGTTGATGGTTACTTAACAGGTGAGGGTATTCTCGATACAGCCGGCCGTCAACAAGGTCCTTGGAAAGAGTATCACTCGAATGGGGAACTAAGATCTCAGGGAGGGTATTTGAATGGAAAAAGAATTGGCGATTGGGTGTTTTATCATCCCAACAAAAAGATTGAACAAAAAGGAAAATATGATAAAAAGGCGAGAGCTCAAGGGGCTTGGAAGTGGTATTACGAAACGGGTAACTTGTTGCGCGAAGAAAATTACCGCAACGATTTGCAAGATGGAACGATGATCGAATACAGTGATTCGGGCAGCGTGATTACCAAAGGGGACTATATTGACGGACTTAAGGAAGGCCCATGGATTTTGGAACTTCAGGAATATAAAGAAGAAGGTAATTTTAAAGCAGACCAAAGAGATGGTGAGTGGAAACACTATTATACAGAAAATGGAAAGCTACGCTTTATTGGAAAATTCGTTGATGGTGCTCCTGACGGGATGCATTTTTATTACTATCTCAGCGGCAAGGAACGACAGGCGGGAAAGTATTTAGGTGGATTAAAAGAGGGCGAATGGAAGTTTTATGACGAAGCCGGCTTTTTGTTCTTAACGATTCTCTATAAAAATGATGTTGAAATCAGATTTGATGGAATAAAAGTATTGCCTGAAACATCAACATCAGAGCCAAGTATTAAATAAATTACGATTTTATTGAATGACGCTCGCTAAGAAATCAAAAGTAGAATTGATTGCTGAACTCAAAAAGCTTCAGCGAAAAATTCGTTCCTATGAAAAAAGTCAAACAGCAGAAAACACAAACCCATATTCGCTCTTGAGCAATGTAAAGTGGCAGTCTTTTTTTAGAAAGTCCCAAAACATTACTGTTGTTGTTGATCGAAAAGGAATTATCCTCGATATGAATTCCGAAACAAAACAGGTCAAAAAGAAAGACCTAATAGGGAAAAGTGCTTTTTCGATTGTTTCTGGCGCAGACTTGAAAAGAATGAAGTTGGCGATTGAAAAAGTATTTAAAACAAAAAAAGCACAAGAGCGCAACATCAGCCGACCGGATAATAATCTTGGAGCAAGACATTATAAAATGAAAGCAACTGCAGCTATAAAGGACAAAAAGGTTGTAGCTGTTGTTTTAGACTTTACCGAAACAACAAAAGAGGTTAAATCGGCCCTTCTTTTAAAAGGAAGCGAGGTTGAATTAGAACTGAAACGGAGTCTAGAAAACTATAAAAGTCTTGTTGACTGTTCTCCCGATGGTGTTATTGTTCAAGTAAATGGGGTTATAAAGTTTGCAAACCCAAGTGGCTTGAAAATACTGGGGGTTAATAATTTTGAAGCACTCCAAAACATTTCCGCACTTGATTTCATCCTTCCCGAATACCACAAAAAAAAAATCGAAAGAATTTCAAAAGCAAAAGCTGGTGAAGAGCTTGATTTTGTTGAAATAAAAATTAAAAATAAGAAGGGTGAAATTTATATTCTGGAAACGAAACCCACCGCTATTAAATTTAATGGAATAGATGCAATTCAGGTTGTTCTCCGCGATACATCTGAAAAAAAGTTGCTGCAGAAAGAACAAGCCCGTGCAAAAATTGCTGAGGAAACAAACGAATTACTCGAACAAGAAATTACAAAACGGAAGATTATTCAATTGAAATTACAAGAGTCGCAAAAGTATACTCGACTTATCATTAATGGTTCGCTTGACATGATCTGTGCTTCTGATAGACAAGGGTTTATCACGGAATTTAATCAGGCTGCTCAACAAACATTTGGATATTCACAAGAGGAGGTAATCGGAAAGAGTGTTAGCATATTATACGTGGACCCAAAAGAACGAAAAAAAATAACTGAGGAGGAGCTCTATAAAAAAGGAGCTTACGCAGGTGAGGTTACAAACAGAAGAAAGAACGGTGAAAAATTTATCGCGTTTTTGTCTGCTTCGGTTCTTAAAAATGATGACGGAGAAGTTCTTGGTGCAATGGGTGTTTCTAGAGATATCTCTGAATTGAAGCAAGCAGAGGGGAAATTAAGAGCGCAATCTGCAAAATTTAATGCGATCATTGAAACAAGTTCCCACCTTATTTGGACGGTCGATAAAAATATTTGTTTGACGACCTTTAATCAAAACCTAAATAAAGAACTAAAAACCCGTTATGGTCGGGAGGCAAAAATTGGTTTATCTATGATTCGGCAAACAGCTGAATTACCAAAGGAGTATAATTTGTTTTTGTTAAAGAAATATGAAAAGGCATTTGCTGGTGAAGCTCAATATTTCGACATCTATTTTATTGATAAAAACGGATTAGAAAACTGGCGAGAAATTTATCTTAATCCTATTTGGGCTGAAGGTGGATCTGTTTTAGAGGTTTCTGGTATCAGCCATGATATAACGGAGAAAAAAATATCTGAGGCAAGGATTCGCTTATCACTTCAGGAAAAAGAGGTCTTGTTAAAAGAGGTCCACCATCGTGTAAAAAATAATCTTCAGGTAATTTCAAGTATATTAAATCTTCAATCGTCCTATGTAAAAGATGAAGGAACATTACAGATTTTAAAAGAAAGCCAGAATCGTATTAAATCGATGGCGTTTATTCATGAAAGTTTATATCAGACCAAAGACTTTTCAAATATTAATTTTACTGAATATGTGCTAAATCTATCACAAAACTTAATGCACTCGTATTCAAATTTCGACCACGAAATAAAATTAAATCTTGATATTCAAAATGTTTTTCTTAATTTAGACCTAGCGATTCCTTGCGGCTTAATCATCAACGAAATTATGTCCAACGCTTTAAAATACGCATTTGTCGATAACAGTCTTGGTGGTGAGATTGCGATTGTTATGAAGGTCTCTGGCGAGAATTTGATATTAAATATCGGTGACAACGGAAAGGGGCTGCCCCCAGAAATAGATTACAGAAATACTGAGTCGCTCGGATTGCAATTAGTTGTAACTTTGACGGATCAATTGAGTGGGACAATAGCCCTGGATTTAAAAAAGGGAACAAACTACTCCATTATATTTAAACGAAAACAAGAAAAAATCCGTATATAAAATGTCAAAAACAAACATTCTAATTGTTGAAGATGAAAGTATCGTAGCGAAAGATATTCAACATAGCTTAAAAAAGCTTGGATACACCGTTGTTGGAATGTGTTCTACAGGTGAAGATGCCATTAAAATTGCCGAAGAAGTGAAACCGGATCTTGTTTTGATGGATATCATGCTGAAAGGCGAAATGAGCGGAATTGAGGCTGCCGGTCAGATTCGTGAAAAATTTAATATCCCCATCATTTATCTTACCGCTTACGCTGACGAAAGCACACTCAGCAAAGCAAAGGTTTCAGAACCTTACGGGTATATTATTAAACCCTTCAAAGAAATTGATTTGCACACGTCTATCGAAATGGCGATCTATAAACATGAGAAGGAAACAGATGTGAAAAAGGAAAGAGATTTTTTATATTCGATCGTTGAAAATAAAGAATCAAAAGACATCATTTTTGTTAAGTCAAATTCACGCTTGGTAAAAGTAAAAACCAGTGATATTTATTTTGTAGAAGCATTGAAGGATTATGTTGTTATCAATACAAATGCCGCTCGCTATACAATTCACAGCACAATGAAGGACATCGAGAAAAAATTGCCTGCAAGTGATTTTATTCGTGTTCACCGCTCTTTTATAGTACGCATCGATAAAATTGTTGCGATAGAGCAGCCGAATTTGATTCTCGAAGAAGATAAAAAATTAATTCCTATCGGTGGTTCTTATAAGGATGATCTGGCGAAGAGATTGAATATGATCTAACTATTTAACCATTGATTATATACGTTTACACAGGTGATTTTTAGCTATTTCTGTTAAAGCAAAACGCCACCGATGAGGTGGCGTTTTTATTATTAAAATAATCAGCGGAAGCTTGTTTATTTTGAACTGAACTACTTTATCACACTTCAAACCCCCACTCATCTATAAATGGATTACCCGAAGAAGGCTTTGGGGGTTTAGGTTCAGAGGGGCCGTCCTTTGAATCGGGAACGTACTTGTTTTGTTTATTCCGATCTGTTGCTGCCTTCATCTCTTCTTTAAAGCTTTTGCTTTTCGCCTTGTGCTCTTGTCGTTTTGATGGTTTTTCAGTTGGTTTTTTTCTTTCTTCGAGAACTTCTACCAATGCAAAATCCAGTTGTTTTTTAACTAAATCTGCGCGTTTGATTTCAATTCTAACCGTGTCGCCAAGAGTCAAAACCTTTCCTGATTTCCTGCCTCGTAAACAATAATTATCTTCATCAAAGTAATAACTGTCATCTCGAAGGTCACGCAGGCGGATCATTCCTTCACAATGGTTCTCTATAATTTCGACAAATATTCCCCATTCTGTTACCCCCGAAATTGTTCCGTCAAACTCTTGTCCGACCTTATCCGTTAGATATTGTACTTGTTTGTATTTGATAGATGCTCTTTCAGCATCCGCTGCAAGTTTTTCCATGTCGGAAGAATGTTTGCACTGTTCTTCTAACTTATCGATGTCAGGGTTTTTTCCTCCATCCAAATAATGCTGCAACAAGCGATGTACCATTACATCCGGATATCGGCGGATCGGTGATGTAAAATGGGTATAATAATCAAACCCTAAACCGTAGTGACCAATATTTTTAGTGGTATAAACGGCCTTTGCCATGGTGCGAATGGCAAGGAGCTCAATCATTCCCGATTCTTTTTTCTCGCTTACCTCTTTCAATAAATTATTCATCGAATCGGCAACAGTATTTATATTTTTCACATTTAATTTATATCCGAATTTTGCCACAAATTCCGAAAAGTTTTCAAGTTTATCGGGATTTGGTTTATCATGTATCCGATATACAAATGGGCGTTGCGATTCTTTGCTGCCCGCTTTTTGATCTGAAGCTGTGCCTTTTTCGGACTTCTTTTTGCCAACAAATTCTGCTACTTTTCTGTTTGCCAGAAGCATAAAATCTTCGATCAGCCGATTGGAGTCTTTTGCAACTTTAAAGAACACACCGGTTGGATTTCCTACTTCATCGAGGTGAAATTTTACTTCCATTTTTTCAAAAGCTATACTTCCTTTTTTAAACCGGGTTGCACGTAATATTTTAGAAAGGCGGTTCATTGTCAGAATCTCATCGCAATAATCACCTTCTTCTGTTTCAATGACCAATTGTGCTTCTTCATATGTAAAACGTCTGTCGGAGTTAATGATCGTTCTTCCAAACCACTCAGCTACAACCTCTGCTTCATCCGTCATTTCAAAAACAGAAGAGAAGCAAAGTTTTTCTTCATTGGGACGAAGTGAACACACGTTGTTTGAAAGCACCTCCGGGAGCATTGGAACAACACGATCGACAAGATAAACAGAGGTAGCCCTTGAAACGGCTTCTTTGTCAATCATGGATTCGGGTTTTACATAATGACTCACATCTGCAATGTGAACACCAATTTCCCAGTTACCATTCTTTAGTTTTTGGATAGAAAGGGCATCATCAAAATCTTTTGCGTCCACCGGGTCGATAGTAAAAGTGGTAATTTCTCTGAAATCTCTTCTTTTAGCAATTTCTTCTTCGGTGATTTTTATGGCAATAAGATCTGCTGCACGTTCTACATCTTTCGGGAATTCATATGGTAAACCAAACTCTGCTAAAATAGCGTGCATTTCTGTGTTATTTTCACCGACATCACCCAAAACATTTTTGATTTCACCAATTGGATTCACTCCGTTTTTTGGCCACTCTACAATTTTTGCGATCGCTTTTTGCCCGTCTTTTGCTCCATTTAACTTTTCTAAAGGAATATAAATGTCGACATGTATTTTGTTGTTGCTTGGTACTAAAAATGCAAAACGTGGGGATACCTGGATTGTCCCGACAAATTCGGTTTTGGCGCGTTCAATTATTTCTGTGATTTCACCTTCCTGCTTGCCTTTGCCTTTTGGAAATACGCGAACCTTAACGATATCGCCATGCATAGCGTTAAGCGTTTTTTTGGCTGGGATAACCACATCTTCTTCTATTTCATCAGAAACGATATATGCAGTTCCTGTGGAAGTCATATCCACCTTCCCGGAAATAAGTATCTGCGCGCTTTTTATTTGAAATTTTCCACGCTCGGGCTCTGTTATAGAACCGCTATTTTTTAATTCTTCTAAAATAACATTGATCAACTGCCTCTGAGCAAAGTCTGTGACCTGCAACCCGGCTGCTATCTGCTTATAATTGAGCGATTTATTTCTGTTTGAAGACAATACCTTTAATATCTCTTCAAAAAAGAAACGCTTGTTCTTCCCCTGCGATTTGCTGTTAAATTTCTTTGCCATACCTCAAATGTGCTATTGATTTATGGATAAAGAAAGGGTTGTTGATAAAAACTAAAAAATTTTTCTTTCATGCAACCAAATAATGCAACTTTGCATCTTTACAATAGAAATCAAATATGACTGATGAGCAAATAGTAAAAGGGTGCATTGAAAAGAATGCAATTGCTCAAAAAAATCTGTACGAAAAATTTGTACGAAAAATGATGGGTGTTTGTCTGCGTTATTGCGACTGTTCAGAGGAGGCAGAAGATGTTGTACAAAATGGATTCATCAGCATTTTTGAAAATATTGAATCGTTTAAAGGAACCGGTTCTTTAGAAGGGTGGATAAGAAAAATAATGGTTAATACCGCGCTTACCCATATCCGTAAAAATAAAAAATTAAAACAAAATATTGAGTTGGATAGCGTTGAGTTTATGCTCCCTTCTAATATGGATTCTGGGGATAGTTTCGCTGTTAAGGATCTTTTGAAGATCATACAAACCTTGCCTTTGGGATTTAAAACGGTTTTTAACCTTTATGCCATTGAGGGTTATTCACATAGAGAAATAGCTGAGATGCTGAATATTTCAGAGAGTACATCTAAATCACAATATTCAAGGGCGAAAGTGCATTTACAGAAGTTGATACCGATTGATCGGGAATAAAAATGAAGAAAAAAAACATAGAAGATTTATTTAAAGACTCTTTTGAAAATTTCGAAGCGGAAGTTAGCCCTTCTGTTTGGAAAAATGTTCAAGCGGCATTGAAAGGTGCAGGTTTGGGTCTGTTAGGCAAAATGCTCATTAATAAGATGGGTGCAAATGCAATTGTAGGCATTGTTTCCTCTGCAGCAGCAGTTGTTGCTACTGTTTTTGTAATGAACGGAACAGAAAACAAAACAAATACGCCCAAAGCTGTAGTAGCGCCAAAAGTGGTTGTCGAAACGAAGAAACCAAGTGTCGCTGAAATAAAAGAGTTTTTGTCTGTAGAAAAAGAAGAAACGAAAGAAGATCCTGCGGTAGTAAAAGCGGTTGAGCCGGTTTTACCAGCTAAAAAGAAGATTGTTAACAAAGATAAAAAACAAATTCAGTCTTTGCTCTCTGACGAACGTATCGCATCTATTTCCGCCAGTTGTGTTGCCGGTGCTGTACCCTTGATCATCAACCTTTCCAATATTGGGAGCGGAAAAATTAATAAATGGTCATTCAATGATGGATCAAAGCCAATGTTAGGTGTAAATCCAATTAAATATTTTGATGAGCCGGGTATCTATACTATTACACTTTCATCAACTGGTGTCGATGGCAAAATTGCTGTCGATAGCATAAAAGTCGAAGCATTTAATAATTCTTCAATTGCCGTATCCAACCAAAGAGAGTTCTCTCCCAATGGTGATGGACTGAATGATCTTTTTTTCTTTAATGGAGAAAACATTTTAGTCATGGAAGTAACCATCTTTGATAAAGACGCAAAAGTGATCTATGAATTTAAAGGCAATGGCTTTAAATGGGATGGCAAAAATAAGAAAGGTGAAAATGTAAGAGAGGGAAATTATTTATATATCATTTCTGCCGATGGTGCTGATGGAAAGAAATACGAACAAAAAGGAAAGATTAAACTAACGAGATAACATATTAAAATTGGGGCATCGGGAAGAATTTACTTTGTTTGGTCCAACGTCAGACAAAAAATTCAAAAATATTAATCCTGTTTTTAGCTGTACCACCTCTACATGCAAGGTTTTTGTTACCGGTGTCGCCAATTTTTAATAAATATTTTGAAACCTGTTGCTACTCCAGTAGGTCTTAAAAACAAAGTGGTATCTAAACCTTTAAGGTTTTGATACCGTTTTTGTTTTTATTATTATTGTTGAAGCGTTTTCAGGTTTTCAAAAAAAAGAATCAAAAAAAATTACGTTCATCTAAGAGTACCTACGAATTATGAAAAAAATTAAATTTATTTCTTTTGGATTATTTTTAAATATATGCTCCATCCAATCTCAAACAATTGATGCCTCTCCTGAAACACAAACAATTTGTTCAGGAGGAACAGCAACACTTACGGCGGTGATTTCTCCTGGTGGCGGTGGCGGAAGCGCTGCAACCACAAGTTACGCCATAAGCTCGGTGCCTTATGCTCCAGATCCTTTTGGGGCGGGGACTGTCGTTGGTGGCATGGGAGATGACACACAATCAGGAGCTCTTCCTATTGGATTTAATTTTTGTTTTTTTGGAACAACATATTCTAATTTTTATGTTGGGTCAAATGGCTGGGTGGCCTTTTCTCCTCAACCAACAACGTATACATCAGCAACAATTCCATCTTTGGCAGGAACGGTACCTAAAAATTGTATCATGGGGCCCTGGCAAGATTGGTATCCTGGATTATCAGCAGGTTGTGTAAAATATCAAATGTATGGAATAGCACCTTTTAGAAGATTGGTGGTATCCTGGAATAATTGCCCCATGTTTTCTTGTACTTCCACCTTAGGAACCTTTCAAATTACTATATACGAAACAACAAATAGGATTGAAAATTATATCCAAGTTAAGCCAGCCTGCCTTTCATGGGCCGGCGGAACAGCAGTGCAAGGGCTTCACAATGCTGCAGGTACAGTAGCGTTTTCTGTTCCAGGAAGAAACAGTACAGCCTGGACTGCAGTAAACGAAGGTTGGAGATACACTCCAAACGGAACATCATCTTATCAAATCAATTGGTATATTTTACCAGCAAATGTATTAATCGGAACGGGTTCACCAATAGTAGTTACACCACCTACTTCACCACAATATTATTATGCTGAGGTGGTAGACTTAAATGCATGTCCTGTTGGTGCAGTAACCAATAAAGATACTGTGGAAGTTATTACAACCACTGTTAGTGTTGACGCAGGAGCATACACACAAATTTGTCCGGGACAATCAACGTCACTAAACGCAACATCTGGATCAGCAATTAATTATACTTGGAGCCCTGCTGGAAGTTTAAGTAACCCAGCAATCTCCAATCCAATTGCAACACCAGGAGCGAGTACAACATATACCGTTTCGGTAACAGACGCTTTGGGATGCGCGGGAACGGATACGGTTTCGGTTGTTTTCGCAAGTCTTATTGCTAATGCAGGAAGCGGAGTTTCCATTTGTTTGGGTTCGTCCACAGCTTTAAATGCAACAGGTGGAGCAAGTTATTCTTGGAGTCCTGCAACAGGATTAAGTAGTGCAGCAATAGCAAACCCAATAGCAAGCCCAACAGGAACTACAACCTATACCGTTACAGCAACACAAGGAACTTGTACATCTACTGCAGCGGTAACGGTAACAGTAAATCCTTTGCCACCAACTGATGCAGGACCTCCAGCTGCATTGTGTTTAGGTAACACAATAATACTAAGCGGCACAGGAGCAACAGGATATGTTTGGTCGCCAGCGGCAACACTAAGCAGCTCTACCGTTTCAAATCCAACATCCAGTGCAGCTTCAACAACAACCTATACCTTGGTTGGAACAGATGGGAATGGTTGTGTCTCTTCAGATAGCGTAACGTTAACAGTAAACCCATTGCCAATAATAGATGCAGGGCTTGGCGTAACAATTTGTCCCGGCTCAAGTACAACATTAAATGCAACAGGAGGAACTAGTTATGTGTGGTCCCCAGCAACATCATTAAGCAGTTCAACTATTGCAAACCCTGTTGCTACTCCATCTTCAACAACGGTATACATAGTAACTGGAACAGACGCAAATAGTTGTTCATCTGTTGATCTTGTCGCGGTTAATGTTTCGCCAATCGTTGTTACTGCAAGCAGTGCTAGTTCTACCATATGTGTCGGAAACAATTCAACTATTTCTGCAGTAGGCGGAGCAACGTATGTTTGGTCACCTGCCGCTTCACTGAGCAGTTCAACTATTGCAAATCCCGTTGCAACACCAACAGCAACTACAACTTATACTGTTATAGGAACGGGTGGATTAGGGTGTATTGATTCAGCTTTTGTAACAGTTACAGTAAATCCTTTGCCAGCTGTAGATGCAGGATCACCAATAGCTTTTTGTATTGGTGGAACAACGGTGTTAAACGGAAGTGGTGCTTCAACTTATGTTTGGTCTCCTGGTGCTACCCTCAGTAGCACAAGTATTTCGAATCCAATCTCGAGCCCAACAACAACGACTACCTATACCGTTATTGGGACAGATGGAAACGGTTGTTCGGCAAGCGATAGTATAACGGTTGGTGTAAACCCTTTGCCAACGATTGATGCGGGAGCAAGTATAAGCATTTGCCCGGGAGCAAGTACTAGTTTAAACGCAACAGGAGGAACATCTTATTTGTGGACACCATCCGGATCACTGGATAACCCAGTTATTTCAAATCCAATAGCTTCTCCAACTTCATTAACAACATATACAGTTGTTGGAACAGATGCAAATGGTTGTTCTTCATCTGATGTTGTTTCGATTAGTTTAAGTGGTATTGTTGTTACTGCAAGCACTTCCATTGCAACTATTTGTGCTGGATCATCTGCTTCACTTAGTGCTTTAGGCGCAGCAAGTTATTCTTGGTCTCCTTCAGGAACATTAAGTAGTTCTTCTATTGCCAATCCAATAGCCTCACCTGCCTCTACAACAACTTACACTGTTGTAGGAGCTGCATCCTCTGGTTGCCTTGATACTGCATTTGTCACAGTAAATGTAAATTCTTTACCCCTAATTACGGTTGGCCCTTCTGCTTCAATTTGTGTTGGATCAACATCTTCTTTGAGTGCTTCTGGTGCTGTTGGATATGCTTGGTCTCCTGCTGGTTCTTTATCTGGTGCAACAACAGCAAGCCCTGTTTCATCTGCCGCTGGAACAACAACGTACACTGTGGTTGGGACAGATATAAATGGATGTAGCTCCACTAATACCGTCACAGTAACGGTGAATCCATTACCTGTTGCAACAGCTACATCTTCTGCGTCAAGCGTTTGTGTTGGCACCCCTGTTACTCTTGCAGCTTCAGGTGGCGGAACTTACTCTTGGTCGCCTTCGTCTTCGCTAAGCAGCTCAACGGTATCAAATCCAACGGCAACGCCATCATCAACAACAACGTATACGGTTACTGTAACCAGTGCTGCGGGTTGTACTGCAACATCAAGTGTCACACTAACAATTAATCCGATACCATCAGCGACAACAAGTGCAGATGTTGTAATTTGTGGCGGTGGATCTACAGTAATAACAGCTACTGGCGGTGGAACTTATTTCTGGAGTCCGAGTGCGGGATTAAGTAGCACTGTATCTGCAACTCCTTCTGCAGCGCCAATTTCTACAACAACCTATACCGTAGTTGTATCAAATGGATCTTGTAATAACACGGCAACTGTAACGGTTACTGTGAATTCAACCTTGTCGATGACAAGTCCATCATCAACAAATTCAACCTGTGGAAATGCAGATGGAACAATCATGGCTGGAGCGGTTACTGGTGGTGGAGCCCCTTTTACATATTCTTTGAACGGTGGCATTTCTCAATCCTCAGCAACATTTACAGGGTTGAGTTCAGGAACGTACACTTTAACTGTAACAGACAATGCTGGCTGCACATTCAATCAAACGGTTGTTGTAAATTCGGTGTTGGGTGTGGTTGCGTCATTCACTGCAAGCCCCTCTTCAGGCACCAGCCCACTTACTGTAACCCTTTCAAATTCATCCAATGGGGCAAGTGATTATTTGTGGGATTTTGGAAATGGAACGTCTTCAATTTTAACTAATCCTTCTGTTGTTTATACTGCAAACGGAACCTATACCATTTTATTAATTGCATACAATGGCTCATTCGCTTGTTCTGATACCACAACGGTTACGATAAATGTATTTGATGAAGCTTTCATGGTTGTACCAAATGTATTTACTCCCAATGGTGATTTAACAAACGACCTATTTGTAGTTCGTTCACAAGGAATTAAAGAATTAACGGGTACAATTTTTAATCGTTGGGGGAATAAAATTTACGAGTGGAACGGTTCTCCAACAGCAGGTTGGGACGGTAAACATAGCGGGCAAGAGGCCGAGGACGGAGTATATTTCTATGTGATCAAAGGGTTTGGTTTTGATAGAAAAGAATACGATGCATCCGGCTTTGTTCAATTATTAAGCAAATAAATAATAGGAGCCTCGAGCGAGTTACTTTGTGGTTTTGTTAACAAGCTGCGGAAAAATTAGTTGAAAAGGAATATTAAACTTTTTCTCTCTTTTTTTCTTTATGCTTTTCGTATAACTGATGAACAATACCATCAGCAAGTCCGATTTGGGGAACAATAATTTTTTCTATCTCTGCTTTTTTGAGAACAGTAAGTAAAATTTTTGACGCGGGAATAATTACATCAGCTCGATCCGGATTTAATCCAAACACTTGCATGCGCTCATCATATGAATGCGATTCGAGTAATTCGTAAAGGGTTTTTATTTTTAAAGTTGAAATAGACTTGTTGGGCTTTCTTCCAATCATTTTATACATTTTATTGATGTTTCCTCCGGAACCGATCGCGATTAAAGGTTTATATCCGGATGTTATTTCCTTGATCCAGTTTTTAAAATAGTTCCAGTATTCCTTTTCTATCTGCTCGTGCAGCATCCGGATGGTTCCTATGTTGAACGACTGAGAAACAACAACTTTGTTTTGTGAGAACAAAGTAATTTCAGTGCTTCCTCCTCCGATATCAATGTATAAATAGTTGTTTGCTTTATCTAAATGTTCCTCTATGTGATTTGAATAAATAATGTCAGCCTCTGTTTTACCATCAATGATCTCTATTTTTATTCCTGCTTCTTTTCTAACACGTGCAACGATGTCGTATCCATTTTCAGCATCTCGCATAGCCGATGTTGCACAAGCCCGGTAATCTATGGCATCGTATACATCAATAAGATTCTTGAAGGCTTTCATTGCTGTTACCAACTTGTCTGCTTTTTTTACGGATATTCTTTTGTTTAAAAAGGAATCTTCCCCCAAACGGATAGGCACACGAATTAATTCCGCTTTCTTAAAAAAGGTTTTACCCTTATCTTCATAAACATTACAAAATAATAATCTAACGGCATTGGAACCAATGTCAATTGCAGCAAATTTCAATGTGTTACGATTTTTTTGGTTTTAATAATGTATATATTTCTTCCTGAGCGCGTATTTTAACTTTGCTGTTTGATTTACGATACGAATTGTTTTGAGTACTTCCCAATATTCTTACCTTAGTATTATCAGACCAAAGAATATTAATTATTTTTTTTAATTGTTGCTGTATCTCTTTGTCATAAATTGGTACTGCAACTTCAGAGCGATGATCAAGATTTCTTGTCATCCAGTCGGCCGAAGATATGAAGTATTTTTCATCACCGTTGTTGTGAAATATGAACACTCTGCTGTGTTCCAAATATTTATCTACAATACTGATTGCTTCGATGTTTTCGCTCAACCCACTCACTCCAGCCACCAGTGAACAGATTCCGCGGACAATCAATTTAATTTTAACGCCTTCCGCACTTGCCTCATAAAGTTTTCGAATCATTTCGTCATCTACCAAATTGTTTAATTTCAAGATGATAGAAGCCGGTTTGTTCGCTTTAGCATTCTGTATTTCTTTGTTGATAAGTTGCACCAATCGTTTACGCATGAAAAAGGGAGAAACCAACAAATGTTTATAAATCCCCCCTTTGAAATTGTCTAAATAAAAGTCAAACACTTTTTCTATTTCTTCGGTTATTATTTTATTTGACGTAAGTAATGTTTGGTCTGTATACACTTTAGATGTATCACCATTAAAATTTCCGGTTCCGATATGCGCATAGTGATTTATTTTTCCAGATTCTTTTCGCGTGATCAGAAAAAGTTTCGAATGTACTTTTAGACCTGGAACGCCATATATTACTTTTGCGCCTTCTTCTTGCAACTTTCCCGACCAGTATATGTTTGCTTCTTCATCAAATCGCGCCTGCAACTCAATTACAGCGGTGACTTGCTTCCCGTTTTTTAGCGCATTGATCAAGGCCTTAACTATATTTGAGTTTTTGGCAACGCGATAAAGCGTTATTCGAATGCTCTGAACTTTAGGATCAATAGATGCTTCTCTCAGAAGATCGATGATATGATCAAATGATTGATAAGGATAAGTTAATAAAACATCTTTCTTTTTTATCACCTTAATAATAGATGATTGATCTTTTAGATCCGGATGTTTTAATGGAATATTTTTTTTATAACTAAGGTCGGGATGCCCGATATTCGGAAAGGAAATAAAATCTTTAAAATTATGATAGCGTCCCCCGGGGATCGGATTGTCGTCTTTTCCCAGCTTAATTTTTTTCATTATAAAATCAAGCATATCCGGAGCAATCTCACTATCATATACAAGTCGTACCGGTTGTCCGGTTTTCCGCGCCTTTAATCCTTTTGATATTTTTTCAACAAAACTTTTTGAAAGGTCGGTATCAATATCTATTTCAGCATCTCTCGTTAGTTTGATGTTATAAGATTCGATATAGTCGTGGTCAAAATTCTGAAAAATATCATCCAAACAATAACGGATAACATCGTCTAAAAGAAGAATATAATTTTTATCTTTTTCTTTTGGCAACACAACAAACCTGGAAATTGTATCTGTTGGAACTTCAATAATAGCGTATTTGTTCTTTTTCGATGAATCCTTTCGTCCAAGTTTAATGATCAAATATCCTAACCGGTCTTTCAGGTAGGGAAAGGGTGATGGGCTATCAAGCATTATTGGAAACAATGACCCTTTCACCTTTTCTCTGAAATACTCTTTTACAAAGGTTCCCTGTGCAGGCGATAATTGCTTCTCATTGATGATGGAAATATTTTGTTTATTAAGCTCACGTATAATAACCTGATATATATGTTCAAATTTATCTTGTTGAGCAATTACCGCTTGTTTAATTTTTTCCAACAGCCGAACAGGGTTTTCCCCCATTAATTCTTCTGCTTTTTTTTGATGCTTTACAACGCGTTTAAGGGTTGCAACTCGAACTCTAAAAAACTCATCCCTGTTATTAGAGTAAATACCTAAAAATTTTAAGCGTTCAATCAGGGGTACGGTTTTGTCCTCCGCTTCTTGCAGAACCCTGTCATTAAATGCTAACCAGCTTAATTCACGATTAATTAAAACAACATTTTTTTTTAGCATACCTCACAAAAAATATCAACACTAAAATTACGAAATATTATTTTTTGCTTTTAACCTTTTTTACGGTTTTCAACTTCTTTACAGCCGTTTTAGCATTAGCCTTCTTTTTTACGGTTTTTACTGGCTTAGTCTTAATCGCTACTTCGGTTTTTTGTTTCAGTGTTTTTGAAAACTTTTTTGCAATCAATTTACACACTTCGACTGTAGTTTTTCGAATTTTAGCAGCTGCCTCTGCGTTTTGTTTTGATAGAACTTCTTCAATCGTTTTTACTAATCGGAGTTCAAGTTCTTTGCGGTGGGTCTTATTCATTGTTTTTTAGATTTAGAAATTAAAAGTGAGAAAAATAGTGTTCCATATAACCAGCAGTTTAAACCTTAACAATTTGTTAACGGATGTATTTAAGCGTGTTTTTTTGGAAAGTCGACATATGTTATGGAATTATTTTTTCTTTCAAAATATTTCCACTCTTTTTCATCTGATGTTATTCCAACTATTCCGCAAGTGGGAATTTCTTCTGAACATGCGTTCGTAAGTTCATTTGCCATGTTCGTGATTGTCGGGTTGTGGCCAAATAAAAAGACCGTTTTAAATTTGTTGTCAGTTTGGGTGATGCAGCGGAGATATTCTTTTACGGAAGTATCGTATAACTGTTGATTGATCTCTATTGTTTTTGGGTCGAGTTTAAGGGTTCTACAAAATATTAAAGCTGTTGAAAGAGCTCTAATGGCAGGACTACTTATAATTATATCTGGGATAATATTTTTGTTTTTAAAGATCAAGCTCATTTTGTGTGCATCAGCATAACCCCGCTCATTCAAAGGACGATCGATGTCAGAAATTTCAGCGAGCGAGCGATCGGATTTGGCATGACGAATAAGATAAAGTGTTTTCATTTTTATTTATTTATCTTTAAGCTGAAATTCAGATAGTAAATGTATGTTATTTTTGAGGATAATTTTCCCAGTATTTCTTTTTTCTTTTTTAGGAATTGTTATTTCTAACAAAACAATAGTTCTTGAAGCGCCCTTCTTAAAAAGATTTTCCGACAGCACAAAAATATTTTCTCAAAAATTTTATCCGAAAACAAATAAAAAAGATCAAGTTATTAAACACGTGGCTTATACGCTTTGTTACGATGAAAATTTTGAACAGGCAAAATGGGTTGCATATCTTCTCACTTCTAAAATGTGCAGCAATAAAGAGGAGGAGCGAACGGATAACTTCAGAGAAGACCCATCTGTCATGACTGGTTCTGCTGTTCCTAATGACTATAAAAAATCAGGTTACGATCGCGGTCATCTCTGTCCTGCAGGTGATATGGGCTGGAGTGAAGCAGCAATGAGCGAGTCTTTTTTTATGAGTAATATGAGTCCTCAGCAGCCGAAGTTTAATCGTGGTATCTGGAAAACCCTTGAAATGCAGGTGCGTGAATGGGCTAAAAAAGAAGAAGAGCTCTATGTCATAACTGCTGGCGTTTTAGAGAAAGGTTTACCATCCATCGGAGTAAAAAACAAAGTTGCTGTTCCTAAATATTACTATAAAATTATTTTGGATGTATTTGGTTCCGAAAAAAAAGCAATCGCATTTGTAATGCCGAATGAAGGAAGTAAAGAATCTATTTTCTTTTACGCTGTTTCGGTAGATTCTGTTGAACGCTTAACACAAATTAACTTTTTCCCTGCCTTGCCGGATACCCTCGAAAACAAATTAGAATCGCATTTGAACGTTGATCTCTGGAAATAGAAATTGGTGCTTTAAAATAAATTTTTTAAATAGAAAATCTATCTAACAAAACAGACTCTTTTTAGTGGTAATCTTTGCATTTTCTTTCATATTAAAAGCGCAGGATAATAAAGTTGAATAGACCATTAAACTAATTGGAGTAGCTGAAATGCAAATGGTTTTTGTTTATAAGTCCTTCACAATTGAGCTATTGCTCAACGAACATAATTGTTCTAGGAAGTTAGCTGTAGTCCGATAAAATACCCCCCTCACACGATTGAGGTTTTTTTACTAGAGCTTATTTATTTCTTCTTCTTTTTCCTTTTCCAGGAGAGTTACTAAAACCATCTCCATCAACCTTATACTCTTTCTTTTTTCTTCTATTGTATGCTGTTCCGTTGTGTTTCATTTTCGGATCTCTTTTTTGTCTGTCGAAGTGTCGCATTTGACCGCGGGGTTTTACATTCGATCCGGAGCCCTTTTCTGCACTACCTTTTCCAGCGGCCTGAGAATATCCAGCACTTGTTAATCCGAAAACAAGTAAAAACAGAAATAATATTTTTTTCATTAGTGAGAGAGGTATGGGATATATGTTAGCAGCAAATATAATTATTAGTTTCAATTTATTTTCATTCGCTCGTAAAATTATGTAATTTAGTGACTAATTAACTATTTAATGTGATAATCGAATGAAAAAATATACCAAAGTATTCCTTGTTTTAGGAGGCTTATGTTTGTTTTCACTACTTGCTTGCGGAGGTGCTGAAAAAAAGACTGAAGCGCCTGCTGATATTGCAAATGAAAAATATCAATGTCCGATGAAATGTACCGAAGAAATACTTGATAAAGCGGGCAATTGTTCTCTTTGTGGAATGGAATTAGAAAAAATAACTAAAAGCTAACTAAAAGCTAAAATGAAAAAAAGTCTTACAATCGTACTCGCTTTGTTTACATCAACAACAGCATTTTCTCAAGCTTACAACAGTCCAGAAAGCATCGAATTTGATTATGCGAATAACCGTTGGTTAATTTCCAACAATGGAAGTGGACAGGTTTTGACACGAAGCAGTGTAACTGGTGCTCGTGCAGTTTTTGCTTCTGGAATAACAAGCGGTCCCCATGGATTAGAGATAGTTAATGACACCTTGTATGTATGCGATGGTGGAAATATAAAAATGTATAATATTAATACTGCGGCTTCATTAGGAACAATTGCTATGGGTGCTACATTTTTAAATGGAATCACACACGATAATACTTATTTATATGCAACAGATTTTTCTGCAAAAAAGATCTACCGCATAAATATCGCAACCCGTGCATTCAGCATTTATGTGACCGGTTTGGCAAAAAGTCCCAATGGAATTATTTATGACGCTCCGAATAATCGTTGTGTTTTTGTGAATTGGGGAACTTCTGCTCCGATCATGGCATTGGATGTGACCACTGCTGCTACTTCTGTAATTACTGCTACAACACTTAGTAATTGTGATGGAATCGCAAAAGACGGTACTGGAAATTATTATGTATCTTCTTGGGGTCTTAATGGAATCAGTAGGTTTAACAATACGTTCACCGGCGGCCCAACAACTGTAGTTACAGGATTAAGCAGTCCGGCAGATATTTGTTACAATATTCTTACAGATACTTTAGGTAACCCGAATTCCGGAACTTTAAACAACACAACGTATCATTATTTCGGAAGCGCGACAGCTATTGACGAATCAGAAAAATCTAAATTCAAATTTTTAGTTAATCCCAATCCTATTGCTAAAACAGCTGAAATAAAATTTGAACTAAAGTCGGAAGGAAATGTAAAAATTGAATTATACGATGTAAAAGGACAATTGGTAAAGACAATTGTGAATCAAACTCAATCAATAGGGATGCATTCTATAAACTTTGATCGATCAAGTCTTTCTGCAGGAAACTATTTTTTCACAATTTCAACTTCAGTTGGAACTGAAACTAAAAAGGTTGTGATTGTGGAGTAAAAATCAATTGCAATAAATAAAAAAACGTCTCGCAATATTGCGAGACGTTTTTGTTTGAAATGTTATCTGTGAAAATCTGAGTAATCTGTGGTGCCTCTCTACAAAAACTCATTCGCTAAATTTGCTAACTCAGAACGCTCTCCTTTTTCCAATGTAATGTGCGCATATAAATTTTGGTTCTTTAATTTATCGATCAGGTAAGACAAGCCATTACTTTGTGTATCCAGATAAGGTGTGTCGATTTGATGAATATCACCCGTAAAGATCATTTTAGTGTTTTCACCTGCACGTGAAATAATTGTCTTTACTTCATGTGGCGTTAAGTTTTGTGCTTCATCCACAATAAAGAAAACATCAGACAAGCTTCTGCCGCGGATATATGCAAGCGGACAAACAACTAACTTTTCATTCTCTACCATCTCGGTTATTTGTTTGTATTCTTTATCTTTTTCAGTAAACTGATTTTTGATAAATTTTAAATTATCCCACAACGGTTCCATATATGGATTCAACTTCGATTTGATATCTCCCGGTAAATAACCAATGTCTTTGTTGCTCAAGGGCACGATAGGCCGTGCTAAATAGATCTGATGAAATGTTCTGCGCTGTTCCAATGCTCCAGCCAACGATAACAATGTTTTTCCTGTACCTGCAACACCTTGAATCGATACTAATTTAATATCCGGATTCATGATAGCATCCAATGCAAACGCTTGTTCGGCATTGCGCGGGTTCACACCAAAAGCGGTAACCTTTTTAACGCGCTCTAACAAATCTTTCCCCGGACTGTATGAAGCGAGTACAGATTTTGTACCGTTCTTTAAAACATAAAAATGATTAGATGTAGGCTTTTGTTTTTTTAATAATGCAGAGGGATCACAAAATCCCTTTTCATAAATTTCATTGATTACTTCCGTAGAAACTTTTTGAATTTCACTGCGTCCGGTATAAAGTTGTTCGTTTACATCTTTGATTTTTCCGGTCTCGTAATCTTCGGCATTCAAGCCCAACGATTTTGCTTTAATGCGAAGATTGATGTCTTTGGTGACCATCACTACTTTTATTTTTGGATGCTTTTCCGCAACATAAAGAGCAGTATTTAAAATTCGGTGATCTGCTTTCCGTTCACCAAATACTTTTTCTGCATCAATTTTAGAATTCTGATGCATTTCAATCTTAATCATGCCATGACCTTTGCCATTGATGTTTATCCAATCCTGAAGTATATTGCCGTTGGATATTTTGTCGATGTATCGGGTGAACTCACGTGCAGCATAATTTTTTGTGTCGTTTCCCTTTTTGAAATTATCCAACTCCTCTAAAACCGTTATCGGAATTACTACATCATGTTCCTTGAAACTTTTGGCCGCCATGTGATCATAAATAATTACAGACGTATCAAGAACAAAAATTTTTTTTTCTTTCACCATAAACAGAACGCTTAAATAAGGTTGATATTCAACTAAACATTTTCAACAGTAATCTGGAGGTTATGCAGATAGAACAGCGGTTTAGTTTCGGGATAAAGCTATAAAAACAAAAACGCCCTTTGCAGATGGATATTATAAAGTAATGAACAATTTGTTGTTAGCGTTGTTAAATTTACTTAAAGATTATATAAAAATAAGTTTCAATTAAGTCTGAAATTAGTTTATGAAAAAGTATTCAGCTATCAAAAAGAAGTATTCATCTAAAAGAAATCGAAAGACTTGTTTCGTTGAAAATTATAAACGAAATTCGTTTCATAAATCTCTCAAAACTATATTTTAAATGAAAAAAACAGTTCTTTTTTCTTTATGCGTTGTGTTTACATTTTTCGTAAATAAAACATCTTCACAAACATGGGTAGAGCAAATGCAAGATCCGAATGTCAATTTTTATGATGTGCAGAAAGCATTTAATGATTACTATAAAAACTACGAACCCAAATTTAGAGAAACAGAAAAGCTAAAAAAAGCTTCTGCAATAGCAACTTCGACTATAACCCCTTTTATCCCGGTAAAAGGTGCAGCTACAACTTCTTCAATAGCCGCTGCTAGCGTTCCAGAAAAAGTAAAAATGGCTGGTGGCTGGAAGGCTTATAAACGCTGGGAAAATTATATGGAGCAGCGTTTATACCCATCCGGAGATCGTTCTGTTATGGTGAACGCATGGAACGAATATTTAGATAATTTTTATGCTGGTTCCGCTTCGGGAATGAGAGCTTCTGGTCCGGGAGCTCCTGCAACAATGGCCGCTAATTGGTCCCTTGTAGGACCAACAACAACTATCCCAACCGGCGGAGGTGGTGCAGGAAGGGTGAATTTTGTGAGATTTGATCCCGCTGCTTCTACAACAATTTATGTTGGTTCTCCTGGTGGCGGACTTTGGAAAAGCACCAATAGCGGCAGTACCTGGTCTACCGGAACCGACAACTTAGCGGTAATCGGATGTACCGATCTAGCGATTCATCCTACAAATTCATTAATTCAATATCTTGCAACGGGCGATGGAGAAGCTCAGGATACCTATTCAATCGGTGTATTAAAAACGACAAACGGTGGAACATCGTGGAGCCCCTCCGGATTAACCTGGTTGGTAACCCAAGGCAGAACAATCAGTCGCTTATTAATTAATCCGCAAAATCCGAATACTCTTTTTGCTGCAACCAGCAATGGTGTTTATAGAACCCGTAATGCTGGAGCTGCATGGACTCAGATTGCTACTGCGATTGCGAATGTAAAAGATATCGAATTTAAGCCTGGCGATACGACAACCGTATACGCTTGTTCTACAACCTTATTTTATAGATCTACAAATGCAGGAACAACTTTCGCAACAACGTCTACGGGTTTGCCTGCTGCTGCTTCCGTTTCGCGATTAGCAATTGGTGTTTCGGCTGCAAACGCTACTTATGTTTATGTGTTAGCTGCTAATGCAGCCTTCGGATATCAAGGAATATACCGCTCTGCGAATAGTGGAGCAACATTTACAGCGCGGTCTACAAGCCCTAATTTATTGGGTTACAATAGTACCGGTTCCGATGCTGGTGGACAGGGTTGGTACGATCTTTCAATTGCAGTTTCTCCTTTAAATGCTGAGCAAGTAATTGTTGGTGGTGTTAATATATGGCGATCAATTAATGGCGGAACGAGCTGGACAATCAATGCGCACTGGACAGGTACTGGAGCGCCATACGTGCATGCAGACATTCACGCCTTAGAATTTTTACCGGGAAGTGGTACGACCTATTTTTCTGGTAATGATGGCGGATTATTCAGAACAACAACCAGCGGAACATCTTGGAGCGACCTGAGTAACGGCTTGCAAATTTCTCAGATATACCGAATCGGTCTTTCTACTACGAATCAAAATCTTTTATTGTCAGGTTGGCAAGATAACGGAACAAACAGGTGGAGCGGAACAGCAACGTGGAGCCGACCTTTGGGTGGTGACGGAATGGAGTGTATTGTCGATTGGTCGAATGCAAATGTTCAATACGGAGAACTCTATTATGGTGATATCAACAAGACCACAACCGGTGGAAATTTAACAACGAATATCGTTGCTTCCGGTGGTACAGGTGTAAATGCAGATGGTGATTGGGTTACTCCTTTCATTGAAGCGCCTAGTAACGCTGCTACATTGTTTGTTGGGAAAGCTCAGGTATATAAAAGTACAAACAGTGGGGGAACTTGGGCGCAAGTCGGTACAATTTCAGGGGGTACCGGAAGTGTAATTGCACTGGCAAATGCCGCTTCAAATATTAATTATATCTATGCTGCTAAAAGAGATAAGTTTTACGCGTGTACAACTGGTGCTGCTTTTACAGATAGAACAGCTGGTTTGCCGACGGCTTCCGCTGCCATCTCCTACATTGCTGTTGATCCTTTAAATGCAAACAGAGTTTGGGTTACTTTTTCCGGATACTCTGCTGCAAATAAAGTATGGTACTCTGCGAATGCGGGTGTAACCTGGAGCAACTATTCAACAGGATTGCCCAACTTACCTGCGAACTGTATCGTTTACCAAGGAAGTTCAACAAATGATCCGCTTTATGTTGGAACAGATGTTGGCGTTTATTACCGCGATAATACTGCAGGTTCATGGGTTGCTTATAATACCGGATTGCCAAATGTTTCTGTCCGTGAATTAGAAATTCAATACACTGCTCTTAAATTACGAGCAGCAACTTTTGGTCGTGCTGTTTGGCAATCCGATTTAGCATCTCCTGGCACTTCCCCTCCTGTAGCTGATTTTTCAGCAAACAGAACAACTATTTGTGTTGGTGATTGCATTAACTTTACAGATCTTTCCAGTGGTTCTGCTACTTCCTGGGCTTGGACGTTTACAGGTGCATCTACTACTTCTTCAACCTTACAAAATCCTACAGGAATTTGTTACAATACCCCCGGTACCTATCAGGTTTCTATGATCGCAACCAATACAAACGGTAACAATACGATGACAAAAACAGCCTATATAACTGTTTCTTCTCCAATTGCTTTGCCTTTGGTTGAAGGGTTTCAAGGTGCAGCATTTGTTCCTTCGGGTTGGTATTTGAGTAACCCGGATTTAGATATGACCTGGGCACAATCAACAACGGTTGGTGGTTTCTCAACAAGTACAAATAGTGCTGCAATGGATAACTTAACTCCTGCAACCTCTATTGCAGGTTCTGTTGACGAGTTGTGGACTCCCAAATATAATTTTACAGGTGTTTCTTCTGCTACCATGACATTCGATGTTGCTTATTGTAGGTACAATGCAACCTACTTCGATTCACTGATTGTTTTTGTTTCTACGAATTGTGGTTCAACGTGGTCGAGGGTTTATTCTAAAGGAGGAACAGGATTAGCGACTGCAGCAGATAATGCAACTACCGTTTTTGTTCCTACCGCAGCGCAATGGAGAACAGAAACAGTGAGCATGACTCCTTATGCCGGACAAGCAAATGTGATGGTGAAATTCCAAAATAAATCTGGATGGGGACAAATTCTTTATTTAGATAATATCAATATCACCGGTATAGGCGCCCCGGTTGCCGGTGTTACAATTGCATCAAATGATGCTGATAATGTGATTTGTGCAGGAACATCTGTTACCTTCACGGCAACTCCTACAAACGGAGGAACAACTCCTACGTATCAATGGCAGGTTAATGGTGTGAATGTTGGTGGGGCAACCGCTTCAACTTTTACGACATCAACTATAACTACAGGTCAAATTGTAACATGTAACATGACTTCAAGTCTGGCGGGTGTTGTGGGAAGTCCGGCTCCTTCCGGCCCGATAACAATGACTGTTAATCCATTGCCAGCTACCCCAACACCAGGTAGTAATTCCCCGGTTTGTGTTGGTTCAACAATTAATTTAACGTCGTTTACTGTTGCTGGTGCAACCTACAGCTGGACTGGTCCTGGAGCTTTTTCTTCTTCATTGGAGGATCCAACCCGTCCTGGCGCTTCATTATCAATGGCAGGAACATACAGTTTAACTGTAACTGTCGGTGGATGTGCCAGCTTGGTGGGAACCACTGTCTTAGTTGTAAACGCATTGCCAACAACACCTACTGCTGGAAGCAATTCTCCTGTTTGTGTAGGAAGTATAATCAACTTAACCTCAAATACTGTTGCCGGTGCAACCTACAGTTGGATCGGACCAGGTGCATTTTCTTCCGCGCTAGAAGATCCAAGCCGTCCATCTGCTTCAACAGCAATGGCTGGAACATATAGTTTAACAGTAACCGTTGCTGGCTGTTCAAGTGCTGTTGCAACAACAGTGGTTGCAGTAAATACAGCACCAGCAACACCAACAGTAGGAAGCAGCACTCCAGATTGTGTTGGACAAACTATGAGTTTAACATCAAATACAATAGCAGGTGCAACGTATAGTTGGACAGGACCAGCAGCATTTAATTCTGCATTAGAAGATCCAACTCGTCCTTCAGCAACTCTTGCAATGGCAGGAACCTACAGCTTAACAGTTACAGTAGCTGGTTGTACAAGTGCTATGGCAACAACAACGGTTGTTGTGAATGCATTGCCAGCAACTCCAGTTCCAAGTATAAACGCAAGTACAACTCCTGCTGCAATTTGTGCAGGTGGTACAATTACTTTAACTACTCCTAATTTGGGTGCTGGTTTCACTTATAGCTGGACTGGCCCCAATAGTTATGCTGCCGCTGTAAGAAATCCTCCAGCTTTAACAAGTGTTACAACAGTAATGGGTGGAACGTATTCATTGACGGTTACCAATGGTGGTTGTTCAAGTTTAGCGGGAACGGTTACTATTGTAGTGAATCCGACTCCTGCAGCACCAACTGCCGGAAGTAACTCTCCTGTATGTACAGGCTCTTCAATTTTATTGACTTCAAATACCGTTGCGGGTGCTACTTACGCTTGGACCGGTCCAAGTACTTTCACCTCAGCATTAGAAGACCCTTCTCGTCCTACTTCAACATTAGCAATGGCTGGAACATACAGCGTAACCGTTACTGTGGCAGGATGTACAAGTCCTGCAGGAACAGTAGTTGTTGCAGTTAGTGGTAGTGTTGTTCCTACAAATGCAATTACAGCAAGTCCAAGTGGTGCTATTTGTGCTGGAACTTCCGTTACGCTCACGGCAAGTGCTGGTGGAGGTGGAACAACTCCAACATATCAATGGCAAGTAAATGGAAGTAATGTTGGAACAGGCGGAACAACATACACTTCAAGTGCGTTAACAAGCGGACAAATTGTAACATGTATATTAACGTCAAGCTCTTCTTGTGCTGTTCCAACTACAGCAACGTCCAATACAATTACAATGCTTGTAAATCCAGTTGTAGTGCCTTCGGTAAGTGTTGCGGCTAGTCCATCAGGAGCAATTTGTAATGGAACATCAGTGGCGTTTACTGCAACCCCAACAAATGGCGGAACAACTCCAACATACCAATGGCAAGTAAATGGAAGCAACGTAGGAACAGGTGGAACAGCATATTCAAGTTCAGCCCTTGCAAGTGGAGATGTTGTAACTTGTACAATGACATCCAATGCAACATGTCCATCTACAGCTACCGCAACATCAAGCGGAATAACAATAACAGTGAATCCAACGATAACTCCAGCGGTAAGTGTTGTTGCAAGTCCTGCTGGTGCAATTTGTTCAGGAACATCTGTATTGTTTACAGCAACCCCAACAAATGGTGGAACAACTCCAACGTATCAATGGCAATTGAATGGAAGTAACGTAGGAACAGGTGGAACAACGTATACAAGTGCCTCACTTGTAAATGCTGATATTGTAACTTGTACTGTCACATCCAATGCAATATGTGCTAGTTCGCTTACAGGAACAAGTACAGGCATTACAATGGTTGTAAATCCAACCCCTGCAACGCCAACCATTTCTGTGTTAGGATCAATATTAACATCTAGTTCTCCAACAGGAAATCAATGGTATTTAAATGGAATATCTATAGCAGGTGCGACTAACCAAAACTATACGTTTACAGCAAATGGAACGTATACCGTTATTGTAACAGTAGTTCCTTGTTCATCGGCCGAATCAGCTCCTGAAGTGATTACTACTACTGGAATAGAAGATGCAAGCAATCAATATGGATTAAACATTTATCCAAATCCAAACGATGGAAACTTCAACATCTTATTCAATGCAAATGTTGTTGCAGATTACACCATTGAATTGACAAATGCTTTAGGTCAATTGATTCACAAAGAAGAGTTGAAAAACTATTCTGGTGCGTATAGAAAACCATTTAGTGTTGTTGATTACGGAAAAGGTGTATACACAATTACTTTAACCAACGATAAAAATGAAGTAGTTAAAAAGATTATCGTATACTAGAAATCAAATAGTTTGAAAATAAAAATGTCCTGGTTCTTCATTGAGTCGGGACATTTTTATTTTTAATTCAATCGGATTCAAAGGGCCTAAAATGGATTTGGTCTAAATAAGTAAATAAGTACATTTCCTTACCTATAAAACAGTAAATTTGTCTGCAAAATTTGGGTTATTTCAAAAGAAATACCTAAAATTGAGGTCGAAAAGAAATTAAACTTGTTTATATGTTATTAGCCGTTCAAAGCACTCCCCTTGATTTTCTTCCTATCGCCTTGATGTTTGTTGTAGCCCTTGGTTTTGTTGTGATTATGCTCTTTTTAACACATCAACTCGGACCAAAGAAGAAATCAAAAGTAAAATTGGAAACTTTTGAGTGTGGTATCGAAGTTCAAGGAAACGCTCGTTTGCCTTTTTCAATTAAGTACTTTCTTGTCGCAATTTTATTTGTTTTGTTTGATGTTGAGGTGATTTTCATGTATCCATGGGCAGTAAATTTTAAACAATTAGGATTAATCGGATTTGTTGAAATGCTCACATTTGTTGGCTTTTTATTGGTAGGCTTTTATTATATCCTTAAAAAAGGCGCATTGAAGTGGGAATAGATTACAGATAAAGCACTTCGACTTTAGTTTATGGTGAGCGGAGTCGGATCCACTCCGTGTGACAAAGAGAGTAGAGAGTTCGTGTATTAATAAAATTATTGTTAGAACAAATTCCCCCTTTGAAAAAGGGGGTTAGGGGGATTAAAAACAATGCCCATTTAAAAAAGAAATAAATGAGTACAATAGAAAAATCAAAAGTAGATCTGAAAGCAGATGCTCCTCCGGGAATTGAAGGACCTGGATTTTTTGCAACTCGTATTGATAAAGTTGTCGGAATGGCGCGTGCTAATTCTCTGTGGCCACTGCCTTTCGCTACCTCTTGTTGTGGAATCGAATTTATGGCAACCATGGCTTCTACCTACGACTTGGGTCGTTTTGGCTCGGAGCGTTTAAGTTTCTCGCCCCGTCAGGCAGATTTACTGATGGTGATGGGTACCATCTCCAAAAAAATGGCTCCTGTTTTACGTCAGGTTTACGAACAAATGGCCGAACCTAAATGGGTTTTGTCAATGGGCGCTTGTGCTTCCAGCGGTGGAATTTTTGATACATACAGTGTTTTGCAAGGAATCGACAGAATTATTCCTGTTGATGTATATATTCCCGGTTGTCCTCCCCGTCCCGAACAAGTTTTGGACGGCATCCTTCAGATTCAGAAACTCGTGGAATCAGAATCAACTAGACGTAGAGATAGTCCTGAATACAAAGCGTTGTTGAATAAATATGGAATTGAGTAGAAAATTCAAAAGAAAAAAGAGAAAAAATTCAAAAGCAGAAATTGAGATCAGAAAAGGAATCATATAATTAAAACAAAATCTTCCGCCCTCACCTTGAACAAGGAGAGGGGCCAGGGGTGAGGTCTATGGAAAAAGAAGCATTATTAATAGCAGTTGAAAGTAAACTGAAGGCTCAATTCGGAGAGGGTTTCATCTCTTCGAAATTGAATGTTGACTTTCCTGAATTTACTGTAAAAAGAGATCTTATCTGTGAGGTTGTAAAGTTTCTTTACGACGATGAAGAGCTGGCTTTTCAGTACTTAACAACTATGGCAGCCATTCATTATCCCGAAAATCAGGGTCACGAGTTTGCTGTAATGTACCAATTACACAACCTTCCAAAGAACTTCCGCATCCGCTTGAAAATTGAGTTCAGCAACAGCGATGTGAATGTTCCTTCTATAACTTCTGTGTTTTCCGCTGCAAATTGGATGGAACGTCAGGAGTTCGATTTCTTTGGAATCATCTTCAGAGGACATCCGAATTTAAAACGTATTTTAAATATGGATGAGATGAACTATCACCCGATGAGAAAAGAATATGCTCTCGAAGACGGTACACGTGAAGATAAAGATGATAAAATGTTCGGACGATAAAAGAAGAAAGTTAAATGAGAAGAAAGTCAAAAGTCAAAAGAGCTTTTGATGGCTGAAGGGATTTATGGAATACGAAAAGGATATTCGGGTTAGGACAAAGAAGTTTGCGGTTAGAATAATTAAGTTAGTACTTGAATTAAAAGTTCAGGGCGTTGAATATTCGTTAAGAGATCAAATATTGCGTAGCGGCACATCTGTGGGAGCAAATGTTAGAGAAGGGAAAGCGAGTAGTTCAAAAAAGGAGTTGATAAGGTATTATGAAATTGCTTTACGTTCAGCAAATGAAACAGATTTTTGGATGGAAACAATAGAAGAGGGATATGATTTAGATAGTAGTTTAATGAAAAACGATAAAAGTGAATTATTAGAAATTTCAAAAGTACTTGGAACAATAATTATTAACTTGAAGAAATAAGGTAAAGCCTTTTTGACTTTTGACTTAAAAATTTTTGACTTACAGAAGCTAATGAGTAAAGAAAAAAATATAAACACAAATAAAGAGGTTGTCGAGAAAGAATATTCTACGCTGAACCTTGGTCCTACACATCCCGCAACACACGGTATTTTCCAGAATGTGTTGAAGATGGATGGTGAAATAATAATGGATTCAGAGTCTACGGTTGGATACATCCACCGCGCTTTTGAGAAATTAGCAGAAAGAAGACCGTATTACCAGATCACTCCGATCACCGATCGTTTGAATTATTGCTCTTCACCAATCAATAACATGGGTTGGCATATGACAGTTGAAAAATTGTTGGCAATAGAAATTCCTAAGCGTGTTCAATACCTTCGGGTAATCATTATGGAGTTGGCGCGTATTTCTGATCACGTTATTTGTAACAGTGTTATTGGAGTGGATACAGGTGCAATGACTGGTTTTTTGTATATTTTCCAGATGCGTGAGCGCATTTATGATATATATGAAGAATTGTGTGGTGCGCGTTTGACAACTAATATTGGTCGTATTGGCGGACTTGAAAGAGACTTTTCTCCAAAAGCATGGGACCTGCTGGAGAAATTTTTAATTGACTTTCCACCAGCATTAAAAGAGTTTGAAAGCTTATTGATGCGGAATAGAATTTTTATGGATCGCACCATTGCTTGTGGTGGCATCAGTGCCGAAAGAGCATTGAATTATAGTTTCTCAGGACCAAACTTACGTGCTGCAGGAGTTGATTATGATGTGCGTGTAATGAATCCATATTGCTCTTACGAAGAATTCGAGTTTATTATTCCTGTTGGAACAAATGGTGATACCTATGATCGTTTCATGGTGCGCCAGCAAGAAATGTGGGAGAGTGTGAAGATCATTCATCAGGCAATTGCAAAAATTAAGAAAGAACCTGCAGGTATATTCCATGCGGATGTTCCTGAATTTTACCTTCCTCCGAAAGAAGAAGTTTATAACAACATGGAAGCATTGATCTATCACTTTAAAATTGTGATGGGTGAAACGGAAATTCCGAAAGGGGAAGTGTATCACGCTGTTGAGGGAGGTAACGGTGAAGTAGGTTATTATCTGATCAGTGATGGAGGAAGAACACCCTACCGTTTGCATATGCGCAGACCGTGTTTTATTTATTACCAGGCTTACGCGGAAATGATTAGAGGTGGAATGCTATCTGATGCAATTTTAACTATGAGTAGCATGAATGTGATTGCTGGAGAATTGGACGCATAATGAATAAAAATAAATTTATTATTTTATTTGCTAGTGCATCTTGTTTTTCAAAAATAGGAAGCTTCGATTTGCCCAACCTAAAATCGATCTCCAGGATTAATTTCTTGAAACAGAATATAACATGAGTAACGAAATAAAATTTAACGAGGAAACGCTCGCACTGGTCCATAAGATGATCAAGCGTTATCCGGAAGGAAAACATAAATCGGCTTTACTGCCGATCCTGCACATCGCTCAGGCAGAATTTGGCGGCTGGTTAAGTCCGGAAACGATGGACTACGTGGCATCCATTTTAAACATCAAACCGATTGAGGTATATGAGGTCGCATCGTTTTATTCGATGTATAACTTAAAGCCTGTTGGAAAATGTTTGCTTGAAGTATGCCGTACTTCTTCTTGCTGGACAAGGGGTGCAGAAGATGTTGTAAGGCATTTAGAAAAGAAATTAGGCATCAAAGAAGGTGAAACAACTGCCGATGGAATGTTTACTATCAAAACAGTAGAATGTTTGGGTAGCTGCGGAAGCGCTCCAATGCTTCAATGTGGTGCATCTTACCATGAAAATCTTACTATGGAAAAAGTAGATAACCTTTTGGAAGAATACCGCGCAATAGGAAAACAAAGAAGTTATACGGACATGGACTACAAGAATACGTTGTAGTGAAAAAGAATTTGATAATAGAACTAAAATCATATAACTAAACTAAATCCTTCCCCCCTCTCCAGCTGGAGAGGGGTTGGGGGTGAGGCAATAATGGGCAAAAAACTATTAATTCATAACGACAACGTTCCGGGAATCGCTACACTTGAAGTGTATCGCCAGAATGGTGGATATGCTTCTGTTGAGAAGGCATTGAAAACAATGACACCTGCTGATGTAGTCGAAGAGGTGAAGAAATCAGGACTAAGGGGTCGTGGTGGTGCAGGTTTCCCTACAGGAATGAAATGGAGTTTCCTTGCGAAGCCGGAAGGTGTTGAGCGTTACCTTGTTTGTAATGCCGATGAATCTGAACCAGGAACATTCAAAGATCGTTACTTGATGGAAAAAATTCCACATGCTTTGATTGAAGGAATGATTACTTCGTCCTATGCATTAGGTGCAAAAACATCTTACATCTATATCCGTGGTGAATATTTTTACGTGGCTCGCATTGTTGAGAAAGCTATTGATGAAGCATATGCTGCGGGATTGCTTGGTAAAAATATTTTAGGCACCAACTTCTCTCACGATTGCTATGTGCAAGTGGGTGCTGGTGCATATATCTGCGGTGAAGAAACTGCTTTGTTAGAATCATTAGAAGGCAAGCGTGGTAATCCCCGTATCAAGCCGCCATTCCCGGCCATCGCTGGTTTGTATGGTTGTCCTACTGTTGTAAACAATGTTGAAACAATTGCTGCTGTTTGTCCAATCGTGATGATGGGTGGTGATGAATATGCTAAAATTGGTATCGGAAGAAGTACTGGTACTAAATTAATTTCTGCATCCGGACATATCAATAAACCGGGTGTTTATGAAATTGAATTGGGATTGCCGGTTGAAGAATTTATATACTCAGAAGAATATTGCGGTGGTATTATCAATGGAAGAAAACTAAAAGCGGTTGTTGCCGGTGGATCTTCTGTTCCTATTTTACCTGCTGAATTAATTCTTAAAAACGATAAAGGTGAAGCTCGTCTGATGTCATACGAGTCATTGAGTGAAGGGGGCTTTGCAACAGGAACAATGCTTGGATCCGGGGGATTCATTGTGTACGATGAAACAACTAGTATCGTAAAAAATCTCTATACGTTTGCCCGTTTCTATCATCACGAAAGTTGTGGACAATGTTCTCCTTGCCGTGAAGGGACAGGTTGGATGGAAAAAATTCTTCACCGTATCGTTGAAGGTCAAGGGAAACCAAGTGATGTTGATCTACTTTGGGATATTCAAAGAAAAATTGAAGGAAATACAATTTGTCCTTTAGGCGATGCTGCTGCATGGCCCGTAGCAAGTGCGATCCGTCACTTCCGTCACGAGTTTGAAGAATATATCAATCACCCGGAAAGAATTAAAGATGTTAAACATTATTACAGTGTGCATCAGTTGGCTGGAGCATAATTGTAAATTGTAAAAGATAAAAAGATGGCAAAAGTAACGATAGACGGACATAGCATAGAAGTACCCGATGGAACAACGATCCTTCAGGCTGCGCGGATGCTTGTAGATAATAATCCGGAGGTGGATGCAAAAGTTGCCCCTCCGACAATGTGCTATTATTCAAAATTAAAAACCAGCGGTGGATATTGCCGTACTTGTGTTGTAAAGGTAACCAAGGGTTCTGAAAAAGATCCGCGTCCAATGCCAAAGCCTGTTGCCTCTTGCAGAACAACAGTAATGGATGGAATGGAAGTGGTTAACATCACCTCTCCCGAAGTTTTGGAGGCACGAAAAGGTGTTGTTGAATTTTTATTGATCAATCACCCTTTGGATTGCCCGATCTGTGATCAGGCGGGCGAATGCCATTTGCAGGATCTTGGCTATGAACACGGTTTGGCTAAAACACGCTACGATTTTTCAAGAAGAACATTTAATCAGATCGATATCGGTCCGTATATCAAATTACACATGACGCGTTGCATCATGTGCTTCCGTTGTATAAAAGTTGCTGATCAGATCACCAATAATCGTTATCAGGGAATGCTGTTCCGTGGCGATGCTTCTGAAATCAGTACTTACATCGAGAAAGCAGTTGATAATGATTTTTCAGGAAACGTGATTGATGTTTGTCCGGTAGGTGCTCTAACCGATAGAACATTCCGATTTAAAAGTCGTGTTTGGTTTACAAAACCAATGGATGCGCATCGCAACTGTACAAAGTGTTCTGGAAAGGCTGCTGTTTGGCTGAAAGGAAACGACGTGTTGCGTGTTACAGCCCGCAAAGATCAGTGGGGAGAAGCAATCGACTGGATCTGTAACGAATGTCGTTTCGAGAAAAAAGATGCGAAAGATTGGGTAATTGAAAAACCAAGCCACATTGATCGTCACTCTGTGATCTCACAAAATCATTATGAGAATTTAGCGCAATTGAAATTAGATATTTCTAAACAGCAGAAACAAATTGCCGGAAAAAAATAAGATACTATGACATTAGATTTTCTGATTTATAAAATTATTTTAGTGTTGATTGTTTTTTCAATCACATTATTGGTGGCGACATACAGCACCTATGCCGAAAGAAAAATTGCGGCTTTCCTTCAGGATCGTATCGGTCCGGACAGAGCTGGCCCATTCGGAATTCTTCAGCCATTAGCCGATGCTGTTAAAATGTTCATGAAGGAAGAAATTATTCCGAACGTTTCTAACAAGGCGCTCTTTGTTTTAGGTCCCGGAATTTGCATGCTTACCGCTTGTATGACGGGTGTTATTATTCCATGGGGTAAAACAATTAACATAGGTGGAACCGATTATCCCTTGCAAATTGCAGATGTAAATATCGGGATCCTCTATTTGTTTGGCGTACTTTCATTAGGGGTCTATGGTATTATGATTGGAGGTTGGGCATCAAATAATAAATACTCATTGCTTGGTGCTATCCGCGCTTCTTCACAAATGATTAGCTACGAAGTTGCAATGGGAATCTCCATTATTGCTTTGGTAATGACCACGGGAACGTTGAGTACCGCTGAAATTGCAGCTCAACAGCATGGATGGCACTGGAACGTGTTGATCCAGCCTCTGGGTTGTCTGATCTTTATTATCTGCGCATTTGCTGAAACAAATCGCGCTCCTTTCGATTTACCTGAGTGTGAAACAGAACTTGTTGGCGGTTACCATACTGAATACAGTTCAATGAAACTTGGTTTGTTCTTGTTCTCTGAATATATCAACATGTTCATTTCCTCCGCTGTGATTGCTACTTTTTATTTTGGTGGGTACAACATGCCCTTGATCGGACGATGGGTGCATGATCCGAATGCGTTAGCGATTCTTGGAATTGTTTTCCTATTCATGAAAATTGTCGGATTTATATTTTTCTTCATGTGGGTGCGCTGGACATTACCCCGCTTCCGCTATGATCAACTGATGAATCTGGGATGGAAGATTTTAATTCCTTTGTCAATATTGAACCTGGTATTAACAGGCGCATGGATGATGCGTCATGAGATCATGGTTTATTTTGTAAAATAGTTGGCAGTTGGCAATTAAAATAGTTGGCAAAGGAGAAGTAATAAAATAATAGTTCTTTTAAATATATGGGAAGTTTCAGAGATTTGAATGTTTACAAAAAAGCATTTGATTTATCAATGCTAATTTTTAAAGAATCAAAAAAATTTCCAAATGAAGAGAAATTTGGTCTAACAAGTCAAATTAGAAGATCATCTCGTTCTGTTTGTTCGAATGTTGGTGAGGGTTATAGAAAAAGACTTTACCCTGCTCATTTTGTAAGCAAATGTTCAGATGCAGACATGGAAAACAGCGAGACTCAAGTATGGTTAGATTTTGCTTTGGCTTGTGAATATATAGAGAAAGAGCAGTTTGATGAATATTTAAAACGTTCAGAAGAAATAGGTAGGATGATCGGGCACATGATCGAGAATCCAGAAAAATATAAAGGAAAATAAATGCAGTTGGCAATTAAAAAAGTTGGCAATTCGCAAAAATAAAATTTAAGAAACAGATTAAGTATAAACAGGTTGACATTAGAAGAGTTTGCTTACAAAATGACTGAAATCATTTTCCAACTTTTTTAATTGCCAACTGCCAACTGATAAAATGATGTTAACAAATAGATCGCAAGTTGTTGTTAAAAAGGAAATGACATTCATTGAACGGATGTATCTGCCGGCTATTTTTAGCGGTATGCTCATTACCTTTAAACACCTTTTCAAAAAATCGGCAACGATTAAGTATCCGGAACAAACACGTGAGTTTAGTAAAATTTACCGCGGACAACATGTTTTAAAACGTGATGAAAAAGGTGCCGAACGTTGCACGGCGTGCGGATTATGCGCTGTTGCCTGTCCAGCAGAAGCTATCACGATGATTGCGGCAGAAAGAAAGCCTGGTGAAGAAGCTTTATACAGAGAAGAAAAATATGCTGCAACATATGAAATCAATATGCTGCGTTGCATCTTTTGTGGCGACTGTGAAGAAGCTTGTCCGAAAGAAGCGATTTTCTTAACCGATAGAAAAGTAGACAGCTTCTATACACGTAAAGAATTTATTTATGGAAAAAGTATTTTGGTGGAAGGACTTGAAAGCGACAAGCGTGTTGATGTAAGTGTCCGCGAAACAAAAGCTGTGGAAGAATTTAAAAAACACAAAGAGTTTGCTCACAACGAAACATACGATAAAAATAAAAAGAAAACAGTTGCTGGACACTAGTTCTCAAATAACACCTTCAACAACCAACAACGAATATTAAAATTATGATTACAACATACTTGTTTTATCTGCTTTCTTTTCTGGCGATCATGTTCGCTTTGATGGTGGTATTCTCCAAAAACCCAATACACAGTGTGCTGTATCTGGTTCTGGCATTTTTTACAATCGCTGGTCATTATGTATTGCTAAATGCGCAGTTCTTGGCTGCCGTGCACATCATCGTTTATGCCGGTGCGATCATGGTTTTATTCCTCTTTGTGATCATGCTTTTAAACCTGAATAAGGAAACAGAGCCTCACAAAAGCGTTTGGTTGAAAGCCTCTGCTGCTGTTGCATCGGGTTCATTGCTGGTTGTTCTTGTTGGTTCTCTTAAAGGTGCTGCCGGTATCCAGTCTGCAAAAACATTTGACGCAAGTATCGGATTGATCGAAAATTTAGGACAAACATTGTTCAACGATTTTTTATTGCCATTTGAAGTATCCTCTATCTTGCTGCTGTCAGCAATGGTTGGTGCAGTTATGTTGGGTAAGAAAAGTATTAAGTAATTGAAATATTAAAAATCACAGATCAGAAACGTCACAATTTTTGATCGTCAATTTAAAAATAAAGAATGAGCGCAATACAAACAATTCCTTTAGAGTGGTACCTCTTACTGAGTACGGTCCTTTTTACCATTGGTGTATTAGGTGTGCTTTTTAGACGAAATGCCATTATCATTTTTATGTCAATTGAGTTGATGTTAAATGCTGTTAACCTTTTGCTTGTTGCATTTTCAAGTTATTTGTCTGATAGCAAAGGACAAGTATTTGTGTTTTTTATTATGGCTGTAGCGGCCGCGGAAGTAGCTGTTGGACTCGCAATTCTGATGATGGTGTACCGAAATACAAACTCATCGGATATTAATACCTTGAATAAATTAAAATGGTAATTCACTACTGTCTGTTTAATCAGATAGAGAAAAAATAAAAGAAGAGTATGATAAAATTAGTTTGGTTAGTTCCGCTTCTCCCGCTTATAGGATTTATAATCATCGGATTATTCGGAAAAAAATTATCGAAGGGAATCGTTGGGATAATTGGCAGCGGTGCTGTATTAGGTGCCTTTGCAATTGCTCTTGGAATATTTTTTGAATTGAAAGGGAGTGTCCAAAAAGAACACACCATCGATTTGTTCAATTGGATCTCTGCCGGTAAGTTGTCTATTCCATTCTCCTTTCTGATTGACCCTCTGTCTTCCTTATTCTTATTGATTATCACTGGGATCGGATTTTTGATCCATGTATACTCTACCGGTTATATGAGCCATGACGAAGGCTTTTTCCGTTTCTTCGCATACTTGAATCTTTTCATCTTCTTCATGTTGTTGTTGGTATTGGGCTCTAATTACCTGATCATGTTTGTTGGTTGGGAAGGCGTTGGATTGTGCTCTTATCTATTGATTGGCTTCTGGTTTAAAAATACAGCGTATAATAATGCTGCAAAAAAAGCATTCATCATGAACCGTGTAGGTGACTTAGGTTTCCTGTTAGGAATTATACTGATTTTTGTAACCTTTGGAAGCATTGGATATCACGATGTTTTTGAACAAGCAAAAAACATGGCTTCCGGAAATGCAACCTTAACAGCTATTGCTTTATTGTTGTTTGTTGGTGCAATGGGAAAAAGTGCCCAGCTTCCTTTATACACGTGGTTGCCCGATGCGATGGCTGGACCAACTCCTGTATCAGCTTTAATTCACGCTGCTACCATGGTAACAGCCGGTATCTATATGATTGCTCGCTCAAATATTTTATACACACTTTCTCCGGATGCAATGAATGTTGTTGCGATCATTGGAGTGTGTACAGCCTTGTTTGCTGCAACAATCGGACTGGCACAAAACGATATTAAAAAAGTATTGGCGTATTCGACCGTTTCACAATTAGGATATATGTTCCTTGCTCTTGGTGTTGGTGCTTATACCGGAGCTGTTTTCCATGTGATGACGCACGCGTTCTTCAAAGCATTATTATTCCTTGGTGCAGGAAGTGTTATCCATGCGATGAGTGGTGAACAGGACATTCGTAAAATGGGAGGATTGAAAAAATACATCTCTACAACACACATTACATTTTTATTAGGAACACTTGCTATTGCTGGTTGTTTCCCTTTCTCAGGATTCTTTTCCAAAGACGAAATTCTTGCTCATGCATGGGAACATAATAAGCTGCTTTGGTTCTTGGGAATTTTAGGTGCAGCGATGACGACCTTCTATATGTTCCGTTTATATTTTCTTACTTTCCACGGTAAATTCAGAGGAACGCATGAACAAGAGCACCACCTGCACGAGTCGCCAAAGTCAATGACGATTCCCTTGATCGTTTTAGCGATACTTTCAGTCGTAGGTGGTTTGATCGGTATTCCGGAAGCATTGCATGGCACGCATTATTTAGAGGAATTCTTAAGCCCTGTATTTGAATCTTCTTCTTTCCGTCTGGTTCACCATTTATCGCATGAAACAGAATATTTATTGATGGGTATGGCAACATTAGTAATGATTGTTGCGATCTATTTCGCACACTCAATCTATGTTAAGAAAAACACAGTACCTGCTGCAGAAGGTGAAGAATTACAACCACTTCATAAATTGGTTTACAATAAGTATTGGATTGATGAATTGTATGAAAGCCTGATTACGAAACCTCTGAATTTAATTTCAGAAGCATTCTACAAGCTGGTAGATAATCAAATTGTTGATGGAATTGTAAATGGTGTAGGTTCTCTTATAACATGGCTAAGTAGCGTTCTCCGCCTTGCTCAAACAGGTAACATCGGATTTTATGTGTTTGTAATGGTCATTAGTATTGTTTTGATTTTGTTTACGCAACTGTTTTAGAATTTAGAATTTATTTATAAAGATATGATCACATTATTATTAATATTTTTTCCATTACTTGCTGGCTTACTTTTATTATTTGTAAAAGGTCCGCAAGTAAAAAACATTGCACTGGGTGCTGCAATACTTGAATTTGTAATTGCAATTTTTGCACTTTCTCAATTTCATCGCGATGCAACTACGCAGTTTGAGTGGAATTCGGCTTGGATCCAATCCATGGGCATTTCGTTTCATGTTGGAATAGATGGTATCTCAATGTTGTTGGTTCTTTTAACAACATTTCTTGTTCCTGTTATTATTCTCACTTCGTTTAAAACCGATTACAAAAACCCTTCTGCCTTCTATGCATTAATCATGTTTATGCAAATGGCGCTTGTAGGTGTCTTCGTTTCATTAGACGGTTTTTTATTTTACGTGTTCTGGGAATTAGCATTGATCCCGATCTACTTTATCTGTTTGTTGTGGGGTGGAGAAGACAGAGCAAGAATTACATTCAAGTTTTTTGTATACACCCTTGCCGGAAGTTTATTCATGTTGGGAGGATTAATTTATCTTTACCTGCATACTTCAGGAACCCATAGTTTTAATATCACAGCGCTATATGCAGCCGGACAAAGCCTTGACCTTGTTCATCAGGGATATGTATTCTGGGCAATGTTCATCGCATTCGCTATTAAAATGCCCGTTTTCCCATTTCATACATGGCAGCCGGATACATATACAACGGCTCCTACACAAGGTACCATGCTGCTTTCCGGTATCATGTTAAAGATGGGAACATTTGGTGTGATCCGCTGGTTGTTGCCATTGGCTCCATTAGGTGTTGAACACTACGCAAATGTTGTGATCGGATTATCCGTATTCGGTATTGTTTACGCATCTTGTATCGCTATCGTACAAAAAGATTTCAAACGATTAATCGCTTATTCATCGATTGCACATGTTGGCTTGATCGCTGCGGGTATATTATCCATGAACGCTCAAGGTGTTCAGGGTGCAATGATTCAAATGTTAAGTCACGGTGTAAATGTAGTGGGCTTGTTCTTTATTGTTGACCTGATTCAGAAACGTACAAACACCAGAGAAATTCAATCGCTCGGTGGAATCAGAAATGTGAATCCTCAATTTGCTGTTCTGTTTTTAATTGTATTGTTAGGCAGTGTCGCACTTCCATTAACAAACGGATTTATTGGCGAGTTTTTATTGTTGAACGGTTTGTTTCAGCACAATGCTTGGATGGCTGCCTTTGCAGGTTTGTCGGTAATCTTAGGTGCCGTATATATGCTGCGGAGCTACCAATCAATCATGTTAGGAGAAACAAATGCAGCAACAGCTTCTTTTGCTCCATTAGAAACAACCGAAAAAGCAGTGCTGATAATTATTTGTTCTGCAATTATTGTTTTTGGAGTGTTTCCAAAACCATTAACGGATATTTGTTCACCTGCTGTTGATCAGCTAGTAAACAATGTGAAGATGGCATTAGGAAAATAAAAAATAAAATAAAAAAAATTAAATCCAGTTCACAAAAGGTTTATCTGTGTAAATCTGTGAAATCTGTGGTGAAAAATAAAAGTATATGAAAGCATTAATATTACTTTCTTCATTAGGTGTAATTGCATTATTGGCTGAGATCTTCAGCTTTAAAAAACTCTTGTATCCTATCGTGTTGCTTGGTTTAATTACCACATTCGTATTAAATATGTTTGATTGGGATACCAACAAGTTGTATTTTAAGATGATGCAGTTTGATAACTATGCCGTAGCATTTACTGCAGTTATTTTAGTTGTTGCTTTTCTGTGGTTCATAATGGCGGAAGGATTTTTTAAAGAAGAATCCAACTTAACCGATCATTTTGCTTTAGTGCTATTTGCATTGGTGGGTGCGGTAATGATGGTTTCCTATACAAATATGGCTATGTTATTTTTGGGAATCGAGATTTTGTCCATTCCAATGTACATTTTAGCAGGAAGTAATAAAACGGATGTCTCCTCCAACGAAGCGGCATTCAAATATTTAATAATGGGTGCTTTCGCTACCGGTTTTTTATTGTTTGGTATCGCATTGGTATACGGAGCAACCGGCTCATTTGATCTTTCCGAGATCGCTGCAGCCGTTTCCGGTGGAACTGCTTTATCTTCCATTTTTTATGTTGGTGTGTTGTTGATGTTAGTCGGAATGGCATTCAAAGTTTCTGCTGCTCCTTTTCACTTTTGGGCTCCGGATGTTTATCAGGGTGCACCAACTGTTGTTACTGCATTTATGGCAACCATTGTTAAAACAGCAGCATTCGCAGCATTTTTAAGATTGTTCTCTACTACATTTAGTGGTGTTAGCGAAACGTGGATGCAAACTGTTTGGGTGATGGCTGCTTTAACATTACTGGTAGGTAATATTACTGCAGTAATGCAAACCAGCACAAAACGAATGTTAGCGTATTCAAGTGTTGCACATGCAGGTTACATGTTATTGGCCTTATTAGCTGCTAACAATTACTCGAACAGTGCTATTTTGTATTACGCATCAGCGTATTCTATTGGCTCAATTGCAACATTTGCAATCGTAAATATTATTTCAGATGCTAAAAATTCGGATGGTGTGGATGCTTTCAACGGTTTGTCAAAAACAAATCCGATGCTTGCAATTGTCATGACCATCGCGCTGTTATCATTGGCTGGTATTCCGCCTACAGCTGGTTTTTTCGCTAAGTATTTTATATTTACTTCTGCGTTCATGGCAGGGAATATAGGACTAGTGCTGATCGCGATCATCGCTTCTTTAATCGGAGTTTATTACTATTTCCGCCTGATCATTGCAATGTATTTCAAAGAAAGTGACGGACAAACAATTGCTGTTGAATCCAATCACAAAATAGTATTGGTCATTATCGCAATTGCTATCGTTGCTTTAGGTCTCTTTCCGGATTATATTATCGGTTTGTTGTAAAACAAGAAGTGTTTTCGATACGCTCCAATTCTTCCGCTAATTGAACTTACAAATACAAGGGCACTGCGAGTAATTCCGATAAAAGGAGGAGTGTATCGAGAAGTGCTTGTATCAAGAACCGATTTCAAATGAAAGCTTCTCAATCTGAGAAGCTTTTTTTATTTTACAAAGTGTATATTTGTTTTAAATAAATTCCTCAGCGTCCTCTGCGAAATATCTTTGCGACCTCTGCGGTAAAAAACAAACTATGAAATTTAAAAAACCATCGCTCATTGTTCAGATATTTTCAGGAATGCTCCTGGGAATCATTGTTGGATATTTCTGGAAAGACTTCGCACCAAGTTTGCACATTCTGAGCGATATTTTTATGCGCTTCATCAAAATGATCATTGCTCCACTGGTATTCTCCGTATTAGTGGTTGGTGTTGCCAAGGTGGGCGACTTTAAATCTGTAGGACGAATAGGAATAAAGACACTTTTGTATTTTACAACAGCTGCAATTATTTCATTATTATTGGGATTAATGCTGGTGAATGTTTTTGCTCCCGGTAAAAAAATGCATCTGGAATTGCCCCCGGTTGATGCTGAAGTAGGTGTTCAGGTAGCGAAAGAATTTGACACAAAAAATTTTATCAATCACATTATCCCTGAAAGTATTGTGGATGTGATGGCTAAAAACGAAATATTACCCATCGTTATTTTTGCTTTGTTTTTTGGTATTGCTGCGGCATCTGTTGGTAGCAAAGGAAAAGTGGTGGTCGATTTTTTCGATTCTATTTCTCACATCATGTTTAAGGTTACTAATTATGTAATGTCTTTTGCTCCCTTTGGCGTGTTTGGTGCTTTAGCTGCAGTGGTCGCAAAGCAAGGACTGGGCGTTCTCACGGGTTATCTCTACCTGATCGGAACATTCTATCTCGGATTATTTTTGTTTGTTTTCGGGGTGTTATTTCTGATTTGTTTTTTCATGAAAATAAATTTTTTCAAACTGCTGAACTACATCAAAGAACCAATTTTGCTGGCTTTTAGTACGGCAAGTTCAGAAGCGGCAATGCCAAAAACAATTGAGTCGCTCGAACGATTTGGTTGCGGTAACCGGATTGTAAGCTTTGTTTTGCCACTTGGGTATTCTTTTAACCTTGATGGTTCTATGATGTACATGACTTTTGCTACCGTATTTATTGCTCAGGCTTACGGTATAGAAATGTCTGTTGGTCAGCAGATCACGATGTTGTTGATTTTGTTAATTACCAGTAAAGGGGTAGCGGGAATACCTCGTGCCTCACTTGTTGTTATTGCAGGAATGCTTGCTCACTTTAATATTCCTGTTGCAGGATTGCTGTTATTGTTGGGCATCGATCAGATTTTAGATATGGGACGCTCCGCAACCAATGTAGTAGGGAATGCTGTTGCAACAGTCGTCATCTCCAAATGGGAAGGGGAGCTCCATGAGCATAAGGTCAATCCCGACATTGATAAAGTAAAATTGGATTAATTTTAGTAAAATAATTTCATACAAAAGTCGAAACATTAATTTGACGTCACCCTGAGCCCTGTCAGTTCGAGCGGAGTCGATTGTCAGTTCGAGCGGAGTCGAGAACAAGATTAATAATAGTAAAGAAAAATGCTTGTCGCCAGTCACTTCGAGCGGAGTCGAGAAGCAAAGGGCTTAATTCATAGCACAGTGATAGAATTCCTAAAACAACTTACCGATCCCCATTCCATCATACAATTTGGTGGAATCGCCCTTTTGCTTTTTGTGATATTTGCTGAAACGGGTTTGTTGGTCGGTTTTTTCCTTCCCGGTGATTCACTTGTTTTTATTTCAGGAATGGTCTGTGTTTCAAAGCCGGAGCTTCTTGGAGTAAATCTTCCCGTTTTGATCTTGTCATTGTCGGTAGCAGCTATCGTTGGAAATGTTGCCGGTTATTGGTTCGGCAAAAAGGTTGGTACTCCCTTGTTTCAACGAACAGATTCTTTTATCTTTAAAAAGCGATACTTGGAAGTTACCCGAAGATTTTATGCTAAAAATGGGGGCAAAACACTCATTATTGGGAGGTTTTTGCCCATCATACGCACTTTTGCACCCATTCTTGCCGGAGTTATCAACGTTGATTTTAAAAAATTTATGGTGTACAATATCATTGGAGCCTTCGCTTGGATCGGCTCCCTGTGTAGCATCGGATATTTCCTTGGAACGCATAAATGGGTCCAGGAAAATATTGGCGCCATTGTGATCGGACTAATTATTATCACTGCCATTCCTGTGCTTACCACCTTCCTTCAAGAAAGAAAAAATAAACAATGATTTTTTGTCTTGTATTTCATCAGTAGATTATTGTAATTTTGCGGCCCGAATGGAAGTAGTACAATTTATCAGGAATTTTAGTGATGCCCAGTATATCATTAATTGGGGTAGTCTGGCTTTCTTAGTCTTTATCGTTTTTGCAGAATGTTCTTTTCTTGCAGGGTTTTTCCTGCCGGGAAACTCCCTCCTCTTTATGGCAGGGATTCTTTGTTATTCCAAGCCCCATATATTGGGAGTCAATCTTCCTATATTGATTGTTTTGCTGTCCATCGCTGCCGTGGTTGGCTATTACATAGGTTATTGGTTCGGTTTTAAAACCATGGGTCCACGATGCATGAAACCGGATACGAAGATCTTTATCTTCAAAAAATGGTGGATCGACCGCACGGTCAATCTCTATGACCAACATGGTGGAAAGATATTAATAGTAGGGCGTTTCTTGCCTTTAATACGCAATTTTGCACCTGTCATTGGAGGCATGATTCAGATGAATTATAAAAAATACATGATCTATAATGTTATCGGAGCGGTAATATGGGTAGGATCTTTGGCTGGAATAGGTTACTTTTTGGGCTCCAACGAATGGGTTTTTAGGAATATCGGGTATATTATTATCTGCTTGATAATCATAACGGTAGCCTTTCTTTTCATAAAAACAAAGGCCGTAGATAAGGGGTAATTCTGCATTGCCATTTAATGCCAGGAACCGCCTGTTATTGCTAAAAACCAACCGCTCAATAAAGTAGAGGCACAGACAACAATTTTTTGTGGTAATTCGTGTTAAAGAAACACCTGTTTATCAAAAGTTATGTTTAATCATACAGCCCCAATCCTTTAAATAATAACGAAGATATGGCATATTGCAGCGAGCATAAAAAAAAACAATTACTTCACATAAAAAATTTTTACTTTCAAAATAGATTTAGTATGTTTGGAGCCTTGTTAAAGAAAATAGTGGGAAAAGCGTTCTGTTTTCAAAAATTTGTATATATTAAAAACTAAATAATAAAATAAACCAAAATCAAATCAATATGAGTAATACAAAATCAACATCAGGCGGGTTTAACTTTATGACCGCACTTTTAGCAATCGTAGTATGTTTAGTAATCGGGTGGTTAATTTATTCATTTATTCTGGGTGCGCCAGCAAACTTTGATGCTGAAGGTCATCCAAAAGAAGGAAATATGTTAGGAATGATGTATTCAGGTGGATTCATTGTACCTATCTTAATGGCAATTTTTATGATTATTGTTACTTTTTCTGTTGAGCGTTTATTTACAATTGCAAAAGCAAAAGGGACTGGTAAAGCAGATGTGTTTTTACGCAACATCAAATCACTTTTGGCAAGCAACCAATTCGAAGATGCAATTGCTGCTTGTGATAAACAACAAGGCTCTTTAGCAAATGTTGTTCGCTCTGGAATTGAAAAACTTCAAACCGTACAAAACGATTCTTCTATGAACAGCGAAGAGAAAATCGAAGCAGTTCAAAAAGAATTGGAAGAAGCAACTTCTTTGGAATTACCAATGCTTTCTAAAAACTTATCAATCATCACTACTTGTGCAACCATTGCAACACTTTGGGGTTTGATCGGAACCGTTTTGGGTATGATTCGTTCATTTGCTGCGATGTCTGCTGCAGGTTCTCCTGATACAGCTGCCCTTGCAACAGGTATCTCTGAGGCACTTATCAATACAGCATTAGGGATCAGTGGATCAGTTGTTGGGATTATCATGTACAACTATTTTAGTACTCGTGTTGATACTATCACGCACAGTATGGATGAGGCTGGTTACAGTTTATTGCACACATTAAAACTTTCTAAATAGTTTTAGGATCTATTACTAATATAAATAATAAATAAACAGATATGGCTGAAGTACAATCATCTAAAGGTAGCCCTTCATTGGACATGACTCCAATGGTAGATTTGGCTTTCCTTTTGGTTACCTTCTTTATGCTTACTGCTACTTCAAGAGTGACCGAGCCGGTTGTGGTTGACACGCCTTCGTCGACGGCAGATAAATTACTTCCTAAAAATGTAATTTTAATCTCTATCGATGATAAAGGAAAACCCTTCTACAACATCAACAATTCAGAGGTTCGTAAAAAAACCTTGCAGAAAATGGGTCAACAATACCAGATCACTTTTACTGAAAAAGAATTACAGACGTTTGGTGGAATGACAAGTATTGGTGTGCCAATGGCAAAATTGAAGGAGTATATCAATATGGAAGATGCCCAACGCGTGGCTAAACCCTCTCCTGGTATTCCTCACGATTCGCTTCATAACGAATTGGGCGATTGGATACAATTCGGTAGAATTGAAGCAGCAAAGCAAGCAAAAACAGAGGAGGAGAGAGCAGAAAAATTAGGGCGTGAATTTAAATACGAACCACTTCGTTATGCGATTAAAGCTGATGGACAATCAAATTATATTGCTGTAAAAGAGATCATCAAAGTGTTTACCGATATTGATATTTATCGTTTTAACTTGATCACAGATCTTGAACAAGGACCTGTTGTAGCAAAATAAAAAATAATTGTGGAATACGATAAGGTAATGCACCTATAAAGTAATTCCAAGATTATAAACATTTAAATAGTATAAAAATGGCAGAAGTAAATACTGATGGTGGCGGCGGTGGAAAGCACGAAAAGAAACGCGCCAAAAAATCATCGACACGAATAGATATGACGCCAATGGTAGATTTGGCGTTCTTGCTCCTTACGTTTTTCGTATTAACATCTACTTTTGCGAAACCTAAAACAATGGAGATCAATTATCCCGCAAAACCCGAGGATGATAAAGATCAAATAAAAGTAAACAATGCATTGACCTTTATTCTTTCTAAAGAAAACGCTGTCTTTTATTATTATGGTGAGTTTTATCCTGCCGGAAACGAAAAAGGAATGGCTCCGACTACCCTAACAAAAACAGATTTTTCGGATGAAGGTTTGCATAAATTACTTTTAGACAGAAACAAACCTACAACAGTTGCTATTGACGCATTGACAGAAAAGTTGAAACGAAAAGAAATTGTTGACACCACCTACAAGCGCTTAGTGAACAGAGAAAAAGGTTCAAAAGAGGCCTTAACTGTGCTTATTAAAGCAGATGACCAAGCAGTATACAAAAACGTGATTGACGTAATTGACGAACTGAACATTTGCAACATTGGTAAATACGCGGTTGTGGATATGGGTGCAAAAGAAAACGAATTACTAAAAGCAACGTCTAAATAATACGAAGATGGCAGAATCATTATTTAATAATTGGAACAGTGTTGTCTCTCCTGTGCGTAACGATATTGTTTTCGAAGATCGGAATAAGACCTATGGAGCTTATGATCTTCGTAAAAATCACAATCGGAGTGTAACATTTGCATTGTTGATCACGGGTGCTTCATTTGTGTTCGCTGTCAGCTTACCTGCAATTATCGATTGGATCAAAAATGTAACGGAAGAAGTGGAAGTGCCTGTAGATATTACTCCTGTAGATCTTACTGCTCCTCCTCCCTTGGACGAAACAGAACCACCACCGCCACCACCACCACCACCACCGGTAATGGAAACGGTAAAATTTACGCCTCCTGTAGTTACGGATGAAGAAGTAATTGATGAGCCACCTCCTGTTCAAACAGAGGAAACGCCACAAATTAGTACTGTTACACAAGAAGGTACTGGCGATAACGAGATTATTATTCCTGACGAAGGTACAGGTCAGGTTGTTGAAGCAGTTATTGAAGCGCCATTGACAATTGTTGAGCAGATGCCTTCATTCCCGGGTGGTGAATCTGAAATGATGAAATACATTCAAAAAAATGTATCCTACCCACAAATGGAAAAGGAAGGTCAGATTCAAGGAACGTGCTACGTGACTTTTGTTGTTGAAAAGGATGGAAGTATCACTGATGTGAAAGTATTAAGAGGTGTATCAGGCGGAAAAGGTTGCGACAAAGAAGCGATGCGCGTTGTAAAATCAATGCCTAACTGGAAAGCCGGTAAACAAAACGGTCGTGAGGTTCGTGTTCAGTTCAATTTACCGATCAAGTTCACATTGCGATAGTGCTCACGTTTATAAACGGGTATTAACATAAAATATATCTTTAACAGTAATTCTTTTTCCGTGGATAAAATACGCTATTATTCAAACTTTTTAATGATAGCGGTTTATCTGGGATTGGGATTACTGTTTTTTTTTACTGACATCGCTTCCAATACATTTCCTACTTACAGAAAAGAATTGGGAGTTACAATGTTGGTTTATTCAATCGTCAGATCAGGTTTAATGATCAGAAAATACAGAAAAGAGCGGGAAGATGAGCGTTAAGATAAAGATCAAACATTCATGGAATAAACTAAGGTTCTACCTTAGTTTTTTGCTTTTGGCATTTTATCTGACCATTGGTTTTTTGTTTCTGTTTACCGATACCTGGATTGATCTTTTGCCCCAGGGAAGAAGTAGTATCGGAATTGTTTTAATTTTATTCGGCACTTTGCGTTTTTACATTGCTTATCGTAGATACATCAATAAGTTATTGCGAATTAAATCGTCTGTTAAAGAAAAAGAAACAGCGCAGGTCGAATAGAAAAATAAAAATACGCATGAAAAAGATAGTTTTTGGAATTGTTGTTCTTGCATCAACCTTGCTAGTTGCTTGTTCTGGAGGATCTGATGCCCCGAAACCAACAGATACCCCCACTTCTGGTGAGGTCAATATTTCTGTAGATGAATCGTTTCAAAAATTGTTTGACAATCAGATTTATACGTTCGAGGCAATTTACAAAAATGCAAAAGTGCATGTGAATTACATTCCCGAAAACGAAGCACTTACCAGCCTCATAAACGATTCTTGCAAAGTAGTTGTGATGTGCCGCGACCTTACTGCAACTGAGCGCAAATCATTTGAAGCTAAAAACATATTCCCGATCTCTACCAAAATTGCTGAGGATGCAATTGTATTGCTTGTTCATCCTGAAAACATGGATACCGTATTAACAGTTGAACAAGTGAAAGCGATCTTGCTTGGCAACGATTCACTTTGGAAACAAGTAAACAATAAATCACTATTAGATGGAGTGAATGTCGTTTTTGATAATGCAGGTTCTGCAAATGCCCGTTACATGAAAGACACGCTTCTTCAGGGGAAGAATTTTGCGACGAATGTGTTTGCTGTTAAATCTAACCCGGAAGTTATCGAGTATGTTAGCACACATAAAAATGCATTGGGCATTTTAAGTGTTAACTGGATCAGCGATATCGACGACTCTCTTACAACCAATACGCTTAAAAAAGTGAAGGTTGTGGCTATTGCCAAAGACATCACATCAAAGCCGTTTAAGGCTTATCAGGCGTACATAAAAACCAAAGAATACCCTTTTACAAGAGATGTGTTTATGATCAACAGACAAACGCGTGCAGGACTTGGTATGGGATTTGTATCCTTTGTGGCTGGAGATAAAGGACAACTCATGATATTAAAAGCAGGATTGATCCCGGCTATCGCTCCAGTAAGATTGGTACAAGTAAATATTGAATAAATTAAATTATGAAACAACCATATCCTCTAATTTTAAAAACAGGATAATATTTGGTTGTTCCATCTCACAAAAATAAAGAATATGAAAAAAGAGATTAAAAAGACGAAATTAATAATTGGATTGTTCCTGATTGCTGGCTCAGCGACAGTTGCTCAAACACTCAATGACGCAATAAAATTAACTACAAATGAACAGTTTGAATCTGCTGATGCAGCTTTCAAAGTGCTTCTTCAGTCGCAACCCAATAATGGCGATTATTGCTTTTATTTTGGAGAGAACTATTTCAAAAATGATAATATAGAAATGGCAAATGCAATGTATCAGAAGGGTGCAGACGCAAATCCAACAAATCCTATTTCATATGTAGGTCTTGGAAAAGTGCAGTGGTATAAAGATCAGTCTGCTGATGCGAAAGCAAATTTCTTTAAAGCAACAACACTTGCTGCTGGAAAAAATGCTACTGTTTTGATGAAAATTGCTGAGGCATATACAAACGCTCCTACAAAAAATCTGACGGATGCTTTTACTTTATTGGCACAAGCGGCAAAGCTGGAACCTAAAAATCCGGAGGTCTATATTTTGACTGGAGATGCTTTTTTAGAGCAAAATAATGGAACGAAAGCAGTTGAAAATTACGAGAAAGCAGGAGCACTTGATCCGAAATCTCCAAGAGCATTATTGAAGCAAGGGCAAATTTGGAACCGAGCAAAAAATTATCAATTGGCAATTGACACCTATAAAAAAGCAAAATTAATTGATTCTACATTCGCTCCTGCTTTCCGTGAAGCTGCAGAAATTTATCACAAGGCAGGTCAAGATAAAATTGCGTATGGTCAAATGAAAAAATACATTCAATTAAATAACGATTGTGGTGCCCGTGCCCGTAGCGCTGGATTCGCATTGGAATCAAAATTTTACAAAGAGTGTATTGTGGATGCTAAAGAAGCGCAAAAGTGCGACTCTACTAATGTTTTTATACACAGGTATTTAGCGTATGCAAAATATGAAACGGTTGATTATGCTGGTGGATTAGAGAACATCAATTTCTTTTTTGCAAATGCTCCAGCAGATAAAGTAATTCCTCAGGATTATGAATACCGTGCGAAATTGCTTTCTAAAACAGGAAAAGATTCATTGGCTATTTTAGATTTTAAAAAAGCAATGGAGCTGCAGCCGGATAAAGTGGAGTTGAACGGAGATATCGCAAACGCATACGTGCAGATGAAAAAATATCCTGAAGCCATTGCAGCATATAAAGTTAAAATGGAAAAAGGAAAACCTGGTGTAAATGATTATTACAAATTGGGAATAGCCTATTATAAATCAAAAGATTTTATAAATGCCGACTCTTCTTTTGTTCAAGTAATAAAATTACAGCCAGAACTTACACTGGGACATTTATGGAGAGCAAAATCGAATTCGCAATTAGATCCTAAGAATGAGAAGTGGTTGGCTAAACCATTTTACGAAATATACTTAACGAAAGTGAAGCCAGAAGACACAGAAAAGAGCAAAAGTGATTTGATAGGTGCCAATACATACATGGGAGTTTACTTTATGAATAACAAAAATGTATGCGAAGCAAAAGCCTATTTCAAAAAGGTTGCTGAGCTAGAACCTGCAAATGCGAATGCAAAGAAATTCTTAGAAAGTGCTGAAGCAAAAAAATGTCCTTAGTAATAGAGCGAGTATAATAAAAAAAGCGTCATGCAATTTGCTTGACGCTTTTTTTATTGAAACCTATTATTTAAAATTAAGAGGCGGTTCGTCTACGATTCGCTTTAGATTCAATGCTTTTGGTGGAGCAATGATAAGCGGAACAGCTTCAACTGTAACGGAGCTTGTGTCCAATCCGAACGCTTTCTCTTCTGATAAACTGAAGTGTTTAAGGAATCCATAAACGTCCAGAATAAATTTCTCATAGAATGGCAATTCGTTCTCATAGGATAAAAATTTCTCGATAACGATGAATCTGAAATCTCCAATAATGTTGTTCTTATTCAATGATTTGTAACGGCTAGTAATATCTACTTCTTTGTTCTTCACCATGTCTTCCACCACTTTTCTGAACATGAGATTTACACGCGGAGCCACACGGAATCCTAATTTAAAGTCGATGCGAATAACATCATCGTGAATAAATTCGCATACTTTGTATTCCATGCGATACGGTTCATCTACAACATCTACATGTACGAACCAATATATATCAGCACGTTTGGGTTGCTTTTGCATGATCGAATAAATAATTTTCGATTCTATTTCTTCTCTGTTGTCTGCACTTGTTAAGTAAACTAAATGCGTTGCATATTTTGGAACACTTAAATCGCGACTCAAATCTTCAAGTATTGGCAAGTGATCCGTTAGTTTTACAAACTCCACATATCTGTTTCTGATCTTTCTTGCGTAAAACCAGATCAGCATAATAGAAGCAAGCAGCATCGCGATCATTAAACTGATCCAGCCACCCTTTAAAAACTTATCCATTTGAGCAACCAGAAACGAAAGCTCAACAAAAAGGTATACAACAATGAATGCAGAGATAATCGGTCGCCAGAAGCGCTTAATACGCATATAGTAAGCAAGTAAACGCGAGGACATTAACATCCCTAAAATAATTGTAAGTCCGTATGCCGCTTCCATTTTTGTTGACTCTTCAAAGTAAAGAACCACAATGATACATCCAGTGCAGAGCAGCCAGTTTACGGAAGGAATATATAACTGACCTTTCAGGTCACTTGGATATTTAATTCTTGCTTTAGGCCAAAAATTCAGACGGATCGCCTCATTAATAAGGGTAAAAGAGCCGCTGATCAATGCCTGACTGGCGACAATTGTGGCGATAGTTGCCAATGCAATTCCAAAAGGAAGGAACCATTCGGGCATGATCGTGTAAAACGGACTTGCACCATTGAGGTGTTCGCCTTGATGCGCAATCAGCCATGCGCCTTGTCCGAAATAGTTTAAAACAAGTGTTATTTTTACAAAGATCCAACTGATACGAATGTTTTCCTTTCCACAGTGACCGAGGTCGGAGTACAATGCTTCCGCTCCGGTAGTACACAGGAATACAGCACCCAGCACCCAGAATCCTCCCGGGTGTTTCACCAACAGGTCGTATCCATACATTGGGTTTAATGCATTTAATACCGACCAGTTATCAGAAAGCTGAGAAACACCTAGAACTCCCAACATCAAAAACCAAACAAGCATTATTGGCCCAAATAGTTTTCCAATAGACTTTGTTCCGAATTGTTGAATAGCAAAAAGAAGAATAATAATGACAATAACAATCGGAACGGTGGGAATATGTTTTAGGGAATCAACCATTCGTAATCCTTCAATGGCAGAGGAAACAGAAATAGGTGGGGTGATGATTCCTTCTGCTAAAATTGCACTGCCTCCAATTACTGCAGGAAACATTAACCATTTTACTTTTGTCTTTTTTACCAATGTGTAAAGTGAAAATATTCCACCCTCACCTTTATTATCGGCACGAAGTGTTAATACAACATACTTCAAAGTTGTTTGCAGTGTTAGTGTCCAGAAGATACAGGAAATGCCACCGAGTACAGTGATGCTGTCGATTGGGTGTTCCCCGACAATTGCTTTTAATACATATAAAGGAGAGGTTCCGATGTCTCCAAAAATGATTCCTAGTGTTACAAGTAAACCCGCTGCTGACAGCTTGTGAACGTGATGATGGTCTTTGCCCATATGGCTGTAGAATTTTTAGCCCACAAAGCTACAAAATAATAAAGGAAACAGGAGTTAAAAATGCCACAAATAAAAAGTTGATTGTGAAGGATTTCTTATTTAAGATAGCGCATTGTTCTATAACGCCTCCTGTTTTTTCTTTTTATCAGGAAAATAAGGTTCAGAGATCCCGGGTTGCATCACTCCAAATTCATCACTTACATGCAACCATTTATTTTTTAGTATTGGAGAAGGTTTTGGTATTTCTGGATGTACTATCTCCTCAATAATAGTTTCTGCTGCTTCTTTGTAAATGATAGGTTTTAATGTTTCTGCTTTTTTTGCATTTACTACATACACAAGTAAAATCACAAGGAGTAGTAAAAGTAATAGCAACAACAACAGCAGTAAATACATATTAATTAAAGAAAAATAGTGTTATTTATGAAAGGAGAGTATAAAACCTATTCAAAGATAAACTATTTTTTACGAAAGGCTCACTTTCATTAAGCATAGAAATACTAAGCGTTTTAAGGTTTTTGTTCGCTCCCCTTTTTTCAAAAAAGATACAGCCATGTGGAGTAAATTAATTTTCGAATTATTAAAAAATTTGGTCTTTGAGTTTTGCGAAAAGGGTGCTGTGCTGTTTTACGTTAAATTTAATAACTTTGCTTCATGACACGACGCGGCGATTTAAACGATGTTATCCTATTACAGAGCATTGGCAGAAAGACCTTTGACGACGCCTTTGGCAATACATGCACAAGGGAAGACATGCGTGGCGTTTTAGATGTGTATTTCAATTCAGCTCAGGTTGCGGAAGAGTTACTCGATGCAACCGATAATTTCTTTTTTTTTGAGGAGGATGGGATTGCGAAAGGGTATATGCGAATCAATGCAAAACATGCTTGTCCCTTGGATTCCTTCCAAGATCGGAAATGTATTGAGTTGGTTCGGTTGTATGTATTAAACGAATTTCATGGAACGGGTGTTGCCAATGCGCTTATGAATTTTGCTATTGATTTTGCCCGTAAAAACGGCTTTCAATGGATGTATTTGTCGGTTTGGGAATACAACTTCCGCGCCCGAGGTTTTTACGAAAAACACGGCTTTTTGAATTCAGGAGTGGAGAATGATTTCCCGCTGGGATCTACGTCCCAAACAGACTATTGGTTTGTAAAAGAATTGTAACAAAAAAAGCTGATAGATACCCTTCTTTTACTTAGAATTGTGCGTATTCAATGAAGCAGCAAGTTTTTTCTAGAAGTATAAAACAACCCTAAAGAGGAAATTTCAACTATAACATACAAAAAACAAAAAACCTTACAACATAATAGCTGTAAGGTTTCTTTTTGCTCCCTCTGCTGGACTTGAACCAGCGACCCTCTGATTAACAGTCAGATAACCAAATTGGGTAAACCCAATATTGGTAGGCTCTAACAGGTATAGAGAAATATTTGTGCACATAATTTGCAAGTTTTAGCCTGATTATTATTTCGTTTACTGCAAATATAATATTTTACAGCATGCCTTCATCAGCAAATGAAAAATACCCTTCATCAGTTATAATCAAATGATCTATTAAGACAATATCCATTATTTTACCTGCTTCTTTTAGACTTTTGGTGATTTTCTGGTCTGCTTCACTAGGCTTTAAATTACCACTTGGATGGTTGTGGCAAAGAATGATTGAACTGGCATTTGATTTTAAAGCTGTCTGAAATACAACTTTAGTATCTACTATTGTTCCTGATGTCCCTCCAAGTGATATTTTACTATATCCCAACACCCTATTTGCTCGATTTAAGAGCATTAAATACATTTCTTCAATATACTGAAGCCTATCACTCCAAATTGCTCTAAACTGCGTTTCTGCATCTCTAGAAGTAACAACTTTTGGTAGTTCAGAGAGCTTATTTTTGTACTGATAATTGATTGATATTTCACATAATGTTTCCATAATAATATTTTAGGTTAGAAAATTAATAGCTATGTATTTATTATAAACTGATTTTTTAATTATTGAAATTTGACCTAATTAAAGGTGGTTTGAATGCTGGTAGGTTTGGATATGATCATAAAGTAATGATGGTAGAATGCTTTGTTCTGAATAATATAAACAAGCTTGAATTCTGGACTCATTTTTACTGCAATTACAGTTATTTCTTGACCCACTACATAGCTTTCAATCTCCAAAATACAGGTGGCTTTAAATGGGCAAAAAAGCCTATATATGCCAGCTTTACAAATCACTAATATGCTGTTGTTTGAACAGATTTTTGCTAAACTTGTTATGTTGTTTTTATCCATGATTTTTGTTTTAAGTGTTTGAGAATAAAAAAAGGAGTACCCCAATGGATACCCCCTTATCAACCACACAATCAACAGAAACTAACTAATCGCCCCAGAATAGACAGCTTCTTCCACATTAGTACTTTCACCAATGAATTGATAATTGTGGCTTAATGTGATTGTTTCATTTGTTCCTGGTACTTGATATGAATAATCTTCACATTCAATTTTTACTATTTTACCAGGGAACTGTGTGTTGATTAAAGCCTTACATGAAGCTTCATTTAAAGTTGTGGTTATTGTTGCCTTGCGGGCATGAGCATAGAATTTTCCGGTATTCACTGCTCTAATTAATTCCACATCGCCTTGAAGTTCTAGTACATGAAATACTTCTTCTTTGGCATTTTTTCTTTTACTAAATCCAATTACTGTTACCATTGTTATAGGGTTTTTATATAATATAAATAGGAAAGCGTTTCTTCCCTAATGGTAAGTGGGGGAGGTGTCAGGAGTAAGCTCAGGGGTTAGTATGCAAAAAAAAAAAATTAATAACCCATTGGCAAAGCCTAAATATAATAGATTAATGAGGGTTAATGAGAGGGTTAAAGGATGTGTTGCTGCAAATTAATGGGAGGGGATTAGTAATCTTGTATAAAAAATAGAAATTTTATATCCTCAGTAGATTGGGAACTGCAAACCTACCTTTTAAACGGGAGGATGTTCTTTGAAATCAAAATTTTTAGGCTAGATATCACTATGTCTGCATTTTAGATTAAATATGCCTAGTGTAGAGAGATTTCAACCTAAATTGGCAATTAAATAAAAAGAGGAAAAACGTAAGTCTTTCCTCTTTTTAAGTAAAATTGTCTTTTAAAAAAATTTCTGCACTTGTTATTTTGCTATAATTATACAGTTTAACATTTCTTTATAATAGCGTATTTGAGGAACTTCACAATCATAAATATACAAACGAAAGCTAGCTATTAGGCTTTCTTTTAACATTTTAACATCCTCATTACTTAATACAATCATTGATGAATAATTGAATCCTTGATCTCCAACACTAACATTTATTTTTGCATCTGGCCTAGAAATTTTTTTCCCATTATTAAGCAATATAATAACTCCTTTTTCAATAGAAATAGTCTCACCTTTCGTTTCAAGCCTAATCATTATTAACGTATCCTTGCCTAATATTTTTTTATAAAAAACTACCGGATGCTCTTGCAAATTATCTTCAACAAATGAAGGTGACATAAATTTTGTTTCTCCTGTAAATTTATCAACCTCTTTGGTTATGTCTGAACATTGTGAAAACAAGTTAGATGTTACCGATAAAATAAAAAATATTGATAATAATTTTTTCATTTAATATTTATTAGAAATAATAATTATAAGTGCATCACTTTTTTGTATATATTTTTAATTTGAACCTTTATTCTAAAATCTTATTCCGACATTAATACCGAGTCTAAATAGGAGGTTGTCATAATATGGAAAAAAGTCACTAATACCGATATCTATAGCACAAAAAATGGGTTTAATAGGGTGATAAACTAATCCTCCATAAATGACTCCAGTACCCCAAGATGATTTATCAGTATAGGTTTTATTGTAAACTAAATCTTTAAATTCAAATTCAAATGAACCATATTCAATTCCAATTGCTCCAAAACCTCTTAATTTACCTTCTCCAGTTGGATAAAATTTTAAATGGGCTCCAACAGCGAATCCTTTTGTTACGGTAGTGACATATCTATTATTATAACTAGGAATATAGCAAAAATATTGAAATCTAGTTGCGCTAGATAATAAATTGGAGGAAGAATACCCTAAGTACAAAGGAATCTTGATAGCCAATTTTTGCCTTGCAAAAAAACGTTCATAAGAAATATTGAAATCTTTAAAAAGAAAGGGAACGATATTAATAGAAAATATATTTTTCCCATAAACATTTACAAATTTAACTTTTTCCTTAATCTGTGGTTCAGAATTAGTTGGAGGTATAATTACATCATTTTTCTTTGCAATTACTTCAGTCTCACCATTTTTATAGATAATCATTAAAACATTGCTTTTTGATATTGTATATAAAGGACCTTCAATATTAGAGAATTTTTTATACTTAATTTCTGTAGTGTTTATTTCTATTATTTTAGTCAAAACTTCAGTACCATCTTTCAAATAAATTTTATCTTGAGAGTAGATTAAAGAAGTTAATAGGAGGGAAGTTATTAATAGGAGTGCTTTTTTCATATATATTAATTATTAAATACAATCTTGATTCTAATAACGTACACCTAAACTAATACCAATTCTAGTTAATGTGTTACCAGAATTTTTAAATTTGCCGGGAAACGGAGCCGTGGATTTACTAAAACCAATATCAAAAGAGCAAGATAAAAGCTTATTTGGTTGATAGGATAATCCTCCATAGATAATCCCAGAAATAATGGACAAATATTTATTATAAGAAATATCTGAGAAGTATTGGCAATAATAACCAGTACAGGTTTCATTAATCTGCAATTCTAATTTAGCATATTCAACTCCAATTGCTCCAAAAGCTCTTAATTTACCTTCACCAGTTGGATAATATTTTAAATGCGCTCCAATTCCCCATCCTTTTATTATTTTCTGAGTTATATATATTCTATTTTTCATATTATCCGAATAATAATCATCATTGACTGAATAGTATTGAAATCTATTATCGTTAGACAAAAAATTGGGAGAAGAATAATCTAAATAAAAAGGAATTTTAATAGCCAATTTTTGCTTTGCAAAAAAACGTTCATAAGAAATATTGAAATCTTTAAAAAGAAAGGGAACGATATTAATAGAAAATATATTTTTCCCATAAACATTTACAAATTTAACTTTTTCCTTAATTTGTTTTTCCTCAACTTCTGGTTCAGAATTAGTTGGAGGTATAATTACATCATTTTTCTTTGCAATTACTTCAGTGTCACCATTTTTATATATAATCATTAAAACATTGCTTTTTGATATTGTATATAAAGGACCTTCAATATTAGAGAATTTTTTATACTTAATTTCTGTAGTGTTTATTTCTATTATTTTAGTCAAAACTTCTGTACCATCTTTAAAATAAATTTTATCTTGAGAGTAGATTAAAGAAGTTAACAGGAGGGAAGTTATTAATAGCAGTATTTTTTTCATATATATTAATTTCGAACCAATAAATAATAAGTAAAAACATTAACCGCAATACCAATACCAAAACCACCCCAGACGCGCCCCCATTTCTTTTGCTTCATTTTATGTTTGTATCCACTGAGATAATCTGGATTTTTAATTAAATTTGAATCAGGGTTTGTTTGTTTTATTGCACCAGCTGTTGGTTTACACAAACCAATTATTAATCCAGTAACAATACCAGCTGGAGAAAATATAATTGTAGGCACAAAAGTGCCCCAAAATGGTTTATAGCTTGTATATTTAATTCTAGCATCTTCTTCCCCTAATCTCATCATTTCAGCAGATGACTTTCCAATAGTATTTTCGTTTATACTGTTGTTTTCATTGGCCTTTTTTACTTCAGCAAAAACATCTTTATCACCATTTTCATATATAATCATCACTATTTCACTTATAGAAACAACTATTGTAGGGCCATCTTGGTAGTTATATTTTTTATATTTAATTTCAGCGGAACCCACTTCTGTTACCTTTGCATCAATATAGTCACCACTATACAAGTATATCTTATCTTGAGAGAATGAATTAAATATTGATAGAAAAAAATAGGTGATAAATAATGTTTTTTTCATAGATTGCTTTAGTGTTGAAAAATATTTTATTAATCCAGCAAAATCAGATTTTGTGGCCATGACTGAGCAGTAGTAAACACGTTAAATAATAAAATTATTAAATGTTTTTTGTTTATCAATAATATTTAATTGTAATCAGTTTTATCTTCAGTTTATGAGTCAATTACTCTTTCACAAACTTTTCTTTACCAATTACACTTCCTTTAGTATCTACTAATTGAATAAAATATATTCCACTAGGTAATGAACTTAGATTTAGTAGTGTTGATTTTTCTTTGGTAAACACAACCTGACCTAACATATTTATAATCTGTATACTGCTATAATTTAAACTAGTATTTATTGTCAGAGTCGAATTTGTTGGGTTAGGATAAACAGTAAATGATGCAGTATTACTTGCTGCATTTATTCCGGTGCAAAGATTTACAACCATTGTTATTTGAGCAGTATTTGCACACGCATTTATATCTGTATACGTATACGTGATAATGTGTGTGCCTGCAGCAGCAATAGAAGGAGAGAAAGTACTACCCACAATACCTGCACCAGTCCATGTTCCTCCTAAAGGCAATGCTATTAAACTAACCGCAGAAGAAGAAATACATACATTGGTATCTGCAGCTGCTACACTTAATGAAGGCAAGGAGTTAACAGTTAAGTTTGTTGTTACAGTGCTATCACATCCATTGAACGCTGTGAGAATATCAGTATAAGTACCAAAGGTTGTGTAGGTGCTTGTTCCTACCTGATAATTTTCGCCTACACAAATAGATGGAGATTGTATTCCCGTTATTGCAGCAGGTTCTGTTATAGTTCCAGTAGTTGAAGTGCTACAACCGTTAGCATCTGTAACAGGATAAGCATACGTTCCTGCACTTGCAGTATATGTTCCTGTTCCAGTATAAGGAGCTGTACCATCCATGGCATTAACCGTTATTGTTGATGAACCACCATTACAAAAGATAGCTGTTGATGAAGATGTTGCCATTAGAGCATTGGGCTGAGTAATAACAAAACTTTGTTCGGCAGTACAACTATTTGCATCTGTAACAGAACAAGTATAACTACCTGCAGAAAGTGCTGATGCAGTAGCGCCTGTTCCTCCACTTGGTGACCATGAATAAGTATAACCCGGTGTTCCACCAGCTGCTGCAATTGTAGCAGAACCATTACTTAATCCATTACAACTTACATTGGTTTGTGCGCTTGCAGTTGTAGTAGGAGGAAGAGTTACATTTACTAAAGAAGTAGTAGTAGAAGTACAACCTAATCCATCCGTACCTGTAATAGTATATGTAGTTGTAGTGCTCGGTGTTACTACTACAGAATTTCCTGATAAACTACCTGGCATCCATGTGTATGAAGATGCACCACTTGCAGTAAGGGTGGTTGGTAAGCCTGAACAAATAGTTGAGGAACTTGCATTCACTGTTATACTAGAAGCTCCTGATTGGTATAGTGCATTAATTTCACATGGGGTTAAAGCTCTGTTCCAGATGCCAATATCATCTATTGTTCCGTCAACAGTGTTATATGAATTAGATCCATATGTTCCAAATCTTAAATTAAAGTTTGATGAAACAAGTTGCGAAGTGGTAGGGAAAGAATTGGTTAAAACTCCATTTAAATAAATTCTGCACATTGACGCAGGGCCTCCATTATAGTCATAAGTTAAAACTGCATTATTCCATTGATTTAGAGATGTTAATGTATTTGTTTGAAAGGCACTCGTGTTATCATAATAAAAGTATAAACCAGTATTATTTCCAGCAAATAAAAAATGATTTTGACTTGATTGGTCTGATTTATTAATGAAATGATTATAGCCACAACATGATGACGGATCATTGTAGCTTTGGATATTGTACCAAATGGATAATGTCAATTCAGTTATACTATCTAATACTGCATTATTCATAATATCAATTGACTGTGCAGCTGAGCGGTTGAATTGGTAAGCAGAATTTGGATTACTAAAGCGGTCTGTTGTTAAAATTGGACCATTCACAACCCCATTATTCCCATTACCGCTGCTATCAATAGCATTGCCATTAAACGGCCACCAACCAACTAAGCCAGCTGATGGAACATAACTTGGTACTTGTGAAAAAGCATTTATGCTAAATACTAAACTTAAAATTAGTAGTAGTTTTTTCATAGGGTTTTGGTTTTAAGTAAAATTGTTTTGTTCAGAAGATACAAGTTGCTGCATACCAATAGATATGAAACCTTAATGTTTTTTAATAAAGAAAATATTGTGGATTATGATAGGAGAGTATATAATCAATACAAATGTAAACTATTTTGTATAAAGTGCTAATTTTAAATAACCACAGTATCTCTAGGGTTTTTTAGTTGATTGATTTTAGCTTTAAACCAATTAGCAGAGGCATTTTATTCATTACCTTGAACAAAGCAGTTTTTAAAACAGTTAGGAGAAGCAATAACTAAGCACAGATTAAAACTGTAGCTTCTCCTAAATCATTTGCATGTAATTTGCATGTGGAGGGTCATTTTCCTACCTCAAAAGCCATTTCTGACCTTAAGGGTTTAAAAAACAAAAAACCTTACAACTTAATAGCTGTAAGGTTTCTTTTGCTCCCTCTGCTGGACTTGAACCAGCGACCCTCTGATTAATCCCGCACGTGCGGGACTCTAACCAGCTGAGCTAATTTCCCTTCTGGTATAAAGTCTGTATTAATCAACTTTTCGATTAGTTTTTTAGACTTCTGTTTTTTGATAAAACGTTCCAATGTTACTGCCTCAGATTGTGTTCCTGCTTCAAACACTGCTTTCAATTCCGACGGCTTGTGCTTGGAAGAAAATGTTCCTTCTTCTTTTGTATTATGCTGAATCAATCTCTCTGCAGGACTTTCACTATACCCGATATATGTAATATCGGATTTCAAACTATGAAGAATGTATATGTAGAACACGGGACTAAGGTAAAACAAAAAAGCCTCACATTTCTGTAAGGCTTTTGCTCCCTCTGCTGGACTTGAACCAGCGACCCTCTGATTAACAGTCAGATGCTCTAACCAGCTGAGCTAAGAAGGAATTTAATTATGCTCTGGTTAATATCCTTTTGAAAAAGGAGTGCAATATTAGTATGTTCAAAGCAAATATGCAATATATTTGCACGAAATTTTAATAAAAGTCTAAAATATGAGTTTATTAGTTGTAGGAACAGTTGCTTTTGATGCCATTGAAACCCCTTTCGGGAAAACCGATAAAATTCTTGGTGGTGCTGCCACATATATTTCATTAGCAGCATCTTACTTTACAAAAAATATCAATTTGGTATCCGTTGTTGGAGGCGATTTTCCTGCTGAACACATCGAAATGCTTAAAAAGCATCACGTGAATACCGACGGTTTACAAATTCTGAAAGATCAAAAAACATTTTTTTGGGCCGGTAAGTATCACAATGATATGAATAGCCGCGATACCATCACCACTGAATTAAACGTTTTGGAATCGTTTAATCCTGTTGTTCCTGATGCATACCAGGATTGTGAGTTCTTAATGCTGGGGAACCTTGTTCCTAAAGTGCAGCAACAAGTGATTTTACAATTAAAAAAACGTCCGAAACTTATTGTATTGGATACCATGAACTTCTGGATGGATATCGCCATGCCTGATCTCTTGGAAAATATTGCCATGGTAGATGTTCTGACAATCAATGATGGTGAAGCGCGTCAGCTTTCTGGTGAGTACTCCTTGGTAAAGGCAGCTCAAAAAATATTGGCGATGGGACCAAAGTATTTGATTATCAAAAAAGGGGAACACGGTGCTTTATTGTTTGATAAAACACAAGTGTTTTTTGCTCCTGCATTGCCTTTAGAAGATGTTTTTGATCCAACAGGTGCCGGAGATAGTTTTGCCGGTGGATTCATCGGTTATTTGGCCGAAACGAAAGATATTTCTTTTGAGAATATGAAACGTGCAATCATTTTTGGTTCTGCAACCGCATCTTTCTGCGTTGAAAAATTTGGAACAGAGAATTTGGTTGGTTTAACAGCTGAACAAGTAGATAGTCGTTTTCAGCAGTTTATTGACCTTGTGCAGTTTGATATTGCATTGGCATAATTTCTCAACGATACACTACGTTTTTTATAATCAAAGAAAAATGCCACGCTAAAAGTGTGGCATTTTTCTTTGATCTTTAATTTCAATTGTAGGCTAGATGGTATAAATGTTCTCGGCAGTCTCCCAATTCACCACATTCCACCACGAAGTAATATAATCAGCGCGTTTGTTTTGGTTTTTAAGATAATACGCATGTTCCCACACATCCAAAGCCAATACCGGCATTCCTTTTACTTCAACCGATTCTAAATTCATTAATGGGTTATCCTGATTGGCTGTTGAGCTGATCACCAATTTCCCTTCTTTTGTTTTTACTAACCAGGCCCAACCGGAGCCAAACCGTTTCATGCCGGCATCTGTAAATTGTTTTTTGAATTCTTCGAAGGATCCAAATGTTGTTTTGATCGCATCTGCCAGTTTGCCCTTGGGTTCGCCACCGCCATTCGGTTTCATTAAACTCCAAAAAAGAGAATGGTTGTAATGCCCACCTGCATTGTTACGCAGCGCCATTGGTAATTTCGCAACGTTGTCGAAAATATTCTCAACTGTTTGCGGACTTCCTAAGATCTTTCCATCAAGGGTTTCCAAGGCTTTGTTCATATTATCAACATAAGCTTTGTGATGTTTGCTGTGGTGGATCTCCATCGTCAATTTATCGATGTGTGGCTCTAAGGCATCATAAGCATATGGTAAAGCGGGAAGTATAAATTTTCCTCCATCAGCCAAACCATTTTCTTTTTCAAGAGATTCGTTTGCAGATAATACATTTCCTATAGATGAAGAAACAGCGATTGCACCGAATGCGAGTGCTGATTTTTTAATAAAATCTCTTCTTGAATTTTCCATTTCGAATAAAAATTTATGTGTGTCTTTTAAATAAAACGATTTGTCCCAATGTTTAATTCCTGAAGAGATCCGGGATTATCCGAAATTGATCAATACCTGGTTTTTTTCAACAGCAAGGCCCTTTTTTACATTGATCTTTTTAATCGTTCCATCGCTTGGTGATTTGATAATGTTTTCCATTTTCATAGCTTCCAACACTAAAATAGGATCGCCTTTTTTTACAGTATCTCCTTCTGAAACACGAATATCTAAAACCAATCCAGGCATAGGCGCTTTTATCTCATTTACCTTTTTTGCGCTTAGATCATCAAAGCCTAAACTCTTCAGCAACTCATCAAATTTATCTTTGACATTTAACTGATATTTATTGCCATTTACGCTAACCAAAAAACTCTTTTCTGCTGCATCTGATTTTATCACTTCAACATTGTAAGAGCGATTGTCTTTGATCACATGAAAACTACCGTCTTTCACCTCGATTACATCCCAGGCAAATGCTTTGCCATCGATCGTTCCGGAGTTTACGTCCGCAAGCACAATACTGTGCTCTTTCTGATTGTTTACTTTTACTTTTAGCATATCACAAATATATTGATTTTTACACCGCTTAACAAAATAATGTCACTTCAGACAATGTGAGTTTTGTCATTTCTGAGCTCATCCAATTTCTTTATTTCGAGCGGAGTCGCTTGTTATTTCGACAGCAGTCGAGAAATTATTTGAAATCAACATTATTTTCACAACCTTTGAGTTCCTAAAAATCAGCGAATGAGTTCTATTAAACATGTTTTTATCATTGCAACAGCGGTTGTGTTTTCTTCTTGTAATGTATTTAAAAAGGCCAGCGAAAAAGACGATGATCTGTTTGTGATGAATCTGGATACCATCCAGGCCTTGTCAACGATTCAGGAACCCGTTCTTTATCGCGCTTCTGAAACACGCGTCAATGATATCATTCATACAAAATTGGATGTGAGTTTCGATTGGAAAAAACAATACTTGTATGGAAAAGCAACCATTACATTGAAACCCTATTTTTATCCGACTTCCTCCCTGCAGCTTGACGCAAGGGGCATGGAACTGAAAGAATTGTCCGTATTAAAAAAAATAGTTCATGAATCCAAGCCTGCTAAAAAGGGTGTGGCTGCCGAACCGGCTGTTGAAGAGCTCATTAAAACACCTTTGCAGTACAGTTATGAAAACGATGTTATTACCATTCAGTTGGATAAGGTCTACAAAAATAATGAAGAATATACCGTTTTTATCGAGTATGTTTCTAAGCCCAATGAGTTGAAAAAAGTAGGTGGCAGCGCAGCCATAACCGATGATAAAGGATTGTATTTTATTAATCCGGAAGGAAAAGAAAAAGACAAGCCGATGGAGATCTGGACGCAAGGAGAAACGCAATCAAGCTCTGTTTGGTTTCCTACAATTGATCGCCCGAATGAGCGTATGACCCAAGAGATTTATATGACCGTTGATAAAAAATACGTTACGCTTTCCAATGGGGAATTGGTTTCTTCCTTCGACAATGGTGATAGCACACGCACCGATTACTGGAAAATGGATTTACCGCATGCTCCGTATTTAGCAATGATGGCTGTTGGTGATTTTGCTGTTGTGAAGGATAACACCTGGAGAGGCAAGGAAGTGAATTATTATGTAGACAAAGCTTTTGAACCCTATGCAAAAGCTATTTTTGGAAACACACCCGAGATGCTCGAGTTTTTTTCTAACACTTTAGGTGTAGAATATGTATGGAATAAATATTCTCAAATTGTTGCCCGCGATTTTGTTTCGGGTGCCATGGAGAATACCACCGCAACATTACACAGTGAATATTTACAGCTTACCGACAGAGAACTGTTAGATAAAGATTATGAGGATTATATTTCTCACGAACTATTTCATCAATGGTTTGGTGATTTGGTTACCTGTGAATCTTGGAGCAACCTGCCTTTGAATGAATCTTTTGCAACATATGGTGAATATTTATGGGAGGAATATAAATATGGTTTGGATGCAGCTGATCAGCACAGTGCCGAATCCCGTGCAGGTTATTTTGCGGAAGCAGATAGAAAACAAGTCAGTCTGATACGTTTTCAATTCGATGACAAAGAGGACATGTTTGACGGACATAGCTATAATAAAGGCGGACAAGTTCTGCACATGCTTCGTAAATATGTTGGTGACGATGCCTTTTTTGCTTCTTTGAAATTGTATCTCGAAACAAATAAATATACTTCTGTTGAGATCCATCAGTTGAGAATGGCATTTGAAAAAGTGTGTGGTGAAGACTTGAATTGGTTTTTCAATCAATGGTTCCTGTCTCCCGGACACCCCGATCTTATTATCAATACAGAATACGATGCAACAGCTAAAATTCAAAAAGTACAGATAAAACAAGTACAGGATTTTTCAAAAACACCCTTGTTTAAAATTCCAATGTTCATTGATTTATATGCGAATGGTAAAGTAGATCGCCAAAAAATTACCATTACAAAAGCGGATGAAACATTTGAGTTTGCAGCCGTTTCAAAGCCAAATCTAGTAAATGTAGATGCACAAAAAATGCTGTTGTGCACAAAGAACGAACAGAAATCGCTTGTGGAATGGGCTTTTCAATACAGGAATGCCCCTTTATATTTAGATCGATTTGAGGCAATCACCAAATTAACGGAACAGGCGGACGACTCCCTATCAACTGAAATTATACTTTCAGCGCTGAATGATAAATTCTGGAGCTTACGTTTAGATGCCATAAATTCATTGACAAACATTCAGCCGGGACACGAGAAAATCATTAAGGATAAATTGGTCTTGCTAGCACAAAAAGATCCTAAATCGTTAGTCCGCTCAACGGCAATCGAATATTTGGCTTCACACTATAAAGATGCTGATCTGGAAACGGTTTATAAAAATGGATTAGCTGACCGGTCTTATTATGTGTTAAGTTCATCACTTTCTGCAATCGGCAGATTAAATCCGAGTGAGGCAATTGTATTGGCAAAACAATATGAGAATGATACCAATGAGGACGTGTTGTTTGCTGTTGCTGATTTGTATTCTTTAAGTGGATTGGATGAAAACAATGAATTTTTTGTTAAAAATGTTTCAAAATTCAGCGGTTATTCCATGATCGGATTTATTTCCCAATATGCGGCTTTTTTGAAAAAAGTAAAAAAGGATGAAACGGTGAACAAAGGTGTTGAGGTGTTAGCAACGATTGCAAGTGACAAGGATGTAACAAAATGGGTGGCCTATTATGCTAAAAAGTCGATCAAAGAAATTGTAAATATGTATGACGATAGAATAACGGCGAATACAGAAAAAATTAAAAAACTAAAAGATATAAATCCAAATGCGGAAGTGCGTGAATTAGAAATTCAAATTGAAAGCGCTAAAGCACAAAAGGAAAAAGTTGCGAAGGTTTTCGATACAGTAAAATAGAATGCCTAAAAAGAGGGTGTATGTATTGAACTTGACATGGACATTTAAGTATAGATAGGGACACTTGGCTTCTCGACTCCGCTCGATTGACTTGGGACAAATACTTTTCTTACTTATATTCATCTCGTTCTCGACTCCGCTCGATTGACAGTATTTAAATGACAGCTCAATTGATATCAGATAGTCAGTTCGAGCGGAGTCGAGAACCGTATTGTACTAAATAGCAGATTTAAATCCTAGTCTTCCAGCATCCACAGCGCTTCATTTAATTCGCCAAGTGCTTTGTTGTTTTTAATGCTTTTTGCAATCGCTATTCCTTTTGTGTATGTGTCGATTGCCTTCGGTAAATCCTGAATTTGCTCGTAAAATTTACCCAATTGATAATAGGCGCCTAAATAATTCTCCTCTCTTAAAAGAACATTTTCAATCAGTTCTATTGCTTTATGTACATCATTCGCTTTCGCGAACTCCAGTGCCAATGCATAATTTAAGAAGGAGTCGTTTGGCTCCGTTTTAAGCATTTCTTCAATTTGGGATAATCTTGACATGGACATTTGAGTATAGACAGGTACACTTGGCTTCTCGACTCCGCTCGATTGACTATATTTAAATGTCCGCTCGATTGATATCAGATAGTCAGTTCGAGCGGAGTCGAGAACCGTATTGTACTAAATAACAGATTTAAATTGTTTCAGGAATCGTACATCGTTCTCAAAAAATAACCGGAGATCTTTCACCTGGTATTTCAACATTGCAATACGTTCGATCCCCATTCCAAATGCAAAACCGCTGTACTGTGTACTGTCGATCTGACAGTTTTCTAAAACAGCGGGGTCAACCATTCCGCAGCCCAAAATTTCTACCCAACCGGCACCTTTACAAATGTTGCAGCCGTCTCCTTTGCAAAAGGGGCAAGAGATATCCATTTCAGCGCTGATCTCTGTAAAGGGAAAGTAAGAGGGGCGAAGACGTATTTTTGTTTCTTCGCCAAACATTTCTTTTGAGAAATATAAAAGCGTTTGTTTCAGATCAGCAAAGGATACTTTTTTATCGATGTACAGGCCTTCTACTTGATGAAACTGACAATGTGCACGTGCGGAAATTGCTTCGTTACGATATACTCTGCCTGGAGAAATTGTGCGGATAGGAGGTGCTGTGCCTTCCATAATATGCACTTGAACGGATGATGTTTGCGTGCGCAAAACGGTATCCGGATTTTCAGAAATATAAAAGGTGTCCTGCATATCCCGTGCAGGATGATCTGCTGGCGTATTTAATGCAGTGAAATTATGCCAGTCATCTTCAATTTCCGGTCCATCAGAAACGGTAAATCCGATGCGCGAAAAAATTTCAACAATCTGGTTGCGCACAAGCGATAATGGATGACGAGAACCAACAGCAATATTTTCAGCAGGAAGTGTAAGGTCAATTTTTTTATCCTGTGATGTATCGGCCTGCTCGTACTTATCTTTCAGCTGGTTGATCTTCTCCTGTGCTTTGTTTTGTAGTTCGTTCAGCTTTATCCCGACTTCTTTTCTTAGTTCAGGAGCAACCGTTTTAAACTCTTCAAAAAGTTCTTTTACCTTTCCTTTTTTACTTAATAGCTTAATACGAAAATCTTCCACATGCTGCAGATTACTTGCTGTGAATGTTTCAATTTCGTTTAATAATTCTTCAATACGATCTCTCATCTGTTTTTAAAATAATATACGAAGTTAAGGAATAATTGAAACACTGATGATTCGAATATCTTCAATTGGACGTGCATTTTTATCTGTTTTTTGTGCGGCAATCTTATCCACAATATCTAATCCTTCATATACTTCACCAAAAACTGTGTATGTATTGTCCAGCATTGGCGTTCCTCCAATGCTTGTGTATGCTTTTAGTTGTTCTGGAGTGAATTTATACTTCGCAACATTTGGCAATTCTTTTTCTACTTTGGCATCAAAAATATCGTTGATGTATTTCATACTATCTGCCTTTTCTTCTTTCGAATAGCGTTTATAATCCGCTAGATAATGCTGGTTTTCTGATAGTCCGACAAAGTAGTTGAACAGCGTTCTTTTTGTAATTTTGAGTGCTTGAATTTGCAGGAGGGAGTCGGTATATGTTTTCCCTTGAACAATATAAAACTGGGATCCGGATGACGCTTTTGTGGGGTTGTCAAGGTCGCTTTCTCGGGCAGCAGCCAATGCTCCTTTTTTATGAAAAATACCAGGAACTATTTCTGCCGGCACAGTGTAATTCGGGCCACCATCTCCAAGCACTTCTCCGGGTAGGGCATTTTTTGAATCGGGGTCGCCACCTTGAATCATAAATTTTTGGATCACGCGGTGCAGCAGCAGACTATCAAAATAGTGTGCTTTTATCAATTTCACAAAGTTGTCGCGGTGAAGTGGTGTCTCGTTGTATAGTTTTATTTTAATATCCCCGTAATTGGTTTGGATGAGCACGTTGATGTTCTCCGAAACAGTGCTCTTGTTCGTTTTAAATGATACTACCAGCACAAAAACCGCTAAAATGAATGAAAATCGCAGCAAAAGTTTTTTGTTATTCATTATAATTGTGTTAAATTTGTTAATCGTAAAGGTAATTAAGTCTTACATTCATCGTACCGAAAACAACGTATTTTAAAAAAATATATCCATGAAATCATTTATTTTTAAAATTTCAGCAATAACAGGTGTTTTGATGTTATTTACATTAATGTTTATAGCAGCATCATGTAATAAAGATCAAACGTGCCGTGGAACGGTTACGGTCCTTGATACTGTTGGTGCAGCGGTTGCAAGTGCAAATGTAAAACTATCCGCTCCTTCGGTTGGCGGAGATGTTGTATATGATGGAACGACAGATGGTTCCGGAACGGTTACTTTTGATGTTAAATTGCCTGCAATATTTGATGTGTACGCTACCAAAGCTAGTTTCCCGGGTTTAGCCGGTGTTGGAGTTATACGTTTGGATGAACCGGGCAAAGAGGCTGAAGTGAAAGTGATTATTCAATAATCATTACTGAATTTCTACCGTTTTAAAATATTCTACAATCGCTTGTTTAATAATTTCTTGTTGCTGTGCCGGTTTTAATGGTGGCAGTTTTTCCGTTGTTTTCCAGTGCGGCCATCCGTCTTTATCTAATCCCTCAAACTCATAATATCCGTATGGCGAAAGCAGTGTGCAGATTGCAATGTGCATAACATCCAGCTTTTCATTTTTAGAAAGTTTTACTTTCCCTTTCCCTAGTTCCTGCAGTCCGATTATAAAAAGAAGTCCTTGTATATCGATGTCATCACCAAATTGTTTTGATATTTTCTTTAAGGCATTTTGATATTCAAATTCTGTTTCCATTTTACAAAGGTAATTAATAAGATTCAGTTTACTGTAAATTGCAAACGCCTACCTATATTTTAACTAGTAGGCGTTTGTTTGTGTCTTTTGTATCCTGAATATGATGAAATCAAACTTTTGAAAGGCCTGTATTGTTGGGGCGATAAGAACACGTTGTATCTTTAGAACATAAATCCGAGCGAATTAAGAAGGAATACTCAGCCTTGTTGAAGAAAGAAGAATATAGTCCTCAGAAGCAAATGGTAACAGCAATTGATAAGATGGTAAAATCGGATGGGATAAAAAAAGACAAGCAACTGTTAAAAGAGCTTAAGATGTTGCTTGAAGGAGAATTGTCGAACAGCAGTTCGAATTCAGATATTATAAATTACAGTGATTGGCTGAAATTGAAAATTAATTAGCATTCATTTTAAAGTCGAGTATCACTTTGCTGCCATTATCTTCAAAAGAAACTTTATCAGCGAGATTGCGCATCAAAAATACACCACGACCGTTTGGGTTCTCTATATTTTCAGGATTTGTAGGATCTGGAAGTGTCTCATAATTAAATCCGCTTCCTTCATCTTTTACAATAAAAGAAACATGATCAGGGAAAGATTTAAAAAAGATATCGATGTTTTTCGTTGGATTCGCTTGGTTTCCGTGATAGATGGCATTGGTTACCGCTTCCGTTAATGCGACAAGAATATTACCATAATAGTCCTCACTGATATTAAATAGATCACACACATCTTCAATCATTCGCTCAACAAGAATAATATTTTCTGCTCTCGAAGTGATCCGTATTTTTTGATTTTCTGCAAGTACCATATTAGTTTCCGAAGTTGTTAAAGTATTGGTTTACTTTTGCTTTAAAGAAGGGCGTTAGTGACGGTGGAACCGTTTTGAGTAATTCCGTTTCTTTTTGTTTCAGCATGTTATACTCTAAAAATTCATTAGGGTTACTAAAATTTTCATTTTTCGCTTCATTTGATTGTCTTTTCTCATCCATTTCTCTTTCCTTTTCCGCCTTTTCGCTCTCCAATAGTCGTGTTAAGATCTCTTCCTGACGCTTGATCGTTTCTTGGCTGATCATCTTATTTACAAGATCGGTCTCCGTTTCTTCCATTTTTTCGGCAATTTTGCTGATGCCTCCTGCACCCTTTCCATCCTTATTGATCTGATCCGACATCTTTTGTATTTCTTGCCGTAAAGCAGCTTGCTGAGCCGCTAATTTTGCCAATTCCTGACTCATTCCTCCGGTTCCCATTCCGGGTTTATTCCCCGGCTTATTGCCACCTTTTTCCATTCCTTCTTTCAGCTTTTTTATTTGCTGATTGATCTGCTCCTGCATTTGACGCATGTTTGCCATGGATGGTTTTTGTCCTTTCCCTCCTGGTTTTTTGCAGCTCCCACTTCCTGGTTTTCCTTTTTTAGCCGCATCCTGCATTTGGCTTAAGGCTTCATTAAGCATCAGCGCCAGATTATTAATGGAGGTCATAGCAAATTGCTGCCGGCTCATTGCTTCCTGTTTGTGGTTTTTTCCATCCACAGAAGGAGTTTGTGATTCGGTAATTTCTTCCAATGCCTTATCCATATTCATGTTGATAGCGCTGATCTCCTTATTAACGGCAGCAGCAATCTGAGGAACACGTTTGCTGAGTGCTAATAAAGTATCTTCGATCATTTTTGAATCATCCTTCAGTTTTTTCTGTTTCTGATTGATTTTTACATACTGAGGATCATTCGGTTTTGTTTTGGAAAGTTGCCCCATCAAAGCCTCTTGGCCAAATGAAAGCTGGATCAAGTTTTCAAGTAAACCTCTTAGCTTATCTATATCTTCGCCTTCTTGCTGTTCTTCTTCTTTTTCCTGAGCCTTTTCCATTTGCTGGCTCATCTCTTCTATTTTTTTAGCGGCTTCCTTTTGTGATTTTGCAGCCTCTTTCTTTTTGTTTTCACTCAGGTTCTCGCTGCTTTTCTGCATTTCTTTTTGAACTTCCTCTTGCTTCTGTTCGCTGTTCTCTAATTTCTTAGGCTCTTCCAGCTCGCTGTTCTTTTTCTCGAGTTCTTTCAAATCCTTTTTAATATCCTCAAATTTCTTATTCAGCTCATCCTGCTTGATTTTCTGCTCCTTGGCATCCGATTTTTTTTCTTCCGACTGTTTCGCAAGTTCATCCTGCTTTTTTGCCAGATCATTTAATTTATTGATATTTTCCTGGATTTTTTGTTCAACTTCCAGCTGTTTAAAAATCTCCAGATTGCGGTCTAATTCTTTCAACAGATCTTTATTATCCAACTTCATTTTCTCTAAGGCTTCTTGTACCTTTTCCTTGTCGAGTTTCTCCAATAGTTTTTGCATCTCATCGTACTTCTCCTTTAATTCAGGAGTCATCACCTTGTTAAATAGTTCCTCTAGTTGTTTTTGCTTCTCAAGTATTTCCTCGTTTGGTTGTTTGTATTCATTCTTTTGTTCGTTATTTTGAAGATTTTCGTTTTTTACATTTTCAATCTTTTTTTGAAGTTCTTTTTGTTTTTCGAGCAGTTCCTTCAACTTCTTTTTCTCTTCCCAGGAAAGATCCTTTTTCTCAGCCACTTTGCGTTGCAAGTCAGCCAATTCTTTTTGAACTTCCTTTGCCTGACGAATACTTTCTTCCAGATCTTCCTTGATCTTGTTATTGTTCTTATCGGTGTTCTCTTCTAATTCTTTAAGTGTTGCTGCCTTGAAAATCATTTTTTGTGAACGGGAAGATTTGCTGCCTGTTACACCATCATTGTCCCAAACTTCAAAGTAATATTCAATTTGGTCGCCGGGGGAAACGCCAAGTTCGGTCATATCCCAGTAGTGAAAAAACTGATCTTGTGTAAGTGAATTGTTAATTGCGACCGGACTGCTATTGGTGGTCATTTTTTTATAACTATCTGTAACAGCAGTATCGTTGTTGCTGATGAAACGGTAGTTGAAAGAAAGTTTATTGAAGCCATAATCATCTTTTACTTCACCGCGGAAATAAATACGTTTGGTTGAAGTGGAGTCTTTTTTCTCGGCAACAGTTATTTGAGGATATGCATCCGGTATAACATTTATAGAATAGGTGACGGAGTCTTTGCTTTTTAAAAATTGATTTGCTGTTGTAATAGAATAGCTTTTGTCGCGGAAAAGTCGCGTTGAATAACTGAAATTATTTTCGTTCGTGGGAGAAACGGCAAAAGAGGAGTCGTTAAAATTTAGGCGGACTTGTTTCGTATTTTGAGTATTAAAATTCCAACTGATTTTTGTTCCGGCCGGAACAACCAGATCTCCTGTATTTTTTAAACGTTCATCTTTTTTGTTGAGGTATTTTGGGAATGAAAGGGCAATATCAAAATTCAGTAAAACAGGGTTTGGAAGGGCCACCAATTCGTATTCCCTGGATTTAAAGCCATCTGCAGCAAGTTGAAACCGCATGCTTTTTTGAACATTCTTAAAAACATAATTGAAATTTACGATGCTCTCTTTGTCGAGTTTAAATTCATTTCCGTCAATTTCCAGGTATACATTTTCCGGAACTTCATCGCCAGTGAGTTGAACCTTCAGTTCGTAATCTTCCTGAGTTACAGTTTTGAGATCCGAATTGGTGATCACAAATTGAAATGGTGCTTCCTTCTCAAAATATTCACCGTGTTTTACCAGCCTGTTTGTTCCATCGGTGATGATACTCGGAGCGGCAAACAGGATAACCGTAATGATTAGTATGGGTAAAAGTGCATATTTCAGATATTTTCTGTTTTCAGAAAAATCAACAGCAGCGCTAAACGGAATTGGTTTTAGTTCTTTTGTTTTCTGATTGATACTGGCTTCAATTAGTTGATAGTTGTTAGTCGTTGGTTGTTGGTTTGTGTCCTGTAACGACTGTAATTGTAATACATTCAAAAGTTTGTCCTGTACATTTGAGAAGTGTCTTCCGATAATTTCAGAAGCTTCTGTGTGTGAAATTATTTTTCCGAAGCGATAAAGTTTAGAAAGAGGGATCGCAATGTATTTCGTTAAAATAAATAACGTTGCCAGCACAAAAGAATAAAATAAAACAGTTCGTACCGTTGAATTGAAGTGAGCAAAATATTCCAGTATAGTAACCGAAATAAAGAAAATCAACACTAAGCCAATACTATAAATCAATCCGCGTAAGAGCAAATTTTTATAGTACTTGCGGATGAAGTCATCCAGTTTTACAATCAAATTTTGATAATTATCCGACATGTATTCTGTAACGCTGTTTTTAGTATTTTGTTACATATTCAAAGGTAATGAATTATTCACTCTTTTCCATAATCAATGCGACATCTAACACAAAAAATTTAACCACATTGAAACATAGGGTTATTGTGGTTAAAGGAGGCCATAGTAGCATACAGAATAATCGTTTTAATGATTTTTGGCTCTGTGTTTTTCCTGGTTTTCTTTTTCTTTTCTTTTTTCTATGTGGTTAAATTTTTAAATCCTCATGGTGCGTTAAACAAAAATCCTTTAACTTTGTGTCACATAATGGATGCATTTTAAGATTGATATCCATAATCTAAACAAAACAATAAACTATGATCGCAAAAAAAGTAGAAGCAGCGTTGAATCAACAAATAGAATTAGAGGCATCCTCTTCACAATATTATTTAGCAATGGCTTCTTGGGCAGATACGCAAGGATTGGAAGGAGTTGCAGCTTTTTTATATACACATGCTGATGAAGAGCGTTTACACATGCTTAAGTTGATAAAATATGTAAATGAGCGTGGCGGGCAAGCATTGATTCCTGCTTTAAAAGCACAACCGCAAAAGTTTAAGTCGGTTCAGTTTGTATTTGAAGAGGTGTTGAAGCACGAAGTCTTGGTTTCCACTGAAATCAATAATTGCGTGGAAGTTTGCCTGAAGGAGAAAGATTATACAACGCATAACTTTTTACAGTGGTATGTTTCAGAACAAATAGAAGAAGAAGCGATGGCTCGTAAAATATTAGATAAGTTAAAATTTATTGGTGGCGATAAAAGTGGCTTGTATTTCTTTGACAGAGATTTGGGTGGAATAGCTGTTGCAGATACAGCTGCTGCAGATAAAGGAAAAGCATAGATTGGCTTTTTTTATTAATGTAAAAACACGGGATTTGTATAAAAGCAGATCTCGTTTTTTTTTAACTGTTTTTTTCTATCGCTGCTCCGATCAATTCCCCTTCAATCAAAAAACCATCATGCCCGTATGGAGAATCAATCTCTATAAATTTAGAATTCGGAATGTATTGCGCCATTATTTTTTGTTCGGAAACCGGACAAAGATGATCGCTGGAAATACCGATGATAATTGTTTTTAATTGAATGCTTTTTAATACGTCTTTCAGCTTCCCGCGGTGTCGTGCAATATTGTGAGAATCCATTGCTTTTGTTAAGCTCCAGTAACTGTATGCATTAAAACGCTTCACCAGTTTTTCTCCTTGATAATTTATATAAGAACTAGCCTTAAAATTATCCAGTTTATGTTCTTCATCTGTTTGTGTATTCACAAATGCTTCATACGTGCGGTAGGTTAACATCCCTATTGCACGTGCTACCTTCAAGCCTTTTGCTCCTGCTGTTTGAGTATGCTCTTTCCATGTCGGATCCGTTTCAATGGCTAAACGTTGCGCTGTATGAATTGCAATTCCCCAGGCAGATTCTAGTGGGCTGGTTGCAACCAAAACCATATTATCGAAAACATTAGCTTCTGTTACAGCCCATTCAATGGCTTGGTATCCGCCCATAGAGCCACCTATGATGGTGTTTATTTTTTCTATACCTAAGTGTTTACGTAAAATAATATGCGCCTGCACCATGTCTCGAATAGTGAATGCGGGAAAGGAACTATAGTAGGGTTTTTGAGTTTCAGGGTTGATGCTCAGTGGTCCGGACGAACCGTAACAAGAGCCAATGATATTCGCACAAACAATAAAATGTTTTGAAGGGTCATACTTTTTGCCTTCGCCAACTAGTGAATTCCACCAATCCGATACATCGCTGTTTGCAGTAAGTGCATGGCAAAACCAGATGACATTACTTTTATCAGCGTTGAGTGTTCCATAAGTATGGTAAACAACATCAAGCGATTGTAATGTTTGTCCGTTTTCCAGTTTTAACGGTTGGTGATATGTTAAACTGTGCTTGTTCATTTCGATCCCCCTGTTTCCCATTTTGATAGAGGAGTATAATCTGTTTCACTTTAAGGTTATTCGTTTCACAAAACTAATCAAAATTTGTTCTAAATAATTACCTTTGAATTCAATAAATAAAAAACAATTCGTTTCCTGCCTCCCTGCGAAATGACAACAAATAAAAAAATGAAAATAGAACTTAAAAGATTGGATGATGCCTTTCACTTTGAGGCAATCAGTGAAACAGGAAACATAGTCCATATGGATGCTGGAGAAAATCTTGGCGGACGCAATAAAGGTGTGCGACCAATGCAAATGTTATTGATGGGTCTGGGAGGTTGCAGTGCAATTGATATTGTATTGATATTGCAAAAACAACGGCAGGTGATAGAAGATTTCACAATCAGCATTGATGGTGAAAGAGAGCAAGGTAAAGAACCTTCTTTGTGGGAAGACGTGCAGATACATTTTAAATTAAAAGGACAGATCGATAGAGAGAAGGCGGAGCGGGCGGTACAATTATCTATGGAAAAATATTGTTCTGTTTCAAAAACCTTGGAACTTGCCGGAGCGAAGATAGCATACAAGGTCTCAGTCAACGAATAAAAGATAGGAACGCAGATTTGTTATGATTTTTATGATAAAAAATTAGCTGCAAGTTTTGTTTTCTTTTTAAAATAGTTTCCGATACAGCATGTTAGAAGCATTGATATCGCTTGGGATTTAGTAGATGCGATATCGGTATCATAACGAATATCATTTCTGATATTGAACAGGCCTGGGAAGCTTCTTGTTTGTAAATCGTCAGCGGAAAGTCGTCATCGCCCACGATTGTTCACTATCTTTAGCTCATATAGCCTGTTTTCAATTGAATTGGTCTTGTTTTATTTACTCATTTCAATATCCACTGAAAAATTTTTAGGATTTCTGCCTTTTGCATCTTTGTAAAAATCCATAATTTGTTTCATGTCGGATTCAAAATTATCGCTCGGATAAATGAGCTTGTCGATGCCGCAGCATTTTGTTTCATAGTTTATAAATGCTAAAGCAATAGGAACATTTGCTTGTCGTGCCACATAATAAAATCCTGTTTTCCACTTTTCCACTTTTGATCGTGTTCCCTCGGGTGTAATTACCATACGAAGTTCTTTTCGTCCTTCAAAAAGTGCAGCAATTGCATCTACTGAACTTCTTTTTTCTGCGGATTGATCTTTGTTCCGGTCTATTGGCAGAGCACCCAGTGAAAGCATTAGTTTTTTGAATGGAAAGCGGATCCATTCTTTTTTTATAACAAAACGTAGATTCAACTTCATCACTTTTACTGCGCCCATCCCAAAAATAAAATCCCAGTTACTTGTATGAGGAACGACAATTATGACACAACGTTTAATTTCATCAGAAAGAAAGTGTGTTACTTTCCAGCCGCAAAGTTTGAAAATTAATTTAAACATAACGTAAATTTTGGAATCCCGAATGTATGTTAAATAGTTTTAACTTCCTATACATTGAACACGACTTTTACATTTGGAAATTTATATTAAAATGCATTAGAATCATTGCAGTTCAAACAACTTTTATAAACCGAAATTATAACGTACCTTCGTGACAACTAAAACAAAAAATTTTGAAGTTCAGCGATTTTAATTTTGATTCAAACTTACAAGAAGGTCTGGATTCAATGGGGTTTGAAACTCCGACTCCAATTCAGGCACAAGCAATTCCTATTATCTTAAGCGGCAAGGATCTTATTGGCTGCGCACAAACTGGAACAGGAAAAACGGCAGCATTTGTACTTCCTATTTTAGATAAACTGTCTAAAAGTCCAACAGATAAAACAAATACATTAATAATTGTCCCAACCCGCGAGCTGGCATTGCAGATCGATCAGGCATTGCAAGGGTTTTCTTATTTTACTTCAGTAAGTTCATTGGCGATATACGGAGGGAGTGATGGGAGTGTTTTTGAACGTGAAAGACGGGCATTAACCGAAGGGGCAAATGTTATTATTGCAACTCCGGGAAGATTAATGGCGCATTTAAATATGGGGTATGTAAAGTTGGAAAGTTTAGAGCATTTGATTTTAGATGAAGCAGACCGAATGTTAGATATGGGATTCGTAGATGATATTCTTAAAATAACAACGTATTTGCCCAAAAATCGTCAAACATTGATGTTCTCTGCCACCATGGCTCCTAAAATTCGTACACTTGCCACAAAACTTTTAAAGGATCCCGAGCAAATAAGCATTTCTTTGGCTAAACCAGCAGAAGGGGTTGTTCAGGGGGCATATCTCGTTTACGATACTCAGAAAAATAATTTGATAAAGTCCTTACTTGAAGGAAAAGATCTAAGCAGTGTGATCATTTTCGTTTCTACTAAAATTAAGGTGAAAGAGTTGGAGCGAGACTTAATAAAAGCGGGATTAAAAGCCAAGGCAATTCATTCGGATTTAGATCAACCAGAAAGGGAAGAAGTATTAAGAAACTTCAGGAGTAAAAAATTGCAAATATTAGTTGCTACAGATATCCTTTCCAGAGGAATAGATATTGAAGATATTGGCTTGGTTATCAACTATGATGTTCCGGGTGAGCCCGCGGATTATATTCATCGTATCGGCAGAACTGCCCGCGCGGCTTCAACTGGTGTAGCGCTCACATTTATCAATGAATATGATCAGCAAAAATTTCAACAGATCGAACTACTTATCGGGGCCCTTGTAAATAAAATTGCCTTACCGGAAAGTATTGGTACCGGACCTATTTATGCGCCTGATGTAAAAATCAAGAAACCTTTTTCCGGAAAGAAAAAACCAGGATTCTCAAAGGATAAAAGGCCTGTCAGAAAATAAAATCTCTTTTTCATGATCGATTAATACGTTTAAGCGAATTTTATTCGCTAAACGAAGATCATTTTTATTATATTTAATTATTATTAACCCTTAAAACAAAATCCTATGAAAAAAATTTACATCTTTTCTATTCTCTTTTTTTTAAGCATTTCATTTAGTAAAGCTCAAACTTCACTTTCAACTGCAGTTGACTTTACTGTGACAGATACGGACGGAAATACCCACAATTTATTTAATATTTTAAATTCAGGGAAGTATGTCTGTATCGATTTTTTCTTTACGACTTGTGGCCCTTGCCAGACAACTTGTCCGTTCTTTAAAGAAACATTTACAAACTATGGTTGCAATACGCAAGATGTGTTTTTTATTTCTATCGATAACGGAGATACAGATGCAGAAGTTGACGCCTATGAAACAATGTATTTAGGAGGTAGTGCTGGATTTCCTGCAGTCAGTGGGAATGAAGGCGGAGGAAATGGTGTTGTTACCGCATACGGCGTGTCTGCATTCCCAACCTATATTTTAATTGCACCAAGCAAAACTATCGTAGAGCAAGACATGTGGCCTATAAGCAGTGCTGCAAACTTTGATACTTTTTTTGCTGCGAATTCGTTAAGTCAAAAGGCTTGTTTATCCGGTATTACGGAAGAAACATTAGCAAATAGTATTTCAGTTTTTCCTAATCCTGCTATTGATCGTTTAGTAATTGAAACTTCGAATAATGAAAAAGTAAATACGGTGAAGGTTTTTGATGTATTAGGTAAGTTATTGGTTGATAATAAAGTTGAAGGAACAGAGCGTTTGGAATTAAATGTAACTGATCTTGAAAAAGGCATTTACTATATGGAGATCACCACCGGAAGCGGAAAAGCTGTTAAGAAGTTTAACAAGCAATAGTTCTTTTTTTTGAGAATAAAAATCCCGATAAAGTTTTTTATCGGGATTTTTTTTCAAATAAGGAGAAAGCAAATGAGTATATTAAATATTCATCATTCAGCAGTAGCAACAAAATTATACGCCCATTAAAATATCATAACCATATCGGATAATCATCAAACTGACGATTACTAAAAACAATATCCTGATAAAACCGTTCCCTTTTTTCAAAGCAATTCTTGTCCCAACAAGGCTTCCTGCAATATTAAAAAAAGCCATGAGGATTGCAATTTCAAGGATGTAATTTCCTTGTCGGATAAATACAATCAATGCCGTAATATTCGTCATGCAGTTAATTACTTTTGAATAGGCGGATGCTTCAATGAATTCAAATCCAAGAATAACAACAAAACCTAAAACAAAAAAACTACCTGTCCCAGGACCAAAAAAACCATCATAAAAGCCAATCACAATTCCCAGTATCGAACCGTAGATCAATTTTTTTTTAAATGTTAAGGTTTTTGTTTGAATAGCGCCGAGATCTTTTTTAAGAACTGTATATGTGGCTATAAGGATAAGGATGATAAGGATCAATGGTTTCAATGTATTCAGATCGATTCTTGTAACAGTTTTGGCTCCCAAAAAAGAAGCAAGTCCTGAACAAGCTGCTATTGTAAGTAATAGTGGATAGTTGAATTTGATCCTTTTAGAATATTGAACAGCAGAAATACTTGTGCCGGCTAAGGCTGCAATTTTGTTTGTTCCAAAAAGTGTTGGTAAAGGAATTTGAGGCAAATTGATGAGAAGGGTAGGAATTGAAATTAATCCGCCACCACCCACAACAGCATCTATAAAGCCCGCAATAAAAGAAAGCAGGATCAGAGAAACGACCGTTAACGTTCCATATTGTGATAGTAATGCTAATGTTTCCATTTATAAAAAAAGCCGCTCACATGAGCAGCCTGTTTGTTATTTCACTTTCGCCAATTTAGGATACATTTTTTCCTTCAGTGCTTTTACACCTTCATCAATAATGTATTCGTCATAGGTCATTCGTTTATCTATTATTCCGTTTGGAGTGATCTCAATGATTCTGTTTGCAACCGTTTGCATAAACTCATGGTCATGAGAAGTAAACAATGCAGTATGTTTCCAGTCTTTCAGCGCATTATTAAAAGCAGTGATAGATTCCAGGTCTAAATGGTTTGTCGGTTCGTCCAGGATCAGACAATTGGCATTGGTTAGCATCATGCGTGAAACCATGCAGCGAACTTTTTCCCCTCCCGAAAGCACATTCGATTTTTTTAATGACTCTTCCCCCGTGAACAACATTTTTCCTAAAAAACCGCGGACATAAGTTTCATCCTTGTCTTTTGAAAACTGACGAAGCCAGTCGATCAGATTTTGATCTTCCGTAAAATATTTTGCGTTTTCATTTGGCAGGTAAGATTTTGTAATTGTACTACCCCATGTGCATGTTCCGCTTGTTGCCTGATCATCATCGGCAAGTATTTCGAAGAAGGAAGTAATGGCGATATGCTCTTTTGAAAGGATCGCAATTTTATCCCCTTTGGTCATCGTAAAGGTGATATCCTTAAAATAAGTAGCTCCTTCAGAAGAGATTTTTGACAGGTTTTCTACATTCAAAATCTGATCACCACAGTCACGTTCGGCCTTGAAAATAATACCAGGATATTTTCTTGTAGATGGCTTGATCTCATCTATAACTAATTTCTCCAATAGTTTTTTACGACTTGTTGCTTGTTTTGATTTGGATGCATTGGCACTGAATCGTTCAACGAAATCCTGCAACTCCTTCCGCTTATCCTCCATTTTTTTATTCTGATCAGAACGCTGGCGCAAGGCTAACTGACTGGATTCATACCAAAACATATAGTTACCGGTATACAGGGAAATTTTATTAAAATCGATATCGGCAATGTGCGTACAAACGGCATCTAAAAAGTGACGGTCGTGCGAAACGACAATCACGATGTTTTCAAAATTGGCAAGAAAATTTTCCAACCATGCAATTGTTTCAACATCCAAATCGTTGGTAGGCTCATCGAGTAAAAGGATATCCGGATTTCCTAAAATGGCTTGGGCAAGTAATACACGTACTTTTTCTTTTCCATTTAATTCAGTCATTAATTTTCCATGAAACTCTTCCTTCACACCTAATTCGCTTAACATATTAGCGGCATCACTTTCGTAATTCCATCCGTCCATCTCCGCAAAAATATTTTCAAGTTCTGCTGCTTTTATCCCGTCGGCATCTGTAAAATCAGCCTTTGCATAAATAGCATCTTTCTGCTGCATTACATCCCATAGTTTTTTGTTTCCCATCATTACGGTTTGTAAAACTGGAAACGCATCAAAGGCGAAGTGATTTTGGCTTAACACACTCAAGCGTTCACCGGGTGTAATTGAAACTTGCCCGGTTGTCGGCTCAATTTCTCCGGAAAGAATTTTCATGAAGGTTGATTTTCCGGCACCATTGGCACCAATTACTCCGTAACAATTGCCGGGAGTGAATTTTATACTTGCTTCATCAAAAAGTACACGTTTGCCGTATCGAAGAGAAAGGTTAGAAACTGAGATCATTTGTTGTTTAATTTAGGGGTACAAAAGTAGTGAATTATCATCAATTTTTATTGCTTATTTGCTTAATTTTCTTCTATTTAGCACTGTTTTAAGCCCTGCTTTATGAATTAGAAGTCAGCCGATATATCTTTTTTGTGCATCAGGAATAGTGTCTGAATTTAATAAAGGGCTGAAATATGAATTAAAACAAAATGATTCAAATTCAAAATCGTGTGATGGGATGGATAGTATGCTTTGTGTATTTGGCACTAAAAATGACAATTTAGAATATGCCTTTGCAAAGTCTGTATTGTATAAAATTTCAAACGGTATCTTAGCAGAATAAACATTTTCTAAAGCAGCTATCGGAGGTTTTACTTCTGAAAAATTCGCTTAAAAAGTAATTCCCTTAATTAGACTTCTGCAGATATCTTTTATTTGTTTACGGATGGTTGTGCTGATCAGGTTGTTCGTGATGGTGGTAAAAAAGGGATGACCAATAATTTCAGACAACTTTTGATATCCGTTTATAACGATCTGACGTTGTTTCAAAAAAATCATTCAAAAAAATTCGAATCCTGGAAGGGTGCTTACGATCAGATCGATGATGTATTGGTGATCGGGTTGAAGGGTTAATATTACATCCTTTTTGCCAACTTGCTTTTAGGGAATAGCGATTTATATATTTCACTGTAGTAAATTAATATTCCTAATGTTACGATCGGTGAATTTAATTCTCTGTTTAGTTTTGTATTATCAGTTACAAAAAACCGATAACCGAAATCGGCTCCTAAGCCCACCCATTTTACAATTTTATAATCCACAGAAATAGTTGGTTCGTATATAAAGCTGCTTCGCTTTTCTACTTTTGTTTGCACATTATTAAATTCATATTGGTAATACGTTCTTCCAAAACCAATTTGTAAAGGCAAACTGATCTCCCAGTTTTTTGTGCTGAAAAACGAATATTCAATAGCGGCAGAAATGTAATAGAAACGTAATCCACTTGATATGAAGTATGGTTTTCCCAAGGCACTTATATATTCGATATCCTGGTCAAAGGTTTTTGGTGGATTGTATAGTTGATTATATCCGATACCAAAACTTAGCCGCTTCCCGTAATTGATGCCGGCAATAGCGCCAAAGATGTTTACAATATTGTTATCAATGAATGAGTTTCTACAATCTAGTTTACCAAAAGGTTTAGGGCGTTGTTTTAAGCAACTTTTTATTGTATCAAGTGTTGGTTGTGCTCTAACACTTGATATACATAAAAAGAGTATCAAAAGTAGTATGTAGTTTGTTTTACGCACCATACAAAGATAATTTAAACTATGTTTCAGACACGAATATAAATTTATAGAAAAAGTACAGAAGAAACAGCTGCTTCTGGGAACAAAAAACGTGCGATTATTAAAAAAATCATAGAAAAATTAAAATAAAAAATTCACCACAAATAACACCAAGTATCACAGAAAAATCTGAGTAAATCTGAGTAATCTGTGGTAAAAAGAAATTATGCACACAACAACAATAGCCCAATGGGAACAAAAAACGTGCGAGTATTTAAAAATCAAAGAAAAATTAAAATAAAAAATTCACCACAGATAATACAAAGTATCACAGAAAAATCTGAGTAAATCTGAGTAATCTGTGGTAAAAAGAAAATAACACAAAGTATCACAGAAAAATCTGAGTAATCTGTGGTAGAAAGAAATTATGCACACAACAACAACGGCCCAATGGGAACAAAAAACGTGCGAGTATTAAAAAATCAAAGAAAAATTAAAATAAAAAATTCAGCACAAATAACACCAAGTATCACAGAAAAATCTGAGTAAATCTGAGTAATCTGTGGTAGAAAGAAATTATGCACACAACAACAACAGCCCAGTGGGAACAAAAAACGTGCGAGTATTTAAAAATCAAAGAAAAATTAAAATAAAAAATTCACCACATATAACACCAAGTATCACAGAAAAATCTGAGTAAATCTGAGTAATCTGTGGTAAAAAGAAAATAACACCAAGTATCACAGAAAAATCTGAGTAAATCTGAGTAATCTGTGGTAGAAAGAAATTATGCACACAACAACAATAGCCCAGTGGGAACAAAAAACGCGCGAGTATTTAAAAATCATAGAAAAATTAAAATAAAAAATTCACCACATATAACACCAAGTATCACAGAAAAATCTGAGTGAATCTGAGTAATCTGTGGTAAAAAGAAAATAACACAAAGTATCACAGAAAAATCTGAGTAAATCTGAGTAATCTGTGGTAAAAAGAAATTATGCACACAACAACAACAGCCCAATTATCCTTACAAACGATTTCTGAAATCATTTCAACGACACATTCGTCCGTTGTCGGATTTACTCGAAGCGACAATCAATAGTATAAAAAAACCCTTCGTATTAAGGAAGGGTTTTTAAAAATTAAATTAAAAAATTAGTTAGTGTCCTCCACCATCAATTTCGCCTTCAGCCAAAGGAACTGTTTGAGGAACGAAATCTTGATCTTTACCTGGCTTGCTATAGTCATATGGCCAACGGTGAACTGTTGGTAAAGCTCCAGGCCAGTTTCCATGAGTATGTGCCATTGGTGTTGTCCACTCCAATGTATTTGCTCCCCAAGGATTTTGTTCTGATTTTGGTCCACGGAACATAGAGTAGAAGAAGTTAAATAAGAATACTATTTGAACCAATGCAGCTAATATTGCAAACGAGGTAATAAATACGTTGATATCAACAAGGTTATCGAACATTGGGAATGCACTGTTTGAATAATATCTACGCGGTACACCTGCTAAACCTAAAAAGTGCATTGGGAAGAATACGCCATACGCGGAAATGAATGTTCCCCAGAAGTGAATGTATCCAAGTTTTTTATTCATGTGACGTAAAAACATCTTCGGAAACCAGTGATAAACCCCGGCACACATTCCTAAAATTGCAGATACACCCATTACAATATGGAAGTGAGCGACAACGAAATAGGTATCGTGAACGTTGATATCCAATGCTGAATCCGCAAGGATGATACCTGTTAATCCACCTGAAATAAAAGTAGAAACCAAACCAATTGCAAACAACATTGCTGGCGTGTAACGGATGTTCCCTTTCCATAATGTTGTGATATAATTAAACGCTTTAACGGCTGAAGGAATCGCTATCAACAATGTTGTAAATACGAATACTGATCCCAAGAAAGGGTTCATTCCCGTCATGTACATATGGTGACCCCAAACAATAAAAGAAAGGAATCCGATTGCCATGATTGATCCGATCATTGCACGGTAACCGAAAATTGGTTTACGTGAGTTAACGGAGATAATTTCAGAAGTTAATCCCAATGCAGGTAAAATAATAATGTATACCTCAGGGTGACCTAAGAACCAGAATAAGTGTTCATATAAGATTGGACTACCACCTGTTTGTTCTAAAGCCTGCCCACCGATATAGATATCAGATAAGTAGAAAGAAGTACCAAAGCTACGATCGAAAATCAAAAGTAAAGCTGCAGATAATAATACCGGAAAAGATAATACACCTAAAATTGCAGTGACAAAAAATGCCCAGATAGTAAGGGGTAATCTCGTCATTGACATTCCTTTTGTACGCAAGTTCAATACCGTAACAATATAATTCAAGCCACCCAACAAAGAAGAAACGATGAATAAAGACATGGATACTAACCAGAAAGTCATACCTAATTTAGAGCCATCCATAGCTTGTGGCAATGCACTTAATGGAGGATAAACGGTCCATCCGCCTGAAGCAGGACCTGTTTCAATAAAGAAAGCAGCGAGCATGATCACACTTGACAAAAAGAAAAACCAGTACGATAACATGTTCAAGAATCCGGATGCCATATCGCGGGCACCAATTTGGTATGGAATTAATAAGTTACTGAATGTACCACTCAATCCACCTGTTAATACCATAAACACCATTACAGTACCATGGATAGTTACAAGTGCCATGTACATTCCAGGATCTAAAATTCCGTCTTTCCCCCATTTGTCACCCAATAGAAAGTTTATGATTGCAAATTTTTCTCCCGGCCAAGCTAATTGTAAACGGAATAAAAATGACATCATCATCGCAAGGAATGCCATTATCACAGCAGTAATAAGGAACTGACGTGAAATGGTTTTGTGATCCATACTAAATATGTATTTCGACACAAATGATTCTTCATGGTGATGCTCATCGTGCTGACCGTGACTATCGTGAGCGTGGCTTTCGTGATGACCGTGATTATCTGACATATGCTTTATTATTTTATTATTGAATATTTTATTTTTTTCTATTTAATCTCTGCTACAGCAGTAGGTTTTGTTTCAGCTGCAGGAGCTTTAGCATAAAATGCCGGCTTCCCTTCTAACCATTTTTTATAGTCAGCTTCTGTATCAACTACAACTGTCATTTGCATATTATAGTGACTGTTTCCGCAAATTTTATTACACAACAATATATAATCAAATTCTACAGCTTTTTCAGTTCTTCCTTCTTTTTTTGCTTTTTCTTGGCGAAGGTCATTTATCTCTGCCATTTGTTTAACAACGAAAGGATCTTTTCGCATATCAGCAGTAGTAATAGTAGGAGTGAAATGGAACATTGTTGTCATTCCTGGTACACAGTTCATTTGTGCTCTGAAGTGAGGGAAATATGCACTATGAATTACATCGCGAGAACGGAATTTAAATTCAATTTCTTTTCCTACTGGGATATGAATTTCGTTTTTAACAACGATATCATCCATTCCTTCTGCGCTCGTAGAGTCCATTCCAAGATCATTTGTTGCAGTAATCAAACGATAGTTTGCTTTTCCTAATTTGTTATCAGCACCTGCATATCTTGCAGTCCAGTCAAATTGTTTTGCATATAGTTCAACAATCATTGAGTTTGGATTAGCATCAGAAGTGATTTTATTCCATGATTGTAATCCAAAAATAATGAGGACAGCCAAAACGATAGCAGGAATAACGGTCCAGATCATTTCTAATTTGTTATCGTGCGCTATAAAAGTCGCTACTCTTCCTTTGCGACCATAATATTTGAAAGCAAAGAAAAACAAAAAAATCTGAGTAATTGCAAACACAAAATAGATGATGATCATATTGAAATTGAATAACCAATCAATTTCTACACCGTGTTCTGATGCGGATACAGGCAGCATTTTCGGAGCATATTCAACTAGATTCCAAAAAGTGAAAGCCAATAATATAAACATAAACAGAAGCATTAATTTCGCCTGAAGTTTATTATCTTTTTCAGTAACCTCTTCAGGTTTATTCCCTTTTAAACTTGATGCAAGTTCAAAAACCCTAACTAAATAGCCAATTGCAAGAGCAGTTAAAATGATGGCAATGTAAACTAAAAACTTTATCATAGTGTTAGAATTGTTAATTCGTTATTGTGTTTCGCTGTTATGTTATTCTTCAATAATTAGTAATGGTGGTGAATACTTTCGTCAAGATATGGGTGTTTTTCAACCATTAATGATCTTTTCGATAATGCTCTGTGAACGATGAATAACATTAATCCTAAGAAGCCTAAAGCTGTTCCAAGCTCCATCCATCCTAAATGATGATTTCCTTGAACTGTAGCTGGCATAACCATCATATATACGTCTAACCAGTGACCAATAAAAATGATACAGCCTACAATAACTAAAAATACATAGTTACGTTTTGCATCGCGGCTCATCAATAAGATCATTGGAAATACAAAGTTCATTGCAAATACGGTCCACATTAAACCCATATAACCAAAGTTGTGTAAACGATCCTGGAAGTAAATGATCTCTTCAGGAATGTTAGTGTACCAGATTAACATGAACTGGCAAAACCAAAGGTAGCTCCATAGGAAACTAACAGCAAATACCCATTTTCCTAAATCGTGGATATGACTATCATTTACTTGGGGTAAATATCCTTTACGTTTTAAATAAATTACAAATAGAATAATTGTAATCATGGCAGATATCCACATTCCTGAAAAGGCATACCAGCCATACATCGTACTAAACCAATGAGGATCTAATGACATCATCCAGTCCCATGCAGCAGTTGATGAAGTAACTGCGAAGAACACTAAGAATGAGGCCGCCTTACCCATTGTTTTGTAGTGTATTTTTGTTCCACCTTGTAAATCTTGTTCGATAGAGTTCTTGATAAAACCTTTTTGAAACCAGCACCAAATAACTACATAAATACTTGTTCTTAGCCAAAAGAACCAAGGTACAAAATAGCCTTCTTTGCCTTTTAATACTTCATCAAATTTGGGATTCGGAGTAACTCCATCTTCTAAAAATTCTTTGTAAAGATCTGCATCCATCCAATGGTATAAGTGGTGTAGGTGCAACTGTCCGGCAACTAATATGAGAACCATAACAACAGCACCAATAGGTAAATAAGATGATACTGCCTCGTAAACTCTTTTTACAGCAACTGACCACGCTACTTCTGCCACATATTGCAATGCCATAAAGAAAGTGGCAAGCAAGCCTATTCCCATAAAGAACCATCCATTTACAAGTAAATTTGCCCAGATACGTGTTTGGTGATATTCTTCGTGGCTAACTCCTTCTGGAGCATGATCGGTTAAGAAACCGGCAATGATGGTAACTAAGCCTATAGCCATTAAACCAAAAGTAATGTTTCTGGTTTTATTCGTAAACGTATAGTTATTATTCATATCTGTTTGCATTTATCTTATATTCTCAAAAATCAGTTTAATATTATTTTTTTACTTCCACTTTTACTCCCGCAACAGCTGCAGAATCAGCAACCGGAGCAGCTACTTCTTTTCCGTTCGGATATTGTAATTTTTGAATGTATAAAATTACTTTCCAAATTTCAGCTTTGTTAATCAGTGAAGCGTGAGAGCCCATAATTCCTTTTCCAAAATAAATGGAGTGGAACATTTTTCCTTCAGGCAAAGCCATTAATACCGGCCCTTTATATGAAGGTGGCGGACCTGATAATTTTGCGGCAACCAAACCATCTGCTTCACCTCCTGCACCATGGCAGTGAACACAATATTTACCATACAATGCTTCCCCTTCAGCGAGGTTTGCTTCATTTTTTTGAAATGGATTGTGCAAATAACGACCTGCGTTAGCATATCCTGCTGTATCGTTTGCATATGGATAAGGCATGAATCCTCTTGGAATTGTTCCTTTCACAGGCATTCTATTTGCTTGTAATGTATCTCCTGTTTCTTTTCCGTTTTGTATAGAAACGTAAGCCATATTTGTTTCCAATGATGGTGAGCGGTACATGTCCGGCATAAATTCAACTCCAGGACTGTTCGGGTCTTTTTTTCCGCAGGATGTGGTAGCTATTGTTATACAGCCAAACACCGCCATTAAAGAAATAATTTGTGTTACCTTTTTGTTCATCGTTGTATAGTATTCTGTTATTTTGATAACTTATTTAAATGAAATTTCAGTTGCTCCACCATTTTTCAAAAGTGATTCAATCTTCGATTTGTTTTCTTCTTTTGTTTCAACAATCATTAAAAATTTATCATCAGTTGTTCTTGGATCAGGATTTTTTGCTTTTACTCCCGGTAACATCCAGCAACGTAAATAATAGGTTATTACCATTCCATGTCCAGCACATAATACTGTTGATTCAAATGTGATAGGAATAAATGCAGGAACGTTCATGAAATAAGCCATACTTGGTTTTCCACCAATATCAGTAGGCCAATCGCTGATCATCATGTACCACATCATTAATGTAGCTAATGATGCACCTGTTAACCCGTAAATGAATGCTGTTATTGCAATCCATGTTCTCGGAACACCAATTGCCGCATCTAATCCATGGATCGGGAATGGTGAAAAAACATCTTTCACTCTTATTCCTTGTGAACGTAGTTCGTGTGCCGTAGCCAATAATGGCTCTTCATCATCATAAATTGCGTGTATTGCGACTGTACTCATATCTCGTTATTTTTAATTCTAATATCTAAAAACTAAATTCTATTTAATTCCTGAAACACAATTGTCAATGTTCAGGATTTAGTATTCTAATGGTGATTTGCAGCTGCTTTAGTTTTAAATTCTTGTCCTGATGATTTCAAGATTGATTTTAATTCCGCTTGTGCAATTACCGGGAAATATCTAGAGAACAACAAGAAGAATGTGAAGAACATTCCGATTGTTCCTGTAAAGATTCCAATGTCAACAAATGTTGGGTGATACATTGTCCACGTAGCAGGAAGGAAAGTACGACATAAAGTAGGAACGATAATTACGAAACGCTCGAACCACATACCAATATTTACAATGATCGACATTACGAATGTGAACATTAAGTTCGTGCGTAATTTTTTGAACCAGAAAAGTTGCGGTGAAATAACGTTACAAGTCATCATGGCTGCATATGCCCACCAGTATGGACCTGTAGCACGATTCAGGAATGCATATTGTTCGTATTCAACTCCTGAATACCAAGAAATAAATAATTCAGTTAAATAAGCAACACCTACAATTGAACCCGTAACAATAATTACGATGTTCATATATTCAATGTGTTTAATAGTTATATAGTTTTCTAAGTTATAGATTTTACGAACAATCAACAATAAGGTTAATACCATTGCGAATCCGGAAAAAACCGCTCCTGCAACGAAATAAGGAGGGAAGATAGTCGTATGCCAACCCGGTACTACCGATGTTGCAAAGTCCATGGATACAATGGAGTGTACCGAAAACACAAGTGGTGTAGATAAACCGGCAAGTACTAATGAAACTTCTTCAAATCGGCTCCAGTGGCGAGCACTTCCGCCCCATCCAAAACTTAATATTCCATAAAATTTCTTTGCCCAAGGCTTGATCGCTCTATCGCGGATCATAGCGAAATCGGGAACTAAACCAGTGTACCAAAATACTAAAGAAATAGAGAAGTAAGTTGATACGGCAAATACGTCCCACAATAGAGGAGAGTTAAAATTCACCCACAAAGAACCAAATGTATTCGGCAATGGAAACAACCAATAGTCTAACCAAGGACGACCTGTATGCAGCAATACGAAAATGGCAGCACACATTACGGCAAAAATCGTCATCGCTTCCGCAGAGCGGTTAATTGCCATACGCCATTTCTGACGGAACAATAATAAAACAGCAGAAATTAACGTACCAGCGTGACCAATACCGATCCACCATACGAAATTGGTGATATCCCAAGCCCAGTCAACACCATTGTTTGAACCCCAAACGCCGATTCCCGTTCCAATAGTGTAGGATAAACATCCGATACCCCACATAAAGCAAATAATAGATACAGTAAGAAGAATGTACCAATACTTATTAGCCTTGCCTTCAATCGGTTTAACAATATCTTCGGTGATTTGATGATACGATTTATTCCCAAGAATTAAGGGTTCTCTAATTTCTGATTCGTGCTGCATAGTATCTAAAAAAATTATAAATTATAAATTCTTAAGTTTAGTTTTTAAGCGTGTTCCTTTTTTTCTGATTTTACTTCTTCATGCCCTTCGTGACCACCACTATGTTTTCCTTCTTCAATAGAATGATCTGAATTTCTAACTTTAGTTAAATAAGAAACGGTTGGTTTGATTCCAAGTTCTTCAAGGATGAAGTAATTGCGCTCATCTTCTTTTCTTAAGATGGAAACCGCACTGTTCTCATCATTTAAATCACCAAACCAAATTGCATTCGTCGGACAAGATTGCTGACAAGCTGTTTTGATATCGCTATCAACCAATTTGCGCTCTGCTTTCTTCGCTTCTAATTTTCCTCCTTGTATACGTTGAACGCACATAGAGCATTTTTCCATTACCCCACGAGAACGAACAACTACATCTGGATTCAGAACCATACGGCCTAAATCGTCTTGTGTTGGATTGAATGTATAATCAGAGTTTTCGTTATAATTGAACCAGTTGAAACGTCTAACTTTAAACGGACAGTTGTTTGCGCAGTAACGCGTACCAACACAACGGTTATAAGTCATAGCATTTAATCCATCAGAAGTATGGTTTGTGGCGATTACTGGACAAACTGTTTCGCAAGGAGCGTGATTACAGTGCTGACACATGATAGGTTGGAAAACAACTTTCGGATTTATCGTTGTAGGATTTTCCATATCTAAATACATGTCAATTGCGCCAACACCTTCATTTGCTGCCACTTCCTTATTCATGTCGCTGCTATAGTAACGATCGATACGCAACCAGTGCATTTCGCGTGTCTTCATTACCTGATCTTTACCAACAACAGCAACGTTGTTTTCAGCAGTACAACTTACAACACATGAACCACAACCAATACAAGAGTTTAAGTCGATGGTCATTCCCCATTTGTGCCCTAAACGCTCATGCTCATTCCAAAGATCCACCTCAGCCGCTTTAACAGGACCTGAATGTGTAATCAACATTTCATCATGATTACCAGCCTTTGGATTTTTTTGATATTCCGATAAAACGGTTTCTTTAACGATCTCACGACCCATCATTGTGTGATGAGTTTGTGTTCCGGCCAATTCTGTTATTTCATTTGCATTCTCAATAGATACACTTAAAGCAGCATATGCCATTGTTCCGTTTACAAGTTGTACAAATGGATATGCGTTCTGACCAACAACAGTTCCTGTACGTTCAGCCAATTTCCCAGCTTTATCGCGACCATATCCAACTGCAATTCCTACCGTTCCGCGTGCTTGTCCGGGTTGAGGAACAACTGGTAATTTTACTGTTAATCCATTTACGGTAACATTAACAACTGTAGACTCTCTGTCCTGGCGCTCCATTAACTTGTAGCTCTTCTCTTTCATGTCCTCAGGAGACATAGTAACGTAGTTGTCCCAGGTAATTTTAGAGATAGGATCAGGTAATTCTTGCAACCAAGGATTGTTTCCTTGATTACCATTACCAATTGCCACTTTTTCATAAAGCGCCAATTCAAGTTCTCCGCCTTTTACAGCATTTATTTTACTAGCAGCTTCGCTTAAATCAACTTTCGCAACTGCTTTAACTTCTCCAACTTTTACTTCTTCTTTCTTTTCAACAACAATTGCAACAGGAGCAATTACTTTAGTGCTATCAGACACGACAGCCAATTCAGCAACTTCTCCGCCTTTTCCTACTTCAATAGCGCCATCATGCAAAGAGTTATTCCAGAATTCGGTGAAGCTCATGTGTTTTCCCTGCATTGGAAATACACGCTCTGCCCAAATTTTTTGTAAATAAGTATGGTAGTCTGACGTATTTCCCGACCAAACCATTAATGTTTCCTGTGCCTGACGGGTTCCGGAATTTTGTTCAGCAAATAAGGGTGTGATTGTAGGTTGTGCTAAGCTATAGTGTGCTTTCTTTGGATTAAAATCGTTCCAAGATTCAAGGTAATTGTGATCCGGACAAATATAGGTTGCCATAGAAGCTGTTTCATCTGCTCTATCAGCAAAAGAAATGCGTAATGCCACTTTGTTGAAAGCGTCAGCAAATTTTAATGCTGCTGGAGCGGTGTAAACCGGATTTGTATTGTAAGTGATAATTGCTCCAACAGTACCTGATGCCATTTCTGTAACCATTGCGGCAAATGCTGCATCGTCACCTTGGTGGGTATATGAAGGATTTTCGATATCAATTGTTTTTCCGTAGTTGTCAAGCAGTTGGTTAATGCCATTCACAACCAGTTGGATATTCATGTCGTTTGAACCACAAACAACAACTGATTTACCTTTGTTGTCTGCTAATTCTTTCGCTGCTTTTGCAATAGCTGCATCACAAGCCAACGCAGAAGAAGGAAGTGCTGATCCGCCAACAAGTTTTGCTACTGCATTGTATAAATTAACAGCTACTTTTCCTTGTTCAGAGACTTTTACAGGAACACGTTCATCGGCATTCGCACCTGTCAAAGAAAGGTTTGATTCGAACTGAATGTGTTTCGACATTTTATTTTTGTTCTTTCCAACTTTACGTGTCTTCGAATACTGATTTGCATATTCAATCGGTGATAGCCAGTTTGCAATAAAATCAGCACCAATACTAACAATCACTTCCGCATTGTTAAAATGGTAAGAAGGTATAACTTCCTGTCCGAATGTTTGAGCATTCGCTTTTGCCATACCTGAATAAGATACCGCATCATAAGTTACGTGTTTTGTGTTTGGATATTTTGCAGCAAAATCAGCAATTACAGCCTTAGTTGAAGGACTGATGATCGTTGAAGATAAAATATAGATACTTCCTCTAACAGCAGCTAATTTTCCGCTGATTTCTTTGTCAATAGTAGACCAGGTTGCCGGGTTCCATGATTCACCTGATTTAGAAACAGGTCCGGTTAAACGGGATGAATCATATAATGAAAGGATAGATGCCTGAACACGGGCACTTGTTCCGCCCATAGTTACTTTTGACAATTCATTCCCTTCAATTTTAATAGGGCGACCTTCACGTGTTTTTACAATGATAGAAGCATAATCGTATCCATCATAAAATGTAGAAGCATACCAGTTAGCAACTCCTAGGGTTATTTCCTCAGGCTTAACAACATACGGAATTGCTTTGTATACAGGCGTTTCACAAGCGGCAAGAGATGCAGCAGTAACACTAAATCCTAAAAACTTCAAGAAATCTCTTCTATTAGTTCCATTGTTTTCAGTAAGATTACTGTCACCTAAGAACTTTTCTACAGGGATCTGTTCTGCAAATTCAGTCTGAGCACTTTGAACAAATTCAGGGCTGTTGTTTAATTCTTCCAGACCTTTCCAGTATTTTTTTGTTGCCATATCGTATATAAATTCTAAATCTTAAATTCTAATATCTTAATTGTACTATCTAATTTATTAGTATTAGTAGTGACACTTACCGCACTCAATACCACCCATTTTATCAACAGTATATTTGCGTTGATCCCTTGGAAGATTCTTGAATTTTTCAGCTAATTTTTTATGAAGGCTTTCATAGTATGGGTTGTCTTTCATACCCGGTACTTCCGTCTTTCTGTGGCAATCAATACACCATGCCATTGATAAAGGTTGTACTTGTTTAGCAGTTGTCATTTCTTTTAAATCACCGTGACAAGTAACACATTCTTGTTTTCCAACTTTAACATGTTGTTGGTGACTAAAGAAAACAAAGTCTTGAAGGTTATGTACTTTTACCCACTGAATAGGTTTCGACGGTTTGTTGTATTCTCCTTTTTCAGGATCCCATCCTGCTGCATCGTAAATTTTAGCGATCTCTTCTGTTCCGCCAGGCAATTTACCTTTCGATATACCTTTGTGACAGTTCATACAAACGTTTACTGATGGGATACCAGCTGTTTTACTTCTTTCAACTCCGGAATGACAATATTGACAGTTAATCGCGTTTTCTCCAGCGTGAATTTTGTGAGAGAATGCAATAGGTTGCCCCGGTTGGTATTCTCTGTGTTGAGCAGGATCGGCATAAATACCAATATCTTTTAATGAATACCAGCCTGCGGAAAGAAGTCCGCCAACAATAAATAGAATTGCAACTGCAGTAGTGCGTTTGTGTGTAGAAACCCAAATTTTAAATTCAGACCATGGTCCAACACTTTCTTCTTCAGGTATACCTAATTTTTCGTTTTGTAAATTTTTCAAAGAGTGACGAACACCTCTTAATACACCAACAATAATAATTAAGAAAGCAATAACGCCAATTAACAAAGTTAACGGATTAACACCTTTCTCTTCAGCAACAGCGCCACCGCCTGTTGTACCTGTCGGTGTAGCAGCAACTGGTTCTTTGTAGTCTTTTATGTAAGTGATTACAGATTTAATTTCGTCATCACTTAAATTTGTGAATGTTGTCATAGCAGATGCATCAAATGCACTAATTATAACTGCATAAGCATCACCACTTTTTATTAACGCATCGTTGTTTTTTATCCATTTCAACAACCATTCTTCTCCTGGGACACGAGCCATCAAGCCTTTTAATCCCGGTCCGGTTACTTTATTCGAGCCCATGCTGTGACAAACAGCACAGTTTTGCTTGAATATTTTTTCGCCATCTTGGGCGGAAACTAGATTGATACTCAGAAAGAATGATAAAAATAGGAGGGAAAAGATTGCCAAAAAGTGTTTTTTTGGCTTCGTGTAAATTGTATCCATATTGATTTTTAACTATTTAACTCCGTTGAAAACCGCCACTATTAGGGAGCGCACTATTACTGGACGACAAAATTATAAGAAACATTAATTGGCGATTCAAAAAACGTTAAAATTTTATAAAAAACGCATAATTTATATTGATTCTAAATAAGGTATTTAAAAACCTCGTTTCACGATAATAGTTTAATCATTTAAAAGATTGCATTAATCATTCATTTTTAAAATTTTGTCGAAACTTCATTTTTTATTTTAAAATATAAATTTGGGTATGATTTTAGATTGAAAAGAATTAAAAATTACCTTTGTGTTATGAATATTTATAAAACAATTAGTTTGCTTTCTTTGCTACTCGCTTTTAATGTTTTTGTGATGGCACAAAACGCAGTTATTGATACGGGGAAGGTTCAATTAGTGCAGGAATATAAGGTAAAAGAGTTGCTGGAAAAGCACATTGAAATAAATTCAAAAGCAGCAATAAAAGGCTATCGAATAAAAATTCATTTCGGTTCGGATAAAAACAAAGCAAAAGATATAAAAGCAAAATTTATTTCTAAATTTCCAGATATTGCTGCGTATGAAAAGTATGATCAGCCCAACTTTAATATCCGTGTTGGAGATTTTCGATCCAAACTAGATGCTTACAAGGCATTAAAAGAAATTCAATTGGAATTCCCTTCTTCTTTTTTAGTTCAGGATGAAATTGAAATGCCCAATCTGCTTATTGTCAATTAAATCAAGTTCCTTGTATTTTATTTTAGTTCACAGAATTTATACTATTCATTACCTATTTTATTTGCAAATTAATTTTTGCGTTGTTACCTTAGCGAAATATTAATTTCTCTAAACACAAAGTAAAAAATTAACCCCATGAAAAAAGCTACATTAATTATATCTAGCTTGTTTGTTGTGAGTGCCGCATGCGCTCAAAATGTAGCAGGTGATGATAAGGTAGAAATGATAAAACTGGAAAGTGTAAACATTTCAAGACCTTTAACTGAAATCGGAACGTTTAGTTCGGAAGAAAACATGATTTTGGATTCTGAAAAAGAACATTCTAGTGATCGTGAAAAAAGAAAGGCTCAAACGAACCTTTTTACGGAAGAAAAAGACGGTGCAGCATATGGAACAGATCTATCTTCTGTTCAAAAAACACCGGGAACACGCACGCCTATGCCTCCAATTGCAAATTGGGCAGGTCAAAATGGTGGAGGATGTCCTCCTGATCCATCCGGTGCAGCTGGACCGAATCACTATATTCAATCGGTAAATGCAACTCCTGTTAAAATATATAATAAAACAGGAACGACATTGCTTACGATCACAAACATGGGAAACCTTTGGAGCCCTGCCGTAGCAAATATGGGCGATCCGATTGTTATGTACGATAAATACGCAGATCGTTGGTTCCTGAGCCAATTTGGCGCTGGTAACAAAGTGTATATCGCAATCTCTACTTCTCCGAATCCACTTGGTACATGGTATACGTATACCTATACTGCAGCAAGTTTCCCTGATTATCTTAAGTTCTCTATTTGGTGGGATGGTTATTATATGACTGCTAATTACGGTGGAAAGGTTATGGTATTTGAAAGAGCTAAAATGCTACTAGGATTAACAGCAAGAGCATTCGAAAAAACATTTAGTCCTTCCTTGCCTTCTGGGTTTTTCTGTCCAATGCCTGCCGATGCAGATGGTGGTCTTCCTTCAGTAGGAACACCGTTGCCAGTTATGCAATACACGGACAACGCTTGGGGTGGAGGTTTAACAGATGCTGTTAAAATATTTAATTTTACTGTCAATTGGACCCCAACAACTCCAACAGCAACTGTTGGAACAACAATTACAATTCCAACTGCTGCATTCGACGCTTCATACAATTCAAGTTGGAATGATATCTGGCAACCGGGAACAACTCAGAAATTAGATGGTATCGGTGGAATTCTGCAATACAGAGTTCAGTGGAGAAAATGGGTTGGATACAACACCGCTATGTTAACATGGGGAGTGAAAGTGGGTACTGCCGGCAGAAGAACCATCAAATGGGTTGAATTGCGTCAGAATCAAACAACTTTAGTTTGGTCATTATTCCAAGAAGGAACATACGCTCCTGCTGACGGTGCAAATCGTTGGATGCAGAGTATCGCCATGGATGATAATGGAAGTATCGCTTTAGCATATTGTGTTTCTGCTTCTACTACAGCTTCTCCATCACAAGGTGCAGCAGCTAACATTTCTCCAAGTTTACGTTATACAGGACGTTTAGCAACGGATGCTGCTGGAACAATGTCTTTCGCAGAATCTACAGCAATAGCAGGTACTGGTGCTTCAACAGGATGCGGTAACCGTTTTGGTGATTACGCTCAGATGTCAATGGATCCGGATGGTCAGACGTTCTGGTATACCGGTTGTTATACCGCTTCTGCAATCAGAACACGTGTTTATTCATTCAAGTTACCTGTTACACCACTTGGTGTTTCTGATGCGTCTTTTCAACCAACATTCAATACATTCCAATCTGAAAGTATGATCAATTTATCTGCTTCTAAATTGCCTTCGAATGATGAAATGGTTGTTGATTTATTTGATATCACTGGAAAGCAAATCAATGGTAAGAAAATAGTTCCAAATGGTAATGCTTTTGAAACAGCAATCAATGTTTCCGGTTTAGCTACTGGAACGTATTTGATCAGAGTTGGAAATCCAACTTTCCAAAGAGTTGTTAAAGTATTTGTAAAATAGGAATTTAATTATCCTTTAAAACACTCGTGCAGCGTCATTCCTATATTTGGAATGGGATTTGCACGGGTGTTTTGCTTAAAAACCAATATATACTATTATGAAATCTATCCTATTTATTTTAACAGTTGCTATTTCAGTTGCAGGTGTTGCCAGTTGTAAATCAAAGAAGGCTGCAATGTCTTCGTTATCCTCTTCTTCATCGACATCGGCAAATAGCACAAATACGGCGACTATGGGAACAAGCACAACTGCATCATCCGATACACAAGGAGTAAATGCAGGAAAGGTTTCTCATAAATACCGCGCAACTGGTTGCGAGACAGTTATTATTATTATGTCGCATGATGATGTTGCAGAGATCGTCCTTATTCCAAAGGATAAATTAAATGCAGACATTGATATCGATGGTCAAAATATAACGTTTGATTACAGACCTTTGAAAATGCCTCAACCAGCAGGTTGTAACGTTGGTATCCCGGCTGAAATTACAAATATTACTAAGTTGAAATAGATCTTCGTTTTGACCGAATAAAAAAAGCTCCGATAAAGATTATCGGAGCTTTTTTTATTAAACGCAAACTGATTTTTACAATTTCGCTTTTATTTCAACCAATTCGTAGCCTTCAATAATATCTCCGGCTTTAATATCATTAAAGTTTTTGATATTCAATCCGCATTCGAATCCTTTATTCACTTCTTTCACATCATCTTTGAAGCGTTTTAGTGAACCTAATTCGCCATCATGAACAACAATGCCATCGCGTATGATACGTACTTTTGTATTCCGGTTAACTTTGCCATCCAATACAAAACATCCTGCAATGGTTCCCACTTTTGTGATGTTAAATACTTCGCGGATCTCGATGTTACAAGCCACCTTTTCCTGAAACTCTGGAGCCAACATCCCTTCCATAGCTGCTTGAATCTCTTCAATAGCTTTATAGATAATAGAATATAAACGGATATCGATTTGTTCTACATCAGCGATTTTGCGAGCACCCGCGGAAGGACGCACCTGGAATCCGATAATAATCGCATTGGATGCAGAAGCTAACAACACATCAGATTCAGAAATTGCTCCAACTGATTTATGTATAATTTTTACCTGAACTTTTTCAGTAGATAATTTTTGTAATGAATCGGCAAGCGCTTCAACAGAACCATCCACGTCACCTTTAACGATCACGTTTAATTCCTTGAAATCACCAATTGCCAAACGTCTACCGATCTCATCCAATGTAATATGTTTGTTTGTCCGGATACCTTGTTCGCGTTGTAATTGTAAACGTTTAGCAGCGATTTCGCGCGCTTCACGCTCATCATTCATAATGTGAAATTTATCACCAGCCTGAGGTGCACCGCTTAATCCAAGAAGTGATACAGGCATTGCCGGACCCGCTTCTTTAACGATTTGTCCGCGCTCGTTGTGCAATGCTTTTACTTTACCGCTGAAACATCCCGCCAACACAATATCTCCCACATGTAAAGTACCTGCTTCAACTAAGATCGTACTTACATATCCACGTCCTTTATCTAATTCGGATTCAATAACAGTTCCGCTTGCATTTTTATTCGGGTTTGCTTTCAGGCTTAACATTTCAGCCTCAAGCAATACTTTTTCAAGAAGCTCTTCAATGTTCAATCCTTTTTTAGCAGAAATTTCCTGGCATTGAACTTTACCACCCCACTCTTCCACAAGAATATTCATTTGTGATAATGCCTGACGGATGTTATCTGGATTTGCACCCGGTTTATCAATTTTATTTATAGCAATAATGATTGGAACACCTGCTGCTTGAGCGTGATTGATCGCCTCTGTTGTTTGAGGCATTACACTGTCGTCAGCAGCAACTACAATAATTGCAATATCCGTAACCTGAGCACCACGTGCACGCATCGCTGTAAAGGCTTCGTGACCCGGAGTATCTAAGAAGGTAATTGTTTTTCCGTTTTCTAATTTTACGTTATAAGCACCGATATGCTGTGTGATACCACCCGCTTCACCGGCAATAACATTTGCTTTACGGATATAATCGAGCAAGGATGTTTTACCGTGGTCAACGTGACCCATTACCGTAACGATCGGTGAACGATCTAATAATTGGTCTTCTGTATCGGCCTCTTCTTTGATAGCTTCTTGTACTTCCACACTCACAAATTCGAGTTGGTATCCAAATTCTTCAGCAACAATAGCAATGGTTTCTGCATCCAATCGTTGGTTGATGGAAACGAACATTCCCAGACTCATACACGTTGAAATGATTTCATTCACAGAAATATCCATCATCTGTGCTAACTGATTCGCAGAAACGAATTCAGTAACTTTGATGATTTTCTTTTCTGCTTCGTGTTGGTCAGCAGCTTCCTGAATACGCTCACTTGCAATATCACGTTTTGATTTACGATGTTTCGAAGCTTTTGATTTTCCGGCACCGCTTAATCTGGCAAGTGTTTCTTTTACTTGCGCAGCAATTTGATCCGGTGTTAATTCAACTTTAGGTACGCGAGGAGCAAATTTACCTCTTGCGCCAGCTTGTGTATTTACATGGTTATTCGGATATTGTTTTCTAGGTGCATTTGCACCTGTAGCAGCAGGAGTGCCTTCTGTACCTGTTTTTTTATTCGGATCCCATGCATCTCCGAGCGTTGCACCGCCAAAACTTTTCTTAATACGTTTGCGTTTTTTCTTATTGTCAGCATTTGTTGCAGATGAAGAAGCAACCGGATTTTTTTTGCGCTCCTCTTTTACGGGCAGCTCAATTTTACCCATGATCTTAGGGCCTTCCAGTTTTTCTACTTTTGTTTCATAGAAATCCTCTTTTGCTGGTTCTTCTGGTTGAACAACAGGAACGATTTTTTCTTCAAGCTTTGGAACTTCAACAACTTCAGGAGCTTCCTCCTTTTTTGTTTTTGCTTTCGTTTTAGAAACAGCCGCCTTCTCTTCTTCCTTTACTTCTTCCCCTTTTGCCGCTTTTACTTTTTTTGCCGGTTTTGTTTTGCTATTGATAGAGTCAAGATCAATTTTAGAAACGACAGTAATTTTCACATCAGATTTGATCACTTCTTTCTCTACTTCAACTACTTTTTCAATAACAACAGCCGGCTTTTCTTCTACTTTTGCTTTAACGATAGCAGCAGCAGGGATATTTTTGATAATAATATCCTCTTCTTCCTCTCTCTTTTTTGACTCCACTTTAGGCGCGTCTTCTAAAGAAATACTTTCCTTTTTTGCACGGGTGCTTGATGTAACTTGTTTCGCTTCTTCCTTTGCCGCCTTCTCCGATTGATATTCTTTTGCTAAAAGAGAATAATTTTCTTCGGAAATTTGGGCCATGGGGTTATTCTCCACAGTCTGGCCTTTGCTTTTAAGGAATTCAGTGATCGTCCCAATACTTACATTGAGTTCTTTTGCAACTTTACTTAATCGTTGTCCTTTGTTTTCTGACATATTCTTTTTTAAAATCGTTATTTAAGTTGATTGAGTGCAGAGGGTTAAATTAGGAAAAGCCCGAATTAGCATTCCTTCCGATTTAACTCAAGCAACTTTTTATTCAAATTCTGATTGAAGGATCTGCTTCACTTCGTTAACAGTTACTTCTTCCAGATCAGTACGCTTTACTAATTCTTCAGTAGTTAATTCTAATACACTTTTAGCAGTATCGCAACCAATGTTTTTCAACTCATCAATGATCCAGCTTTCAATTTCATCGGAAAATTCTTCTAAATCCACATCCTCTAAGTCGATATCCGTATCGCGGTATACATCAATTTCGTATCCCGTTAATTTACCCGCTAATTTAATGTTATGGCCACCTTTACCAATTGCTAATGATACTTGGTCGGGTTTCAAAAACACTTCGGCACGTTTTGTCTCTTCATCAATTTTCACAGAAGTGATTTTAGCCGGGCTTAGTGCGCGGGTAATAAATAGTGAAGGGTTGCTGGTATAGTTGATTACATCTATATTTTCGTTGCGTAACTCGCGAACGATACCATGAATACGTGATCCTTTCATTCCAACACATGCTCCAACCGGATCAATTCTATCGTCATACGACTCAACAGCCACTTTAGCTCTTTCACCCGGTTCGCGAACAATCTTTTTGATAGTAATTAATCCGTCAAATACTTCCGGCACTTCCAATTCAAACAAGCGCTCAAGGAAGGCAGGAGAAGTACGTGATAAAACAATTACAGGAGAATTATTTTTCATGTCCACACGTTGAACAACTGCTTTTAACGAGTCACCTTTTTTAAAGAAATCAGAAGGGATTTGTTCTGTTTTAGGTAATAAAAGTTCGTTACCATCTTCATCTAAAATCAACAATTCTTTTTTCCAGATCTGGTAAACTTCACCCGTCATGATTTCACCCACTTTTTCTTTATATTTTTTATATAAACTATCTTTTTCAAGGTCTAAAATTTTAGAAACTAAATTTTGGCGAACGGCTAAAACAGCGCGTCTTCCAAAATCAAGAAGTTTTACAGGGGTAACGGTTTCTTCTCCAATTTCCAAGCTGTCATCTATTTTTTTTGCATCCGTTAAACTGATGTGTTTTGCTTCATCATAGTCAAAGCTATCATCTGCAAATTCATCATCTACTACTTCACGGTTGTGCCAGATTTCGATGTCTCCACGATCTGGATTGACGATGATATCAAAATTTTCATCAGATCCATATTTTTTCAAAAGCATGCTACGAAATACATCTTCGATAATGCTCATTAAGGTTGCTCTGTCGATGTTTTTTACTTCTTTGAATTCAGAGAACGATTCAATTAAATTAATACTTTCCATTGTTTTTAATGATTAAAATGATATTACAATTTTAGTTTCTTTGATTTGATTAAATGTTAAATTGATATTATTGATTATTAATTGTTTTCCTTTTTTACCGGCTACTGTTTCTGTTACTTTTGTTTCAAGCTCTATTCCTGATTCCTCCGCTTTTAGCAACTTCCCACTCAGCTTTTTACCTTCTTTCGTAACGACATCAACGTGTTTGCCAATATTTTTTTGATATTGACGCAAAATTTTAAATGGTTCTGATAGTCCTGGTGACATCACATTCAATTCAAAATCATCTGCTTCTCTATCCAAATTAGATTCAATATGCCTGCTCATTGCAACGCAGTCTCCAATTGAAACACCATTGTCGTTATCCAACAGAACAATGATTTTATTTCCAGTCTTTACCGCAATATCTACAATAAAATTAGTCCCTTCAACGAGTTTTTCGTCCGCAAGTTTTTGAATTTTATCTATAGTAATCATATCAGTTATGTGAATAGAAAGAGGGGACTTTTGTCCCCTCTTTCTATTTCTTTTTCTATTTTAGCGATGCAAAGATACATCAATCTTTCTGATTTACAAATTTTTTTTAGCGGCAACCTATCGGGGTATATTTACGTCTTGGTAATGAAGGACGAATTTATTTTTAACTATTTATTTTTTGATACTACGTATTATTATTTTTAGATGTATTTTTGATTCATTTTGGGATATTGATTCCCACATCGGGATTGTTTTTCTTTAACTTACTCTTAACTGTTTGATATTAAATACATTAACTTGGGCGTAATTTTAGTTAAGTACTAAAATACTCGACGAAAAGAAGAATGTAAAT
>CAMCYR010000003.1 GCA_945885475.1 Chitinophaga pinensis
GTTCCTGTTACGGTATAGGTTGTAGTCGTTAAAGGAGTAACAGATATAATTGCTGTTGAGGCACCTGTATTCCAGCTATAAGACGTTGCTCCAGAAGCTGTTATTGTAACAGGATCAGTTGCACATATCGTTGTTGCTGAAGCAGAAACGGCTACAACCGGCAATGGATTAACTGTAATTGTAGCAACACTAGAATTTGATGATGCACATACTCCGCTTTGAACAACTGCACGGTAAGAAGTTGTTGCTGTTAAATTTAAATACGACTGTGATGTTGTAACATTTGCTATATCATGAATATCACTTGCAAAATTATCTATCGAATATTGCCACTTTACTATTGTACCTGTTTGGCCACTTAAAGAAAGTGTTCCACTGTTTGATCCCGAACAAACTGTTGCACTGGAAGAAATACTTCCGCCAACGCTAGCACTAAGTGGCGCATCTGAAGAGGTAATTGCTATTGCAGACGTTCCGCCAATAGGATTAACAGTATTCGCACCACTCGGCCAAACTCCATCTGAATCTATAAAAGGGCAGCCAGCAATATTTCCAGTAGAAAAATCACGTTGTTCAATTCTCTTAATGCCATTTGCATTTGTGTTTGGAATCACCAATCCATATGCACCGGAGACAGCTTGTACACTTGTACCATAAAATGATGCATAACTATTTGCTGTTGTATTTGCTGTTCCGTCTGACTCAACAAACGTTCCTGATAGTGGACGACCAGTTCCTGCAACGTTATCATATACAAATACAAAGTTTTTATCTATGGCACTTGAATTACCTCTTAAACCTGTACCATTATTTGCTCCTGCAGCGGCAACAAGGTTAATAATTTTTGCAGAGTTTGTTGTTGTAGGCTGATATGCTATTGTTGTTCCGCTTGCGCCATCATTCATATTTATACGAATGAAAACATTATTTCCTGGCGTAAATCTAGAGTTGCCAGTTGGTTCAACAACAAACCATCCTGTATAAGAACCGGAAGCATTTGCTGTAAAGCTTCCGAAATTTCCTGCTGAACTTAAACTTCCTCCTGAAGAACGCACAAAACTTCCAGAAGTAGGAAAGATACAATTACCTGCACCATTCGAAGTAATCGGATCGGTGCTTAATACAAGTCCTGTAAAATAATTATATGTTGCATTCGCATTAAGATTTGTTAAAGTAAGTAAACAAGCATATGGAATACGATTTGAATTTGTTCCATTTACACCTTGCATATATTGAGGTAAAAGAACTTCCGTGATTGTAGGTTGTGTGGTTACAGTTCCTGTTACAGAAATAGTTGCCGGAGAACCCGTTGCACCTGCACTTGCAATAGTTATTGTTCCAGCATATGTACCTGCAGTAACTCCTGTTAAACGAACTGAAATTGTTTTTGAAACACTTGCTGTAGAATAAGTCAGTGAACTTTGACCTGCCGTAGCAAATCCATCATCAGAATATTCATATCCACTAACCGCACTTACTGTTAAATTCGCAGTGAGATAGGAACCCGTAAGTGTAAATGTCTGCGCAGGTGAAGGTGCTCCTGTATTAGCACTAAATGCTCCCCCAGGGCTGAGTGTACCAACAGATATGATGGGTACAGGATCGCTAACTGTTCCATTAAGAGATATCGTTGATGGAGAATTTGTTGCACCTGTGCTTACTATATTAGCTGTTCCGTTATATGTTCCGACAGCTACTCCTGTTAAACGAACAGAAATTGTTTTTGAAACACTTGCTGCAGAATAAGAAAGTGAACTTTGTCCTGCAGTTGCAAACCCATCATCTGAATATTCATATCCACTTACAGCACTAACTGTTAAATTTGAAATAAGATTAAAACCTGAAAGAGCAAATGTTTTTGCAGAAGAAGGTGTTCCTGTAAGAGCCGAAAAACTTCCTGCTGGACTTAATGCGCCAACTGTAATTGTTGGTGTTGTGCTTAAAGTGGAAGTTCCATAAATTGTAACATCATCTAATCTGAATGTTCCACCAGACGACGCACCTGCTGTTAAGTCAGCACGTTGAGTGCCGTAAGGATAAATTCTGAAAGTTACAGTGCCTGAAATTGCTGAAGAAAAATCTACAAAATCCCAAGTAGCAACAGTACCTGTAGTTGGCGAAACAGGTGCACTACCCCACGAAGTTGATGAAGCAAATCCATCTGTACTATAACGAACTTCTAACTGATTAGGAGCAGAATTACTTGCCTGACGGAAAAAAGAAAGAGAGTTAATATTTAATTGATAGCCTGAATTTGCTGCAACAGAAAATTCGATATAGGAGTTATTATTAACTGCAGCTGTAGCATTGAGAGTTGTTGAATTAAAAACATTGCCTGTGGCATTACAAGTAATTGTATTTCTTGATAAAGCTACTCCTGTTGCATTTACAGAAACTGTAGGCGTATTTCCATTTGTAGGACATGCAGAGGTTCCTGTAAACGTATTAACATATAGCGTTGCATTAGGAGTTGCACTTACTTCTGAACCTGCAGACCAGGTAGTTCCATTTCGCGTAAACAATTTGAAAGAATATGTTGCTCCATTTGTAAGTCCTGTTATTAATTGTGGAGATGTACTTCCTTTATAAACTACAAATCCATTTCCTAAAGCTGTTCCGCTGTTGTAAATGAGATTTGCTGTATATGCGCTTCCATCGCCGGATGGTGTTCCTGTGTTCGGAGCTGGAGCGACAACAATCATCACTTCATTATAACAACCTGTCGGATTTGTCCAGTTCACACTTACTTCTCCTGAATTACCTGTTGCTGTTGCTGCTCCGGCTGTTATATTTACTGGACTTGCATTTATGATAGTTTGAGAACCACCTGCTGTGAAGGATGAGCCTGTTGGTGTACCCGTCGCAAAAGTTAAACTACCTGAAGATATTGCTTGTACATTAATAGTGTTTGCTGAAACTGCAGAACAAGGCAAATCACAAGTAACAAATAAATAACCTGTTCCTATTGAAAACGATTGAGTCAAGAATGAAAATGCTTGTGCCCCTGCTCCTAAAGAAGTTGTTTTAGTAGCAAGCAATGTTGCTGTTCCCGAATTGAATGTTGTACTTGTTTGATACCATAATTTCAGATTAGTTAAATCTGTTGAGGAATATGAACCTGCTGTTGTAAAACTTGCACTGTTTAAAGTAGCGGCTGTAGTACTAACTGTCACATCTGTTCGATATAAAATAGCATTCGTTGTATTCTGACTTATGTTTCCAGAAGAGATTGTTCCATTTGCAAGTGCAATAGTTGGAACGGCTGCAGTAATTGTTTGGTTTCCACCTGCAGAAATAGAACCTGTAAGAGTTCCGCTTGCAAATGTTAAAGTAGGAGATGCATTTACATTAAATTTATTTCCTGCCGTTGCTCCTGAGGCAATTGAAGATGTAATCCAGAGGTATCCGGTTGAGCCACTGTTAATAGCAGTAGCGAGCGAGCTGAATGTAACAGTTGAACCGGAAGCAACTCCTACTTGTGTTGTTCCTATTTGTGTAGCAGAACTAAACGTATTTGATGTTGCATTGTAATACAATTTAAAATTTGTAATGTCACTTGCAGCATAAGCACCCCCGCCATTTCCGGTAACAAAAGCCAAGGTATTTAAAGTTGTGTTAGAAGTAGTAACTGCTACCTGAAAATTAGAAATAGGTTGATCAACAGAGCCCTGTAATAAATTACCTGCTGTAATTTGTGAAGGGGATGATAGAGCAATGGAAGGAACAGGTGCGGTATATGTTGTAATTGAAATGTTATCTATTCCAACACCTTTACTAGAGCTACTTCCGGAAGGCCTCCAAGTAATCCATCTAATTTGATAGACCGAGCTTGCAGTTAAACCAGTAAGGTTATAAGATAGCGTTGTTGGCGTATAGGTTGTTACAGCACCAAAAGTTAATGCAGAACCACTAATTGTTGTAAAGGAACCTGTTGTTCCTAATCTATATTGTAAAGCAATTCCGAAATCCTGAGTTGTTGTTCCTCCATTAATTAATTCTAATTGGTAGGCAACTGTTATGGCAGTTGCTGTTCCTGTATTAATTGCTAAAGCAATTGTGTTTGTGCCATTTGTTGTATTACTTGATTGTTGTATGTATGCTCTTGCATTCGAACTTACAGCATATCCATATACATTCCCACCTGTCTGCGATGCAGTAGCTGCTGTTACTGCTGCATTCCCTGCAGGAGCGGCCGTTTCAGCAGCAGACTGAGTTGCTCTTAGCGCTCCAGATGTCCATGCAGCCATCCCTGCAGGCATAGAAGTGAAGGTTGCAGTTCCAAAATTTTGAGTGTAGGGTAATGTTTGTGCTGTTGGATTTGTTTGCCCCAAGCAAACACTCCAATAACCTGTCAATAAAAACAAAACCAGCGCAAAAGATAAAGCGTTCCAGCCTTTTTTAAGATTTTTTTTAATAGTATTCTTTTCAGTTAAAAACTGAATCATTTCTTTTGAATAAATTTTCTCCATTACAAATTGTCGCAAAAGCGTTTAGGGTTAAACAAACCGGAAACTAAAAACGATACCGTGGTTTCAGAATATTCTTAGGACAAGAATTTTCTTCTAGGATAATCACTGTTATCAAAAAATAATTTCACTATATCTTTGAATAAAAATATATTTTCAGCAAATGTCTTTGAAAGAAATAATTAGATGATTATTCGAAAATTAAAATACCGTTAAGCTTTTATAGGATATGTAAAAATAAAGCTTCATTCATTGAATTTTATTATACTGGTATTTTAACACATTACAGAAATTAACTTATCAAACAATAGCACAGTAAAGTACAGCAAAGTGATAAATGCTTTTGTTTAATTAAAAAAGACTTGCTTTTGAAAATAGTAAAAACTATCAAAAATAATTAATCTATTATTTTTCTTTAAAATATTCTTTCGTAAACATCTGGATTGAGTTTTTAAATAATACAAATCCTAGAGGGAGAGTAAATCGATACTTCAATTTATTAATAGATTCATACTTATTGAAAACGAATCAGGCGGCCTTCTCCTCTATTAACTGATTGATCATCGTCAATAAATAGTCAAAGCGGATTGGTTTGGAAGCAAATTGATCTGCACCAGAAGACATTGCATAAAGCACTTTATAATCATCCGTTACAGCTGTTAAAAATATAAATGGAATTCGGTAGAACTGCTCTATATTCCGAATTGCTTTACACATTTCTATACCATCCATTTCTGGCATTAATATATCTGATATGATCAACTGGGGCAACTCTGCTATCGCTTGTTGTATACCTTCCAACCCATTATTTGCAACAACAACTGTAAATCCTTTTTTACGGAAATTATAAGAGAGGAACTCTAAAATATCCGGTTCATCGTCAACTAGTAGTATCTTCATATTTGTATTCATACTATTATTTTCAACAAAATTAAAGCATCAATGCATCGTATATTTTTAGTTTATGTTACTAAATTGTTATCATGGATAAAAAAAAGCACCCGCTTCAAAAGAACGGGTGCTTTGACAATCAAATTAAATCAAACTTGTTATTTAACAACAACCATTTTCAATGTTTTCTTCGCTTTGTTTGAAACAATAGCTGTAAAATATATACCTGCATCTAAATTAGAAGCGTCAACTTTTAAAGTAGTCATTCCTGCAGCCATTTGTCCCTCAAACACATTCGCAACTACTTTACCAGTAATGTCATAAACAAATACTGAAATGTTTGTCGCTTCGTTTAAGTTTACATCAATAGTTGCTTCCTGATTAACAGGGTTTGGATATAAATTCACACCTGCAATTGTTTGAATTTCTTCAATTCCAACTGACAAAGTAGTACTGAATGTAATTGTATCGGCACAAGTACCATTTGTTGCAATCAACGTAACGTTATATGTTCCATTTGATGCATATGCATGAACAGGAGCTGTTGCTGATGAACTTGAAAAGTCACCAAAATCCCATGAATAAGAAGTTGCACCAGTAGATGTATTAGAGAAAGTAACATTAAATCCTGTTGTAGAAGCAACGGCAGCAGTAGCTGTTGGAACAGGACTTACTGTTACTACTGTATTTGAAGATGTACCAACACCATCACAGGCAACTGCATTTGTTGTTGTTACATTGTAAGAACCAGCAGCAGTTACAACAATTGCTTGCGTTGTTTGTCCACCGGGACTCCATAAATATGTATCAGAAGTTCCAGCTGTTAATGTAACAGATTGTCCTGCACAAAGTGAAGTTGATCCTGTAACTGCAATTGTTGGAAGTGGAGAACTACTCACATTCACATTGACAGGAGCTGAAGTAGAAGAACACGAGTTCGTATCTGTCTTAGTAACAGTGTAACTTCCTGTGGAAGATACCGTGATCGCATCTGTAGTAGCACTTCCCGGAGTCCATAAATTCCCACCCGTATAACTGGATGTTAATGTAACTGAATCCCCAGTACAGAAAGAAGTCGAACCACTAGCTGTAATTATAGGTAATGAAGGCAAAGCATTAACTGTTATTGCAGTAATTGCAGAAGTCCCAACACAACCGTTTACATCCGTAACAGAAACCGCTTGATTTCCCGAAGTTGAAATAACTGCAGAAGAAGTTGATGCTCCACTAGACCAGTTATAAGATGCAAATGAACCTGTAGATAATGTTACTGATCCACCAGCACAAAAAGTAGTTGCACCACTAGCTGTTACTATTGGAGCTGGCAAAGTGTTTACTACAACAGCTATCGGAGAAGTTGTAACGACACATCCTGCCGCATTTGTTACAGTAACAGAATAGTTACCTGATGCAGTAACATTAATTGAAGAGGATGTAGCAGATGTATTCCATACATTTCCAGATGTTGAATCTGAAACTAAAGTAACTGAACCACCAGCACAAAAAGTAGTTGGTCCACTTGGCGTTACATTCACAGCTAAATAATTAATTCCAGCTGTAGTATAAGGAGTGTTTTGAGGATTAAAATTTGACCAACATTTTGTCCAATCGTTTGTGTCATCAAAAGCACCACGGTAGGTTGTTGGTGTAAAAAATGGGTCAGTTAAATTCGGACTAGAGAAACTAGCACCTGCCATAGCAGGAGAAGCTGCTTGCAAAAGAAGATTTGGATTTGTATAGTTATATGGATTTACAGCCATGATATCCAAGCTATTTGGCAAAGTTGAATTTCCATTTGCAGGAAAATTGAACCATCCTAAGACTGAATTATACGGTGCACCCCATGTAATCGTTAAACCTGCTGAATCGATTAGTTGTGGGCAACCAGCAATAATATTATTCTTAAATTGAAGCGAATTAAATTTTGCATTGTTTGCAGCAATGTCAGATTCTAATTTTACTCCAACAGGAAATCCTGCAAAAATAGAATTATACGCACATTGAGAAGTAGCCTTTTTAAAATGGACACCTCTACCGTGGTTACCATTTATTGTAGTTGACGCAGCACGCTTTGGACCGTAAAAAGTAACGTTCGACCAAATTGCGCGTGTCAATGGAGCATTAGTTGTTCCGCCTGCGTCATTATCTGTTTCAAAACCATTGGACCTAGAAACGTCAGCTACTGATGAATCACTTACTGCAACAGCAAACTGAACTCTTCCTGTAAAACCATAGTCTGTGTCAAAATTGTCATCCACACCTCTGTAAGAAATCAAGTGTTTACAATTTACTGTTCCACCAAACCATTCAAAAGAATCATCACCACCATGACTAACTTGTACATAGTCAATTGTAGTTCCCAATCCAACACCACCCATTGTTAAACCATTTGTTTCGTTGTTGGGCAAGTATGCAATCCCGGCATACTCAATACGAACATAACGAATGATTCCAGAGTTGTCGTTTGGATCAGTACCACCATACAATCCTTTTACAGCATCAATGCCACCTTCAGCTAAACGAGAACCGGCGGGGTCGTTAATTGTAGATTTTCCACAAACGATAATTCCACCCCAATCACCAGGGGCTCTTGAACCTGCTGGCTGGAAAGAAGTAAATACAATTGGCTCCGTTTGAGTTCCATCTGCAATAATTTTTGCACCCCGAGTGATAACAAGCGTAGATGCATTTCCTTTAATCAATGTTCCTGGTTCAATTGTTAATGTTGCATTACTTGTAACGTAAACAAATCCACCTGTCAACAAATAAATGTTATTTTTTGTCCAAGTGGTATTTGTGGTAATATCACCAGAAACTGCAATTTGAGCATTTGTACTGAATATTCCACCCAGTAACATGGCGCTCATTAGTAAAATTTTTTTCATATTATAATATTTAAATTTTTTTACCGTGTTTGAGGGAAGCGGCATTACCCGTTTTAATAACAATAAAGGCAGTACTAAAACGATGTAAAAGTAGATGCACTATCTTATGTGATTGTTATCTCCACTTTATTAATAAGTAAATCTTAATTTAACAAAAAGTTAAGAGACAGTGAATTTTACATTGCCAAAAAAGTAAGCCATTCGAGCAGAAATGACTTTTAAAGAAATAATATTTAGAATTTGTAGGAAAGAGATAAAGAATAATTTGTACCGTATCGGATACCTGTAATTTTCGTGTCTGTATCCTCTTCGTATTTTTTCGATTCATTCTGATCTTGATAAAAAACAGATTCCTGATTAAAAATATCATTGATATTAAATTTCACTTCGCCATTTTTAAAAAGCCTCTTTGTAACTTGAATATCAAATAGGTCTCTAGGAGCTTCATAAATATTTCTATACCCATTAGAACCAACCAAAAATATTCTTCTACCAATTTTATTATACAACAGGCTAACTCCCAATCCTAAGTCATTATCCAAATATTGTATCCCGGCATTAAGAATGTATGGCGACTGACCTTGCATTGGTCGATATTTCTCTTCTTCGGTAACAGCTGTTTTCACATTCGATAAATCAACTTCCGATTTAATAAATGCATAGTTAGCAAACAGAGTAAAATGATCAAATTGTTTTGTATTAAATAGTTTTGTATTAAATAGAGTATCTAATAAATTTAATTTAAATCTTACTTCGGCTTCAAAACCATAATTAGTTGCGCCTACCGTATTTTGATACGTATATATTCTACTTCCTGTTCCTGCAGATAAATCTATAACCTGTTCAATAGGATTTTGAAATTGTTTATAGAATCCTGTCACAGAAAATAATTGTCCAAAACCGGGGTACCATTCAAACCGAACATCAGCATTGGTAATACTTGTTCTTAACAATGCAGGATTTCCAACAACAGCAGCAGAAGTATTAAAGTCATAAAACGTAAAAGGCGCCAACTCTCTAAACTCAGGGCGCGCAACAGTTTGCGAACCAGCCACACGGATATTTATTTTTTCAGTAATAGCATACGTAAAATTTAATGAAGGCAATATGTCAAAATATGTTGTATCAATATCAATAGGGTCACCTCCGTATGACTTTGAGTTTAAAACCTGATGAAAATTTTCAACTCTCGCGCCCCAAACAAATCGTATTTTTTCTCCTATATTATTATCTAATAAAATATACGCAGATGTTAAATCAGAATTTGCAGAATATGAATTTGATGGATTCTTTAATTCTCCTATCTTAAATCCGGCTGGTCCTATATTTTCTTCTGCAAAAATAGAATCTTGAGAAAGTGTGAGTAAAGACCAATCAAATATTCCTACATTATTTACGACATAACCAAACACTCTAGCATCAAACGAACGATTTTTTAATTGTTTAGCACCGCCAATTTTAAATGTTTGTTTGTTTGCTAAAATTGAAAACGGAATAGCAACTTCTAAATACGCAGCTCTTAAGTTTTCATCCAACTTCGAGTAAAACTTTCCAGCATAACTGTTAGAAGCAACACCATAAGGCACAAATGCTGTAAATACACTGTCCGATTCAGAGCCAACTGGCGTTAAGTTTTTATAGTAATACATTCTTCTCATATCTGGAACAATACGTTTTGTATTATTATAAGCCGTTCCCCATTTTATTTTTACTTTCATTTTTTTCGAAAGCAAATGATCCCCACTTAGCTGATTTGACAGAAGAGTATTGCTTGTATACTGCATAGATGTTGCATGTATAAGCTGGTCATTTTCAAAACTAATTCCAGTTCTATCGATTACAGCATCTTCCGAATTGGTGCTATACATGTTTTTGAAAGAAATTTTATGATTATCACCAATTTTATATGCAAAATTCAGCATCGCTCCCCACAAAATATTTTCCTTGTAAACACTATCTTTATAATTAAACACTTGAGTTAAATCCGGATTAAAATCTTGTCGGTGGATAGTTTGAAGTTTTCTATTGTTATTATAAGTAATTGCACCTACAACACCAAAATCATTTTTAAAAAGTGAATCATTATAACCAAAAGCTAATTGATAGCTTTGTGCCAGTGGTGATGAGTTTTTTGTTTTGATAGCCCAATCATTTTCAAACAACTTACTCGCCTCAAAACGGGTACTTATTGTTGACAATTGAAGAATGTAATCATCCGTGGACGGCAACCCTCTCGGCATCGATCTTTTACCATCATCTACACCCAACCAGTCTCTTTTTCCACCATCATACGTTTTATACTCCTTAAAAGTGGATTGTGTATTATATCCGGCACCTGCAGAAATACTCACAAAATTATCATCAGGAATATCTTTTGTATTGATCATAATCACTCCTCCCGCAAAATCTCCAGGGAGATCCGGGCTAGCAGTTTTATAAATGATCATATTGTCCAGCATATTTGATGGAAAGATATCAAATGAAAAAGCCTTTCTGTCGGGCTCAGTTGAAGGCAGAGGCAAACCGTTAACCATTGCTGTATTATATCGATCACTTAATCCGCGTATAATTACAAATTTATTATCCTGTATACTTGCACCGCTAACGCGTTTTAAAACATCGCTCGTACTTTTGTCCGGTGAACGCTTAATACTCTCAGAAGAAATACCATCCGATAAACTTGCATTGTTCTTTTGAAGATTGACTAGATTACTATTCGTTTCTTTATCAATGGTGGCATAAATAACAACCGGTCCGAGGTCAGTAGATGCAGATTGCATACTGATGGAAATAATTGTGGGTTCACCCGATTTTACGACAATCCCAGATAACTCTTTCGTATTATAGGAAATCAACTGACATCGAATAGAATACGTGCCGGGTGAAAGATTATTGATGCTGAAAGCACCATCTAAATCGGTATTGCTTCCGGTTGTTGTCCCTTTTATAACTACAACAGCTCCCGGCAGGGTTTCACCTGTTTTATCATCAATTACCTTCCCCTTTATACTGGAATTTTGAGAAAACCCTATCTTTGTAAAAACAAGAATAAGTAGCGTAATATAAAATTTCAAATTCATTTTTAATCTTAATTTAATTCGATGACAAAGTAACCCAGCAAACGTCAAGATAGCGTTAAACAAAAATTAAAATAGTGTTAAGGAACTCAGAAAATAGATTCACTTTGTTAATATTAAGTTAATTTTGATTTAACACGCTAATGACTCGTAAAATAGAACTTTACACTGAATTTAAAAACTAGATATTATGAATAACAGCGAGTACAAGATCTTATTGGTTGATGACGAACCGGATATTTTAGAATTTTTAAGTTATAACCTAAAAAAAGAAGGTTACAATGTTTTCACTGCTAACAACGGGAAAGAAGCTGTTACTGTCGCGAAAAAGGAAAACCCTCACTTAATCATATTGGATGTGATGATGCCGGACATGGACGGCATAGAAACATGTAGAGAAATCAGAGAAATTGAAGGATTAAAGGATGTTATGATCGCTTTCTTAACTGCCCGGAGTGAAGATTATTCTCAAATTGCAGGATTCGATGTTGGTGCTGATGATTATATTAACAAGCCGATCAAACCTCGTGTACTGATTAGCAGAATAAAGGCATTATTAAGACGTGGTGCGAGTTCCGATTCCAGCAAATCAAGTGATAAAGTAGATATGGGCGGAATTAGAATTGATCGTGAACGCTATTTAATTATTCAGGATGGCGTAGAAGTAAGTCTGCCTAAAAAAGAATTTGAGCTACTTGCACTTCTCGCTTCGAAACCGGGAAAGGTTTTTACAAGGGATGTGATCCTGGATAAAGTATGGGGCGGAGATGTGGTTGTTGGAGATAGGACAATTGATGTTCATATCCGTAAATTACGCGAAAAACTAGGTGAAGAATTCATTAAAACAGTAAAAGGAATTGGCTATAAATTTGAATTTTAGTATATTGCCAACAATTGACAGTTATAAATGAACCAAGCATCGCCTAAAAGATTATTCCTGTTTCTTTCGCTCCTAATTCCTACAATTGTATTTGGAATAATATTTCTTTACACACAAGGACATTTACGTATTTATGCCGCACTTATCGGATTTCTTATTTCATTTATTACTGCAATCACTTTATTTGTTCTGATCAATTTTCTTGTCCTGAAAAAAGTAAATAAATTATTTACTATCGTTAAAACATTCAGAGCAAATAGCGACCACCCTTCACCTAGTCCGAAATACAGCATCAATGAAATCCACAACCTTGAAGTCGAAATATTGGCTTGGGCTGAAGATCGGAAAGATGAAATTGAACGATTAAAAAAACTTGAAGTATACAGAAAAGAATTTCTTGGTAATGTTTCTCACGAATTAAAAACTCCCATTTTTAATATTCAGGGATACGTTTTAACTTTATTAGATGGAGGATTGGAAGATCCTACTATAAACAGGAATTACTTAGAACGTGCAGAAAAAAGTATCGACCGGATGATTACTATCGTTGATGACTTAGAAGCTATTTCACAATTAGAAACGGGTGAATTACAGATCGACCCGGAACGTTTCGATATTGTTTCTCTTGCAAAAGATGTTGGTGATGCCCAGGAAATGAAAGCAAGCGCAAAAGGTATAGTTCTCACATTTCCGGAGGAAGTAAAACCTATTTTTGTTTATGCCGATAGATTTCGTATTCGACAAGTTTTTGTAAACCTAATAGTCAATTCTGTTAAATATGGAAAAGAATACGGAGAAACAAAAATCCGATTTTATGATGTAGGCGAAAATATTGTTGTTGAAATTGCGGACAATGGAATAGGAATTGAAAAACAGCATTTAGCTCGACTATTCGAACGTTTTTACAGAGTTGATAAAAGCAGATCGCGCGAGCAAGGTGGAACCGGCTTAGGATTAGCTATTGTTAAACATATTATTGAAGCACATAACCAAACGATAAACGTAATGAGCACTGAAGGTGCCGGAACCGTTTTTACGTTTACAATGAAAAAAGGATAATTATTTATTATTCATCACTTCCGCCTGCATTTTACTCAGACTATTCAACACCAACTGATAAACCTCTGTCAGCAAGATAGGATTCTGAGCGTAAAATTCAAAACTCTCATTGTATTGTTTCTTTGTGATATTATTTTTCTTAAGTATGTCCGAATTCGGATTGACGGTATTCATTACAACATGATTTTTACTGTATGTACTGATATTCAATGTGGCTTCTAAGAGATGAATATCAACCATTATTTCTGCCATTTTTTCCTTTGAAAGAATCTCATTCGGGATCGTTACGGGTGAATCAATAGAGGTACAACCGAACAAAAAAACAACAAAAAAGACAGATAAGAGTTTTTTCATTTATTGAAAGAATTAGCTTTTAAAGGCTGTTAACAAAGCACAATTACCGATAGATTATTGTTTAAAATTACACAAATTTAATACAAAAATTAAGCTATTTTTGTAAAGAATGAGCACAATCAAAAATAAAGTTGTTTGGATCACCGGGGCTTCATCCGGTATTGGCGAGGCAATGGTGCGAGCCTTTGCTGCAGAAGGAGCAAAACTTATCATTTCATCCCGCAGACTAGAAGAACTCCAGCGTGTAAAAAAAGAAATCAATCTTCCCGATTCAGATGTTCTGATACTTCCCTTAGATCTGTCCGATACCTCTAAAAGCGATGAATTAGCAAAACAGGTCATTTCAAAATTTGGCCGTATTGACATTTTGATTAATAACGGAGGAATGAGTCAGCGATCCCTCACCGCAGAAACACCATTGGAAATCGACAGGAAAATTATGGAAATTAATTTTTTCGGAACGATCGCCCTTACAAAAAGTGTACTTCCTTATATGATTAAGCAAAACAGCGGACATATTATCGCGATGAGTAGCATTGCAGGTAAATTCGGATTTTATTTCCGATCTGCTTATGCTGCCTCTAAGCACGCACTCCATGGTTTTTTTGAATCATTACGCATGGAAGTACAACTTAATAACATCAAAGTATTAATTGTTTGTCCGGGTAAAATAAAAACCAATATATCCATAAATGCTATTACCGGAGATGGAGGAAAACATAATAAAATGGACGAAAGTCAGGAGAAGGGATTAAGTGCAAAAGAATGTGCAAGACAGATATTATCCGGAATAAAAAATAATAAAGAGGAGCTGTTTATCGGAGGCAAAGAGTTAAGGGCAATTTGGGTAAAACGTTTTTTTCCAAATTTGTTTACGCGTTTGATTAGAAAACAGAAACCAGAATAATTTGAAAATTTGCAAATGAGCTGATTTGAAAATTAATTTTAAAATTAAATAAATAGTTAGCCAACTTTAAACTTTCGCACTTTAAACTTTGAACTGATATATGAGTAAACCAACAATAGCAGGCATTCAACAAGTAGGAGTAGGTATTCCAAATGTACACGAATCATTTAAATGGTATGCAACACATTTTGGAATGGATATACCGATTTTTGAAGAAGCTGCCGAAGCAAATTTAATGTTGCCTTATACCGGAGGGAAGCCACACATGCGTCATGCGATCCTAGCGATCAACCTAAAAGGTGGAGGCGGATTTGAAATCTGGCAATACACCAGCAGAACACCTGAACCTTGCTCATTTGAACTTCAACTTGGTGACTTAGGCTTTTATTGCGCCAAGATGAAAACGAACGATGTAAAAGGCTCCTATGATTTTTTGAAATCAAAAAACGTTAATCTTGTTTCCGAAATCGTAAAAGATCCAAACGGAAACGATACTTTTTATTTACGTGATCCTTGGAGCAACCTTTTTCAAGTTGTAAAAAGTGATTCATGGTTTGGTAAAGGAATGCAATTAACTGGCGGACCCGCAGGAATGATGGTTGGCGTCAGCGACATTGAAAAGTCTAAAAAATTCTATGCGGAGATTTTAGGTTACGATACTGTTGTTTATGATAAACAGGGAAATTTTGATGATCTGAACAATCTTCCAAGCGGAACGCACGAAGTTCAGCGCGTACTACTAAAACATAGCAAACCACGAACAGGTGCATTTTCAAAACTGCTGGGTGCAAGTGAGATTGAGTTGGTTAAAACACTCGAACGCACACCGAGAAAAATATTCGAAAACCGTTTTTGGGGCGACCAGGGTTTTATTCACTTGTGCTTTGATATCAGCAACCAGAAAGCAATGAAAGAAGTTTGTGAAGAAAAAGGATATCCATACACGATCGACAGTGGTGAGAAATTTGATATGGGTGAGGCTGCCGGACATTTCAGCTATATTGAAGATCCCGATGGCGCATTGATCGAATTTGTTGAAACGAAGAAAATTCCAATCATGAAAAAATTAGGTTGGTATTTAGATCTTCGTAAACGCGATGCTTCAAAACCACTACCCGACTGGATGTTAAAAGCACTGAAATTTAATAGAGTAAAAGTATAAATAACTCTGTTAGAAAATATGCAAGTACTACTCACAACCCTTAATGCAAAATATATTCACATGAATCTTGCAATTCGTTTATTATACGAATTGAATAAAGAGCATGAGGGATTAGACTGGAAAGAATTTACCATCAAGGAGGATAAAAACGGAATTGCTGAAGAGTGCAGTAAGTATGCTATTGTCGCATTCAGCTGTTACATCTGGAATATCACTCAAACTCTTGAAGTAGCCAAAAAAATAAAAGTTCTAAACCCAAACTGTAAAATTTTATTGGGTGGACCCGAAGTTAGTTACGACTGGAAAGATGTAATTGCCCTTGCAGAAGTAGATTATATTATAATTGGTGAAGGTGAAACACCCTTTACAGAATTCCTTAATTCATACCCGAATGTCGAATCGGTCTCTAGCTTAGTCTGGAAAAAAGAAACAGCAGTTTTTGAAAATAAAATGGCTCCGATGTTTGAGCTTAAGAATTTCGAAAATATCAATCCATATATAAACGACAAACCTACAGAGTTATTAAACAAAGTTTGTTATATCGAAACATCTCGCGGATGCCCTTACAAATGTGAGTTCTGCCTGGCTAGTCTTGACAATAAAGTTCGTTATCTGCCAACTGATAATATCAAGTCTAACTTATTATACCTGATGCAGCATGGACGAACGATCAAATTTTTAGATCGCACATTCAATATAAAAAAGGACTTTACTATTGATATTTTCAAATTCATTCTTGAAAATCATAGGCCGGAAAATGTTTTTCAATTTGAAATAACAGCGGATATTGTTCACCCCGACATTATCAAATTTATTGACGAGCATGTCCCCAAAGGCTTATTCCGATTTGAGATCGGAATTCAAACAGTTAATCAAAAAGCGAATTTAGAGGTCAGCAGAAAACAAAATTTCGATAAAACAAAAGGTATCATTCAGCAATTAGATAAAAAGATCGAAATGCATTTGGATCTGATTGTCGGATTACCACTTGACTATTGGGAAGACATTAAATTCAGCTTTGAAGAGGTCTTTAAATTGTATGCACCCGAATTGCAATTAGGCTTTCTTAAATTTTTAAAAGGAACACCGGTAAGAGAAAAATATGAAAAATACGGATTTAAGTTTGATCCGAATCCACCTTATCAAATCATAGAAAGTAATTATTTATCTGCGGAACAACTTCATCAGATAACATTAGTAGAACATTCACTTGAAGTATACTGGAATAAAAAAAGAGCACCACACACGTTAAAATATATCACAACAAACTATTCTATTTTTGATTTTCTTCTTGGATTAGGATTGCATTTTGAATCAAAAAGGGATCTTCACAAATTTTCATTGAATGATATTTTTGAGATCATGACGGAATATGTTTCTGAAAAATTCAGCGATGATCCCATCATCAATCAACTTGTTGCGGTCGACTACTATCTTCATCACAAGGTAAAGCCACAAACGTTGTTCATTGAAGAAATAGAGCGAATGCAGAAAAGCAAAATCATTGAAGATAAAAAATTAAATCATCATAAATTTAGATATATTATGCTACCGCTGCAATTCAATTTCAATGCTTTTGAAAAAGAGAACATTATAGAAAATAAAAATTCAACGATCATCATTCAATATGACGGAGTGAATAAAGCAAAAGTAATTGCAGATGTTGCTGAATAAAAAACAAATCTCTAGTACCTCGAATTAATTGATCTGCCCTCAATACCGTTCTTCTGCGCATCTACCAAAGAATGATCAGATATTAATTGAAAAAAATAAAATTATGAAATTAGAATTCCTTGACAACATTAACGAATATCAGGACCAAGTGATTCGACTATTCAATTTCGATAAGACAGAAGCCATACAATTCCGGGATGCTATTCAGAAAACACTAATAGAAAAGGAACAAGCACTTGACCTAAACTCCCTTGAATTTATTGAAAAAATAAATTGCAAACTTGTTCTTCACATTTCCGAAACAAATGAAGGTATTTTCAGTATGGATAACAAAACCTTTTTCTGTGATTTGACGATGGATGGCTACAAAAACATGATTCAATTATTAGAACCCTTTTGTATAAAAGATTCAAAAAGCTTTACAATGCTTTACGACCTGGACACACAGATGGATTTTTTATTTTCTCCCTATGGGAGTTGATTGAGCTCTCCTTGTCTAGAATATGTGAAGCGGATCAGCATTCAAGCAAAGACAAATATTTCTTTTTGGCACGATCCAATTCGGTCATTACCTCTGTCCGCAAATTCACCATTTTTTCAATTGTTGCGCGATCTTTACGAACCATCCGAAGTAATTTCCAGCGCCCTTGAATCTTTTTCAATACCGGATAAAACGCCAATACATAAAATCCAGTCAGAGAAACAATTAAAATAAACACCAAATTTAAAAGCCAACTTTTAAAAATAATTGCAACAGCAGTCAGTTGAACGAACAGATAAAGTGTCCAGAATATCAAAGATAAATTAGCCCTGAAAGACGCATAAAATTCTGCTTTCTTGACTTTTTTTCCTGCAAATTTTTCAGCAATAAAATAAGGAGGGTAATTCAAAAGCAAGCCAACAAAATAAAATGGTACACCTAAATATACAATGATATACTCTAATACAAATGTACCTAAGTTCATTTTATTGATGTTTTCTTCCCGCAAAAGATGATCTCGTAAATTATTTTCGTTCAATAGTTTTATATATGGATAGATTTTGCTTTTAAGCGAAGCTACTAATTTCGGATCTTTTTCATCAAGTACATTCACCATTTCAACAATTTCAGAACTTGCGATCCCTTGATTCATTAATTTTGAAGAATTCAAATGTTTATCGACAAGCCATTTGTGTGTATAAACTTCTTCGATATTAGAAACAAGTTTATCGTTATGAGAAGCATTGATATTTGTTACCTGCTCGAGAATCTTTTCTTCTAACTTCTTAGTGAAGTCATTTATCGCCTTAACTTTATCCGATTTATAACTCTCTTCGTATTCTTTCATTGAGATGGGTTTTCCAATATCAATAAACACTTTGCTACGGAATTTCGTGGCCATCTGATAATTTATTCCAACGGGAATCACCAAAATATCTTTCGAATAGTTAAAGGACTCAAGCGTTTGAAAAGCGATCCTGGTCAATCCTTTTTTTAAATGTCGAAGTCGTCTTTCCTGCACACACAAACCTTCAGGGAAAATTAAAATTGTTTTATTGGCTGTTAAGAGGTTGCGACACTCCTCAAATGATTTGTCATTTTTTTTAAGTTCAGCAAAACCATCCTGCATACGGTACATCGGACTTACATTCATTTGATTGAGGATCCATTTGGCAAATGCTCCTTTAAAGACATCGCCACGGGCAAAAAAACGCACTTTCTGGGGCGTTAACATCGCTAATATTACAGGATCGACAAACCCGTTTGAATGATTGGGCGCGAGGATCACAGGCTTGTTGCGTGGAATTCTATTCAATCCTTTCACATCGACCTTATAAAAAACTCTCAATGAAAAAAATACAAAAGGTTTTAATAGCCAGTAGAGCACAATAGTAATATTAAATGGTTAAATTATCGTTCAAATGTTAATCGCACTCCTTTTACCGATTCATTAAAGAGACCATTTTCGTAAACTAATTGTCCGTTAACAAACGTGTACTTTATTGAAGAGTGAAATTCAAAACCTTCAAATGGTGACCAACCGCATTTATAAAAAATATTAGATTCGTGAACTACAAATGATTTATGCAGGTCCACTAATACTAAATCTGCAAAATATCCTTCGCGGATATATCCTCGTTTTTCAATTTGAAAACAATCAGCTACGGCATGCGCCATTTTTTCGGCAATTTTTTCGAGCGATATTTTTCCTTGGTGATAAAACTCCAACATAGCCACCAACGAATGCTGCACCAATGGTCCGCCAGACGGTGCTTTGAAATAAGTTTGACCTTTTTCTTCAATAGTATGCGGTGCATGATCAGTAGCAACCACATCGATCTTATTTTCCAATACTGCCTTCAAAATCGCATCTCTGTCACTCGCTTTTTTTACTGCAGGATTCCATTTGATAAAATTACCCTTCGTTTTGTAATCTTCATCCGAAAACCACAAATGATGTATACACGCTTCAGCAGTAATACGTTTTTCTTTTAATGGAATGCTATTGTCGAACAATTCCAGTTCTTTAGCTGTAGAGATGTGTAATATATGTAATCGCGTATTGTATTTTTTTGCTAGTTCTACAGCCAAGGAGGACGACTTGTAACAAGCTTCTTCGCTGCGAATCAGAGGATGGCATTCAACAGGTACATCCTCTCCATATTTCTCTTTATACACCTGCATATTATGTCTGATGGTTTCTTCATCTTCACAGTGTGTCGCAATCAACATTTTACACTGGGAGAATAAACCTTCCAATGTTTCACGCTTATCAACAAGCATGTTACCTGTTGATGAGCCCATGAATACTTTTATTCCGCAAACATTTTGAGGATCTGTTTTTAATACTTCCTCTAGGTTATCATTCGAAGCACCCATAAAAAAAGAATAGTTCGCCAAAGATACTTCAGATGCACGCTTGTATTTTTCTTCCAGTAATTCCTGCGTGAATACATTCGGAACAGTATTGGGCATCTCCATAAATGAAGTAACACCGCCTGCTACAGCCGCTTTTGCTTCAGTATAAATTTCTCCTTTGTGAGTTAATCCGGGCTCACGAAAATGAACCTGATCATCGATACATCCCGGAAACAGATACTGATCTGTTCCATCAATAATTACATCTGCTGCTAAATTGATCTCTGATTCCGAAACTTTTAAAATAAACCGATCTTCAATCAATACATCGCCTTTAAAAACAAGACCTTCATTGACAATATTTACATTTTTTATACGTGTTCTGCTCATGTTTTTATTTAACAAAAAAGCTCTTAAAAAGAGCTTTAATTTATTTTTTTGAACCGCATTTGAAGTACTCCCCAAAATGCTTCTTTGAAAATACCTTTGCTCATTTTTGAAACGCCCTCTGTCCTATCTGTAAAGGTAATTGGCACTTCCACAATTTTAAATCCTAATTTATAAGCTGTATATTTCATCTCGATTTGAAACGCATACCCGACAAATTTTATTTCATTAAAATGAATGCGTTCCAATACGTTTCTTTTATAACACTTAAAACCGGCTGTGGTATCATGTATCGGAACAAATAAAACTATCCTTACATAAACAGAAGCAAAATACGACATCAAAACACGTCCTTTGGGCCAGTTCTCAATTTTCCCATCCTTTATATATCGTGAGCCAATAGCTACATCGGCCCCATTAACACATGCTTCACGCAAGCGTATCAGGTCCTCAGGATTATGAGAAAAATCACAATCCATTTCGAAAATATACTCATATTTTCTAGCTAGGGCCCACTTAAAACCGTGGATATAGGCGGTACCCAAACCTAATTTCCCTTTCCGTTCTTCTATAAACAAACGATCCGAAAACTCTTGCATCAATCGCTTAACAATATCCGCAGTGCCATCAGGAGAACCATCATCAACAATCAATACATGAAATGAAAAAGACAATGAAAATACTTTGCGAATCATTCGCTCAACATTTTCCTTTTCATTATAGGTAGGTATGATTATTAGACTATCGGACACAGCTTTTTATTATAAAACGAAGATAGGGCTCTATTCAATAATTACCAAAGTTTTAAGAAATTTTGGCGATTTTTTTGGCAATATTGGTCCATTCCACTAAAAAAAGGAACTTCGGCTTGTCAGACCTGTATAATTTCAGGATTTAAGAGATAAATAAAATTGGATTTTATTTATTGGCATTTATCCTTTCGCTTTGTATAAAAGACCTATAAATAAAATATCCATACTGATTTTTTAGTCCAGCTTATTGTTTTCAAACCTTACAAATCAAAAAGCTTTGAAATGTTGAAGAGCGGATGAATTACGAATCGTTACACTTAAAATAAATCCCCAAAGCGGCTGAAACGGAATTGAAAAATAATTTTGAATTAGAGAATTATTAAGCAACTGGTGCAGTTTTTTTTACAATGCTCCTTTCTTAATTTCTTCTACAACAGCCGGATCTAGTAATGTTGATGTATCACCCAAATTAGAAACATCTCCTTCAGCAACTTTGCGCAAGATCCTGCGCATGATTTTCCCACTCCTCGTTTTAGGTAATCCGCTTACTATTTGAATTTTATCCGGTTTTGCAATTGCACCAATTACCTTTGTTACCTCCGCCAGAATTTCTTTTCGCAAGAGATCAATATCTTTATTTGCATTCGTACAAATCACATAGGCATAAATCCCTTGTCCTTTGATATCATGCGGATAACCCACCACGGCACTTTCAACAATATCTGGATGCATATTAATTGCACTTTCCACTTCAGCGGTGCCAATGCGGTGCCCGCTGACATTCATGACATCATCAACGCGCCCGGTTATTCTATAATACCCGTCTTCATCACGTTTACAGCCATCACCTGTAAAATATAATCCAGGGTATGTGGTAAAATAATTTGTACGGCAACGATCATGATCACCATAGGTTGTCCTTACTATAGAAGGCCAAGGGAACTTGATACACAAATTTCCTTCTACTCCATTTCCGATAATTTCTTTTCCTTTATCATCTACTAAAATGGGTTGAATCCCTGGCAGTGGCAATGTTGCATAGCCAGGTTTTGTTTTTGTAATTCCAGCCATTGGAGAAATCATCATACCACCGGTTTCTGTTTGCCACCACGTATCAACAATCGGGCAATTACCTTTGCCGATATTTAAATTATACCAATTCCATGCTTCTTCATTTATGGGCTCCCCAACACTTCCCAACACTCTTAATGAATCTAATTTATAAGGCTTAACAAAATCTAATCCTGCAGCTTCAAGCGCTCTGATAGCGGTTGGAGCAGTATAAAAGATATTCACTTTATATTTATCTATTACGCTCCAAAAACGACCCGCATCGGGATAGGTTGGAATTCCTTCAAACAAAACGGATGTTGCTCCTGCCAATAATGGTGCGTACACAATGTATGAATGTCCGGTGATCCAACCGATATCAGCAGTACACCAAAATACTTCTTTATCTCTGTATTGAAAAACAGTATCAAATGTATAATGTGTATAAACCATATATCCGCCGCAGGTATGCACAACTCCTTTCGGCTTACCGGTTGAACCGGATGTATATAAAATAAATAACATATCCTCTGCATCCATTTGCTCGGCTGGACAGTATGAAGTGACTTTTTGTAATTCATCGGCCAGCATGACATCTCTTCCTTCTTTTATTTTGATGAAGGTTTGTGTTCTTTCCAACACGATTACTTTAGCAACAGAAGGACACACTTCCAAAGCTTCATCCACAACCTCTTTCATTGGAATATCTTTTGCACCACGAAAAGCACCATCGCTCGTTATAACCAATTTGCAATCGCTGTCTTGAATTCTGCTGGACAAAGCGGATGCCGAAAAGCCCCCAAATACAACAGAATGAACAGCTCCAATGCGGGCACAAGCCAATAATGCAATCGCTAACTCGGGAACCATCGGTAAATAAATACAGATCCGATCACCTTTTTTTGCTCCGTTATTTTTAAGGACATTCGCAAACTTACACACTTGCTCATGCAATGCTGCATAGGTCAACTGTACAGCTTTTTCTGATGGATCATTGGGCTCCCAATAATAGGCAACCTGATTCGCACGCTCCGGAAGATGTCTGTCGATACAATTTTCAGTAATATTTAATTTACCACCGGCAAACCATTCTGATTTAGGTTCAGAAAAATTCCAATCTAAAACCTTGTCCCATTTTTTGGACCAAAGAAATTGATCTGCTTTATCGGCCCAAAATGCTTCCGGATTTTCTATACTTTTTTGATATTCTAATTGATATTCTTCGAATGAGGAGATGCGCGACATAATTTTAAATTATAAGATTATTCTAAGTTAAGAAAAATAATTACTAAATTTAAGTATCAAATTATAAAACATGAAAACGTCTTTCAGAATTCCGCTTTTACTTAGCATTTTTATTTCATTGGTTGTCACTTCCTGCAAGGACAAAAACGACAGCGATGAAACAACTCCTCCACTAAGCGGAACAGTTGGCATCGATGCTTCCACTTCAGTATCTGGTTATACAATTTTGTCCCATTTACCTGGAATTTGGAACGGACCGGTATCTTCATCAACACCACTAGGTGGATTTCCCGAATGGATCGTTGATTTTCGTCCAGTTTCCGGAGCACAGGTTTCAGCAAAAAACGAACTCGATTCAGTGAACAATATCTTAATGAGCTTCTTTATTGTTAAGCATGCCGGAGCATACAAAATGGCCTTCAGAAACGGTGGAGGATTCGCAGGTTCACAACGCATAGCGTATGCAGTTATTGATAGCGTTTCAGAAACTACAAACAATTATTTTTATCGGTTTTCCGACTTTAAAGCAGGAAAAAACCGTGTATACACCAATGTACTTTTCAAAGACGACAGCTTGATCCTTCATGTATATACGAACGTGTATAATTCTTTACCAAGTGCACAGACACATATGCTATGGAAAGCTAAACTGCAAGACAACACTTCAGCACAAGCAGCAATTACAGCATTCAGCTTTCCCCAAAAACAAATGGTAAAAGATTTTTCTACTACATTCGATGGAAGAACAGAAGCCATTTATTATTCTGCTACAGACCTTGCAATTGATCCTTATAACGAATCTGCCCAACCCTATTTAGGACAAACTACAGTGAATGTTAGTTTTGATGGGAGCCACATTCCTGACCCTGCAAAAAAAATATTTTTAATGATCACAACACAACCACTATTCACGGGATTTACATTTATTCCTGCTCAATTAAAATACCGTTCACGATATGTCTTTTTAGCCTCAACGGATAATTCTTTTACGTTTAATTATATGCATCCCGGAAGTTATTATTTGTACTCACTTTATGATGCAAATGGCGATGGCACATTTTCTTCCGGTGATTGGATGAGCTCTAATCTCACGAACACATTCTCTTTATCAGCCCAGGGAACACAGAGTGCGAATACCTTGATTGATTTTACAATCCCTTAAAAACAATCGGGTCGAAGAACTTAATTTCTTCGACCCCGATTGTTTTATTTCGATAATTCGCTCGCTCTGTCTCTTGCATTTATAATTCCTTTTTGCAAATTTTCACCTACATGGGCTTCATTAAAAATTGTTAATGCCGCTTCTGTAGTTCCACCTTTGGAGGCAACTGCATTCATTAATAGATCCAATGATTTATCTGCAGTGTTCAACAAATGAAATGAGCCTAACATCGTTTGTTTCACAAGCATTTCAGCTGTTGACTGATCGAAACCCATTTTTTTTCCTGCCTCTACCATCTGTTTTACGATATAGAAAAAATAGGCAGGACCGCTTCCACTTAAAGCTGTTACAGCATCCAATAAATTTTCATTTTCAAAGAAGACCGTTCTTCCGGTTGTGCCCAATAAGTTTTCTGCTTTACGAACCTGTTCCATCGTTAACAATTTACTTCCCGTAAAAGCAGTCATTCCCATTCCAAGTTCGGCAGGGGAATTTGGCATTGCACGAATAATACTCCTTTGATTCAAGGCATTTTCAATACGTTCTAATTTCATTCCTGCCATTATCGAAATAATTATATTTTCGGGTTGAAGCACCTGTCTCAATTCAGCACTCAGCTCATCAAAATCCTGAGGCTTCACAGCTAAAATAACAATATCACTTTCAGAAATACGTAAATCATTTACGACACAAACTTCTCCGATATTCAATTTCAACAGTTCATCTTTTCTGTATTCATTCTTTTCAGCAAGTAATAAATTTTCTTTAGAAACAATGTTGTACTTCAAAAAAGAACGGGCATATATTAAACCCATGTTACCACAACCTACAATTGTTATTTTCATATTACTTTTTTTTTGATGGTAATCTGTTCATTTTTTATACAATTTTACCATTGCACAAATTACCTATACTTCCTTCAATTAAGTAGACAATTTCTATTACAAAGACAAAGTTATTGTTTTCAATTTCATCGTCAACATTTTTATACGTAACATAAAAAGAAACACCACAAATAAGTATTAATTCAGCCCTTTACTATCAAAAATTTATCCCTTTGAATCTGTAGTAACTTCAGATTTAATAAGTGTCTTTGGATACATGAAAAAACGTTTTCAAAACGATAAAAAATCACAATTAGAGAGGCAAAAATTGATACATAACCAATAAAAAAAACATCCCCAGCTCTTATATTTCAATTAAATATGATTTAAGCGCCAATAAATACAAAACTATTAAACTTTTTTATCCTTTCTTTGTTCTATAAAATAAAAAAGCGATGCACTTTCTAACCACAACAACAGTTATAAACAAACCCCTTTCCGAGGTTTTTGAATTCTTCAGCAACGCTGAAAATCTGAATAAAATTACGCCTCCGGATATGCAGTTTAAAATTCTGACTCCTTTACCGATTATCATAAAAAAAGGAACACTTATCGATTATAAAATAAAAGTAAACGGTATTCCATTTAACTGGCAAACAGAAATTACTGAGTGGGAACCTAACAAGCGGTTTATAGACAAACAACTGAAAGGGCCTTACCGTGTTTGGATCCACGAACACACCTTTGAAGAAAAAGATGGCAAAACAATCATGAACGATCACGTTCAATTTCTTTCTCCGGGCTGGTTCCTAGAACCTATCATCAACAAACTCTTTATTGAAAAAAAGGTAAAAGGTATTTTTGCATATAGAGAAAAAATACTGACTAATTTATTCAAATAAAAAAAGGCTTCTGGAATTCCGGAAGCCTTTTTTTTAAGATTTAATAACATTACAAGCCCAATACGATCTCATTCGGGTCTTTACCGCCAAACAACATTTTTGTAGGATTTTCTAACATCTCTTTTACTTTCACAAGGAATCCAACCGACTCTCGCCCGTCAATGATTCGGTGATCGTATGATAAAGCAACGTACATCATCGGGCGAATAACAACTTGCCCATTAACAGCAACCGGACGATCAACCACATTGTGCATACCTAAAATTGCACTCTGTGGGGGATTGATAATCGGAGTACTCATCATCGAACCAAAAACACCACCATTGGTGATTGTAAATGTTCCACCACTCATATCTTCCAATGTAATTTTATTATCGCGTGCCTTCAACGCTAAATTCTTAATCGCTGTTTCAATTCCAGCCAAACTCAATTGCTCCGCATTACGAACAACAGGAACAACTAGTCCTTTTGGAGCACTGACAGCAATACCGATATCAGCATATTTATGATAAACAATTTCTTCTCCATCTATCATTGCATTTACTGCCGGAAACAAATTTAATGCTTCTGTAACCGCTTTTGTAAAGAAACTCATGAAGCCCAAATTCGTTCCGTGCACTTCTTTAAATTTTTCTTTATACTTTGCCCGCATAGCATAAATCGCACTCATATCAACTTCATTAAAAGTAGTCAACATCGCTGTTTCGTTTTTCACAGAAACTAAACGCTGTGCTAATTTTTTACGCAATGGCGTCATCTTAGCACGATCAGTATCTCTGCTTCCACCCCAACCAGATGTTGATGATGAATCAAAACCATTCGCTAATGTAAACAATACATCGCCTTTGGTGATGCGACCATCTTTTCCTGAAGCGCCTACTTTATTTGCCGGTACATTATTTTCATCCATCAACTTTTTTGCAGCTGGAGAAGGAGTACCTGTCGCATACGAATCTGATTTTGCTGCCACAACAACCGGAGTTACCGTTTCTTTTACAAGCTCTTTTTTCGCTTCTGCTTTCGGCTTACTTTCACCCTTCACACTGGTATCAACAGAACAAACGACTTGTCCAACTTTCACAGTATCCCCTTCGGCAGCTAATAGTTTAATTGCTCCCGACTCCTCTGCATTGATCGTTAGTGTGGCTTTATCGGAATCAACTTCTGCGACTTCTTCATCTTTCTCCACATACTCACCATCTTTTTTAAGCCAACGTGCAATTACAACTTCTGTAATTGATTCACCCGGGCTAGGTACTTTCATTTCTACTATTGCCATAATTTTATTCTTTAGTCGTTTGTCTTTTAGTAAATTATTTAGTTACTAATTGTCTTGATACAATTGCATCAATTATATTCTGTTGTTGTTCTGCATGTGATTTCGAAAAACCGGTCGCCGGACTGGCATTTTCAGCTCTTCCAACATATTTCAATGTCACTCCTTTTGTTTCTATATTTTTGCCAAAGAAACGCATGACATGTGCCCAAGCGCCCATGTTTTCAGGCTCTTCTTGTGCCCATACAAAATCTGATGCTCCTTTATACTTTTCAATGATTGCACCTAATTGTTTTGCAGGAAAAGGATATAATTGTTCCATCCGAACAATTGCAACATCGCTTGCATCCGCTTTTTCTTTTCCTTCAATCAGATCATAGTAAATTTTACCGGAACAGAAAACTACTTTTTTAACAGACTTCACAACTGCAGTAGTATCATCGATCACTTCCTGAAATCCACCTGTCGTAAAATCTTTCACAGATGAAACACAAGTAGGATAGCGTAATAATTTTTTAGGAGTGAAACAGATCAATGGTTTTCTGAAATCACGTTTAATCTGTCTGCGTATAACATGAAATTGATTTGCCGGTGTTGTACAATTAACAATTTGCATATTATTGCCGGCACACTGTTGTAAAAAGCGCTCCAAACGGGCACTTGAATGTTCCGGACCCATTCCCTCATAACCATGTGGCAATAACATTACCAAACCATTCATTCTTCTCCATTTCGCTTCCGCGGAAGTAATAAACTGATCAATAATGATTTGCGCACCATTGAAGAAATCACCAAATTGTGCTTCCCAGATCGTTAAGGCATTTGGTGTAGACATTGCGTAACCAAACTCATAACCTAATACACCGTATTCAGAAAGCAACGAGTTGTAAATCGTTAATTTCCCTTTCGCTCCGAAATTATTTAATGGAGTATATTCTTCTTCAGAGTCCTCTACTTTCACTATTGCATGACGGTGAGAGAATGTACCTCGCTCAACATCTTGACCGCTAAAACGCACATTATGCCCATCATGCATCAAAGAAGCATATGCCAACAATTCACCCATCGCCCAGTCGTAACTATCGTTAGCAATCATTGCTGCACGATCATCAAACAATTTCTGGATTTTATTAAAAAACTTTTTGTCTTTCGGTAATTCAACTGTCTTTCTTGCAATTTCCAAAAACGACTTTTTATCAATTCCTGTTTCAGGAGACTTATCAAACGCATGCGCATCTGCCATCTTCAAACCCTTCCATTGACCTTCAAGGAAAGAAGTGACCTTCGCCTTTTCAGTTTGTTTTGCTTCGTCTAATTTTTCCTGCAAAAGATTTTTGAAATTCGTTTCCATTTCCTTTGCAAGATCCGCTGAAATTGAACCTTCCGATAACAGTTGTTTCGAATAAATTTCTCTTGGATTCGGATGCGTAGCAATTGCCTTGTATAAAAGAGGTTGTGTGAAACGAGGCTCATCACCTTCATTGTGACCATATTTACGGTAACATAGTACATCAATAAAAACATCACGGTGGAAAGTCTGACGGAATTCCATTGCCATCTGACAAACATAGACCAATGCTTCCACATCATCCCCGTTTACGTGAAAGACAGGTGATAGAACTGTTTTTGCAACATCCGTACAATATGTACTTGAGCGTGCATCTAAATAATTGGTCGTAAAACCAACCTGATTATTAATTACCAAATGAATTGTTCCTCCGGTTTTATAACCTTCCAACTGACTCATTTGTAAAACCTCGTAAACAATACCTTGTCCTGCTAAAGCTGCGTCACCATGAATTAAAATCGGGCAAACCTTTTTCAAATCTCCTCCATGTAAATTATCGATCTTAGCACGTGCAATACCTTCAACAACCGGATCAACCGCCTCTAAGTGGGAAGGATTCGGAGTCAAGCTCAAATGAACTTGCTTTCCGTTGTTTGATTTCTGATCACTTGAATAACCCATGTGATATTTCACATCACCATCAAAAACAGAATCTTCAGAAGGGCGACCTTCGAATTCTGTAAAAATATCATTATATGTTTTGTTGAGGATATTCGCTAATACATTCAAGCGACCGCGATGCGCCATTCCAATAACAAAATCCTCGATTCCCAGATCAGCACCTTTTTCACACACAGCATCTAAAGCGGGAATAGCTGTTTCTGCACCTTCCAATGAAAAACGTTTTTGACCAACAAATTTAGTATGCAGAAAATTTTCAAATACAACCGCCTGGTTCAATTTATTCAGGATCACTTTCTTTTCATCGAGTGAAAACGTGGGCGTATTCTTACTGCCTTCCATTTTATCCTGAAGCCATTTGATGATTTCGGGAGTACGGATGTACATGTATTCGGCACCAATCGACTGGCAATATGTTTGAGTTAAATGTGCGACAATGTCTTTTAGTTTGGAAGCACCGATTCCCAATTGTGATCCCGCCTGAAACACAGTTTCAAGATCCGCCTGACCCAATCCGAAATTTTCAATATCAAGTGTAGGAGCATATTTTCTGCGTTCACGCACCGGATTTGTTTGAGTGAACAAATGTCCGCGGGAACGATACGCATTGATCAAACTAATAACATCAAATTCTTTTCTAACGTTTTGAGGAATCTCACCAGCATCTTCATAATTTTTGCGAGCAAACTCGAAGCCGGCAAAAAATTGTCGCCAATCCGATTCAACCGAATTCGCATCCTTCAAATATTGCTGGAACAATTCTTCAATTGCTACAACATCTCCGTTACCTAAAAATGAAAACTTATCCATAAAGCTGTATGTTTCTCGTTTAAGACCTCAAATTTAAGGTTTTTAGACGAAAAAGGGAAAGAATTAGGGTCTTTTCTGAAAACGGCCAAAAAGCCTATTTCTGATGGGATTTATACTGATTTCTGATCACTACCTTTTGTAATTCACGTTTTATAATGAGGTCGGTTACAATTACGGAGAAGGGTTCCGTACCGTTCTCACGAACCGCCTTGCTGACTTGCTCATCACTCAGATCGATACGGTATAATATGCCCATAAATTTCGACTGGTTCGTTTCGATCAATTTTTTTATTAGCGGCTCTACCTGATCGAAAAGTTCTTCATAGGCATTGTATGCATTACCAGAAAATTTAACCTCCATGCCAAACATATCAAAATCTTTAATGAGTTGATTGGCTGTATCTTTTATCAGATCGAGGCGATTGATGTATTTGGAAAGATCAGTGAAGTTCATTTCTGTTTACAGCATTTTAAATCCGGAAAAGGAGACGCTTTGAGTACTATTTTTCATGCGATTTAAATACGAGGAGAGATAACTATTATCCCGGAATCAGATATCCGCCCATCACTTCTTTCTTACATTCTCTATCCTCAACCTTTCAACTATTCGGTCATTGATAATGTGTTCCTGAATAATTTCATCCACATCACTTAATTCGACTCCCACATAAAAAACACCTTCAGGATATACCACAAGTGTTTGTCCGAAATCACAAATATCCAAACAACCAGATTTTTGTGCTCGCAGTTTTATTGGAAGATTTAGTTCTTTTAATTTCTTTTTGAATGCGTCAACAATTTCCATTCCATGAACTTCTCCACAACTTTTACGTTGCGCACCTGCAGCTCTTTGATTCGTGCAAATAAATATATGTTTGTCGTAGATCATCTTACACTTCCCTCACCATTAAGCTATCAGAAAATCTAATCAGCAATTGTTTTTTTGATTCATCAACAGGAATATCTTTTAAGAAAGTAATTGCCAGGTCATAATGTTTTTTCATTTCATTACGCGCTAACTCTTTTACATTTAAAAAATTATAAATAGTAGTCACGGCTTCCACTTTTTCCTTTGCATCAAATTGCGGCGCATTGATCCACTGATGCAATTCTTCTTTCATATAACGGTTACCATCTGCTAATTCTATGGCCTTTAAGAGCAGGTACGTTTTTTTATTCGCGATGATATCTCCTCCTTTTTGTTTGCCGAATTTTGTCGCATCCGCGTATACATCCAGAATATCATCTTGCAATTGAAAAGCGATTCCAATATGTTTTCCAAATTCATATAGTCGTTTTGCGTCCTCTTCTTTTGCACCACCAATAACAGCTCCAATCTTTAATGCACCGGCCAATAAAACAGCCGTTTTCAATTCGATCATTTTTATGTATTGCTGAATGGAAACTTTATACATTGACTCATAATTCATATCGTATTGCTGACCTTCGCATACTTTTACTGCTGTATCACTAAAAATATCGAGCAAAGCAGGCAGCATTGTTTTATCGGCAAGACACAGTTCTTGATACGCACGAACCATCATCGCATCACCACTTAAAATTGCAATATTATCGTTCCATTTTTCATGAACAGTTTGCTGATTTCTCCGCAATGGAGCGTTGTCCATCAAATCATCATGTACTAAAGTGAAATTATGAAACAATTCAATTGCTAAAGCAGGATGGATCACTTTTTCAACATCACCGTCAAAAAAATCGCAAGCCATAAATACTAAAACCGGTCTCAGTCGTTTTCCTCCCAAGGACATAATATACGAAATAGGTTCATATAATTCCTTGGGATTGGCGCCATAATTCTTATTCTTTAAAGCCTCCTCTATCTGTTTCTGATATGTTATTATTGTATCCAATTCTATAATTTTTTTTCAATTATTGCTCTGCTAATTTCATTAAATAAGTTCCATAACCGCTTTTCAACAAAGGTTCTGCAATTTTTTTCAATTGCTCTTTGTTGATATACCCCATTCGATAAGCAACTTCTTCGATACAGCCAATTCTTAATCCTTGACGTTCTTCTATCACCTGAACAAATTGTCCGGCTTGTGACAATGATGCAAAAGTGCCCGTATCCAACCAAGCGGTTCCTCGATCTAAGATTCCTACTTTTAATTTTCCGGATTGCAAATAATATTTATTTACATCGGTGATCTCATACTCACCTCTGGCACTTGGCTTCAATTTTTTAGCAACTTCTACTACGCTATTATCATAAAAATACAATCCGGGTACAGCATAATTTGATTTTGGTTTTAGGGGTTTCTCTTCGATAGAAATAGCATTACCCTCTAAATCAAACTCGACAACACCATAGCGTTCAGGATCAGAAACGTGATATGCAAAAACCACACCTCCTTCAGGGTCCTGATGCTTTTGCAATAACCTTCCTAAGCCCGCACCATAAAAAATATTATCTCCTAATACCAATGCGACTTTATCCTTTCCGATAAATTTTTCACCAATTACAAACGCTTGTGCTAGTCCGTTCGGAACTTCCTGAACAGCATAACTGAATTTACATCCGAGATTAGCACCATCACCCAGCAATCTTTCAAACTGAGGAAGATCATGAGGAGTAGAAATGATCAGTACTTCAGAAATTCCCGCCATCATCAAAACAGAAAGCGGATAATAAATCATCGGCTTGTCATAAACAGGCATTAATTGTTTACTGACAGCAAGTGTCAATGGATGCAAGCGTGTTCCGGAACCTCCGGCTAAAATTATCCCTTTCATCTTAAATTACTTTTAGCAATAAGTATACTGTTTAAAAATTATTTCTTTTTTTCAATTTTCAATTCATCGAGATTAATATCTTCGTCCTCATCATATACCTCAATTAAAGGATCTTGCAAAAAAGCTTTGTTTGTAATTCGTTTTTCTAAACTCAATAAAAAACAAGGCAGCAAAATCAAGTTGGAGCAATATGCAATTAACAATGTAATTGAAATCAAAATCCCCAAAGCTGCTGTTCCGCCAAAACTGGATGCGGAAAATATTCCAAAACCACAGAATAAAATAATTGCAGTATAGATCATACTAACGCCGGTTTCTTTTATGGTAAGCGAAACGGCTTTGGAAATACTGGAAGGAGAACTTTTCATCTCCTGACGGTATTTAGTAAGGAAATACAATGTGCCATCGGATGCAATTCCAAATGCAATACTATAAACCAAAATAGTACTTGGCTTAATGTATATATGAAAGAAGCCCATTATTCCCGCAGTGATCAAGAGGGGAATTAAACTCGGCACAACGGAAATAAAAATCATCCGCGGCGACATAAATAAAGTATATAAAACGATTGCAATCAGCAATACAGCGAGTAAAACACTTTCGAGAAGATTCTTAACCAAGAATTTATTTCCATGTAAAAAGATCATACTGTTTCCTGTAATCGAAACCTTGTAATTTTTATAGGAAGGAAGCCATTCGCTTTTTTCGTAATCAAAATTAAAAATACTATCGATCCTTGGTTTTAAGCGCTCCAGCAACTTCCCGAGTTCAATTGATCCGATGTCCTTCATCTGCACACTCACTCGTGTAAACTGTTTGGTACTATCAATAAAAGCGGCAAACTGTCCGGATTTATTTTCAGCATCAGACTTTGCATAATCGGCAAGTTTTTGAAGATCCATAGCTCCCGGCAAACGGTATTCTTTTTTGTTTCCATCATTAAAAGCCTGATTAAAAAACTTAATTCCTTCCACGACAGATACAGCCTTCGAAAAAACGGTGTCTTGCAAAAATAATTTCTGAAGCTTATTTATTTTATATAAGGTTCTGCCGCCATCGGCAAATACACCATTCGGTTTCTTTGTATCTATGGAAATTTCAAATGGCAAAACACCATTGTAATTCTTTTCGAAGTAACGCATATCCACAAGTATCGGATCGTTCTTCGGTAAGTCATCTACAATATATCCCAGTGGTAATACTTTTGTTGTACCGTAAATTGAAATAGCAACAATTACAATTACAACAACATAAATGCGGGTGCGGTAATGGTGTACCCAATAATCTATCTGTTGTAAAATTTTTGAGATTATTTTACTTTGTAAATGTTTAATATGCTTTACGGAAGGCGATGGCAGAAAACTGAATACGATAGGAATCAGCATCAGAGACACAACATAGGTTAACATCACACTCAAGGAAGAGATCAATCCGAATTCAAATAAAACCTGACTATCTGTAGAGCAAAAAACAGCAAAACCAATTGCAGTCGTAATATTCGCCATAAACAAGGAAATGCCTACTTTTTCGATTGAACGAGAGAGTGCGCGCATTTTATTTCCATGCAGCTTGTATTCTGTATGATATTTATTCAGCAATAAAATACAGTTAGGTACTCCAATAACAATCAACAAAGGAGGAATCAATCCGGTAAGGACAGAAACATGATATCCGAATAAAACGAGAATCCCGACAGACCAAATTACACCGACAAATACAACTATTAGTGAAAATACAACGGGCAAAAATGATCTAAAAAACAACATTAAAATAACAGCAGTGACGATCAACGCCAAAATCATGAACAAAACTGTTTCACGCTGAATCATTCTCGCTACTGCTGTCCGTATATAAGGCATTCCTGAGTAACGAACCTGAATACCAGAAGCTGCAACAAATTTATCAACTTCGGCTTTTATCGAATCAACAATTATTAGACGGTTTTTTGTATTCAACAATTTATTATCGAATGTGATCGCCATCAAAGTAGTTTTAGCAGTATCATTATAAATAATACCTTTATAAAAAGGAAGATCTTTGATGACCATTTTTATACTGTCAACATCTTCCTGCGTTTTAGGTCTTCTGGAAACTATAGGGATATTTTGAAACTTCTGTAAGCTGTCATTCTTAACAAGTGTTTGAAGTCTTGCAACAGACAAAACAGCTTTCACGCCCATAACATTCTTCATTCTATCGCCCAGATCTGCCCACGCATTAAAATTTTTAACCGTATACAATGAGCTATCAGAAATTCCGAGTACCATCACCGCACCATCCTGTCCGAAACGTTTTTTGAATTTTTTATATTCCATTGCCGTTGTATCATGCTCCGGCAATAGGTTGGGTGCTTCGTAAGACAATTCAGCTTTCTGAGCCTCGTAAGCAAAAAATACGGTGAGTGTAGCAATTACAATTATAATTGCGATACGATTACGTAAAATAAAACGTGCGATAGATACCCACATAATTAAAACGATCTCCTTAATTTAGTTTTCTTCCCGAAATTAATCATAATAAACGTACCCACAAAAAGAGAAATACATATCTGCATTATTTTTATGAAGATTTTTGCTAGCAAATTCGATGATGCGGTGTGTAGGATTTTAGGTGGGATGGATTGTAATTGTTGAATGATCGAACGATTTATTTTGCAACTTTACGATGATTTCTTTTTAATTGTCTAGGCTATATTTATAAGATTCGTAACCAATATAATTAAATAAAACATCTAAAATTAGCTCAACAAAAGTAAACTGAAACTAGCCGTCAATATCAGAAGAGGTAGTTTGTTGAGAACCAACAATTGTGATATTAACAAATGTGAAGGCTTATTTTCCAGATGCATCAAGAATAGCTTCTTCAACAATATACTGAGCATATACTTGAAAGAAAATTAGTACAAGTAAAAGAGTTAAAAACAATCGGAGCAGAAAAAAAATAGTAGTTGAATAACTGAGTTTGAAATTAGAATGTCTACCCCATTTTTAAATCACGCTGCTCTAAAATATCTCTCAAATTTGGACGCAATCTGCTTTTATAAACAGATAAGCAATCCTCTTTCTTTCTGCCTTTACGCAATGCGCGTTGCTCCTCAACAGGTAAAGAAGCAATGTGGACACACTCAGGCGTGCAGCAGCCATTCATTTTTTCGGCACAGGCATCACACTGAATGAATAACAAGTGACAATCATCGTTCGCGCAATTTACATGTGTATCACAGGATGCACCACACTGATGACAGTGCGCAATTACGTCAGCTGTAATGCGCTCCCCAACACGCTCATCGAACACAAAATTCTTTCCGATAAATTTCGACTCCAAGCCTTGCGCTTTAATCTGACGGACATAATCAATAACACCACCATGCAATTGATTCACATCCTTAAAACCATGGTGTTTTAAATAAGCACTCGCCTTTTCGCATCGAACACCACCGGTACAATACATCAATATTTTTTTGTCTTTTTTATTTTTTAATTCTTCTATTACCATTGGCAATTCTTCGCGGAAGGTATCCGCATCCGGACAGATCGCTCCTGTAAATTTCCCAACTTCGCTTTCATAATGATTTCTCATATCAACAAGAATGGTCTCCGGATCCTCCATCGCCGTATTGAATTCCTTAGCAGTCAAGTGATTTCCGACATTGGTAACATCGAATGCATTATCATCTAAACCATCGGCAACAATTTTGGGACGAACCTTTATTGTCAGCTTATAAAATGACTTTCCGTCATCTTCAACCGCAATTTTAAATGGAATACCAGAAAACAATGGATTTTGATTTAGATTGTATTTGACTATTTCCAAATTTTCTTCGGGAACGCACATTTGAGCGTTGATGCCTTCACGTGCGATATAAATACGTCCGAGTATTTTCCAATCATTCCATTGAGAAAATAAACTATCACGAAGTTCTTGTGGGTTATCAATAATTACGTAGCGGTAAAACGAAACAGTAATCCTTTTGATGGATTCTTCCTGAATGCGTTTTTTAAGCTCCTTTTTGTTAACTCTGTTTTGCAGTAACATAGTGTCGAGGGTTTTAAAATCGTTACAAAAGTACAATTTTGTTGCTTAAAAAAACATAAACATATTCAACGTTCACTTTTAAAAGGGATATTTAATTGAGAAATTATTTTGAATTTGAATTTAATTAAGGATATTTAGACTTTAAATTTTACACCATGATACAAAAGAGCGATAAAATATTAGTGATCGGATCATCCGGACAAATTGGAACTGAATTGGTTCAGAATTTAAGAGAAATATATGGCATCAGTAACGTTGTAGCCTCCGATGTAAAAGTTACAGAGCAGGCGAAAGAAGGCCCTTTTGAGGTTATTGATGTTATGAATGCCCAAGGATTACTGGAAGTTGTAAAACGACACAATATCAACCAGGTGTATTTATTGGCTGCCTTATTATCTGCAACTGCCGAAAAGATGCCGAAATTCGCTTGGGATCTGAATATGCAAGGACTCTTTAATGTCTTAGACCTTGCCAAAGAAAAAATCATTCAAAAAGTATATTGGCCAAGTTCCATTGCGGTTTTTGGCCCAAATACACCTCGCGAAAATACGCCACAATTCACCATCATGGAGCCTAGTACCGTTTACGGCATAAGTAAACAAGCAGGTGAACGCTGGTGCGAATACTATTTCAAGAAATACGGTGTTGATGTAAGAAGCTTGAGATACCCCGGACTTATTGGCTGGAAATCTGCTCCCGGTGGAGGAACAACTGATTATGCCGTTCATATTTTTCATGAAGCCTTAAAATCAGGTAGTTACGAATGTTTTTTATCAGAAAACACTACTCTTCCAATGATGTATATGCCAGATGCGATCAAGGCAACTATCGGGATAATGGAGTCTGATTATCAAAAAGTTAAGATCCGTTCAAGCTATAATCTATCAGGGTTCAGTTTTTCTCCAAAAGAAATTGCGCTGGAGATCAAAAAATACATCCCCAATTTCAGCATTTCATACATCCCCGATTCCCGACAGCAAATTGCCGACAGCTGGCCCAAAAGCATCGATTCCAGTGAAGCAGGAATCGATTGGGGATGGAAACCGGAATACGATCTTGCAGCAATGACCAAGGATATGATAAAAAATTTGAAAAATTAATATCAATACTGTAACCAATTAATTTCATTCACCGTAAAATTCTGTCGATAATTAAGAAAAATAGTGGATTAAAATTTGTCGATGATTTTTTTTGATTCGTCTAAAAAGTTTTGTTTTTTAAATGAATTATTCTAAATTTAGCTAGAATTTAAGAGATACTCCAAATAGAATGAAAAAGGCTTTCCTCATATTACTGTTTGTTACCTTTAAGATCGCAATTGCCCAGTCGTCAGTTGGAAAAGACACAACTAATTTTACAGACCAAAACGGCAAAAAGCAAGGCAAGTGGATCATTTATAATAAAGATCTTCATAAAGTGTGTTTCAAAGACGACCAAAAAGTTGAAGAAGGTAAATTCTTAGATAGTAAGAAAACTGGTGCTTGGAAAGAATATTATTGCAATACGAATGTTAAAAGTGTGATCACATATGATAATAACCGTCCAAACGGTTACGCGAAAATGTACCACGAAAATGGAAAAATAAAAGAAGAAGGCCTCTGGAAAAACAACCGTTGGGTTGGTGACTACAAATTATATTATGATAACGGACAGGTTCAACAAGCATTCAAATTCAATCCTACCGGAAAACGTGAAGGACAGCAGCAATACTTTCATCCTAACGGAAACGTAATGATTGAAGGAAATTGGGCTGAAGGCAAAGAAGCAGGACCACTCACCGAATATTATGAAAACGGAGATGTAAAATCAATAAAAAACTTCAATGGCGGCACACTAGATATCTCTTCGGTTAAAACGTTCGAACCTAAAAAGCCACTTGTAAAAACGGGTCCGGATGTAAAAGTTGAAGCACCTCCTATTATTGCCGACAAAAAAGAGAAGGACAATATGGGGAAAGTATTTAACGGTGAAGGATACTGGAAATTATACAACTCAAACAAACAAGTTTCAAAAGACGGCATATTTACGAAAAGCCGCTTGATCGATGGCAAAGTGTATACTTACAGCCCAGACGGAATTTTAAATAGAATTGCTGTTTACAAAGGCGGTAAATATGTTGGTGACGCTGTTATTGAAGAATAATAAAACTATATCGTAAAACATACGAAAACTTAATATCTTTGGACTTATGAAAATTTCATAAGTCCTTTTTATTTTACTGACAGGCTGATTGATCCCGGTAACGTAATTAAAAACTATAAAATTAAAAAACGATTTCAAGCGTCCACAAAAGCGAAAAATAAGAGCGTATGCAAAACAAACTTATCATCTATAATACCCTTTCACGTTCAAAAGAAAAATTTACAGCAATCACTCCTGGAATGGTTGGACTTTATGTTTGCGGACCAACCGTTTATAGCGATGTACACTTAGGCAATTGCCGCACATTTATTTCTTTCGATCTCATATACCGCTATTTGGTATTTATTGGATTTAAAGTACGTTATGTCAGAAACATCACTGATGCCGGGCATCTGGAAGGTGATAGAGATGAAGGCGATGACAAGTTTGCAAAAAAAGCAAAACTGGAGCAGTTGGAACCAATGGAAATTGTACAGAAATACACACTTGGCTTTCATGATGTAATGCGTGAATTCAACTCGTTACCGCCAAGTATTGAACCAACTGCAACAGGACATATTTGCGAACAGATCGAGATGATCAAAATGATCATTGAGAAAGGATATGCATATGTTAAAAACGGAACCGTTTATTTTGATGTAGAAAGATACAATACTGAATTCTCATATGGTCAATTAACGAATCGTAAGCTAGATGAGTTATTGGAAGGTACGCGGGAATTAAGCGGTCAGGATGAGAAAAAGGGACGATTGGATTTTGCATTATGGATTCAGGCAAAATCTGAAACCCTTATGAAGTGGCCATCTCCTTGGGGATGGGGATTTCCGGGTTGGCATATCGAATGTTCAGCAATGAGCAGTAAATACTTGGGAGATACCTTTGATATTCATGGTGGAGGAATGGATCTTCAGGCAACACATCACACCAATGAAATTGCGCAATCACAAGCCTGCAATCACAAAGCACCCGTAAATTATTGGATGCATACAAATATGCTAACGGTGAATGGAGTCCGCATGTCGAAATCTGCCGGCAATGGATTCTTACCCAGTGAATTATTTACGGGTGACCATCCTTTACTTGAAAAGGGATACAGTCCGATGGCTGTCAGGTTTTTCATGATGCAAACGCACTATAGAAGTACCTTAGATTTTTCAAATGAAGCATTGCAGGCATCAGAAAAAGGTTATGCCCGTTTAATGACATCGATTAAAACATTAGAGAACTTAAAGACTTCGAACACATCAACATCCGATATTAACGAACTCGAACAAAAATGTTTCGAGGCAATGAATGATGATTTCAACGCACCGATTTTAGTTGCAAACTTATTTGAAGGCGCACGCATCATTAATTCTGTAAACGATGGCAAAGAAACGATCACGGCCGATGACCTTTCGCTATTAAAAACAATCATGCATAATTTTGTTTTTGACGTATTGGGATTAAAATCTGAACAGTCAAATTCATTAACAGATAAAGCATTGCAAGGTGTTATGGAAGTGATCTTAGAGATCCGTAAAGAGGTGAAGGCTAAAAAAGATTTTGCAGCATCAGATAAATTACGTGATGACCTGAACAAACTTAACATTGTTATTAAAGACACAAAAGATGGTGCTACTTGGTCGATACAAGAATAGCGCACGACATACTCTTTGAAAAAAATACTAATCATACGTTTTAGCTCCATTGGCGACATTGTTTTAACAACGCCTGTCCTGCGTTGCTTGAAACTCCAAGTCGGCGCTGAAATACATTTCCTTACCAAACAGTCATTCAAAGGACTTTTAGAAAACAATCCATACATCACAAAAATTCACACCATCGAAAAGAGTGTGAAAGAAGTAATGGCACAGCTTCAAAATGAACAATTCGATTTTGTGGTGGATCTTCACAACAACATCCGCTCTATCCAAACCAAAAAAGCGTTGAGTAAACCTTCCGCTGCATTTAAAAAATTAAATTTTCATAAATGGATTCTGGTAAATTTCAAGATCAACAAAATGCCCGCGGAACATATTGTTGACAGATACCTGGATACAGTTGAAGCATTTGGAATCAGGAATGACAATAAAGGACTTGATTATTTTATTCCTGCGAAAGAAGAAGTACAAACTTCCAGCTTGCCTGAAAGTCATCAAAAGGGATATATCGGTTTTGTGATTGGAGCAAAACATTTTACGAAACAATTGCCGGTTGAAAAAATAATTTCGATCTGCAAAAAAATAAATAAGCCCATTATTCTATTAGGTGGAAAAGAAGATGCAGCGCGGGCTGAAATGATTGAAAGAGCTGTTGGAGAAAACATTTTTAATGCCTGCGGCAAATACAGTTTAAATCAATCAGCATCACTTATAAAACAGGCAATAAAGATTATCACACACGACACGGGACTAATGCATATTGCAGCTGCATTCAAAAAAGAAATCATTTCTGTTTGGGGAAACACGGTTCCGGCATTCGGCTTCAGCCCTTACCTACCCGATCCGAATTCAAGCATAGTGGAAGTAAAAAACTTATCCTGCCGGCCTTGTTCAAAGATCGGCTACGACAAATGCCCGAAGGGTCATTTTAAATGCATGATGGAAATTGATGAGCAAGCTTTTATGTTATAACAAGAAATAATCTTAGGGGTTTAAGTGGTTAAAACTAAAAAAAGCAGATGTATTGCGGGGGACATCTAGGCAAACAGCGCTTTCAGCTCCGTAGCTTCAGTCGGTTTCATTTTACCGGCCAAGATCAAACTTAATTGCTTTCTGCGCAATGCACCTTCATATCGCGCTTTTTCCTCATCCGTTTCAGGGTTTACTTCCGGCACAGGCAAGGGAGATCCATTTTGATCAACCGCGACAAACGTATAAATGGCTTCATTCGCTTTCACTTTTTCTCCCGTAACATGATCTTCCACCCACACATCAATAAATACTTCCATAGAAGAGGTAAAAGCACGGGAAACTTTGGCTTCCAGCGTAACCAAACTTGCGTGCTTGATCGGTATATTGAAAGAAACATTATTCACCGAGGCCGTAACCACTACCCGCTTACAATGCCGGTGAGCTGCAATAGAAGAGACAATATCCATCCACTGCAATAGCTGTCCTCCAAATAAATTCCCCAATGTATTGGTATCATTCGGCAGCACTATTTGTGTTTGAATGGTTAATGATTCCTTCGGTGTTTTTGCTTTCATTATGCTAATTATTATTTTGCAAAGATATGAGTATCTTTACCAAAAATTTAAAAGAATGGATAATTTATTTAAATACGCGCTGGCATTGCATATAATCTTTATTGTAACTTGGTTTGCCGGCTTGTTCTATATTGTTCGTCTTTTTATTTATCATACGGAGGCGGAACAAAAAATGGAGCCTGAGCGATCTATTCTTCAGGCACAATACAAAATCATGGAAAAACGTTTATGGTACGGCATTACATGGCCTTCGATGATCATAACGCTGATAATGGGACCTTGGGTTATGAGTTACAATTTCTCCTATTACATCACCTCAGCTTATTTTATTCTTAAACTTTGTTTTGTTGCAGCACTTGTTTTATATCATTTGCAATGTCATGTGATGTTCAAACAACTTCAGAACAACATTGTAAAACACAGCTCTTTTAAATTACGTTTATGGAATGAAGTTGCAACGGTTCTTTTGTTCGCGATTGTATTTCTGATTGTCCTTAAAAGCAATGCAGGATTTGTTTGGGGAATGCTTGGACTTATTATTTTTTCGGCAACATTAATGCTCGCGATTCAGATCTATAAAAAGAGCAGAGATAAAAGCAGTAACGAAAAGGAAATTAATTAGCAGAGAAGCTTTTAGGTAATATTACTGAATCAAGATCAATCAATGCAATTTTAATTTCTATACAACCAGGCATTGGGTTGCACTTTACGAAGTGAATTCAATTCCGTCAAGGCATCTTTGCGAGTAGCAAAATCACCACAACTTACTACATATAAACCTTTATTATTTTTTCCGATAATTGCTGCACTCAAATTTTCGGCTTGTAGGGATTGAACAAATTTTACAGCGTTTTCTTCAACCTGAAAACAACCGGCTACTAAATGAAAGTTAAATTCTAAATGGATGTTATTCACTTCAACAGTTGTAGTATCAGGAACAACTGCTTCAACCAACGTTGCAGCAACGGCTTGAGTAACCGAATCGGTCACAGCAAGTTTTATTGCAGTTGTATCGTTATACGCTGCAGCCTCAGCACTTGTTTTTAATTCGGGAAGTACCATTTCTTTTTTTGCAAAAGGATTAATGTTTGCATAATTGATGTTCTTCAGCAAATCTGTTTTAAATGGAATCCAGATTAAGGCAGCTAAAACTGGAACTATTAAAGCAATTGCGACAAGTCTTTTTACACTCCGTTTCTTTTTCTCTACAGGGATTGCTCCTCTGTCTTTAAACTCTTTCTCGATACGCTTAGTAATCGTATCACGCTTAACAGCAGGAGAATTAAAGGATGACAGACCGAATGAATCGAGAAGAAAATTAGTTGGAGCAGGTTCAAATTGAATATTCCTTTCAACATCAAAATACAAAGTACCAACATCATCGATCGTAACTTTTGCCCCACTCTTCAGTTGTACATTCACTTCCTTCACAAAATAATGGATATATTTCAATGCTTCTGAATATGACTTCTTTTCAAAAGATGCGATCTGATGAGCCAATAAGCCATCATTATTTTTCAGATTGATATTAAAAACTATACTTTTTGAAGGAGGAGAAAAGGTATGCTGAGAAGGATGAATCTTTGCTGGCGCATAATTCGCCACAAACCCACCTAAATCGGGAACGATCACACAATTGTGGTCATATAATAATTCGCCAATATGTTTTTCTACGTTCATTTCTATTCAAAAAAATAAGATTCAGTCATTCACAATTTTCGACTTTGATTTAAAATAAAATTCGAAATCTTCTTTCGAATACAGTCGAGAAAGGTTACAATTCAAAAGTTCATCCGAACTCTTTTAAAAGTAATTGCTAGTGGTAAATTTACAAAAATTTAGTTAGTTTTTTAAGATCTTCAGGAGCATCTACCGCAACACTCTCAAAATCAGTTAACTCGACTTTAATTTTATATCCGTTTTCAAGCCAGCGGAGCTGTTCAAGAGATTCGGCAAGTTCTAATGAAGATGGTTTTAGGCGCGTAATTTCGTTAAGGATACTGGTACGGTATGCATAAATACCGATGTGCTTGTAAAAAGTAAAATTTTTGAGCCATTCCTGCTGTTCTTTCCCTCTGATAGCGGGGATTATCTGGCGGCTGAAAAGCATCGCTTCTTTCTGCGCATTCAGAACGACCTTTGGAATATTTAAATTAAACAGCTCTTCTTCCGTTTTGATTATTTTAACCAGTGTCGCGATTTGTGTGTCGGCAGAACGAAAGCAAGAAGCAACCAGATCAATCTGTTCGGGCTGAATGAAAGGTTCATCCCCTTGAATGTTTATCACCAGATCAGCATCGGGGCAAAATGTATTTACCGCTTCAAAACACCTGTCGGTTCCACTTTGGTGCATTTCACTTGTCATCACAACTTTTCCACCGAATGATTTTACATGTAAAACAATACGTTCATCATCGGTGGCTACCACCACATCGGTGAGTATTTTCGACTTTTTTGCCTGAAGATATACGCGTTCAATCATTGATTTTCCAGCAATATCAATTAACGGTTTCGCAGGGAAACGGGTAGAGGCATAACGCGCGGGAATAATTCCAATGATTTTCATAACAAACTGTATTTAATATACCACCGCATCAGCGCAGGCGCTGCGAATTTACTGATTTAATTTCACCTGAAGCATTGATAAATTAAAGAATTTAAGGTCTTTTTTTATTAAATTCGACACGTGAAATTTGTAAGAACATTTGTATTTATTCTGGGAATAACACTTTTTGTTGGAAGCTCTGCGCATAAAAAAAGCATGTCGTGCCGGGAAATCATCGAACACATGCTCGATAGTATAAAAAACATCAAAACGCAAGCATGCAGTATAAAAGCCACCGAGCGCATAGGCAAAAGCATTCTGATTGCTGAATGCTACATCAAAATAAATGTGAGTCCACGTAAAATATATTTCCACAGTCCGGAAAAGGGTGTTGAATTATTATGGGTGGAAGGCACAAACAAAGGCAATGCCTTGGTTCATTCTAAAACAATTCCGCTGATGAATTTTGATTTAGACCCCTACGGAAGTATTCTCAGAAAAGATCAGCACCATACGCTATTTGACCTTGGTTCCCCTTATATAGGAATAACCATAGCAAATACAATCTTAAAAGCACCGAAAGACTTCGACAAACACTTTACATATGCCGGAACGCTTATCTGGAACAACAGAGAATGCTATCAGATAATTGTCAGTTACCCCGATTATAAATACATCGAATATATTACAAAAAGGGGAGAAACAGTAAACAGCATTGCGCATAAGCTAAGCACCAGCGATTACAAGATCCGCTACAAAAACGACCTTTCCAGTTATTTTGGATCCATTAAAGAAGGTAAAAAATTGACGATACCAATCCCCTATTCGAACAAAGCCATCATGTACATCGATAAAAAAACGTATATACCCATCAGTATTACGGTATACGATGAAGAGGGGCTTTATGAGGCCTATGAATTCACTTCAATGCGTGTCAATCCGACTTTCAAGTCAGATGAATTTTTGAAAAGCTACAAAGGATATAATTTTTGATTCTCAATGTTAAATTAATTTTACTTTAAATTAAAAATGAGCGTATCTTTGCAAACTATTTTATATTGACAATGAAATTAAGAATACAGCACATTTTTCTTTTATCTGCATTTTTTGTGATCAGTACTACGCTGATCTCCTTCCGTTATAAAAAATCGAACACGTTCTCGAACAACCGTGAATTGATCGATAATATTTTTGAAGCGGTAGATAATGTAAAAACGCTGCGATTCGACCTTCAGTGTAACGAACGTATTAAAGGCCGAATGACGCATTACGAGTCAAAAGTTAAGCTGCAGGTATCTCCCCGGAAATTATATTTATCATTAAGAGGTCCGGAAGTACTTTGGATACAAGGACAAAACAATGGAAATGCTTTGGTTAATCCTGGGGCATTCCCTTACATGAATCTGAATCTTGACCCATACGGAGCATTAATGCGCAAAGACCAACACCATACCATTCACGAAATGGGATTTCAATACCTTGCTGATGTTTTAAAAGATGGGATGAAACGTGTAGGCGATAAGCTCGATAAATATTTTGTAGTAGTTGGAGAAGAAAAATTAAATGGACGCAATTGTCTCAAGCTCGCTATTACTTTTCCGGATTTTGCCTGGACAAGTTATACTGTAAAAAAAGGAGAAAACTTAACTTCAATCGCCAGAAAACTAAGAGTGAGTGAATACATGGTATTGATGAATAACTCAAAAATAAGTTGGTACAATGATGTGAAAGAAGGTCAATCGATTCAGGTACCAAATGCTTATGGAAAATTAACGATCTTGTTAATTGATAAAGAATATTTATTACCGGTCAGCAATAAAATTTTTGATGATAAGGGATTATACGAAACCTATGAATACCATAATCTGGAAGTGAACACAATCATACTTCCCGAAGAATTCACAAAAGGATATAAAGAATATAATTTCTGATCTTCCGACTTCATTCGAAATCAACATTCAAATTATCACCTTAAGTAAAAAAGAGGGATCAATGTGCTTCCAGCCAATTTTTGCCAACACCCATTCCCACTTCCATAGGAATCACTAAACCGGGAATTGCATTTTTCATGCGGCTTTCAATGATCGGCTTCACAATTTCCAACTCTTCTTTCAACACATCAAATACCAATTCATCATGCACCTGCAAAAGCATTTTTGATTTGATTCCCATTGCGATAAAATCTTTTTGAATATTGATCATTGCGATTTTTAACATATCAGCAGCACTCCCCTGAATTGGAGAATTGATCGCATTCCTTTCGGCATATCCTCTCACTGTATGATTGCTTGAATTTATATCACGAAGATATCTTCTACGACCCATGATCGTTTCAACATATCCTTTTTCACGGGCTTGCTCAATACTTTCATCCATATACGCTTTGATACGCGGATATTTTTCAAAATAATTTTCAATAATATTGGCGGCTTCTTTTCGGGGAATGTTCAAACGTTCGGATAATCCGAAAGCCGATATTCCATAGATAATTCCAAAATTCACCATCTTAGCATTCCTACGCATATCAGCTGTTACTTCCTCCAAAGAAATATTGTAAACCTTTGCGGCTGTCGCTTTATGAATATCCTGTCCGGATTGAAATGCTTCTATCATACCTTCATCCTTACTAAGCTCTGCAATAATTCTTAATTCGATCTGAGAATAATCGGCAGAAAGTAAAATATAATTTTCGTTACGGGCAACGAATGCCTTTCTGATCTCTCTACCTCTCTCGGTTCTGATCGGTATATTTTGCAGATTCGGATTATCAGAGCTCAGTCGGCCCGTTACCGCTACTACCTGATTGTAAGAAGTATGAATTCTATTGGTTTGAGAATTAACCAATTCCGGTAAGGTATCTACGTAGGTGTTTTTCAATTTAACGAGTTCGCGGTAATCCAATATTTTAACTACAATCTCATGTTTACCAACGAGTTTCGCTAAAACTTCTTCACCGGTAGCATACTGGCCGGTTTTTGTCTTTTTAGGTTTCTCAGCAATCTGCAGCACATCGAATAAAATTTCACCTACCTGTTTAGGAGAAGAAACATTAAATGCTGTTCCACCCAAGTGTTGGATCTCCTTCTCTACAATTAAAATATCTTTCTCTAATTCAACCGACAATTCTTTCAGTGCATTCTTGTCAAGAGCAATACCCTCTTCTTCCATCGCTGCAAGAACAGTAATCAGAGGAATTTCAATTTCCTCGAATAGTTTTTTTGTATTCGGCTCTGTCATCATTCCTTCAAACTTATTTTTTAGCTGAAGAGTAATATCGGCATCTTCGGAAGCATATTCTTTAATATCTTCTAAAGGAACATCACGCATATTCAATTGCCCCTTCCCTTTTTTACCGATCAGCGTTTCAATGGAAACGGGAGAATAGTTCAAATAGGTTTCAGCAAGAACATTCATATTGTGGCGCATTTCAGGCTGAATCAAAAAATGAGCGACCATGGTATCAAATAATTTACCTTTCAGTTGAACGTTGTATTTTCTTAAAATAGAAAGATCATATTTAATATTCTGACCGATAAGCGTACTGTTTTCATTTTCAAAAACAGGTTTGAATTCATCTACGATCAACTGTGCTTCCGTTTGATCTTGAGGAACAGGAATATAGAAAGCCTCTCCTGTTTTATAGGCAAAAGATAATCCAACCAGTTCGGCTGTATACGTATCTAAACCAGTCGTTTCTGTATCGAAACAAACCTCTTGTTGTTGAAGAAGTTCAGCAATCAATGCTGCTCTTTTTTCTTTTGTATCGGCCAGTTGATAGGAATGGGCAACATCATGTATTGTGCTGAAATTTTTCGGAGCGTCGACAGCATCCTGAGTAAACACATCAAGCTCCGTTGCAACACCAAACATATCTATTTGATCAGGATCGGATTTTTTTATTTTTAAGGCAGGCGACTTACCAACTTCTGTGCTAGCGGCAAGCGGTTCACCAAGAATCTGCTCTGCCAATCTTCTGAATTCAAGTTCAGTGAATAACTCTCTTAACGCTTCTCTGTTCGGCTCTTCGATCTCCAACGCTTTTTCATCCAGCTCAACAGGAACATCACAAATAATGGTTGCAAGCCATTTTGATTGAATGGCCATTTCCTTATTCAGTTCAACTTTTTCTTTTAATTTCCCTTTGAGTTTATCAGTATTCAACAATAGATTTTCAATGGTGCCAAAATCTTTCACAAGCTGAATGGCTGTTTTTTCTCCCACTCCAGGGATACCCGGAATATTATCCACTTTATCACCCATCAATCCTAAAATATCGATCAGCTGATCCACATTTTGAATATCCCATTTTTTACAAACCTCGGCAGTACCCATAATTTCAGCACCATTTCCCATTCGTGCCGGTTTATAGATAAAAATATTTTCTGAAACCAACTGTCCGTAATCTTTATCCGGAGTCATCATATAGGTAGTGAAGCCTTGCTTTTCGGCAAGTTTAGCAAGCGTACCGATCACATCATCCGCCTCAAAACCGGCTTTAGAAATAACTGGAATATTAAATCCTTCAATTACTTTAATTATATAGGGAATGGCCAATGCAAGGTCCTCGGGCATTTCTTCGCGGTTGGCTTTGTATTCGGTAAATTCAATATGACGGACGGTTTGTTCGGGAGTATCAAAAACGACGGCAATGTGAGTAGGTTTTTCTTTTTTCAGAACTTCCAACAGCGTATTCGTGAAGCCTAGAACAGCGGAGGTATTTAATCCTTTAGAATTTATACGGTGATTGTTTGCAAAAGCAAAATAAGCACGATAAATGAGGGCAAAAGCATCTAATAAAAAAAGTTTTTTATTGTTTTCAGGCATAACAAATTATGAATTTAAATATTTCATAAAAATAGCCGAAAAATCCCAGTAAGCGAGAACTGTTTAAAAGTATTTTGGAAATAAAAAAGCTAGGAGAAATTCTCCCGGCACCTGTAAAATGAATTATTCAATTAGTTGGATGCAGACTTATTATATGCATTAAACAACTCAACAATATTTCCGTATTCGTATTTTTTTTCTTCAAGCGCTTTTACAATCTCTTCATTATCAGACATCGCTTCCACCACTTGTTTTTGGAATTTACCTGATTTTATCTTCATAAACTCACCCGATTTTTTTTCCATATAATAATCGGATTTTACTTTAATATCATTCATCTGCAAAACTTCGATCTGTGATTCATACAGATTTACAGATCCTTTCGATAAGCGCTTTACAAACACTTGCTCTCCGTCAACATTGCGGGAAACAAATGTTACTCCCTCAACGCAATATTCTTTGATCTTTGTCGGGTTGAATGTTTTGATTTCCCCGCCTTCCTTTTTACGATAAGCGGCTTTGGTGAAACTGTCAAACTCACGCTTTGGATTCTTCTTTACTTCACCTTTAAGTGTATCACCATTCAACATGACCACATAACCGGGAAAATATTTCGCTTGGGCAAATGTTTTAACTTTTAAAGCCGTGAGAATAGCTACCACCACTATAGTCATGGAGAAAATGTTATTTATTTTCATAAATTGAATTTCAATAAATTAATATTTTTGTTTTAAAAGTTTCTACAAATTAAAAAAATAAATGTAGGTATAAAAACAGTACGTTTAAAACTCTCCTCAATTGTTAACAACTTATTAATAGCAAAAACGAGCCGTGGACAAGCCATTAAGAGCGCAAACAAATTACATCATCAATAAAAGAAGTACTTTCAACGGATGTGAAAGCAATTTTGTAAATTTGAAAAAATATTCAGCCATTGAAATCGTATCGTATTCTCTTTTTCCTTTTTGCCTGTACAATCATAACGGCTTGCAATAAATGTTCAGACGAAAAGCCAGAGGAAGTTGTGCTTGTAGAAAAACCAGAAATGGTGAACGAAGAAACGACCAAATTAATTCAGGAAAAATTAAGCAAAACAGATACCAGCGATATTCTTTTTGTTGAAAACGATAGCTTATATGCTACACTATTTATCCTTGATTTTTATCGTCAGAGAAAATATTCAGTCGCTTTTACCGATAAAGGTCTGCTTACAAAAGAAGGAGATACACTTTTAACTGCCATCAAAAATGCTGAGGAGTATGGCTTGTATCGAGAAGACTACCACTTTCAAAAAATAAAGGATCTGATCAATTCGGCAAAGGATAGTCTTACAAATAAAGTTGATGTCGTAAAGTTGTTACATGCCGACTTACTTCTTGCTGATGCGTTTTTCACGATGGCTGTTCACATCAATAAAGGTCGCATCAATGCAGACAGCCTTACTTACGAATGGAAAGGCAATCAACTTGACACCAATATTGTTGAACTATTCAACACCGTTATTTCAAGAAATACAATTCGGATTGCATTTGACTCATTAGAACCAAAAAACGAATACTACCGAGCACTTAAATCTTCGTTAAAGAATTTAAAGTCCGAATTTAAAGATACAGACTGGGATAGCATCGCAAGCAGAGAATCTGATTCCACAACTTTTATGTCAAGAGTTAAAGAGCGCTTGATAAAAAGCCACGATTACTTTGAAGAGTTTACCGGCTCCGATTCTATCAAACTTGTTAAATCGATCAAGAACTTTCAGTGCAAAAATAATTTAACTGAAGATGGAAAAATCGGAAAGCTCACGTTTAAAGCACTACAACGTACAAAACAGGATTACATCGATCAGATAGCTGTGAATATGGAGCGCTGGCGTTGGTCGAAAGAACCAAGCGAAAAACAATACGTTTGGGTCAATATTCCGAAATTTGAAATGCACGTTGTTGAGGAAGATACCATTGTGATGCGATCACGGGTAATCGTTGGCGCTACGGATCATCAAACTCCATTATTGAAAAGTACCATCCGCTATTTTTTGATCTACCCCTATTGGACAGTACCTCTCAGTATTGCAACAAAGGAAATTTTACCGATACTAAAACGGGATACTACTTATTTAAGCAGAAAGAATTTTGAAGTACTGGATAGGAACAATAAAAAGGTAGATGCATCAAAAATAAATTGGAAGAAATACTCAAAAAATTATTTCCCATGGAAATTAAGACAAGGTATAGGTGAAAAAAATTCACTCGGGATTTTAAAATTTAATTTCGAAAACAAATATGGTGTTTACATGCACGACACTGACAACCGAAAATTGTTCAACAGAGAAATGCGTGCAATGAGTCACGGCTGCTGCCGCTTAGAAAAATTCATGAATTTTGCACAGTTCCTCATCCGCGATGACAGTATAAAATATCCAGTCGATTCATTGATCTCAGATATAACGAAGGAAGAACAAAAGTACCTATACATCAAAAAACCTATCGCACTTTACTTTACATATTTCACAACAGAAGTGGATCAATTCGGGGAACTACACTATTTTATTGATGTATACCATAGGGATGAAAAAATGCTGAAAGAAATGAGAAGAAAACGAAAATCTTAGTATAAAAAATTGTTGTACGGATACCTTTTTTGATGCAACGCTTTCACTTTTTCATACAGCACCTTTTTGAATTCATCTAGATTTTTTTTATCAGTTGCTGAAATAAAAATACATTCTGAATTTAATTTATTCATCCATGTTTTTTTGAGATCATCCAAACTCAAATTCTTTTTTGTACTTGGTGTCAGGTCATCTTCCTCTTTTTCTTCAAAAACAAACGCATCAATCTTATTAAACACCAACAATATCGGCTTATCACCGGCACCAATATCTGCCAGTGTCTGATTTACGACATTCAGCTGATCTTCAAAACTGGGATGAGAAATATCTACAACATGCACAAGAATATCGGCTTCACGCACTTCATCTAAAGTAGATTTAAATGACTCCACCAACGTAGTTGGCAGTTTACGGATAAAACCAACAGTATCGGAAAGCAAGAATGGTAAATTTTCGATCACCACTTTCCGCACAGTTGTATCAAGCGTAGCAAACAATTTATTTTCAGCAAACACCTCACTCTTGCTCAACATATTCATGATGGTCGACTTACCGACATTGGTATAACCAACTAAAGCAACGCGGATCATATCCGCTCTGTTTTTACGTTGTGTTTCCATTTGGCGATCGATGATCTTCAAGCGTTCTTTTAAAAATGCTATCCGGTCGCGTACAATCCTTCTATCGGTTTCAATCTCGGTTTCACCAGCACCTTTCATGCCGATACCACCCTTGATACGATCCAAGTGATCCCACATTTTCGTCAGTCGGGGCAAAAGATAAATAGATTGCGCAAGTTCAACTTGCGTTTTCGCATGCGCTGTGCGCGCTCTAGCAGCAAATATATCAAGAATCAACCGTGTACGGTCAACCACTTTTATTTTAATTTCCTTTTCGGTATTGATTTCTTTTTCAAGATTCCGTTGCTGTGCGGGAGAAAGTTCATCATCAAAAATAACAATATCGACCTGATGATCTACAACAAAAGTACGGACATCATTTAATTTTCCAGCACCAATAAAGGTTCGGGAATCGGGATGTTCCAGGCGTTGCGTATATCGTTTTAAAACTTTCGCACCAGCTGTTTCAGTCAAAAACTCTAATTCATCAAGATATTCTTTAGCAGTATCTTCATCCTGACTTCTATTTATCAAGCCAATCAAAACGGCTGTTTCTTGCTTCTTTCCGGTATCGTACATTCAATATAGCAGTTTGGAACCTTCGAAAAATCTTAATTATTTTTTAATGTCTCGGTATATTCAGCAACTGCTTTAATTTGTTCGTCATTCAAAATTCCTCCAAACGGACCCATTGCATTTTTTCCGTTTTTGATGATCTCCATTTTCGCATTAAGGTCCATTACAGATTGGCTAAGATCTTTTGCGCCCATTAAGGCTAATTTACCATCAGCACCATGGCAAGAAACGCAGCTTTTATTATATAATTCGGCACCATTCACAGTACTTTCAGAAATGGTAGACATACTTTTTGATTTTTGTTTTTTACTCATTTCAGCCAAACCATATGCCCCAACGATCAATAAAAGGGAAGCAACTGCCAAAATTTTATTTTGTTTTTTAAAGCCGATTACTGCTAATGGTATTGAAAGGAAAACAGCAACAATTTTTATGATCAGCAATGATTTTATTTCAGGAAGCTGAATAAGCATATAAATTCCGGTTACTAAAAATAAGATGCTGACAATAATTTCAGGAACTTTAACCATTTTGGAAAATTTCAACAATGCTTCCTGCTTATTCAGCAATAGCAATGTGGTTTTAATGAGATAGATAAGTAAAAATAATACTACTACCAAGAGGTGTGTGTGGCGAATTCCTGTTTCCATTTTTTTATTTTTTTGTACAGCCAAAAGTACTAAAAATCCTCGAATTTTACCAGTCATACAATTTTAAACAGAAATCCGTTTAAAATGGTATTTTTGTTTAGAACAAATTTAGATATGAAAAAAATAATTCTATTCCTTCTTGCTATTTCTTATGCCGCTGCAATTGTTGCTCAAGAAACATTTCCTGTAAACGGAACGTCCAATAAAAATCATGTGATCTATGCCTTCATCAATGCGAAAGTAATTGTTGATGCAGATCAAACCATTGATAACGGAACAATAGTTATAAAAGACGGACTCATCTTTTCGGTAGGGACAAAAATTCCTATTCCGCAAGGTTCAGTGATCGTTGACTTGAAGGGCAAAACAATTTACCCCGGGCTAATTGATGCATATACTTCTTATGGCATGCAGGAAACAAAACGCTCATCCGGTGGCGGCTACCCGCAGATAGAAAGCAATACAAAAGGAGCTTACGGCTGGAATCAGGCGATTAAGGCTGAAAACGATGCAATAAAAAACTTTACTAAAGATACTAAAAGTGCAGAAGAATATCGGAAACTGGGATTCGGAGCAGTACTCACCTTTCAGAAAGACGGAATTGTGAGAGGTTCAGGAAGTGTGGTTACATTATCGGATAATCGTGAAAACGAGCTGATCCTAAATGAAAAGGCTGCGGCCATGTATTCTTTCGACAAAGGCACTTCGGCTCAGGATTATCCTTCTTCATTAATGGGCTCAATAGCTTTATTGCGTCAAACGTATCTGGATGCAAGTTGGTACAAGTCGGATAAAACAAAAAAAGAATTTAATATTTCGTTGGATGCATTTAATATGCTTCAATCTCTGCCTCAGATATTTGAAAGTAACGACAAATTAAATGCATTGCGTGCGGATAAGATCGGTGACGAATTTAAAGTAAAATACATTATCAAGGGAAGCGGCAACGAATACCAACGATTGGAAGACATCAAGTCAACAGGATGTAAATTTATTATGCCTGTGAACTTTCCAATCGCCTATGATGTAGAAGATGCTTACGATGCGAATTATGTTTCATTGTCGGAATTAAAACACTGGGAAATGGCTCCTGTTAATCTATTTGCAATGGAAAAAAACGGAGTGGTTTTCGCAATTACAGCATCCGACTTGAAAGACAAAAAAGATTTCTGGAAAAATTTACGTAAAGCCATCTCTTTTGGTTTATCTGAAAAACAAGCACTTCTTTCGCTGACAAGCATTCCGGCAGAAATGTTGAACTTAAGCGACAAGATTGGTAAACTAAAAGAAGGAATGATCGCTAATTTCATAATCACTTCCGGTAATTTATTTGATGAAAAAACGATCATTTATGAAAACTGGATCCAGGGAAATGCTTATAAAATAAATGACTACAACACGATTGACATCAGAGGGAATTACGACTTTTCATTTGGCCCCGAAAGAGTGCTGCACCAGCTGAAAATTGAAGGTGAATTAGATAAACTAAAAGCAACCTTACACACTGATACAGCCAAAGCAGCTGTTAACATTACAGTTTCGGGATATTCTGTTTCAATGAGTTTCAATACTATTAATTCAAACGGCACAATCCGTTTGAGTGGAAACATTTCTTCTGATCCATTAAAAATGAATGGAACTGGGCAGACACCGGATGGATCTTGGATAAATTGGAGTGCAAATTATTCGGGGACGGTAATAGCAACGGTAAAAAAAGATTCAATAAAAAAGGATTCATTAAAAAAAGAAGCAATCAAATTCGGGCAAGTGATCTACCCATTTTGTGCTTACGGAAAGCAGAGTGATGAGCGCGAAGGATTCAGTAAATATGTCAGTGACTTTAAAACACGATACGATGCTGTTTTAATCAAACATGTTACGGTTTGGACGAATGAGGCAGAAGGAATTTTAAAAAATCAGGATGTATATATTACCGAAGGGCGCATTGTGCGTATCGCTGATGACATTGGAGCACCAAAACTGGCCTTCGCGAAAGTAATTGATGGAACAGGAAAACATCTTACTGCAGGTATCATTGATGAACATTCACACATCGCCTTAAGCAGCGTTAATGAAGGAACACAAGCATCTAGTGCAGAAGTGCGCATGGGAGACGTAATCAATTCGGAAGACATTAATATTTACCGTCAACTTTCAGGAGGTGTAACAACATCCCAATTGCTTCACGGCTCGGCAAATCCGATTGGTGGCCAATCAGCGATCATCAAATTACGCTGGGGAAAATCTCCTGAAGAAATGAAATTTGAAAGAGCGGATGGCTTCATCAAATTTGCTCTGGGGGAAAATGTAAAACAAAGTAACTGGGGAGATGTAAACACCATTCGTTTTCCTCAATCTAGAATGGGAGTTGAACAAGTGTACTATGATGCTTTTACACGTGCAAAAGAATACGAAATAAAACAAAAAGCATATGCAGCACTGTCTGAAAAAGCTAAAGCTACTGCTGTACCTTTCAGAAGAGATCTTGAACTCGAAGCTGTTGCAGAGATCCTGAATAAAAAACGATTTATTACCTGTCACTCATACGTTCAGTCGGAAATAAATATGTTGATGCATGTTGGCGATTCAATGGGTTTTAAGGTCAACACCTTTACACATATTTTAGAAGGCTATAAGGTAGCGGATAAAATGAAAGCACATGAGGCGGGTGCCTCAACGTTCAGCGACTGGTGGGCCTATAAGATGGAAGTAAAAGATGCGATCCCCTATAATGCAGCATTACTTTCAAAAGCAGGAATTGTAACCGCAATCAATTCAGATGATGCAGAAATGGGACGAAGATTAAATCAGGAAGCTGCAAAAGCTATTAAATATGGCGGATTATCAGAAGAAGAAGCATTAAAATTAGTGACGCTTAATCCTGCAAAATTGTTGCACATCGACAAAAAAGTTGGTAGTATAAAAGTTGGTAAAGATGCGGATGTAGTGCTTTGGTCAGATAATCCTTTATCGGTTTATGCGAAAGTTGAAAAGACAATTATTGACGGGCAGATTTATTTTGACGCAGAAGAGGATGTTAAAATGAGAAGCGCAATTCAAAAAGAAAGAGCACGTATCATTCAGAAAATGCTGGAAGAGAAAAAAAGCGGAGCGCCAACTCAAAAACCGGTTATGAAAAGAAAACAATTATTTGAGTGTGATACAATGCAGGAAGATTATTTAGAGATAGCAGAATAGTTCCAACTAACGAAGAATAGGAACGTAGATTTTTATGATGGTTATTATTTTTTAAGATAAAAAAGTATTTATGATTGGAGATAATTATAAGCATTCGGACTTAACTAAGAAAATAATAAAAGCTTATTATAATATTTACAATAATCTAGGGCATGGTTTTTTAGAGAAGGTTTATGAAAAAGCTATGATTATTGAGTTGAAGAAACAAGGACTAGAATGTGAAACAGAAAAACCAATTGATGTGTTTTATGATAAAATATGTATTGGAAGTTATTTTGCTGACATCATTATAGAAAACAAAGTTATCATTGAGTTAAAAGCATGTGAATATTTAATTGAAAAACACGAAATTCAATTAGTCAATTATTTAAAAGCAACAGAAATAGAAGTTGGATTGTTATTAAACTTTGGAAAGGAAGTAGAATACAAAAGAAAAGTATTATCTAACGATTTTAAAAGAAACATAACCCTAGAAAATATAAAAATATCATAAGACACACAGCTATCTTTTTTATCCTAAAAAATCATAAAAGATCTATGTTCCTATCAAACAAAGCACTATGAGAAAATTAATCCTATTAACATTACTAGTAACTTCGACTTTCACCTTCGCACAAAAAAGTGTGCTAATCATGAATGGTACAGCACATATCGGGAATGACAGTATCATCCAGAATTCCCTGATAGGATTGAAAGACGGAAAAATAGTTCTGGTAGCGGATGCTACAACAGCAAAACTCGATAAATCAGCATACGATGAAGTAATAGATGCGGGAGGCAAACATATCTACCCGGGATTTATTGCTCCGAATTCAACGCTAGGTCTCACAGAAATTGAATCGGTGAGAGCAACAAACGACTTCAGAGAAACGGGAACAACGTTACCAAATGTCCGTTCATTGATCGCATATAATACAGATTCAAAAATAATCCCAACCGTTCGGAGCAACGGCGTATTGCTTGCGCAGATAACACCTCGTGGCGGACTCGTTTCGGGTACATCGAGTATTGTTACACTCGATGGATGGAACTGGGAAGATGCTGCTTACAAAACGGATGACGGCATTCACATCAATTGGCCAACGATACAAAGTCGGAAGTATTTAGACGAGGACAATATTTATCCGGGGCCCTTTGAAAAAAACAAAGACTATGTCAAACAAACTGATCTATTAAAAAAATTATTTGCCGACGCAAAAGCATATACTGAAAGTGCGGATAAAGTAGAAGCTAATTTGAGATTTGAAGCAATGAAAGGGATTTTTTCAGGCACTCAAACATTGTTCATCCACAGCAATACAGTAAAAGAAATGGTGGAAGCGATTAATTTTGCGAAACAAAACAAAATCTCAAAAGTAGCTATTGTCGGAGGAAAAGAAAGCTGGATGATAACAGACCTGTTAAAACAAAATGAAATTGCGGTGATCATTTCCCGTCTGCACGATCTCCCAACCTACCAGGAAGATGATATTGACCTACCCTATAAACTTCCCTATTTATTGCAAAAAGGAGGCGTACTTTATTGCTTGAATAACGAAGGAGACATGGAAGCAATGAATACGCGTAATCTTCCATTTTTAGCAGGGACAGCCGCAACCTATGGATTAACCAAAGAACAAGCATTGAGATCGATAACACTAAATACGGCAAAGATATTAGGAATTGATAAATCAACAGGAAGTATCGAATCGGGGAAAGATGCTACTGTATTTATTTCTACAGGAGATGCCTTGGACATGCGAAGCAACAATGTGGAAAGAGCATTTATAAAAGGAAGAGATATTGATCTGAATAACGATCAGAAAGTTTTGTACGAAAAATACAAAACGAAGTATGGGATAAAATAAAATCGGCCCTTTGCTTTATAAAAATATTTAATGAAGCTGATTATCCCTTAAATAGTTTAGAAGAAGAACAAACAGCGTATAAATCAGTATTTTTGATTGCTTAATTTTAACTTTTGAATCCTAATTTCTGTCTTACGCGGTTCAATGTTACTTTTGCAATTTCCCTTGCCTTGTCGGCACCCTCTTGCAATTTCGAATCCAACTCATTACGGTTATTCATATAATGATCATACGTTGCGCGTTGCGTTTTAAACGTTTGCAATAAAAGATCATAGAAAGCTGTTTTTGCATGTCCGTATCCATAACCGCCTTTCAGGTAATTTTCGCGCATTTCAGCAATTTGAGTTTCACTTGCAATTAATTTATAAAGTGTAAAGACATTACATGTATCCGGATTTTTTGGAGCTTCTAGGGGAGTTGCATCGGTAACAATACTCATTATTATTTTTTTTAATTCTTTTTCAGGAAGAAAAATATTAATAAAATTGTTGAGCGACTTACTCATTTTTTTTCCATCAATTCCCGGAATTAGCATCGTAGCTTCATTCACTTTCCCTTCTGGAATAACAAATACGTCACCGTATGCATTGTTAAATTTTTCAGCAATATCACGCGTCATTTCCAAATGCTGCATCTGATCTTTACCGACAGGAACTAAATGCGCATCATACAAAATAATATCCGCAGCCATCAAAACAGGATAGGTAAACAAACCAGCATTAACATCCGATAAGCGTTCCGATTTATCTTTGAAAGAATGTGCATTCGCAAGCATGGGAAAGGGAGTAAAACAATTCAAATACCAGGCAAGTTCGCACACTTCAGGAACATCACTTTGGCGATAGAATATATTTTTATCCGTATCGAAACCAAAAGCTAACCAGGTTGCAGCTACAGCATCCGTACTTTCTTTTATCAAAACAGCATCTTTAATTGTTGTCAGTGCATGCAGATCAGCGATAAAAAAAAGCGATTCATTGCCTGCTTGTTCCGACATTTTTATGGCAGGAACAATTGCACCTAAAATATTTCCTAAATGAGGAATGTTTGTACTCTGAACCCCTGTAAGTATCCTTGACATCCTATTAATTATTGGTTATTAGCTGTAAAACTAGGACGTAAAGATACGGTTTATTTAAAACCAATAAAACAGCATTAAAATTTCATATCTTTGTTTTGCTCATGAAATACCTGATAGTGATACCACGAACACTTTGGAAACTCTTGTTTCTGCTCAATTTTGTTTTGGGGTTGATTCTATTATATCCTTTATTCTTTATTTTTCTTTCGAAAGAAGTGTGGTTTCCGCATGCTTTCAAATTAAAAAAATTCTGGGCGAGATGGATCTTATTTGTTCCGGGTATCTCAATAAAAGTTACGCACGAGATTCCGCCGTCCAAACTACCCCAGCCAGCGGTATATTGCGCCAACCATTCCTCCTATTTAGACATTTCGATCAGTTATTTATTGATTCCGAATTACTATGTATTCATGGGAAAACAAGAACTAGGTAAAATTCCTTTGTTCAAGATATTCTTTAGAAAAATGAATATACTTGTCGACAGAGGAAGCAATAAATCATCGCACAGAGCATTTCTGAGAGCCGGTCAGGAGATCGACAAAGGCAACAGTACTTTTCTTTATCCTGAAGGAGGAATTTCAAGCAATGGAAAATTAAGAGGATTTAAAAACGGAGCCTTTAAACTGGCGATCGAAAAACAAGTCCCGATTATTCCGATCACCTACCTGAACAATTGGAAAATATTACAAAATGGCGGCTTTTTTAAATCGTATGGCCGTCCGGGAGTTTCTAGAATCATTGTACACAAACCAATTTCAACGGTTGGTATGATAGAGAATGATTTACTATCTTTGAAAACAAAAGTGTATGGTATTATTTCGGAAGAATTGGAAAAATACAACCAGAACGATCGATCAGGTTCGAAAAAAACAGAAAATGAAAATAGATAATGTAACAGTAGATAAGATTGCACATCTTGCCCGACTTGAATTCGAGAACGAAGCAAAAGAGCAGATCAAAAAAGACATGAACAACATGCTAGGCTTTATCGAAAAGCTGAATGAATTAGACACAACGGATGTTGAACCATTGATCTATATGAGTGATGAAGTGAATGTATTACGTGAAGATGATGTGAAGCACGACATCAGCCAGGACGACGCATTAAAGAACGCACCGAAGCACGACTCCGATTATTTCAAAGTTCCTAAAGTGATTGAGAAGGCATAAAATACGGCTAACTTTTTCGACTCGATTTTATTACCCAGAAACTATTTGTCGTTTCCCTTTCGGCAGCCCCAAAGTTTTAATTCGTATTTTAATTCTTTGTTATCTGTGATTACCTCCATACTATAAGCACTTTTTATTTGCCGTTTTCGCTCTGTAAAATGTTTGTGCTGATAATTTACGTTTGGTTATCTCGCCATTTTGCTTGACCGAAATGGTTATATTTTCAATAACTATTTTCTGTGGTCTCGGTTCACCATTAAAAAGCGGCTTGCCATAATTCGTATTTAATAAATTAAGACAGCGAGGTTCCTGTTGTAATTCAATAATCTTCCCATTTACATAAACAAATGCAGAAAATGATAAAATAGACGCATCTTTTTGCCCTTCACCGTCCTTTAGCAGACTTAAAATCGGAATTGCGCTAACGGCCCCATCTGGTATGGTATCTCCGCCAGTAAAGCAACCGATATATATACTATAGCCAGATTTATTTTGCGCAAACGAAAAGTAACAAATCAATGCAAAAGATAGAGTGGTAAGAATTTTTTTCATAAAATAAACCTAGGTAATAAAATCAATTTAAACAAAATTTAACCAAATCAAATCCATCCTTTCTCAAAAATATCTTTCGTGTGATACGTAATAATGATGTTTGCTCCAGCTCTTGCAAAAGCATACATATTTTCCATTACAATTTTTTGCTCATCGATCCAGCCTTTTTGGGCAGCCGCCTTTACCATAGAATATTCACCGGAAACATTGTAACAAGCGATTGGTAAAAGTGTATGCTGTCTTAAATTAAAGATCACATCCATATAAGCCAAAGCAGGTTTTACCATTAAAATATCTGCTCCTTCCGCCTCATCCAAAAGCCCCTCTGTCATCGATTCATTTCCATTGCGATGATCCATCTGATACGACTTACGATCACCTTTTTGCGGAGCAGAATCTGCTGCTTCGCGAAACGGACCGTAATAAGCAGATGCATATTTTATAGAATACGACATGATGGCCGTATTCTCAAAACCATTTTTATCTAGCAAAGAGCGCATCGCGGCAATTCTTCCATCCATCATATCACTAGGCGCAACCATATCTGAACCCGCTTGTGCGTGCGCCAATGCCATTTTTGCTAATACTTCCACAGAAGAATCGTTGTGTACATATTCATCGTGCAAAATTCCACAATGTCCATGTGTTGTATATGCACACACACAAACATCCGTGATCACATACAGCGTATCACCAAACTTCTCCTTCAGCGCTTTTACTGCTTTCACAACGATAGAGTTATTGCTGAAGGAAGAACTGGCGTCTACTGTTTTATGTTCACCAACACCAAAAAGTAAAATTTTATTAATCCCAATCTGCAGGCCGTGTTCAACAGCTTTCAACAATTCGTCAACCGAATAATGATTGATCCCTGGCATGGCATCAATCGGATGAATCACTTTTTCACCATCCACTACAAAGTAAGGATAGATAAACATATCTTTTGAAAGACGAGTTTCAGCAACCATTTCACGAACAATTGCATTTTTTCTGAGTCTGCGGGGGCGTTGTGTTATCATGTGCTACGTATTATTGGAACGCGGATTTTTTATGATGGTTATGATAAAATATGATTTTTTCTGTGTTGGTTTATGATAACTTATAATTTTCTTAACGCATTAAATATTTTATCATTTTCAATCATAAAAATCTTAACAAATCTTCGTTCCTATTCTATCTTATTGAATTCCGAAAACCGCTTCTGCTAATCCAACTTCATCGAATGATGCTGGCAGCAAACAATTTTCAATTTTATATTCTAGTAATTTTTTCTCAGTTGATTTTCCGATTGCGATCACTTTTTGCGAAGCAGAGATCTTTCCTTTTTCAAAAAAAGATTCAACGTTTGACGGACTTGTAAACACTAAAACTTCAGTATCCGGAAGTGTTGCATTTTCTTTTTTTACTGTTTCATAAACAACCAGGTCCGTAAGTTTAGTGGCGTCTTCAAATTGTTGCTGAATAGTGCGGAGTCCACCTTTCGCCTGAGGAAACAAGACGGTTTGATCACCAACCGTTTTAGCGAATTTTTTTCCCACCACTTTTGTATCCGGCACAGAGCCGACAAAAGCTGCGTTTCTGTTGTGTTTTCTCAACTCCTGTTCGGTTGATTTTCCAATCACTCCAAATTTAGTTTTTGATTTCAATTCAGGATTCTGGGAAAAGAAATAATCTACAGCATTTGAGCTGGCGAAGAAAACCCAATCAGCTTGTGGAACAGAAAGTATAGTAATTTTTTTGGTTTCAATAAAAGAAACACCTTGAACAGTGTATCCATTTCCTTCCAACACATTCTTAAAAAAAGAATCTTCTTTTAAATCACGCGTGATCAAAACTGAACATCCTTTAATGGCATTAAGACGATTAACAATTTTTTGAGCAAAGCCATCACTTGTAAAAGATTCAAAATACAAACGCTTAGGCATCGTATCCCATGCGTCGGACTTGGAAGTCCATACTTTAAATTTATTATCCTCTTTGATGCAAAAAACACCCAAGGGAAGATGACATCCGCCATCAAACAGATTAAGCACTTTTCGTTCGATACCGATCGTATCCTCTACTTTTTCGGAGTTTAACTTATGGATGTATTCGAACAGTTCATGATCATCTTCACGGATCTGCAAAGCCAAGACACCTTGTGCAGGAGCGGGAATAAACTCTTTAGGGTCTAAACGCAAGACTTTAAATTCACTTAAATCAATATGCAAGCGGGCAACACCGGCAGCGGCAAGCATGATTGCATCGTATTTTTTATCGCGTAATTTTTGAATACGTGTAGGAACGTTTCCGCGAAGATCCTCTAATGTTATATCATTTCTGAAAGCAAGCAATTGAGATTTTCTTCTAGCAGAAGAAGTACCAACGACCGCATTTTTTTTGAAAGAATATTTCAGAGCATTGTCTACAGAATCTTTGCGGATCAAAATCAATTCGGCGGCATCTTCACGTTCAGAAACAGCAGCAATCTTCAATCCTTCAGGAGAAGTTGTAGGAAGATCCTTATGGGAGTGAACAGCAAGATCAATTTCTTTATTCAATAATGCATCTTCAATTTCTTTTGTAAAAAAACCTTTTCCTTCAAGTTTATCAAAACTCAGATCCTGGATAGCATCACCTTGCGTGGTGATGATCTTCAACTCGGCAGTCAAGCCTAATTTCTGCACTTTACGCAATACATGGTTTGCTTGCCACAATGCCAAGTCGCTTCCCCTACTACCTATTATTATTTTTCTATCGATCATTTGTTTTATTCATTCCGTTTATAGGAAATGCCCTTTATTGAGGTTAGTATACTGAATTTGAATTTTTAGATATAATGACTGCTAAACTATTATCATAAAAAGTTAAAATCAACAAGTTGTATTCAGGTTGCACTGTTTATTTTAAAAATAAAAGCCCTTTCGGGCTTCATATCTATTTTGATTTAGCATCTTCAATCAGAATATCCTTCGCCATTTTCATTGGAACGCTGATATATTTTTTTTCCATGTAGGCTAAAATCTTATCCAATACTTCTTTGGATTCAACATCTAGATTTTGTAATTCTTTAGCAAAAACTTCATTCGCTGTTTCACGGATTTCTTTTACTTTTTTAGGAACTTCACTCATTGCTAATTCCACTTTACGTGTTTTCAGAATTTGTTTGAAGTCTTCTATATTCTCCTCGATGATCATACTGCAGGCATCCATTTCCTGTTCACGAGAAAGTAAATTTTCCTTTGCAACTTCTTGCAGGTTATTTACAGCAATTAAATTCACATCGTAATTATTCAGAATTTCGGCATCCAGATCATTTGGAATTGCCAGATCGATCACTACCTTTTTAGATTTGTCATCACCCACCAAATTTTTATATACAGCAGGGGTAATAATACTTTCAGCAGCACCGGTACATGTAACAATAATATCGAAACCACCGGAGTAGGAAGAAAGCTGTGTTAGAGGAAATGCCTTTCCATTTAAATCAGCTGCTAATTTTTCCGCATTAGCGAGGGTGCGGTTGAATATCGTGAAATTAGCAAACTTATGTTTTTTCAGATACTTGGCCATGGTAGTATTTGTCACACCGGAACCGATAATTAAAAAGCGGGCATCCTGTTTAACATTCAGCGCTCGAAGTTTGCGGTATGCTAAAGAAACAACAGAAACCGGATTTTTAGCAATATTTGTATGTGTGTAAACATCCTTGGCAACTTCAATTGTTTTTTTAACAACGATACGAATCAAGTCACCTGTAAGACCTTGTGCGCAACATTTCTCATACGCATTACGAACCTGAGTAATAATTTCGCGTTCACCAACAACAAGAGAATCGATTGACGAAGCAACGTTGAAAAGATGGCGCAAAGCAGCATCACCCTCAAATACCTGCGCATTATCTATCGCCCACTTTATATCAGTGTCTGTCCAGGCAGAATCAAAAGTAGAAAAGAATTTCTTAAGAAATGAAACATCAATGCTGCTGTTCTTTACAAGCATGAATTCTACGCGGTTACACGTAGAAAGATATAACAGCTCTTCAAGATCCAAAGCAGATTTCAACAGGTCAAAACGCTCCTTCACCTGACTATCGTCAATGTGAAGTTTTCCAATATCATTGATATCGGTTGTTTTGTGGGTGAATGCTATTATTTTAAACTTATTCAAAGCGTTCTTCATCTTTTGTAGCACAAATTTGCGGACTTAAAAGAACAGAATTGTCATAATAGTGTCAGAATAGCAAATTGGAACGATTATAAATAAGAGGACTTAAGGAGGTGAAGTATTAATAATAATTTGCAGAGGTGGTACTTCAAAAAGAAAAGAGGAAAAAAATTCAAACGAAGGATGTACGATTTGACGGGGAGAAAAATCTAGTATAAAAGTGCTAAAAACTAAAACCGGCAAATTCCTAAAAACAGCATTTTCATAACAATAAATTGAATTTTATGACAATATATTAGATTTTAAAGTCAAAATCAGTAAAAATAACACAAAATGCAATTATAGAAATATCGCAAATTAAGACAAAACTGAGCTAAAAAAGAGTTAAAAACGTAGAATGAAAATAGGATCAAAGGGAACTGGTGTATTTAATTATAAACATTTAATTGTGAATTATTTTGCTAGAAATAAAAATCTGCTTATCTTTGCGTCCCGTTTTAAGAAAAATACGGCATTTTTAGTACATAAATTAATATCTAAATACAGTGGAAGCAATTAGTTACAAGACGGTTTCAGCAAGTAAAGAAACTGTTACAAAAGGATGGGTTATCGTAGATGCAGAAAACGAAATATTAGGTCGTTTGGCTTCTAACGTAGCGTACATCTTAAGAGGAAAAGATAAAGTAAACTTTACCCCTCACGTAGACACAGGTGATAATGTAATCATTATCAATGCTGAAAAAATCAAATTAACAGGTAATAAAGTAGCTGAGAAAGAATACGTTCGTCACACTGGGTATCCAGGAGGACAGCGTTTTGCAACTCCGAAATTACTTTTTTCTAAAAAACCGACAGAAGTAGTGAGAATGGCTGTTAGCGGAATGTTACCAAAAAACAAATTGGGTGATGCGTTAAGAAGAAATGTTTTTATTTATGCAGGTGCAGAACATCCTCATGCAGCTCAACAACCGAAAGAAATCAAAATAAATACAATTAAATAATAAAAATGGAAGTAGTAAATACTCTTGGTAGAAGAAAAACCGCTGTAGCACGTGCATATGTGCAAAAAGGAAGTGGCGAAATTGTAATCAACAATAAAGATTACAAAGCTTACTTCACAACATCCGTTTTACAATACAAAGTTACACAAGCGTTCGCTGTTACAAAAACAATGGATCAGTTTGATGTAAAAGTAAATGTAAAAGGGGGCGGGGTAACAGGACAAGCAGAAGCTGTTAGATTGGCAATTGCTCGTGCTTTAGTAGAAACGGATGCAGCTCTTAAGCCTTTGCTAAAAGCAGAAAGCTTAATGACTCGTAATCCTAAAATGGTTGAACGGAAGAAACCGGGTCAGAAAAAAGCTCGTAAACGTTTCCAATTCAGTAAACGTTAACATTTACCAAATTGCATCCCGAGCTTGGCGAGGGATAAAAAAAGTATTAATTATTATAAAATTAAAGACGCAATGTCAAGAACAAATTTCAACGATCTATTAGAGGCAGGTTCTCACTTCGGACATTTGAAAAGAAAATGGAATCCAGCAATGGCACCATATATCTTCACCGAAAAAAATGGTATACATATTATTGACTTAAATAAGACAGTAGTTAAAATTGATGAAGCAGCAGATGCTTTGAAACAAATTGCAAAATCCGGTAAAAAGATTTTATTTGTTGCGACAAAGAAACAAGCAAAAGATATCGTTGCTGATAAAGTAAAAGCAATTGGTATGCCTTATGTTACTGAGCGTTGGCCAGGTGGTATGTTAACTAACTTTGCAACTATCCGTAAAGCAGTTAAGAAAATGGCTACCATCGACAAAATGAGTACGGATGGAACATTTGACAATATTTCTAAAAAAGAAAAATTACAAATTTCCCGTGAGAGAGCTAAATTAGAAACTAACTTAGGTTCTATTGTTGACCTTAGCCGCTTACCTGCAGCTTTGTTCATTGTAGATATTTCTAAAGAACACATCGCAGTTGCTGAAGCGAAAAGATTAAACATCCCTACTTTTGCGATCGTTGATACAAACTCTGATCCGAATGCAGTTGATTTTGCAATCCCAGCAAATGATGATGCTTCAACTTCAATCGCATTAATCACAAGTATTATTGCAAAAGCGATAGAAGAGGGTTTAGCTGAGCGTAAAGTTGATAAAGAAACTGCAGCTGAAGAAAAAGAAGGTGTAAAATCTTCCCGCGATGAAGCGGAAAAATTAAGTGACGGAGTAAAAATCAAATCTCCATCTGATGAGGTTGAAGGTGAAGCGAAAGCCGGAGCTAAGAAGCCAAGAAGAAAAATTAACAGTTAATAATACAAAAAACGTCCCGACAAAATCGGGACATTTTTTAATGACATAAAACCCATGACAACAATGACTATCACAGCAGCAGATATTAATAAATTAAGACAAATGACCGGTGCGGGAATGATGGATTGCAAGAAAGCATTAACCGAAGCGGAAGGTGATTTCGAAAAAGCAATTGATGAACTTCGTAAAAAAGGACAAAAAGTAGCTGCTAACCGCGGCGATCGTGAGTCTAAAGAAGGTGTTGTTCTTGCAAAAGTTACTCCTGACAACAAATGTGGTGTTGTATTAGCTGTTAACTGCGAAACAGATTTCGTTGGTATCAATGCTGAATTCATCAAAATGACAACTGCTATCTTAGATATTGCTGTTGAGAAAAATGCAAAAACAGCTGACGAATTAAAAGCAATGTCTTTTGATGGAAAAATTACAATTGGTGAAAAACTAATTGAACAAACCGGCGTAATCGGAGAAAAGATTGAATTGACAAAATTTGAAGTGATTGAAGCGCCTCTTGTTTTTGCATACATTCACCCGGGAAATAAATTGGCAAACATTGTAGGATTCAACTCTGAAACTATTAATGCTGACGTTGCAAAAGATGTTTCAATGCAAGTTGCGGCAATGGCTCCGGTAGCGGTTGATAAAGGTGATGTTGATGCAGAAATGATTAAGCGTGAAATTGAAGTAGGTAAAGAACAAGCACGTGAAGAAGGTAAGCCTGAAGAAATGCTTGAAAAAATTGCAATGGGTAAATTGAATAAATTTTACAAAGAATCAACTTTGTTAAATCAAGAATTCATTAAAGACAATAAAAAAACAATCGCTCAATATCTGAACGATTCCGAAAAAGGATTAACTGTTACAGGATTCAAACGAATCGCTTTAAGCTAATTATTATTATATTTTAAGTCCCGATTTATTCGGGACTTTTTTTTGCCCGCAAAGCACCATTTTATATTTAAGAACTAAATACTTAACTTTCCAACTTTAAACTTTTAAACCTTAAACTGCTTCAATGAAATACAAACGCATCCTCCTAAAACTTAGTGGTGAATCCTTAATGGGAAATAAACAATTTGGAATCGATCACGAGCGCTTATCTGAATATGCTGCTGCAATCAAAGAAGTTGCAGCACTGGGTGTTGAAATTGCAATTGTAATAGGCGGTGGAAATATATTCAGAGGAATTCAGGCTGAAGCAGGTGGAATGGACAGAGTGCAAGGTGATTATATGGGAATGCTTGCAACCGTTATCAATTCAATGGCATTGCAGTCTTCTTTAGAAAAAGCTGGTGTTGAAACACGCTTACAATCCGCTATAAAAATGGAACAAATTTGCGAACCGTTTATCCGTAGAAAAGCGGTTCGTCACTTAGAAAAAAACCGTGTCGTTATTTTTGGCGCAGGAACCGGAAACCCTTATTTTACAACCGATACAGCGGCTACACTTCGCGCAATCGAAATTGAAGCGGATGTTGTTTTGAAAGGAACACGTGTAGATGGAATTTACACCGCTGATCCTGAAAAAGACAAAACAGCTACTAAATATGAAACAATTTCATTTGAAGAAGTGTACGCAAAAGGACTTGAAGTGATGGACATGACCGCATTCACATTGTGCAAAGAAAATAAACTGCCGATCATCGTTTTTGATATGAATAAAAAAGGTAATTTATTACGGTTGGTTGAAGGTGAAAAAGTAGGAACACTAGTGGAATTTTAATTCGCTCTAACTCCTCTTGAAGCAGAGAATAAAAGAAAAAAACAGTAATTTTACATACAGTCTATTGACTATTTATTAATGACTAAAGACTAAAAAAATGAACGAAGACATTCAATTTATACTAGACAATACAAAAGAGCAAATGGAAAAAGCTCTTTCACATCTTGAATCTGAATTGGTAAAGGTACGTGCCGGGAAAGCAAGCCCGACAATGCTTGAAAGCATTTCTGTTGATTATTACGGAACACGCACGCCACTAAACCAGGTTGCAAATGTAAATACTGCTGATGCACGGACACTTGTTGTTCAGCCTTGGGAAAAAGCAATGCTTACTCCGATAGAAAAAGCGATCATGGCAGCCAATCTGGGTCTAAATCCACAGAATGACGGAGTGCTGATTCGCATTCTAGTTCCTGCATTAACAGAGGAGCGCAGACGTGATCTTGTTAAGAAAGCAAAAGCGGAAGCGGAAAACGGAAAAGTAGTTTTGCGCACGATTAGAAAAGAAGCCAACGAAGAATTAAAAAAACTTCAAAAGAACGGAACACCAGAGGACGAAGTAAAAAGTGCTGAAACTCTTGTTCAGACGATAACAGACGGATATGTTATTAAATGTGATAAGCACTTAGAGGTAAAAGAGAAAGAAATTATGACGGTCTGAAATAAGTCCAAAGTTGAAAAGTCAAAAGAAATTAAATTTAAAAAAGCTCCGAAAGAATATTTCGGAGCTTTTTTATTATTGCTTCTACATTATAGGACTGTCATCCCGTGCCACGACACGGGATCTCATTGTTCTAAACTCATATCCCAATCGAAAGCCAAATCAAGCATTTCGATGTTAATTGTTTTGATCAAATCCATCTTCCATTCTCTTTTCCATTCCTTTAACTGCTTTTCTCTAGTAATAGCTTGAGTTATATCGTTATGAATTTCGTAAAACAAAAGTTCATGAGCATTGTACTTTTTTGTAAAAGATGAACCTATTCCATTTTTATGCTCTGCCATTCTTCTTTCTAAATCATTGGTAACACCAATGTATAACACTGTTCTATTTTTGTTTGACAAAATATAAACGTATGCACGATTGAGATTCATATTTTTAATTGACAGATCCCGTGTCGTAGCAAGGGATGACATTACGAATATACTATTTCTCCGAAAGCCTTCATGCCCAAACTTTTGTTCCTTCGGTACAATTTTTACAGATATCTATTTCGGAGCGTGAACGAAGAACAGCGCTTCTAAAATTTTGGTATTTATTTCCTTGCCACATTTTTTTGAAAGATTCTGTTTTAAGATTACCCAATTGATGCTGTGCATCTTTATCAAAACAACAAGGAACAACAAGCCCATCCCAGGTTATAACCGTTGAATGCCAAAGTCTCCAGCAATGATTTAGCATTTCATTTTTGATGGTATATGTTCCATCTGTCTGTTTTTTGTAGCGCGAATATTTTTCGATTGTAGGAATCAATTTATTTCCATTTACATAGTCATACATCTGAGCCGTTTTGAACCGCACTTCATCAACACCAATTTTTTTTGCTAACACCTCAACATCTTTTATCTGATGTTCGTTGGGTTTCACCACTAAAAACTGAAAGATGATATGAGGTGTTTTTGATCTTAATTCCTTTTTCCACTTGACAACATTTTCTGCACCTTCAATTACTTTTTTCAGGTCGCCACCAATCCTATACTGCTCATAGGTTTCTTGAGTTGTTCCATCAATAGAAATAATTAATCTGCTCAAGCCACTTTCGACAGTTTGTTTTGCGACAGCATCAGTTAAATAATGTGCGTTGGTGGAAGTTGCGGTATAAATATTTTTGGCGGAAGCATACTTTACCATGTCTAAGAACTTCGGATTCAGAAATGGTTCGCCTTGAAAATAAAAAATCAAATAGGAAATTTCTTTATACAATTCATCAAGAGTCGACTTGAAAAAATCGTTTTCCAGCATTCCTGTAGGACGGGTAAATTCGCGTTTACCACTTGGACATTCAGGGCAACGTAAATTGCAGGAAGTAGTCGGCTCAAATGTAATGCTTATTGGAACTCCCCATTGAATAGGTTTATTTGTCCATTTAGAAATATAAAAGCTCAACACCACTTTTACAGCATTCCATGCTCTGCGAAAAGTAAGCTTTGATAAAAAAATAGTTCCGTCTGAAATCCGTGCGTTCAATTGATTTGCTTTTTGTAAAGGTAAGTAATTCTAGTGTCACTTTGAGTGGAGTCGATAACCAGCTCTTTGTTCTCGACTCCGCTCGAACTGACAGCGCTCACAATTTTTTGATTCATCCAAACAAAAACGCCTGTAACACAACTGCTACAGGCGTTCTATAATGTGGTTGAGGCTTATTTTATTACTTCAAATTTACCTCTATTGATAACTTGTTTCTTTTCGTTTAATACATTGTAAATATACATTCCTGCATTGAATAAGGAAGTTTGCACCGTTACAGCATTTCCAACCATTAAGAATATTCCAACCTTACGACCAGCTATATCAAGTATTTTAACAGCATTTGCATTTACAGAACTTGTAAAGCTAATGTTATTTATAGCTGGGTTTGGAGAAACCGAAACTGAACCAAAATTTTCATTTTCATTTATTCCATTATACCCAGACCAAGACATTGCATCAATGTAAAAAGTACTACCAATTTTTGCACCTGGATGGCTATAAACACTTGAACTTGCAAATACGAGCATGGTATCAGCCCAAACGGAACTAAATGCCAAATCGTAATTCATGGTTAAACTGTTTGCAGCAAACGTTGTGGTGGCAATACCGGTAGCATATTTACCATATGCAATAGTATCTCTTGAAGTGCCATTCCATCTAGTTAAATAAGCTAACACAAAAGCCGAATCACCAGCCATAGGAGTATATTTAGAAACAAAACTAAGAGTTGCAGGGCGACCAGACAATGGCTTTCCATATGTTAAACCAGGAGTAGGAAAAGCATTGATTTTCCCCATTACCAAGATTCCAGCTGTATCGATATTACCGGCAGTATATGGACTTGGAATAGCTGCACCAACCACTTTTACAGTTTTAATTTTAGCGCTTATCAGTCCTTGGCCAGGCGCAACAGTTTCCTTAAATACAGAAGTATCGGTTCCTACAAGATTTAAAGCATTTAAAGTTGCCCAACCAGAGGGATCTAGAATAGTTGCAAATGGTGGAGCTGCAGCAGACCACGTTTCAAACATTAAGTCTTGTGCAGCACTATTAAAAGCAAAAGCAAAAATTGCTGTTGCAGAAAGTATAATTTTTTTCATTTTAAAATATTTAGATGTATCTAACAAATATAGGATTTTTATTTTCCTTTTACCAAAGCAAAATTTTAAAAACTTAGGTATTCAAACGAAAAGCGTCCCGAAAATTCGAGACGCTTTTTAAAAATTTATCAGTAGAAATGTTTACTTAGCAACGGTAAATTTACCGCGGTTTAAAATGGCATTGTCGTTTCCAATTAAAGTATAAGAGTAAACACCATTAGCAAAATCAGAAGTATTTATAGATGCAGTATTACCGGAAACAGTGTATGAATCGATCATGCGTCCAGCGATGTCAAACAATTGGATAGAAGACACTTTTGAAGCTTCTACAGCAAAAGTAATTTCATTTTGTGCAGGATTAGGGAAAACATTTACCTGTGATGCAGCAGTTGCTTCGTTGATTCCAACCAAAGGCAAAGATTGTAACCAGGTAACTTCTTTTATAGCTGACAAAGAATCTAATTTAATAGATACCAGGGGAAAGCCTACTCCATTTGCCCACCAGGTGTAACCTGTTGTAGAATCAGCAGCTAATAATGGTGTAAATCCGGGAAGCGGGTTCCAGAAACCACTGATTGAAACATCGGTAGTATCGTATTTTACGATCGTTTCTTTGCTTCTCAATACGTTGAATGTTCCCAAAGGAGTAGTTAAGGTCCCCCAAGCATCAACAGTAACTGTTTTTCTGACACCCGAAGTCATTCTGACAGAATCGATAACTAAACCAATACCTGGATCAACTCCAAAATAAAAAGCAGGCGTTATTGATTTGTAATTGCTTGTGAAGTTTGTTAAATAATTAGCAGGAAAATTCATTAATTTTTCTGATGGTGAATTTTTAATAGTAAGATTCATCGGACCTGCACCTAAATCAACATTTGCCGAAACACCATCTGCAGTTAATCCTGACGCTGAATTTGTAAGGTAGCTGAAGTTATTTTGCCACCCCTGTTTCATTACCAAATTAGAAGAAGAAAATAAAGGATTAGGAGCCCATGCGTAAGAAATGAATGTCATGGTATCTGTTGTTGATGCGTTCAACATACTCATATTCCAAGTTTGGCTGATTCCGGCACTTCCAACCGACAATGACCCTGAAGGCAAAGTATCATTTGACTGATAGATAATTTTTGTTGGTGAAGCAATGTCTGCTGTAGTTATTGTAATTTGAGCTACAGCGCCAAAAGCACAGATAAATAAAGCAAAAATAACAAGTAAAGATTTTTTCATGTTTTGTAGTTTTTAAAGTTAAAAGAGATAGACAAATATATAAAATTTGCGAGTAACTAAGCTGCAATTAAAAAAATCCCCCTAAGCCCCTTTTTCAAAGGGGGAATGTGTGCTAAGTAACTTCATTTTTAAAAAGGGGAATGGTGCAAAAAAAGATTCATCGACTAGCAAATCCCCCTAACCCCCTTTTTCAAAGGGGGAATGTGTGCTAAGTAACTTCATTTTTACGAAGGGGGATGGTGCAAAAAAAGATTCATCGACTAGCAAATCCCCCTAAGCCCTTTTTCAAAGGGGGAATGTGTGCTAATTAACTTCATTTTTAAAAAGGGGAATGGCATAACCCTAAAGATCAGCTTTAAAAAGAGAAGATTATACGAAAGATTGCATTTCGTGCAGTTTACTATAATTACCATTCAGGGCAAGCAGCTGCGTATGCGTTCCACGTTCAATAATCAGTCCTTTCTGCATAACAATGATTTCATCAGCATGCTGAATGGTAGATAAGCGATGGGCGATGACCACAGAAGTGCGGTTTTTCATCAAATTAGACAAGGCATCCTGCACCAAACGTTCACTTTCTGTATCGAGAGCGGAAGTTGCTTCATCAAGAATTAAAATAGGAGGATTTTTAAGTACGGCACGGGCAATACTCATCCGCTGACGCTGTCCGCCCGACATTTTACTTCCACGATCACCAATATTTGTCTGGTAGCCGTCCTGCATTTTAATGATAAACTCATGTGCATTGGCAATTTTTGCCGCTTCGATCACCTTTTCCTCGGTCACGTTCTCCATTCCAAAAGCAATATTATTATAAACAGTATCATTAAACAAGATCGATTCTTGCGTAACAATACCCATTAATGCGCGAACGTCAGCAATTTTTGCACCCTTGATCGAAACACCATCAACCAGAATTTCACCTTTTGTAGGATCGTAGAACCGAGGCAGCATATCCGCCAAGGTTGTTTTCCCCGATCCGGATTGACCAACCAGGGCGATTGTTTTTCCTTTTTCAATTTTTAAATTGATATCATTCAAAACCCAACCAACTTCCCCTTCACGATAAGCAAAAGAAACATTTTTATATTCGATCTCTTTCTCAAATTTTGTTAGTGATATCGGATGAGGACCGTCTTTTATGCTGACTTCGGCATCCAATATTTTATCGATGCGTTCAGAAGAAGCCAATCCTTTTTGAACACTGTAATACGCAGTCGTAAAAGATTTTGCGGGAGTCAGCAACTGCGAGAACATAACCAGGTACATGATCAGCAAGGCCCCGTCCATTGAATGATCTACTATAACCATTTTTCCACCCAAGTAAAGAATAACCACCAGCACGGAAACACCAAGAAATTCGCTCAAAGGAGAAGCCAAATCAACTTTTCGGTACATTTTTATCGAGATATTGGTATAGAGTTGATTTTCTTTACGGAATTTTTCCCTTGTAGTTTTTTCTGCATTGAAGCCCTTAATAATCCTTAATCCGCCAAGCGTTTCATCCATTATCGACAAGAGCAGTCCCATTTTTTCCTTCCCTTTTGTTGCAGAGCGTTTTAAACTTTTACCAATCTGCCCGATCAATAATGCAGTAATTGGCAATAAAACAAACGCGACTAGCGATAATTTGGCACTGATACCGAACATCATTACAAGAAATACAACAATTGTAAGTGGCTCGCGAAAGATCATTTCAAGGGATTGCATGATACTCCATTCTATCTCTTGCACATCTGCAGTCATGCGAGAAATAATATCCCCTTTGCGTTCATCCGAATAATAAGACAGAGGAAGATCGAGTGTTTTGTTAAACAATTTATTTCTCATATCGCGAACAACACCATTGCGAATAGGAGCTAAAAAGTACATCGCAAAATAGCGGGAAACATTTTTAAGAAAAATAGTAGCAACAATAAAAAGACAAATCCAAACCAATACTACCAGCTTGCCATTTGCAATTGTTGCTTGGGCCATCATAAAATTGATGGTGTCCACTACTCCATCTGCGGAGAAAGAGAATACAGGCTTACCTTTTACAATAATATCTGATATCTGATTGGGATCGTTTGAAAACAAAACCTTCAGAAAGGGAAACATTAAAGCGATTGAGAAAAGTGAAAAAATAACAGATAAAATATTGAAAATGATGTTCCAGATAGCGTAACGCCAATAGCCTTTTACATAACGGAGAACACCGAAAAATTTTCTCATATGACGTTTAAATAACTAATAATGTGTAAATATACTATTTGTAGCTGTTTAATTGTTAATTTTGAAGTCCTAAATTAAGTTAAATATGGATTCTACACGACAGTTAAAAGTATCAAGATTAATACAAAAAGAACTTGGTGAGATCTTTCAGAGAGAAACACGTTTATTATTCGGGAATGCGCTCATTACGGTAACACAAGTAAGGGTGAGTCCTGATTTAGGTATTGCGAAAGTATATGTGAGTTTATTTAATGTGCCGGATAACAAAGAACTATTAAAATTAATTCAGGTACATACAAAAGAGATCCGGACAAAACTTTCGGATCGTATAAAAAAACAAGTACGTATTATTCCCAATCTGGTATTTTTTCATGACGACTCCTTGGATTATGCTATGCGCATTGATGAGTTACTTAAAAATTAAATTAGTAAGAGGCGACCAATTCGTAAATGAGCGATTGGTATAAAAATTTGATGGAAAATAAAAACCATTAAGCGTATTCTCCAGAAACGAAATCAACCAATTCATACAACGTGAATCTTCCTTTCTTTATAGCAAAACGATACCTGATCTCAAAAAAATCGCACAATGCCATCAATATCATTTCTGGCATTTCGATAACAGGAATTTGTATTGGTACGTTGGCATTGGTAATCGTTCTTTCCACATTTAATGGCCTTACAAATCTGGTACAGTCATTCTACAATTCCTTCGATCCCGATTTGGAAATCACAATCAAGCAAGGCAAAACATTTGACCCGAATTCCATTGCATTTCAATCATTAAAAAAAATAGAAGGTATTGCCTATTTTACAGAAATTGTAGAAGGAAATGCCTTATTAAAATACGAAGACAAACAATGTATCGCAAAGGTGAAAGGAGTGAGTGCCGATTTTAGCAAAATGAGCAGAATTGATACCCTTGTTTCAGAAGGTGATTTTAATATTTCAAAAAACAATATTGTGATTGGGAAAGGCATCAGCACTATTTTACAAACACGACCAAACGACCTTTCTACTCTCATTTCTATTTATGCACCCAAACGTGGGAAAGTAAGTTCGTTAAATCCAGCAGACGGATTGAACGAATTAAAAGCATATCCTGCAGGAACTTTTTTTGTAAACTTAGATGAGTTTGACTACACCTATACAATCATGAGCATTGAAAAAGCGCGTGAATTACTTGACTATACAAATGAAGTAACAGCTGTTGAACTGGGCATTAAAAAGGGCAGCAATGAAGGAAAGATCGTGAAAGAAATAACACTTTTATTAGGCGACAACTTCGAAATAAAAAATAGAGCGCAGCAAAATGCATCCTTGTACAAAACGATGCGTTCAGAAAAATTATGGACATTCATCATTCTGATCTTTATATTAATCATTGCCACCTTTAATGTGATCGGTTCGTTAACGATGCTGATTTTAGAAAAGAAAAAAGACATAACGATCTTGCATGACATGGGTGCCGACATTCAGCTGATCCGTAAAATATTTTTGATGGAAGGAATGCTGATTACGATCATCGGAGCATTTTTAGGATTACTTTTCGGTAGTATTTTGTGCTGGATACAACAACATTACGAAATCATTAAAATGTCGGAGAATCTTGCCTATCCAGTAAAATTCGAAGTCTCCGATATTCTAGTAACAATGATCGCCGTGCTATCGATTGGATTTTTAGCTGCATGGTATCCCGTGCGGATCGTCACAAAAAAGCATCTTGCTTTTTAAAATATCACGATCGGATGTACTTATATTTATTCCCTTAAATTTTATTTATGGAGCAGGAGCTATGCAAATTCCAAATCGGAATATTGCTTTTCCACTTTATCAAGAATCATAATGATCTCATCATAGGAATAAGTGGTGACTAATTTTAAGCGGTACTCTTTAAAATTAGGCAAGCCTTTAAAATAATTGGTGTAATGTCTGCGCATTTCAACAATACCGGCATGGTTTGTTTTCCAGCGCATCGAAAAATCAAGATGTTCTTTACAGACTCTTACACGATCAGCAATAGTTGGTGGTGCTAAGTGTTCACCTGTTTTAAAAAAATGTTTGATCTCATTAAATATCCATGGATAACCGATGCTTGCTCTACCGATCATGATCCCATCTATACCGTAACGATCCCTCATCAATTTCGCTTTTTCAGGAGAATCAACGTCACCATTACCAAAAATAGGAATTTTAATCCGCGAGTTATTTTTTATATCCCCGATCAGTGTCCAGTCGGCAGCACCTTTATATAATTGAGCACGTGTTCTACCATGGATCGTTAGCGCGGAAATACCAATATCTTGCAATCGTTCGGCTACTTCCACTACATTTTTTGTACTGTCATCCCAACCTAAACGTGTTTTAACAGTAACAGGGCGGTTTGCAATTTTCACGATGGCAGAGGTCATTTCCACCATTTTAGGAATATCTTGCAAAAGGGCGGCACCGGCACCGCGACAAGCAACCTGTCGGACAGGGCAACCGTAATTAATATCGATCAGATCGGGATTGGCATTATCGGCAATAATTCCAGCTTCACGCATGGAATCAATATCAGAACCAAAAAGTTGAATACCAATGGGGCGTTCATATTCAAAAATATCAAGCTTTTGAACACTTTTTGCAGCATCACGAATCAATCCTTCCGAAGAAATAAACTCGGTATACATCATGTCCGCACCATTTTGTTTACAAACAGCACGAAAAGGCGGATCGCTTACATCCTCCATAGGAGCAAGCAGTAAAGGAAATTCACCTAATTCTATGTTACCTATTTTTGTCATTTAAATACTGATTCGTTTGTTAGTCGTAAAAAAGGAAAAGAAGGCTGTTAACATTTACTTAATCAACCTAATTAACTATTTACTAATATTGTACAAAAATACCAAAATTAGCCAAGCAATGCAAAATACAGAGCAAGAAGAACGACAATCATGGATCAAATTAATTGTAATTTTTTCGTGGCTTTTTATTTACGGATTGCTAAACATCATTGGAAGTTCAGAAAATACTGAATTAAATACCAATAATCCCTCTACCGTTGCATTGCTTTATATCGGACAACTAATAGGAGTGGTGATATTATTTATTGCACCATCGATCCTGTTTGCTCTATTTTGGACAAACAAACGCATTCACTATTTAGGTGTAACAACGAAGCCGCATTATAAAACCTTATTATTGGGCAGCTTAGGAATATTATTCGCTTTACCTTTTATCAATTGGATCGCACAAGTAAATGAACAATTGCATTTACCGGATGCCCTAAGCGGTATTGAGCAATGGATGCGGACAAGCGAAGCAAAAGCAATGGAGCTCACTGAATTGTTTACAAAAGGAACATCGGTAAGCGGCCTCCTATTGAATTTATTTATGGTTGCACTAATGGCTGCATTAAGCGAGGAATTATTTTTTCGTGGGATCATACAAAAAGTATTGATTGAATGTTTTAAGAACAAACACGTATCCGTTTGGATCGGGGCAATTATTTTCAGTGCATTTCACATGCAATTTTTCGGTTTTTTTCCAAGGATGTTAATGGGCGCATTTTTAGGGTATTTGTTTTTGTGGAGCGGATCTCTGTGGCCCGGCATCGTTGCCCATTTTGTAAATAATGGAACGGCCGTTTTTTTAATATGGCTTTCAAACAGAGGAGTTATTTCATCCGATGCAGATGAGATCGGAATAGATAATAGTCATTTGATCTATGTAATTATAAGTGTACTGATTGTTTCAGGGAGTTTATATCTTATCTATCAGATCGAAAAGAAGAGAAAAGTTTCTGAAGGATAAATGGATTTTAGTTGTCGCTCAAACATTTGGAAATTTCACTTACTCAGCCCCCGAAGATCGCTAATTTCGGACCACCCTTCTAAACTAGCGAATGATTTTTGAGATCAATAGTATGAGGCCAAAACTGCAGTGTCCTGTTTTTTTCGGTCAGGTGGGTGCTGACAGACTGAAATTTCCAGTGAGCTCTAAAAGCTCTCTGAATAAATTAATTTTAGCGTTTTTTAAATTAAATATAGGTGTGATAAAAAGGTATTATATATGTTTTATGATAGTGTTTAATCTAACGCAGATTATCCATGCCCAGGACCCTATTGCATTTCAAATTACACCCGAAGAAGGTTTACCTAGCCAAACCGTTTACAGCATCATTCAAGACAACAAAGGGTTTATATGGTTAGGAACAGATGCAGGATTATTTAGATACGATGGCATCCGTTATTATGAATACAAACATCCTCTTCAAAAATCGCGATCATTAACCGGTCTTTATAAATCTTTTAATGGTAAAATATTTATGTATAATTTTAATGGACAAGTTTTTTATGTTGAAAACGACTCCTTAAAATTATTGACGACTTGGAACAAAGGCTCTATCTCAAATATTTGTGTTGACAAAAACAATAGCCTTTGGGTATGTTATTCGGAGGGAATTACCAAACTTTCTGCTAAAACAAATACATGGAAAAATTTCGCATATGCACCTAAATATCCTGCGGGTAACTACACTAACTCCTGCTTTATTGACAACGATAATGTTTTTTGGTGCCTTGGACCAAATGGTTTAATTCAAATTAAACAGGACGATGTAACATATTATCCTGGAGTCTGGAGTAAAAATAAAGTGGCTGGGGAATATCAATTAGCCTTATTCAGTAAACAAAAATTTATTTTCAGTACCGTTGATGGTGAAATATTTAGATTAATTGATGGAAAAATAAAACCTTTTTATTCGAAAAACTTAAATCCTCTTCTAAAAAATAAAAAAATAACTAGAATTGTAGAGGAGGATCAAGATCGTATTTGGATTTATACATTTAGCGGTGTTATTATTTATGATATTAAAAACGATACAAACGAACTATTATTTGAAGACAAATCTTTTTCTTCTGGAATCAAGGATGACGAGAATTCTTATTGGCTTAGTTCACTTCATGACGGTTTACTTAGAATTCCAGAATTGTCGAATAAATTATGGATTATAAAAGATAATGCTAATATTAAAATTAATAAAATAGTACGTGGCAATTCATCAGTGTTTTTTGCTTCAGTCAATGGAAAAATAGGTGAATTAAATTTGAAAAATAATACTACAAATTTAGTTTCTCATAACACAAAATTAGATGTTCAATGCTTGGCTCCAACACAAAATAAACAATCTGTTTTGTTTGGAATTCAGAATACTATTTTTACTCTTAATCAAAATAAAATAAAACCAGTAGGCGAGAATTTCCCTCCCACTAAAGATATTTTACAAATAGGACAGAGTTATATTGTTGCAACTTCATACGGTGCATTTTGTTATAGGCCTTATGACAATTCAAAAATAGAGGTGCTAAATAAAAAATGGACAAGGTCAATTGTATACGACAACACTAATAATCAATTATGGCTCGCTACAAATAGTGGCATTGACGTTTATAAATTTAAAAATAATCATTGGCAATATATTACTACGCAACTTGATAGTATTCAAATTATTTCACTTTCATATAAAAACAAATTACATGCTTTAGCATTTAATGGAGTTATTTATGAAATAGAAAACAAAAGAGTGCCCTGTATACTAACATCATTAAACCAAAATACAACTAACTATCAATTAAAAGAAAATGATTCCTGTTTATTTGTGGCAAGCAATAAAGGGCTGTGGATATATGATTTAAAAAATAAAGAATGGCAACTTAAAAATAGATTATCAGGTTTAGCATCGAATAATATAAGTGGGCTAGATATAGATAGTCAATATGTTTGGTTAGCTGGCTCAAAAGGAGTTCAGCAAATCTCACTTCATGTAAAAAGTAAAACAACGATAGCAAAAATATATCTTAGAAATATTTTAGTAAATAATTCTATTATAAAATATACCAATGATTTAAATTTAGAATATAAAGACAAATTAAAAATAGAATTAGATGCTGTTGCTTTGAGTTCTGAAAATCAATTTCAATACGCCTATCGATTAAACAATAATACTTCTTGGATATTTTTGCCTGCAGAAATAAATCAAATTGAACTGCCTACTTTAAGCACCGGAAATTTAAGGATCGAGATAAAATTAGTAGATCATTTAGGGAAAGACTCCATAAATTCTGTTTTAATAAACGGAATAGTAAACCCTCCGTTTTGGCAGAGGTGGTGGTTTTATATTATGATTGGCATTACTTGTTTGTTAATAACTCTATGGCTTTTTAAACAACGCCTTAGAATAATGGAGAGAAAGCAAAAAAAAGAATTAGAACGTGTTAACCTCGAACATCAATTAAAACTTTCTAAAGAAACTGCATTAAGAGCTCAGATGAATCCGCATTTTATATTTAATGTACTAAACTCTATTAAAAGTTATATATACGAAAACGATAAAAAGAAAGCTGTAAGTTATTTGCAAAAATTTTCTGATTTAGTTAGAAAAATATTAGAACAAAGCTCTCTGCCGTGGGTAAAATTAGATGAAGAAATTGAATTCTTAAAATTATATATTGAACTGGAGTCGATGCTGTTTATCAATGAATTTACATATACTCTTAAATTGGATGATAACGTTGACAGCAGTCATACATCATTACCTTCACTTATATTACAGCCAATCATAGAAAATGCTTTTAAACATGGATTACGACATAAGCATGGAGAAAAGAAAATTGACATTATTTTTTCATTAGATGAAACAAACACTATTTTAAATGTAACAATAACCGATAATGGAATTGGACGAAATCAATCAAAAATAATCAACGATAGTAACACCAAAAAACACCAATCATTTTCAACGGATGCCATTAACAAAGTTTCTGTTTTAAATCAAAATCAACCTGGCATCATTGCTTTTGAATATTTAGATTTATACAATAACAATCACGAAAGCATTGGCACTTCGGTAGTAATAAAAATTAAATCAAATGACTAAACTTAAAGCGATAATCATAGACGATTCTCCACAAGCTAGAAAACTACTTTTAATGATGTTAGAAGAATATACTAAAGATTTAGAAGTAATTGCAGAAGCAGAACAAGCTACTCAAGGTTTAGATATGATAAAAAAACATCATCCAGATGTGATATTTTTAGATATTGAAATGCCAGGAAAATCTGGAATACAATTAGCCGAACAACTATTAAATGAAAACATAACTCCTGCTATTATTTTTACGACTGCTTACAATGATTACGCATTAAAAGCTTTTCGGTTAAGTGCTATTGATTATTTATTAAAACCAATAAACGAAACTCATTTACAGGAAGCCATTGAAAAAATAAAAATAGCACATCCAAAAGTGGAAGAAGAAAAAAAGCTAAAAACATTTATAACTAATTACAATACAGCCTTTCCAAAAACATTAAGCATTCCAACTTCTACGGGGTATCAATTTTTAAAAATTGACACTATTTTATATATGAAAGCAGATGGGTCATACACTCACATATTTGTTAATAAAGAAAAAACTATGACTGTTTCTAAAAATTTAAAGTATTTTGAAACTGCTCTTGATGGTTGTTCTCAATTTATACGAGTGCATAGAAGTTATTTAATAAATCTTTTGCAAATGAAAAAATTTGACAAACAAAATAGAGGAGAAATTATTATGAATGATGATAACATTATTGATTTAGCAAGAGACAGAAGAGATGATTTCTTTAAGTCAATGGAAAAATTGATGCTATAAATACTATCAATACTAGGTCCTGTTTTTTATTTTTTAAAATAATTTCCAAACTTAATCCACTTACAAAGTCATTTGTGCCCTTTACAAAACAAACAAATCAGAAGTAATATTTTTTTTGATCTTTGAAAAAAAAATACTATGAAAAAAACATTACTTACGATTACGATTTTAGCTACTGCATTATTAAATAATGCTCAGGTAGTAACAACTTTTGCTGGCTCAGGAATAGCTGGCTCAACTGATGGGTCAGGAATAACGGCTAGTTTTACTTATCCCATGGGAGTTTGCAGAGATGCGGACGGAAACATTTATGTTGCTGATAATGGTAATAATAAAATTAGAAAAATTACTTCTGCGGGTGTAGTAACGACTTTTGCTGGTTCTGGTGCAGCTGGATCAACTGATGCAACTGGCACCGCTGCAAAATTTAAAGGCCCTCAGGGAGTTTGTGTAGATGCTGCAGGAAACTTGTATGTTGCTGATACAGATAATAATAAAATTAGAAAAATTACTTCTGCGGGTGTAGTAACGACTTTTGCTGGTTCTGGTGCAGCTGGATCAACTAATGGAACTGGTATTGGAGCAAGTTTTTATTCACCAGCAGGAATTTGCTTGGATACTGCAGGAAATATTTATGTAGCTGATTATTACAATGATATAATTAGGAAAATCACTTCAGCTGGTGTAGTAACAACCTTTGCTGGTTCGGGAACAACGGGCTCAACTGATGCAACAGGAACTGCAGCTAGCTTTAATCGTCCTACTGGAATTTGCATAGATGCTGCAGGTGATTTTTATATAACGGAACTTTATAATATAAGAAAAATTACTTCAGGTGGTGTAGTAACTACTTTTGCAGGTACCGGTTCTGCCGGATCGATTAATGGAACAGGCACTAGTGCTAGTTTTACATACCCTACAGGAGTTTGCACAGATACAGCTGGAAATATATATGTTGCAGATCAAGGTAATCATAAAATCAGAAAAATTACTCCCGCAGGCGTAGTGAGCACATATGCTGGTTCTGGAACTGCATCCTCTGTAGATGGAACTGGCATTTCTGCGAGTTTTTATAACCCACGTGGAATTTGTATAGATGGTACGGGAAGCCTTTATGTAGGGGGTTATTTTGACCATAAAATTAGAAAAATTGTTGCAATAACTGCTACGATAACAGATATTGAAGCTAATATTAATGTAAAAGTGTTCCCTAACCCAACTTCATCTATCTTAAACATTGAAGTAAAAGAACAAGCACAAATTTCTATTATAAATGTTTTAGGCGATGTTGTTTTAACACAAACAATTATGGGTTTAAGTAAAATTGATGTGAGCAACTTAACATCTGGCGTTTATTTTATTCAAGATTCAAAATCAGGCCAAGCTATTAAATTTATTAAAGAATAGTTTTTTAGTTAAAACAAACATGATCGCCTGCCGTAATAAATTACGATAGGCGATCATGTTTTAAAACCTCGCACAAATTCATTTTTTTCAACCATGAATTTAAATTACACGCATTTATAGCGATCTGAATTGCCTAATTTATATTTCAGAGTGTGTGAATTTAAATTTTCAAACCGATTACACACACATCATCAACTTGTTCCTGATTCCCTTTCCAATCATCAAAAACGGATAAAACAACCTCAGCCTGTTGTTGAATTGCAAGATGATTATTTCGAACTAACAATTCGCTAAATTTTTTATACATAAATTTCTTACCATTCTCTCCTCCAAACTGATCCGCAAAACCATCCGTAAATAAATAAAAAGTAGTATTGGGTTCATACACAATTTCGTGCGTCACAAACGGAACTATTTTATCTGTTTTCCCGATAGGCTGCTTGTTAGGCTTAATAACTTTTAGTTGGCTATCAGTAATATACCAAAGTGGATTATTAGCACCACTCCAACATATTTTTTTATTTACAAAATCAATTGCAAGCAAAGAAATATCCATCCCATCTTTAATTTCACTAGTGCTTTTATCAAATGTTTCAACAACAAGAGCCGAAGTTTTATCTAACACTTCACCTGTTTTATTTAACTTAAACTCTTTTACTGCTCTATTCAATGCATTGCAGCATACAATTGATACCAAGGCTCCTGGAACACCATGACCAGTGCTATCGGCAACGGCAACAAAAAAAATATCCCCTACTTTTTCTGACCAATAAAAATCGCCAGCAACAATATCTTTAGGTTTATAAATTATAAAATTTTGAGGAATGTATTGATCTAGAAAAGATTTTGGAGGCAAAATAGCTTCTTGCAAGTATTTAGCATATGAAATACTTTCCAATATTTGCTTTTGTTTTTGTTCAATAAAAAGCTTCTGTCGTTCAAGTGACTCATTCTGTGAGGAGATAAGATTTTTAGCTTTCCTATTCTTCTGTAAATTAATAAATATATAAATGGAAATAAACAACAGCAAGAAAAGAACAATTATGGTTAAATTCATAATGGATCTATTTTTCTCGATTTCTAATTCGAAAAAATCTTTTTCTTTGGATATTATTTCAATCTCATTCTTATGGAGATTGTTTTGAATTTTTTGATTTTTTAATTCTTCTTTATAAATTATTCTATTTTTATTTAATAAATTAATCTCTATCTCATCTTTTTCAGATTTCTTTTCATATATATTTTCGATTTTATTCTTTTCAAATTCAATCAATCTTTCCTTTTCTTTATCTTCTAATTGTTTTATATGTGTCCTAAAAACTAATAAGTTGCTATTTGCCAACACATTTTTACTATCTAATTCAAGTACCCTATTCAAAGAAGAAATTGTATACTCAGCATATTTTTTAATTTTATCATTTTTTAAATAATAATCTAAAAAATAGCTTGCTCTTTTGTTATAATATTCAATATCAGCCTCTTTAAAATTAAAATCAGGATTGTATATAATTGTGTATTTTCTAAAATTACTAAAATACGCTCTCGACTTTGATCCATTCAAAGAATCCCTAAGCAAAACGATACTGATCTTGTGATAGAATTCTGCGCCCTCTTTTAACAAATCCATGTTACTTGACTTATAACTTTCATTCTCATCAAATTTAACAGACTTAAGAACAGAACTCATTGCAGTATCGAGCAGTTTAGTCTTGGAAGAATTATAGGTAGTAATAGATTTAAAATAGTATAAATAAGCAACTGCTCTTAAATTTAGCGCAAGAGGGTCAGTCTTCGTTTCAGGATCTATAACAACTTTATCTAGAATAGAAATAGCCTCTTTGAATTTATTATCGCGACATAAATTTTGAGCACTAATTAACAAATCATTCTGAGAAAAGAGGCTAGATGATGTGAAAAAAGAAAAAACAATAATTAGTAGTGTTGATAGTATTATGACAAAATCACGAACATGTTTCATACGGTTGTATTTCTGAATTTCAAAAAATTAAATTTTGATTATTGTGTGATAAAATAAATTCGCAACAAATTTATTTGTATTTAACCTATTTGATTGATTAGTAAAACGAATATTAAAACCGATTAATAGGTTCATTAGACGATTAAATTAATTACTACTAAAAGGGAAGCTGCAGAAATAAGTACCCACAAAACAACACCTTGAAATAAGGGTTTAAAACCAACAGAAAAAAGAACCTTTCGCGACAGTCCACATCCAATTAAAAAGAGTGTGAGTGTGAGACCAGCTTTGGCAATTGAAACGAAATAACTACTATACTCTTGAACAAAAGGAATGTATGTATTTGCTATCATAGCAAGTAAAAAAAGGCCTATAAAGTAGGGTATGCTTACTTTACTATTTTTATTTTTAAACAATAACGTTGATAAAAAAGCAAGAGGAATTATCCATAATGCGCGGGCTAATTTCACCGTTGTTGCAATTTCTAGCGCCTGCTGCCCATATTTACTTGATGCACCAACTACAGAACTCGTATCATGAATTGCAATGGCACACCACATTCCAAATTGGGTTTGTGATAAATCAAAAGAATGACCGATCATTGGAAATACAAACAATGCAATAGAATTTAAAATAAATACAGTTCCTAAAGCAACTGATATTTGTTTTTCATCTGCCTTAATTACGGGAGAAATAGCCGCAATAGCACTACCACCGCAAATGGCAGTTCCTGATGAAATTAAAAAGGATGTTTTCTTTTCAATCTTCAAAAACTTACCCATAAAAAAACCGATAACTAATGTCCCAACAATTGATATAATTGTAAATACAACGCCTTCTTTCCCTGCTTTCATAGCACTTTCAACATTCATTCCAAATCCTAATCCTACGACTGAGACTTGCAACAATATTTTTGTGGCTTTGTGATTCAGATTTAAATAAGGATGTCCAATAAACTGTGCAATTATTAAACCCATTAATAAAGCAATGGGCGGAGATATGATGGGTGACAAACACAATATTACTGCCACTATAAAAACTAACTCTCGGGTAGTAATGGTTCTATCTAAAAAATATTTAAACCCTTTTTTATCTTGTTTTTCTACTTCTTTATTGGGTACCATTTTACAGTTACTCTTTTATTCTACTATTTTTTAGGAAGTGTTTCAAGTAGCTGTTATTTGTTTTGAATCAAGCACCAAGGAATTCCAATAAACAAACTTTTCTCATCTATTTTAGACATTCGGTTTTGTTCTTTTGCTGCATCATTTGTATTTTCAAATGATTTCGTATATACAAAATACCAGACACTACCTTCGCCCCTCACAATTTTTGTCTCTTCACCATATTCACGAATGACCATCTTTTGAAATTGCTTCGCAACATCTAAGCTAACAGAAGCGCCAATTACTACATATATTTTACCATCAATAATTTCTTCTTCTGAATTCGACAATGAAGAATTTTTTCCTTTAGTTGAATCGCTTCCATCTGATGCATTATTGTCGCTTCCTTTACTTCCGCCATTAGCACTATTTAGGAAGTTACGCGGATACGGTGGCTTGTCGGCTTTATTACCTCCATTATCATTATTATTATTTTCCGTTTTATCCTTCGAATTCGTATTTACAGTCCCGCTGTTATTTTGATATTTTTCAAATTTTATCAAGTTTTCCTGAATAATTTTATCCAGCTCGTCTTTATTTTTACTCATTAACTTTTTAATACTATCCAATCCATAAATAGTTTCTTTTGATGTTTTTTTCTGAAGTTCAATATCCTTTTTTAACTGATCATATTGATTTTTTAAAAAGGCGGTTGTTTCAAAAAGCTCACTATTATTTTTACGCAGATCATCCATTGCTTTTTGATCCGCTCCATTGCCTCCGTTTTTTGATCCGAATCTAAATCCTAATATGACATCATGCGTCCCTTGGTTATAGGCGCCAATTTCTGAAGAAGAATACGTATATGCATAAGCTGCAATAATATTTTTTGCAATAAAACCACCAAACGAAACAGAATACCCTACGTTATTTAAATACCTCAATGTTAGCCAAACATCTTTTTTATAAAAGCCCGTTATTCCTCCCTCCCATAATGGCTTAAGTCCTTGTGCGGTTTTGGCTAAAGCAAAAGGAACAATTCCAAATTTGCCTTTTTTAATATTAAATCGATATTCGGCATTTACCAGATAATGATTTATCGTTTGGTAATTTAAACTTTCTGAGGCAAAATTATTTTCATAATAATACCTACCTCCAAAAAGATGCGTTGATGAAATACCTACTTTAAGCTGACCCAATTCATATAATAATCCAGCGGCACCATCAAAAGATGTAGCATTTTGATTGTTTTGAAACAAAATTAATTCGGAAGGATCATCCGCATTTATTTTATCAAACAAAATTCTGTTTTGATTTATTCCAGCTGACAAACCAAAGCGTAAAAAATGATTTTCTGAGAACTTAGCACGATACGCAAAAGTTGCAAAAGCACCGGTAGAACCAAGTATATTTACCTGATCATTAATAACCATTAAACCCAATCCTATTTTATTTTTTTTAATGGCACCATCAATAGATAAAACTTGTGTTTCCGGAGCTCCGGTAAAACCTGTCCACTGTCTTCGATAATCAATTATTACATTTGTACCATTCATACCTGCGGCAGCAGGATTTACCAAATATTGATTCACTAAATAATGATCAAAAGTAGGTGTTTGTTGCGCTACCGAGATACTAATAGATCCAAAAAAAGCAAGTGCTGCTACTATCTTCTTCATCCTTTATTTTTTATTTCTTAATAATGTTACGCTTCCCTTATAGTGAAAAGCCGTATCAGGGAAGGATATCACATAATAATAATTTCCATCCGGAAGTTGATCATTATTGTAGGTTCCTTGCCAATCATTCAAGTAATTCTTTTTCTCGTAAATTTTCTCTCCCCAGCGGTTGAAGATCTGAACCAATGCTTCGGGGTAATAATCAATATTTTCAATTTTCCAATAATCATTTTTGCCATTTTCATCAGGCGTAATAACATTGTAAATTGTTAGGTTGTAATCATTAATTACATTCACTGTCACATCATCTGAGTTTTGACAACCATTCACATCCGTCATCGTTAGCACATACGTGGTATTTACGGTTGGTCGAGCTATCGGATTGGGAATAGTTGAGTTGCTAAGTGAGGATAAAGGTGTCCAAAAATAGGCTACGCCTGCAGGAGAATAACCATTCAACATAATCTCCGTTCCTAAACTTGTAGTTGTGTCTACCCCTGCAAAAACAACAGGTAAATTAAATACTTCGGTATATTTAGAAATAGAATCAACACATCCAGGACCAGAAGTGGCGACTAACGTTACGCTGTACATCCCTGGACTCGCATAGGTATAACCGGGAGAAAAGGAGCTGGATGTCCCCAGTCCGTCACCAAAGGCCCAAGCATAGGTCAATGGACTTGAACCAAGTATTAAGGAAGTATTCGTAAAAGCGTTTGGAGCATTAAAACACGCATCGGCAGCAGTAAAATTGGCAACAGGAACGAAGTTTACTGTTACCGGTTTGGTTGTATCATTGACGCAACCAAAATCAGAAGTTGCTGTTAACGTAACATTATAAATGCCCGCAGCTAGATATTGATTGGATGTTATAGCTGTGTTGGCGGTTGATCCATCACCAAAATTCCACAAGAAGGAAATGATATTGCCAGATGAGATAGAAGTTGCTTCGGAAAAAGAACTGATTTGTCCGTCACAAACAGGACTATTGTTGAAATTAACAAAAGGTAAAGGATGCACCGTTACCGTTTGTGTTATTGTATCGCTACAAAAGTTATTCGTGGTCACAATTAGTTGCACATTATAATTGCCAGCAGCAGCATACAAGTGAATTGGAGATGGCACAACAGCGGATCCTCCGTCATTGAAGTCCCAAAGATAATTTAAGGTACCCGAGCTAACAGAAGAAGTGGAATTGAAAGACATGTTTTGCAAATAGCAAACAGGAGGTGTAGAAGAAAAACCAAAATTGGCAATTGGCATTGGATGTACCGTAATTAATTGCGTGTTGCTTACAGAACAACCTGTAATTGTGTTTACCGACAATGTCACATTGTAATTTCCTTGCGAGGCATATAAATGTTGGGCATCAATGGAAGATGCAATACTTGCATCGCCAAACGACCAGTTATACGTAAGATCGGAAGCTGCACCTGTATACAAAGTAGTATTCAAAAATTGAGCAGAATCAATGGCGCATACATTTGCCAAGGTAAATGCAGGTGTTGGAAGACTATATATTACGACAGTATCTATAATAGAGGAGATACAACCTGTAGCGGAACCCAATACTTGCGCTTGCAAGATAACAGAATATTCACCCGGAAGAGGATACGTATAAACAGGACTCGTTAACGAGGACATTGCACCATTTCCAAAAGCCCATGTGTAGCCAACACTTGTAGCGCTGGTAACAGAAGTATTTATAAAAGTTATAGGATCTCCTAAACACACACTGTCTGTAATAAAACCAACACTAACTGGCGCAGCCACTTCCACATATTTTTGAATGGAATCTACGCAGCCATTGGTGGCAGTTGCAATAAGTTTTACATTGTAAACACCCGTTGAAGGATACGTATATGCATGCGATCCCAATGAAGAAGTTGTTAAATTTCCATGATCCCAGAAATAAGTAGAAATGCCTCCAGCAACGGAACACAATTGAACAAATGAAGTTGAAACACCCTGACACACATTTGGTGCAGAAAAATTAACAATTGGATTTGGTTTTACGATAACCAAGGCATTTGATGAAGCAATACATCCAGCCGCAGAAACAACTGTTAGTCCCACGAAATAATTACCAGCAGCAGGGTATATATACACGGGATTAGATGAAATACTGCTCGATCCGTTCGCAAAGTCCCATTGATAATTATTAATTGAACCGGAAGCAATTGTGGACGTATTCGTAAAAAATGTTTGATCGCCTTGGCAAACTGTATTCGTTGTAAAAATTGGGACAGGCAAGGGATTAACAGTTACAGTTGCATACTCAGAAAAAAGAGCCGAACAAACACCAACACCATTTTGAACTTCGGCTCTAAATAAGGTGGTAGTTGTTAAATTAAGGAAGGATAAAGAAGAAGTACTATTAATAATATCTGTCCATGTTAACCCATTATCAATGGATTGCTGCCATTTATTTACTGCCCCTGTTTGATATACCAAATTTAATGTTCCACTATTGGTGCCGGAGCAGACTGCTGTTGCACCAATTACAAAACCGCCATTTGTAGGATTGTTTACGGTAATGATGGCTGGTAAACCAATTGCTTCGGGGCATGCCAATGTTTTTACTACTGGTCTAAAATAAGTTGTTTGAAGCAGATTTGAATAGGTAATTGAACTGGAAGTACTGGAAATGGTATACCAAGGACCAGAAGGCGCATTCGCCATTTCCCAGCGGATGACATTCCCTGTTATACCTGATACAGAAACGGAGCCGGAGTTGAGTCCACCACAGACGCTAGTATTACCAGAGGTTGTACCAGCAACAGAAGTTTGCGATACATCAACAGTAGTTGTAGTAACAATTGCAGGACAGCCGAGAAAGGAAACGGAGAGCGTATAAACTCCTGAGTTAGCGGTGGTACTTGATGTTATTGAGTGAGAAGACGCAGTGGCAATTGGAATACCCCCAAACGTCCAGCTATAATTAACCCCCGCATAAACAGTGGAAGTTAAATTAATAGTTGATCCCCCACAATACGGGCCATCATTTTGAGGATTAGGAGCTACAGGAAATTCCTGTTCTGTCAATACTGAAGAACTAGGATCAATCGCTAATTTTCTTACACGCACCCAATCTACCGATAAAGCACCTGTAATTGAACTACTATTTAAATAGGAGCCCAAAATAATTTTTTTAGGATTACCAAATGACAACATATAGGCAGCATCGGTGTATGATCGTGTGCCACCGGGATAGTGAATAATTTGACTTATTGCAGATGGCCATTCAAAAGACCATATTCCTGGCAATCCTGCTGGAGCTGAAACAGCTGCAGGTGTGAGTATATCGCTCAATGTTTGGCAAGCTGAAGCGTCGGGGCTTACTTTTTCAAGCTTAAAAAGATTTGTAGAAGTGGATGTTTCCATTGCCGTGGCATACCCATTTTTAAAAATATCGGTGAAGCCCACGATGGCTTTCCCCTGTGACGCGCTTACCACATCCGCTTCAACAAGTACATCCGATGAAAATGTTTGGTTCGAATAAATAATGCCATTAGGATTTAAACTACTGCTGTTAAAATTTACATTCCCTGAGCTTACAGTAATGCTTGGTGTGGGACCACAACCGGTTGTAGCCCATCCAGAAGTACCAGAAGTGGCAAGTGCTGTTCCATCAAAATCGTCAAAAAATTGAAAAGTGGATGGACCAGAAGAAACATTAGGCGTAATTTCATTTCCATAAAAAAGATAGATCTTTGTTACCGTTGGTGAAGGATCAATTGAATCAACTTTCACCCAAAATTCGGTTGAGGGAGTATTGTATGTGGAGGGATCATACCAAAAAGAAAGTGCTGTTCCAGATGCATTTGTAAAACGAATACCTCCTCCATCAATTCGCATTTTTGATGCTGAAATAAGCGACTGTGTATTTACAATCACCTTCACCTGAAACAAGTTAAGTGCAGTAATATTTGGATTCGTAATATCTATTGGCCGTCTGTATTTGTAATCAGGTAGACAAGCCTGTGAAAAAATCTGATTATTGAAAAGAAAAGAAAACAAGACAACTATTAAAATATATTTTCTCATATTAATTAGGCGTTTTAATGAATTTTAAGGTACGTTTTTCATTGAATATTTCTATCGTAAAGAAATACATTCCAGGATTTAATTCTTGAAAATCATACGGTATAACACCGGAAGAAACAAATCGTTTTTCGGAATAAACCAAGGCGCCTGTAATGCTATAAATATTTATCATTGCTATCGTTTCTTTCGTTATATCGATAGAAAAATTAAATATTCCTGAATTGGGATTCGGATACAAGTTCACCTGATTAATTGCAGAGAACAATGCTTCTTCTTTTGGAGTTTCTGGTTTTTCACCTTCTGTTTGAACAGGCATAAAAGCAGGACTTACTGTTATTGGTTTAGTTAAAATAGAGGTACAATATCCATTATTCACTTTTAGTGTTACATAAATTATATCTGATGGTGGACTTACCGGCCCATTAAACGCAATTGTTGGTGATGAGTCATTTGTTACTAAAACATTATCTAAGTACCATTGAGATGTATATGGTCGTGGATACGATAAATTAATAAAAACAAGTTCTTGACCTTCTATTATTTCAGATGCGGCTAAAAAGACGGCATAGAGCGATGTGTTGGACGGGATTACCTTCACCGAATCATTCGCTAAACAGTTATAACTATCGGATACTGTCAGGTAATACATGCCTGTATCGGCAACCGTATAGGTTGCTGTTGTTGTAAGAATAGTACTACTATTTTCCCACAAATAGGTGTTTCCGGATGTTGTGAGGCCAGCATCCAAGATTAAAGTGGAGCCCGGACAAAATGGTTTATCGGGTCCTAAGTCTATTGAAAATACAGGGAGTATTGTTACTTGAATGGGGTCGGAACTAGAACAACCAGATGCATCGGTTACTGTTACCGAATAGGTCCCTGAGGCAGATACATTAATCGTTTGAGTCGTTTGTCCACTATTCCATACAAAGGACGAACCCGTGTTACCAGCATCAAGGGTAATTGTTTGATAACTGCACAAGGACGTATCACTGCCTAATGCAACAGTTGGAAGCTGATTAATAATTACATCAATCGAGTCAATAGCGCTACACAAAGTTGATGTATTGGTAATTAATACACTGTATGTATCAGAAAGTGTGACTGTGATGGCAGGGCTTACAGCCGAAGTGCTCCAACTATAACTATAGGGCCCTCCTAATGGAATAGTGGCATTCAGGAACAACTGATCACAGATAGTCGCATCAGGTCCTAACGAAAACGAAGGTGAAGCATTCAGTGTTACTGCAATCGTATCTGTTGAACTACATCCCGAATTGGTTATTTGAACTGCATACTCACCTGTTGCGGGAACAGTAAGAGTAGCTGCAGTTGAAACAATGGCACCTGTAGAAACATTTGTCCAAACATAAGTAGTAGCAATACCGGCATTCAAAACAACACCAGTAGAAGCACATTCAACTGTATCTAAACCTAAAGAGACAGGCGTACTTGGAACGATTGTGATGTTCACCGAATTTGTACCAATACAACCATTTACATCTGTAACAGTTACCGAATAAGTGCCAGGTCCAGGTGCAGTTATAGTTATCGTTTGCGAAGTTGCGCCTGTACTCCAAAGATAAGTTGATCCAGGATATCCCGCATCAAGTACTGTATTGTCGCAGAAGGTAGCATCTGCTCCTAAAGTGGGTAATACAGTACCATTAAGTGTTACACTTACACTTTCTGAATTAATACAACCACTCGGACTTGTTACCGTTACAGAATACGTTCCATCAAGCGTTACTAAAATAGAATCTGCTGTTACCAATGTATTCCACAAATAAGTACTACCCGCATTTACTCCACCAGGGTTTGCATCCAATGGGTAGGTTGTTCCACAAGTAGTAATAGTTCCACCTAAACTTAAGATAGGCAAAGGATTAATGGTTATGAAATTTGTGGAAGAAGCGGAACATAAATTTGGAGATAATGCCGTTAATGTTACCGGCACTGTAATAGCTGAGGTGCCAGAATTACTAAAGACTTGGCTTACATTTATACTTGTTGAAGAAGTTGGTGTTGAAGGGAAATCCCAAACATAGGTTGACGATGTCGGACTAGTTGTATTTGTGAAGATAACATTTTCACCTGAGCAGGCAGCAGGCTGAGAAGAGAAGCTCACAGAAGGTATCGGATAAATGATCACGTTATTACTTACCGAACCAACACAACCGCCAGCAGTTGTTACCACTAAAGAAACGGTATACGTACCCGGACTAGCATAAGCATTTGTTTCACTTAAAGGACCAGTACCCGTATTTCCATCTCCGAAATTCCAAGCATAGGTATTTCCTGCTAAAAAAGTCGTTCCATTGACAAAGGATGCTAAATTATTTGTTAAGGATGTTCCTTGACATGCATCTGTTGGTGTAAAACTTACTATAGGATTGGGAGCAATTGTTATGGTTTGAACCGTATCTGATACGCAACCGTTATTACTAGTAGCCGTTAAGGAAACGGTATAGGTTCCTGTGGCTGTTGGGCCATAGGAATAGGATGGATCAACCGTAGAACTTGTTGGTCCACTTCCACTATTAAAATCCCAAAGGTAAGAAAGGGAACTTGTATCAGAGATGGAAGAACTATTGGTAAAAACAACCGCAGCACCTTGGCATGCCGAACTAAAAGTAAAGTCGGCAAGAGGAAGAGGATAAACCGTTACTGAAATAGTTGTATCTGACGAACAACCATTTGCTGAAGCTGTAAGAGTAACATTATAGGTTCCTGCAACAGAATAGATATGAGAAATATCTCCCGTTGCGGAAGAGGTACCCGATATATTGTCAGTTGTAGAAGCTATTACACCATCATCAAAATCCCAGGTAAGATTAACAGTTGTAGGAAGCGAAATAACCGTGGTACTGTTATTAAAATTCATAGCCAGACCTGCACATACAGGTCCAGATGAGAACGAAGGAAGCGGCAAGGCATTTATTTGAATGGTTGATGTTGAAGAGGACAAACACCCTTGCGCTGTCGTCACCACCAAGGTAATGGTGTATGTTCCAATGGTAGTATACAGATGAGAAGCCGTGGGGGTTGAAGCGGTAGTACCATCACCAAAATTCCAGTTATACGTGGAAGTAAGAATGGGAGATGCGGGGCTAAATGAAACAGAATTTCCGATACAAATTTGACTAGGATGTGTGCCGATAGCTGCACTACCTGGAGGTACGTCAACTACTACTATAGAAAGTGAATCCATACAACCACGAATATTGGTTAGACGCACCCAATAGGTTCCCAACGAAAGAGCATCATAATATCCATCAACACCTTGAGCGGTATACAAATTACTTATCGGATCACGCCATTCGATGTAAGCGCCGGGCTCACCCGTTGCATAAAGTCGAACATCAACAGGTGTTGAGCAAGAAACAGCAGTACTTATAGAAAACAAGGTATCATTTGGAGTAATACCGGTAATGATCTGATTGATTAAAATAGGTTCCATAACACATGGAGCATAGTTGGCAGCAGTTATGACCGTATAGTTTGGAGCAAAGGTAAAATAGGTTGATCCATCACTTGTAACCGAATCGGCATCGCCAGCATTGTTCAAACGTTGACGCCAAATTTGCGCACGATCTTCGCTCACAAAAATATGCATGGAATCCTGATTATTTCCAGCCAATTCGGAAGGATTCAAAAATTTAATGTTTGCATTTTTAAACAATGGATTTGATGTATTACCTTCCATTCTAAAAACACGATTAATACTTCCAACGTGTCCTATACTATCACCGCAGGCCTGGCTTTGGAAGGTGCGTATTAATTTAGGTGTGCCAGTAAGTGGGTTATCCAAATAAAAGCCAAGCCCCATCCCTTTTAAATTAGAGTAGGTTGTTGATGCTGTAAAAGGAAAATTACTAAGGGTAATTTTTCCATCTGGATTATCTGTTAGCACTAATGGCCTTGCTGTATTTGATTCAGCAATTATACCTGCTCCTGAAGCGTTACCCACTAAATTTAAAACATTATGATCCAGATCAAAACCACCATTTAAAAAACGAACATCGCCAGCAGCATTAATTTGACTGTATCTCAACAAAACATTACCCGTTAAGGCAGGATCTAAATCAATTGTTAAATTTCGAAAATTAATTGTGTCCGTTCCAAAAATACGAGCATTGGAAGCAGGAGTGTCACGAAAAAAACGAAGTGTTCCTGAAACTGTTGCAGGAGTGATTCCAAATATATTATTAGAACCATTATTTCTTAAGTCACCTTGTAAATGAATTGTGCCCAAGTTTCCAACAGAACCAGTAACAGACAAGTCTGTGTAGGAACCCATGATGTATACATTTTCACCGGATGAAATATTCAGTAATTCACCGGTATGCACCACGCTATCGAACTGCGCTTTTCCGATTATGGAAAAAAGTAGAAACGCCAAAAGAAAAAGATTCTTTTTTGTATTTACAAATTGCGTTTTAGGTAGTTTGCTTATGAGGAAATAATTCATTCGTTAAATTTTAAAAAAATATTTATTATAATTTCATGATGTATGCCAAGGCAAAATAAGGGGGGCGGTTTTCAGTTATCGATGCGTTACCCGAATTAAAATTTGTGATGTCTGTATCATGCGTGTGATCTCCTGCAGCATCTGTTGTGAAAGCGTGAGTATGTCCACTATCTGCTGAAGCACTAGATCCAGCGCAGGTACATTTATCAGACGATCCACTTGGACCAGCCGTTGTTCCTGTATGCGTGTGACTACCACCACTAGTCGATGTTGAAGAAGGCGGGTCGATATCGTGAGTATGTGAATTAGAAATAGAACCACCAGTAGTTGCTATCGCATAAGAACCAACGGCAGGTCCTGTGCCACCAGCAAGATCTGCTCCAACAATAAATCTGTCCAATAGATTTGGAGTATTAAAAGGAGCTGAGCCATCCATAGGTGTGTATAACCCTCCATCACACAATGCCCAACCGGCAGGTATTGTCGATCCACTCCACATAATTATAGCACCTCGTGGGAGCAAATCAAATCCGTTTTGTTTAATTGTTCCAGTTCCGGAAGCATCAATACTGCCATTTACATTTAATATTGTTGATGTTGTATTAGCACCAGCACCTCTAATCTGAACTATACCTTCCTCTTCCTGCAATTTTAATACACCAGCAGTTGAAGAACCCGTTTTCGCCATTATTTCATTGTTGTCAAATAAAAGATGATTCGCCGCAGGATCACCAACCATTATGGACGCATTGCTTCCCCCTGAAGCAACAACATCACCTGCTGCCGGTTGTGCAACACTTAATAGATAGTTAGAAACAGTGGGAACAAGTCCAATTCCAACAGGGTTTCCTGGAAGAGAGGAAATCACTCCAGCGGCCTCACCATCCCATTGCCATGGTGTTAAAACATTTACGCCTGAAAAACCCGAAAAATAAAGCTTACTGTTAAAATAATACAAGGATGCTTCAGTACTTACGAAAGTTGGATTCAATGAAGGCGAAGCAGAACTTTTAGGAAGAATTAACCATTTAGTATTATTGGTTAAATCCAAAATACTATTCGAATTAGGAATATTTCCAATTCCTACCTGTGCAGATGATGTTAGGATAGTTGCATAAAATGCAATTAAAATTAATACTGACTTTTTCATGGGTGTTTTTTTCTATTCTTTTTGATTTTATTTTTGTTTTGATTTATTATAATTTCATAATGTATGCCAGTGCAAAATAAAGGGGACGATTTTCGAATGCAAGTCCACTACCAGTATTACCGATATTCGCTGTGTGGGTATGCTCACCTTGCTTATCGGTAGGAAGAGTCCCGTTATAAGCAGGATTATCGGTTCTTTGATAACTACTACCATCAGCATCGCTCCACATTTGACCTGATGTTCCAGATATCCCTGTACCACCAATACCAGCATCAATATATGCAGTGTGATCGTGAAGCCCAGCATTATCAATAGCTATAGTGTGGTTATGAGAAGGCATTTCTACTGTTGTAAGTGTATGCGTATTTTCTCCACCAGTAGATGCTATTGTATAAGAATTACCCGCTCCAACAATAAATCTGTCCGTCAAATTAGGTGTTGACACAGACCCAGTACCATCCATTTTGGGGTATGAACCTCCATCACACAATGCCCAACCAGCAGGTATTGCGGAACCATTCCACATTATAATTGCACCAAAAGGGAGTAAATCATTTCCATTTTCTTTCATTTTACCTTTCGCATCAACACTTCCATAAGCTGTTAAAACAGTCGTTTCTCCAGCATCGTCTGCGCTTCTAATTTCAACTGTCCCCAATGATCCTGATCCTTCTTCCTGCAATTTCAATACACCCGCATTTGTAGAACCCGTTTTCGCCATTATTTCATTGTCGTCGATTAAAAGATGATTCGCCGAAGGATCACCCACCATTATCGACCCATTGCCTCCAGATGCAGCAAGTACTTCACCAATATGAGCAACGCTTAATAAGAAGTTAGTTGTTGTAGGAACAAATCCAATTCCAACAGGGTTTCCCAGCGGCGAAGAAATTACCCCAGCGGCCTCACCATCCCACTGCCACGGTGTTAAAACATTTACGCCTGAAAAACCGGAAAAATAAAGTTTACTATTATAATAATACAAGGATGCTTCAGTACTTACGAAAGTTGGATTCAATGAAGGCGAAGCAGAACTTTTAGGAAGAATTAACCATTTAGTATTATTGGTTAAATCTAAAATACTATTCGGATTTGGAATATTTCCAATACCTACCTGTGCAGATGATGTTAGGATAGTCGCATAAAATGCAATTAAAATTACTACTGACTTTTTCATGTGTGCTGTTTTTATTTATTGAGTAATTAAGCTAAAATTTTCAGATGTTATCATTTCACCTTTTTGGGTATAACATCTTATTTGCATCAGTCCATTCGTTTTTTCTCCCACATTAAGATCAAACTCATTATCGGTAAGCAATCCACTTACAGGTTTAAATGGTAATTCTTTTGAAAGTTGTCGGTAAACCACATAGCCTTTTATTTCATCACTTGCCTTAGCGGTCCACTCCAACTTTAGTATTCCTTTTTTTGCGTTGTATTTTTTTTCGTCAATAACAATACTACCACTTACCTTGGCTTCCAATATTTTCGTATAAAAAGCCGGTGAACGTTTTGACTTATTTCCGGTGCTGTCTTCTGCCTGCAAAAAATAATCGTAGCCTATACCAGACTTTACATCCCTATCGCTATACGAAGATAAACTCGAAGGGATGATACTAAAATTAATTTTTTCAATCACGAGTGTATCGCCATGCAAAGCACGGTATAAATTATATCCTGCAATATCTACATCTACATTGGGTAACCAAGAAACTGTTGCCTTTGTGGTATCCGCAATAATATTTTTAATGAGCGGTTGTAGCGGTGGCGTCACATCGGGCATTTGTGCCAAGGTATTTTCAGATGGAGCACTCCGGTTGAAGCAACTATCGATAGCTACAATGCGGTAAACAAATTCGTTACGAATATTTTTTGACAGCTGTTCGGTATAGGTTATTTGTGTTATTGGATCTTTGGTAACATTCACATAGCTACTGTTTATTTTACTATTACTTTTTAAGGAGCGTTGCACATGGTAACCGCGTAAATCTTTTTCAGTATTTGCCTGCCATTTTAATGTAATAGCGCCTTCTGCTGCTTCCGAAGCAAGACCTTGCGGCTTTGCAGGAGGTGTTACATCTTTCACTTCCACAAAAACGGGAGCACTTAGGTTTTCGTTCCCGGCAATATCTACCGTTGCAATTCGGTAGTAATGACTACCAACCGCTGCATTGGGATGGTTGAAGGTTAAGGTAGTTTTAGGAACAACTTGCGCATTAATTTTTACATATTTATTTTCGGGCTTATCGGAGGAATAAATATTTACACCGGCAAGATCTTTTTCATCCACTAATTGCCAATCCAAGCGCACCACATTATTTAAAGAGGATGCTGTAGGAACAATATTGAAGGGCAATGTAGGCGGAATAAAGTCGGCCATGGGCACACTGTATTCCGGAGATAGCTGCGATACTTGTCCGAAATAATCAATTGCCGCAAAGCGATAAATATAATTTGCAGTATAAACAATTGCCGTATCATCATAAAAAACAGATTTATCGGAAAACTTATCTGCTTGTTCTTTCTGAATGGCACGAGGAACTTTGGTGATTTTTGTGAAGGAAGAATCTTCCGCTGTTCTTCGGTACACATCAACAGCATAATAGCGATAGATATCTGGTTTCCAAGAAATGTCTATCCGTTTTTTTGTACGGGTCAACTTTAAATTTTCAGGACAAGCGGGTTTGGCATACGGAGCAACAACGATCGTTTTACTTATCCCTTCAGGCTCGGAATTGCCGGCAATACATACTTTATATTGATACTCTTTACCAAGAACAACATTTTTATCGGTATAACTAATGCCTAAATAATCAGCGAGTTCGTCCACATAAATCGCTTTAATTAAAATAAAAGCACGAATCAAACTCTTGCCAAATTCTTCATAGCTCATTTTAACGACCGCTTTGAACAAGTCCTTGGCTTCCTTATCTATTTTATTATTATCCGGCAACACACCTACCATTTTAATGGGCGATTGATTTAATTTAATCCAATCAGCAGCACCTTTTTCCTGTCTGTAAACATCGAAGCCGGCAGGATTATAAACCGTTTTGTAGAGCCATTTGATGCGAACGGAATTTTGTTGCGAGTAATCCACCGAACAAAACACCTCAGCAGTTTTGACAGACTTTTGAGCAATCGTCAAGAGCGGCAACATCCATAAAATAAAAAACAAAATTCTTCTCATAACACGTTATATAGTAGTATCGAATGACATTCCAAAATCAGCAGTAATAATATCGAGGATACAAATGCTACCATCGAGGCTGCCGGTAATGCGGGTTTTATCTTCAAAATAAAGCATTAATTGACCATGCAATCGAAGTTCAGCAATCGTAAGCGATCCACTTGCACCAACAGCCCAATATTTTGCATACAAACCGGCATATAAATCTATCCAAACACCCGCATTTTTAATTTTAAACGGATCAAGATCTAAATTGGCACGCACACCCAACTCGGCACCAGCAGCAGCAGTAAGGCTCGCACCTATGATATCACTACCAACAGAAACAGTGGCACTCGCTTTCCATCCTGCAAAAACGCCAATATCTAAATTACTATTGTGAATGCCTAACCAGCCACCTCCACCAAATCCGGTGCAGGTAGGATAAACTTCAATGCGCTGTTCCTCTGTTCCAATATCTAAGCTGAAATTACCTGGTGAAACATCCAATGCCATAGCCCCTTTAATACAAACAGGTTTATTACCAGCAACAGCGGCACTCATCATAAAGTGTTGGTTACGGCTATCAAAAAAGATATCAGCAGTACCTTTTATACTTCCTCCGGCATCTGCTGAGATGCTATTGGTAAGGTATTGAGGACCATCAGAAGCAGGAATAGAAGGAGCACCTGCAAGTTGTTCCGGAACAGGATCGGCAGCTGTTCCATTTATCATATTAAGCTTGCCATTTTTAACAGCAAACCCATATGCCTGAGTAGCGCTAGTAGAAAGGGAAGCAAGGATATTATTTTGGCTATTTACAGTAGCACTGAACGTTCCAAACTGTGCGCTGGTAACACCTACAGTAACATCTTTATTTCTTACACCTTCTAGGAAAAATGAATAATCACCATTCGAAAAATCGATACCCGGTTTTCCACCGTTTGCACCTCTGATGCCAAAGCTATAACCAGACTGCGCATACGTTAAATAATTTGTTCCTTTTAACAAACTAATCGAACGAACACCATCAGTAAATTCTACTTCCAACTGTTTGCTGAGTGATGCCATATACGCACCATCTTTCATCACCAATTTTTCTGTTTTAGAAAGGGCGATACTTCTTGTATCATCTTTCAATTCAACCAAATTATCGTCACCACCTAAAATAAATTCAGTAGTTCCATCCACATATTTAACACCGTTATTCATCACTTCAATGCGGCGTTGCGCATCAATCTCTATCTTCAAAAACTCCTGATCATTAACAGCATAACGTTTACCACCAAACTCAACAGCAAAACCTCTCTGACTCAATTGAAACAAGTTGGTTCCACTTTTTAGTTCAATAGCAGGCTTGCCTCCATCATCAATAACAGCGATACGTTTATCCCCGTCATTCATCTCCAAACCGGTAGGAGAAAGAGCAAAACTACGCGTACCATCAGAGAATGAAAGCGACTTAGTAGTGCTGAAAGCTGCTTGATAATTATCGTATTTTACATCCAAGGAATTTCGGGTAAGGTATACATGCTTGGTCCCGCCAATATCCAAACCAAATCGATCTGGACTAATGAACAAACTATTTGAACCAATACCAAGCGCAAGGCCGGAAGCAGAAATAGCTGCCGTGTTGGTGCCATCAGAGTATGTAAATTGTGTTGGAGAAGCATTTAAAGCATATCCGTCAAAATTAACACCAAGGCCTTCGGAGCTAATTTCAAGCTTGCGTTGTGCGTTTGCTTGCAGTGTTAATTTTCCAGCATCATACGCAAAACCATAGGTATCGAAAGAAGCAGATATTGGACCACGAGCGGTATACGATGCGGAGAATTTATCATAATTAACATCAATAGACGTTTTAGTTAAGGTTAGACTTTTTCCTTCGCCCAATTTTAAACCAAAGTTAGCAGGACCAACAAATAATGCTTTATCATCTCTGGCCAAGGATAGTCCTTCAGCAGAAATAGAGGCAGAATTTTGTCCATCGGAATAATTGAAAGCAGAAGGAGTAGCATTTAAAGCATATCCGTCAAAATTAACACTAAGTCCATCTGTACTTACTTCTAGTTTACGTTGAGTTCCATTTTGCAGTGTTAATTTCCCTGCATCATATATAAAAGAATAAGCATCATATGCTGCGGAGATTGGTCCATTGGAAGCATAGGAAGCAGAGAAATTATCATAGTTAACAGCAATGGACGTTTTGGTTAAGGTAAGATCTTTACCAGCTCCCAATTTTAAACCAAAATTAGAAGGACCGACGAACAGTTCTTTATCATCTCTACTTAAAGCCAGACCATCAGCAGAAATAGATGCCGCATTTTGTCCATCGCTATAATTGAAAGCACTAGGAGAAACAGACATATTATATCCGTCATACGCAAGGCTTAACTCATCGCCATTGAGCATTAATTTACGATCCGTTCCTTTTTGTAAGGATAATATTCCGGGTTCATAACTCGCTTCAATATCGTTCACAGAAAGTGTGTATTTTCCATTATAGCGTTTCATACCGATGGAATTTCCACTCACAGAAAGTAATAAAGATCCATCAGAAAAATCGGAAGTCGTGATTGCGAAACTATTACCACTCATTGCAAAGGAAAGCGTATACTCACCAGAATTGAATACAACAGTGGTATTTAACATGCCCACCTGTAAGTTGTAAGAAGCATTTGCACCGGCAACAAAAGCTCCGGCAGAAACACCATCAATAAAAACACCGGCAGTTGAAACTTCCAATTTTTTTCCGCTAATAGAAAGTGCCATCTTATTTGTACTCAAAGCAAGGTCAACACCATCACCTCTATAAGCAATGCGAGGAACGCTTGCTTGTAAACCACCTTCAATGGTTCGATCATTGATTGTTAATCCAACTTCGTAATCACTGGATTGTTTTTTAGCAAAAACGGCAAAACCATCAAAAGCCAAGGAAAGTGATTTATCGGTTGGTGATGTGGCTGCGTTAAACGTTACACCTGAAGAAGCCACATCAATGGAGTGAATCTTATTTGGAATATCGGTAGCCATTGCGATGTGATTGCCTGAAAAGGTAAGATCAATCGATCCTCTTTGCTGGGTTGGATTACCAACTAGCTGGAATGAATTACTTGGGTCAGAATATTTAACTGCACCAGTGCCACCAGCAGAAATACCGGTTGAAAAGGCATAGCCTTCATAATTAAAATTCACATAAGAAGAATCAGGACTAACGGATGAATTGACACCATTGCCATCCAAATCGATCACTAAACTTCCAGAACCTGCTCCAGGATCAGCGGACAAAGAAAACGTGTTTTTTCCATCGGCATAAGAAATACTACCTGCAGCGCCACCAGAGCCAGAAGCGCTCAAGGATTTAGCGAGGGTCACCAGGTGATTTTGGTAACCAAAGGATAATTCTTTTAATGCAGGACTTGTCTTCGCCTTACAAAGCACACCACCAGCATCTACTAAAATGGAATGAACTTTATTTGGAATGTCGGTAGACATGGCAATACGATTACCAGAAAACATTAAATCGATTGATCCAAATTTTTGTGTAGGATTACCAATTAACTGAAATGAATTATTAGGATCAGAATATTTAACCGCTCCCGTTCCACCAGAAGAAACACCCGTAGCAAATGCATAGCCCTCGTAATTAAAATTCACAAATGCAGTATCCGAATCAATAGAAGAACTTACGCCATTCCCATCCAGATCAATTGTCATGCTACCAGAACCTGCATCTGGATCAGCAGCTAATGAAAATGTATTTTTTCCATCGGCATAGGAAATGCTACCTGCAGAACCACCAGAACCGGAAGTACTTAATGATTTGGCAATTGTAACCAAATAGTTTTCATATCCAACAGATAATTCTTTTAATTCGGTACTTGTTTTCGCTTTAAAAAGAACACCCGCAGCATCCACTAAAATGGAGTGGCGCTTGTTTGGAATATCTGTGGATAATGCGATACGATTACCACTAAAAGTAAGATCAAGGGATCCCGTTTTTGCGGATGGATTGCCAAAGATGCCTAAGGAGTTCGAACCGTCAGCATAGGTTAATCCACCAGAACCAGCAGAAGTAACACCAACACCAAATGAGTAATTACTGTAATTGAAATTCACGAAGGAGGTATCTGTTCCAATTGATGATCGTAATCCATTACCACCAAGATTCAGATTCAAGCTACCCGTGCCAGCTGTTCTATCGGCAGCAATTAAAAATTCATTGCTACCATCTTTATAACTTACACTACCAGCAGTACCATTTGAATTACCGGATATTCCAAATTCCTGCGCTCCGATTTTTAATTTCAAGGCACCTTGAGTTCCTCCATCAAGAGAAGCAAGAAAGGATTTATTTCCACCATCAAAAGCAAAGCCCAAAGAACCTGATCTAGTTGGCAAATCGGCAGTGAGATCAATATTAAAATCATTGGTAGCGAGGTGGAATTCACCACCTACATCTTTTTTACCGGAAATTTGAAGTCCAATCCCTGAAGTATTGAGAGAAAATGCAGCAGATTTTTCAGTAGCATTTGCAGCCAATGCAAGCTGAACACCACTAACGGTCATTTCCAAACTACCTGATTTTGCAACTTTATCGGCTTTAAGACTAAAGCTATTGTCATCGTATTGCAAGCCAATATAAGCAGAACCAGCAGTGTTAAATCCAGCATTAAATGATCTGGTAGGAGATAATTTCAAATTAAGATCACCTGTAGTTGCAGTAACACCGATACCAATTTCTTTCCCATCATAACCAAACATGAAATTTCCAGTACGCTTTAGGCGATTGATATCCGCTTTAAGCACAGCACCGCTGATTGAAAGATCCAAGTATCCACCACTGGAACCAGTAAGTCCGAGTGCAATGTTATTTCCATCAAACCCAACCCCTAATCCAAATTCACCAGAAGCATCCGCATCAATTTTAAAATTAGTTGCCCCTTTAGCAAACGTAAAACCTAGACCTGGTTTTGTAGAAACATCAGCAGAAATACCTATTGAATAATCACTTTTAGTGTAGAGCAGTGAACCCGCTTTTAAACTTTTAGCTTCGATAGCTAAGGTACCACCAGCTACATCAACATTAAGTGTAAGTGGGCCAACGGATTCAACAGCGGCAGTAACAACAGCTTGGCCAGCAGCAGAAATAGCACCACCAGCACCAGGAGTACGGCCATTTACATTCATGAGGGAAGCAGATCCATTCATGCGAAGAGTAAATTCTCCATCTTCAAAAACTTGAAGCTCAGCACCAATATCCGCAGCAAAGGATTTTCCACCAGCAGGATCAATCACCTGCAAATAAATAGCGCCACCAAATGCAAGATTTGGATCAATCATAAACTGTCCATCTGATTTAGACATGTGATGATAAATGCGGCCTTCCATTGCGGTGATATTAAATAATCCACCAACACTTAATCCTACACCCTTTGTATCATTAAACCAGGCATCAAAATACCAAAATTTAAGACCATCTTTATTTCCAAGAATCATATTCGCCCCTGCCTTAATTATCGTAGGAAGCTTAATTACGCCATCAATCCCTCCAGCAAAAGCATTTCCCCAAACAGGATCGTTAGAACGCAGCGTCAGGTATCCTTTTATATCAACAATCGAATTGTTGATTGCAATAAACATTTGCACAGGAGTAATGGTTTGACTGGCAACAGCTGCCGGATCGGAAGGGACTTCAATAGCGGGTGCAGGCTGCGGACTAGAAATAGAGTATGTTGGCAATTCTACACCACTGCCTGCAGGAGAAACACTCGATACAGCAAGTAGGGGTGGACCAGCTTGTCCAGCAACATCCTCACCCAAATCCATTTCAGAAATGTAAGAGAACACATAATTTCCATTGTATAAGGAAGCACCAACATCCGTTATATAAGCGTTAAACCCGTTATAAGTGCCGGTTACCCTTGTATCCAATTTTTTGGATCCATTTCTACTACCAACACCAATAACATTATCCCCATAAATACGGAAATCACTAATATTATTTATTTGTGCATTAAAACCCACAACCTCTGCATTTATTTCAAGATCGAGGCGTTCATTGTCGGCAAAAACAGCTCTATTGATGACAATATTCACTCGGTTCTCGCCACCAAAAGGATTAAAAGTAATATCACGAAGTGTAAGGTCTTCTGAGAGATATCCCAATTGCAGTCCGGTCGTATTTATTGGAACTTCAAAAGCAAACTGATCGGTCTCGTTAATGATCGGAATTTTAATAGAACCAAGAATAGAAGATTCTGAAACCTCATTATCGGTAATTTTTATTTTTCCATTAATTGCAGTCCTAAATTTATTAAAAAAGATACCCGTTTCATCGCTATTGAATTGATATTTAAATTGCAACCCTTTGTTAGATATCCAAAAATCATTGGCAGTGAGATCTTCAAAATAATCAATATTTGCAGGCAATACAATCTGATTGCTATTGTCGAAATCAGCTTTAAACAATCTTACCTGAAATTCGGGGAAGTATATTCCTTTCCAAGCAGGATTTGAAGATAATTTATCAGGAGAAACGCCATCACTAAAATCAATAACTGCTGACTTTGGCATTAAGCCCATATTAAGTCCAGCAATGGGCTTGAGATAATTTGTGCTGGTAATTAATAAATTGGAAGCATTAAAATAAAATAACTGTGGTTGCTGGTAAATTTTAATGGCATACGGAAGTGAATTGTTGGTTTTTACATCTGCATTTGTAAGGATATTTCCATTTAAATTTAAGCTGTATTTATCGCCATAAATACTAATTTTTGTTGCTGCATCTAAACTAATCACCAAGTCGTGGGGTTCCAACAAATTATATGTTTTTGCAGCATCCATAGTTGTTTCACCATTTAATGCATAAGCCGAATTAAGGACAAAAACAGCAGATTTAGTTTTTACAACTTGCAATTCAGAGGCAGAAGTAGCAAGTGGGAAAGGCCATTCCACGCGTCCATTCATTTTTAAGCCGGTTTTATCAACGATCGCATTTGCATAATAGAAATAAGCGGGACCATTTTCAGGGAGTACTGGAAGTAATTCTTTGCGATCACGAGCGGATAGGTCAATAGGAAAACTTCCAGCGGTCATATACATTGTTCCAGAAATATCTTGCACCGTAATTCCAGAAAAATCGGCATCCACAAAATCGTTTGGATCGGCGGATAATTGGATTCTACCTTTTCCAGATACATTCGAATAGGAAGTCCCCGACTTTGTAAAGCCAGAGGACAAGGTTACAATTTTAACAGGAAAATTTCCTGCCAAAAACTGATCAATTTCAGACGGTGCGTAAAATTCTCTAATCGGACTTTGAGCAACCTGCTGCGTTCCCGTCATTGCTTTTACCTGCCACACATAATTTTTTCCGGATTCTAAGGCATTGGTAAGAAGGAAATCGCCTCCACTCATTGACGTGGTTGCAGGTTTGTTCACTAAGAACCACTCTGCGTTATTGTCCATCGCCTGTTCTTTCGTCTGACCACTATTTTTTTCTTTAATTACCAAAACGTACTCAAACTCCTGCCCTGGGACAGCTTTTGTGCTCGTTTCCCAGTTAAACAATTTGTTTTCCGTTTTTGTAAAAATACGAGCATCAGAAGGGGTATTTAAAGCGATAACTCCGTCCTGAGGATAGCCATAAAAGAACCAGCAGAATTCACTATAACCATCATTTTTATAAATATTTTTTTCATCGGCATCCAAGGCACGTACTCGATAAATATATCTTTTACCCGGAATTAGCGGAGCAGAATTAGATATTCCAAAGTCAATTGTTTGAGAAGTGGACTGTTGAAAATCAGATTCAAAAATCAGTAGTGCTTTGTTGTTCTGAACAGCATAATACGGATTTTCATTCTCGTCCTGAAGTTCATACACAAATAATTTATACTTACTCGTAGCCGTAATTGTAGGGGAAGCACCACCGGACATTTGCCAGTTAAAGAATACGTTTTGAGGCTCCGTTGGCTGAATCGCTACTTGGCAAGCAGGTGCTAATAATACGGGTGGATTTTCGTAAAAAATAAATGCTGAACCACAACTTCTGAAACTAAGTGGAATACCAGTTTGATAATCTAAAACTTCTACACAAAACTGATATGCCCCTTCCGGTAACTTTCCATTTTGGTTTAATGTAGCAGCAGAAATACCTTGTAGATTTAAGTTATTTACACTTAAATAGGGTGCCAAATCGGCTCCAGAAATTATCAAAGGAACTCCAGAAAGAAGATTAATGGGCTGAAGTGGAACGTATGTTCTTTTTGTTTCAAGCACAATACCTTGTCCTTCTATTCTTATGATAAGACGAACATTCCAGGAAGGTTCATTTAAATCGTTAAGGGTAAGAAATGACTGAAAAGCATTTGACTCCAAACCATAATAATCCGACAAAAAAGGAGAATTGGGCGGGTTCATTATGACAGTAGCTGCAACAGGCATTATCTGAGCCTTTCCTACTATTGAAGAAAAAAGCAAGGCTACAAAAGAAATGCAGCGAATTAGATTCTTTATTTTGTCTTTAAAAAACATAGTTATATCCTAAAGTAGCGATGAATTGTTTAACCTTATTACCTGGTGAAGATTTTTCAATATATGAAAGCGTATTCGTAAGAGCATGATGACGATTAATCGAATAATTATTATTGCTTTTAAGGTTAAGAATATACCCCAAAGGAACACTATCCATATATGATTTTAGGGTAGAAACAGAGAGGGATGTTGTTAGTTTCCCGGATTTAAAACGTTTGTTGATTGATAGTGTTGGTCCAAGTGTCGACATTTCTTTCAAACCAGCTTCGGTCATTGCAGCTCCAATATTTGCTGAAATATTTAGGCCAGATTTCAGAAGCCCTAATTGAAAAGAATAATTCGCATTAAAAAGTCGAGAGCTCGAGTTTACATTTAATACATCATTTTGAAAAATCTTTGCGTTTTGATAATTACCATTCAAGCCGGTTCCAAAACGTACCTTTTTAAATACTTTGTTGTACATAATTTGACCGGACATATTTTGTGAAACCTGAGCATATCGCATCGTATCCAAGGTATTTACAACAACCATTTGACTAGAAGTATTGAAATTAGAAAACGTTAGTGTACTTGTCCAATGCTCATTTATAGTATACGTTGTGGAAAGGGAAGCGATAAGGCGCAACATTTCAGAAGTTTTATCATTGTTGAGATTATTCCGTTGAAAGCCTCCGGATACATTAACACTTAACTTATTTTTCAAAAGACGGAAAGTTGTTTGTAACTGAAGATCCTCAAAATCATTATTTAAATAGACAGAACCCATGCTTTGGTAATCTGGATCAACTCTTCGGTAACTCAGCCCAACTTTGTATTTCTTTTCAGTGTAACTCAATTCACCCTTGATAGCTTTATTAAAAGTTGAAGTTGAATTGGCATAAAAGAGGGAACCCAGATTATTAATAAAAGAATATCCCTCCAAAACGGATTCAGGCACTCTAATATCACGCGTATATGCGCTAAAATTGATTTCAGAGGTGAAGGAGATTTTTTTCTTTATATCCTGAACGGTAGAAAAACCAACAATTAAATTTTCTGCAGGTTTTATGGTTACATCATCAGCAAATGAAGTAATTGAATTTTTTTCATCCTTTGCCTTGAACAAATACACAGAAACATTATTTCTCGGTTTTCCAACTTCAACTAATGCTCCCATCCCCCATCTCTCAAAGCTTGGAGATCCACTCACCTGACCATCGGTATAATAGCCATCCACAGCTTTGGCAAAACGACCATAAACGATTTTTCCTTTCACAATAGATTTTTCGGGTGACAATTCGAGTCCTGCACCCAAAAATTGATTCCCACTCAGCGAATATTCAGAAAAACTGAGAGAACGATACCCTAAATGAGCGGTTATCCATTTATACTTAGGACTCACACCATACTGATTAAAAGGTTGCGTGAAACTCCTTTCCTGCTGATTAAACGTTGCCGAAAAAGGCAAAGAGATCTGACCGATCGTGATATCCAAATTTCCTGAAATCTGCCAATAGAACGGATCTCTTTGAGCAGGTGCTCCAAAAGAGTTGTAGAACGCTCCCGCTAGACCAAGTCCCCCCGAAATTTTAACATATTCCTTTGCCTTTGATAAAAATGAAGTCGTATCTTTTTTATTTCCGGCCACCGAATCTGAAAACGATAAAGTATCATCGGCATATTCGATCGGTTTGAAAACAATACCAATAGCAGGATCAATCAATAACAAGTTCGCAGAACGAAGAGTACCAGAGGATATAAAAACAAAAAATAGGGCAATACTAATTTTTGATAGATTGCGAATCAATTTATATTCAAAGGAAAAATTAAAATGGTAGTAATTATTCATATTAAAGATTCTATGTCGCTAAAAGACACTAATTTATATCAAAGCTAAAAATACATTAATTCAGCTTACAAAACATAGGGGTTGACCCTCATATTCGACTAAATTATCAATTAAAAAGAAAAGGGCAGTAATTTTTTTCTAAAAATAGGGTTTATATGCTATGGCAAATTTTATTAAAGCATAATTGCCTTCTAATTCCATTTTACGACAAATATTATAACGGTGATTTTCGACCGTTTTATTACTTATAAAAAGTAATGCAGCAATTTCTTTCGATGATTTATTTTCTGATATCAGCTTTAAAATTCGCATTTCTGAGATCGTTATTTTTAATAATTTCTTCGTAATTGAATCATTTCCAATATCCTTTTCCTTTCTTGAAATAAGAAATTGCTTAATGTTTGGGCTAATGTATACATCATTTTGTGCCACTGCATTTATACAATTGATAATGTCGTCAACCGCATTATCTTTTAATACATATCCGCTGACGCCAATATTCATTGCTTCATTAAATAGGTCTTCTTCCTTATACATCGTAAGAATGACAAATCGGGTTTTCAACTTCAGCTTTAATGCATTCCTACACACCTCAATACCACTCATATTAGGCATATCAACATCTAAAATAGCTACATCCGGCTGATGAAGTAAAATCAATTCTAATGCTTCATTCCCATCTGATGCTTCGGCAAGAATTTTAAATGATTTATCTGATTTTAAAATATCAAGCAAGCCTTTTCTAAAAATAGGATGGTCGTCCGCAATAATTAATGTATTACTCATATTTTTTAAATAGGAATATCAATGAAATATTTTGTGCCATTTGTCGAATCAGATTCAATATAAAAAGTACCATTCAGAAGATTTGTCCGTTCTTCAATCCCTACTAACCCAAAATTTTTATTTAGAGAGAGTAATACTTCTTTCCTAAAACCCTTTCCATTGTCCTGAATAACAATTGACAGGATATTATCCTTTTTTTTATGTATGGAAATTTTTGCGGCAGTAGCTGAAGAATGCTTAATAATATTGTTTAATGACTCCTGCACGATCCTGTATAGTTGAATTTCCTGCACCGCAGTAAAATTAATTACTCCAATATCTATATCATCAGAAATATAAATTGAGGTTACATCACTCACCTTTTTTATCAATAACTGGATTGCTTTTATCAAACCAAATCGTTCTAATTGATACGGATGTAAATCCCTGCAGATAGAACGAATCTCTTCAATAGATTCTTCAATAAATACGGCTGTTTGCTCAATATTAAATGATGAGTTTTCATTGTTTTTATTATCCAGTAATAATTTATTCTTCACTATTAATAAATTTTGACCAATACTATCGTGAAGTTCTTTAGCAATTCGTTTGCGTTCGGTTTCTTGAGAATTGATAAGTTGTTGTGTAAAATGCTGTTGTTTTGCTTTTTGAAATTTTATTTTTTTGAATCGGTAATAAAAAAACAATGACAAAACAATTAAATAAAACAAAATAAACAATTGCGGAATCCACCAGGATTTCCAAAACGGAATTTTAATAGAAAACGAGAACTCAACCGGCGTGGCATTCCACACACCTTTATCATTTGACGCAATGAGCTGAAAAGTATAATCAGCAGGCTCTAAAAATGAATAGGTAACTTTCCTTTCCGAAATCGCTGGATTCCATTTTTCTTCAAATCCCTTTAGCCGATATTTATATTTTACTTTATCAGGTGAAGAAAAATACAAACCTATAAAATCGAACGTAAGATGATTTTGGTTAGAGGGCAAAACAAGATTGATAGGAAGATTTGTTAAAGCATCACTACTATCAGAATACTTAGAATAATCAAATTTTTCAGCAAACAATCGAATGCCAGTAATATATGTTCTAGGAGGAATCCGATTGGGCAGCGCCTTGCTTGGGCTATATCTATAAGCACCATTTGTTGAACCAAACCAAATATCCCCAAAATCATCCTTTATAATTGCGCCTGAGTTTATTGCTGCACTTGGTAAATACTCTTCATTTAACACAAGTTCAAAATTTACAACATCCTTATCCCGCAGTGCTTTCAAATTGAGCTTTCCTATTTTATTTTCAGTTCCGATCCACATCGTTTCATCATCGATAAGAATTGCACCTATGCCATAAATTCCAAATCTTTCTGCAAGGTTATACACTTTAACGACCCGCTTTTTATTTATATAGGATATAAAAATCAACTCTGATGCTCCGGCAATCCAAACGTTTCCCATTTTATCCTTTGCAGAAGACAAATAAGTCAGGTGATCAGGTGGCAACAATTCATTTACAGCCTGAATTGAATCACCATCAAAAGTCATCAACCCTTCTACTGTACCAATCCAGAATATACCCATATTATCTTTAATGATTGTACGAATACTGCTCGCGGAGGAAAGGTTATTTGGAATCCTAATGTTTCTAAATACTTTACCATCAAATAATGAAAATCCTGACTCATTACCAATAAGTATATTTTTTGATTCTTTATCGAAATAAGAAGTATATGTTAAATTTTCAAGTAAGCCGTTTTTAGTAGTAAAACTTTTGAAAACTTTATTATCGTAAAAACAAAGCCCTTTATTGGTAGAAATCCATTTATTATTTTCTGAATCAATCGAAATATGATAGGCGAAGTCGCTTAATAGACCATCTTTTGATGAATAATTAACAAATTTATCTTCTTGAAAATAACCAATACCTCCTTTCAAAAACGAAAACCACAATTTACCTTCCGTATCTTTTTGTATAGACTGAACATCATTTACAGGAAAGCCTTCGTTTGATGTATAACATGCCAATGAAAAATCTTTGAACTTAATTAGACCATTACCATCGGAAGCTAACCATTTATTACCCTCTTTATCAATAATCACCTTCATGATAAAATCATTAGAGAGGCCATTTTTTGAATTAACAACAGTGCACTTTTTTTTACTCCAAATGGCAAAACCATTTCCATCAAGCGCAAGCCACAAATTACCATCACTATCTTCAACAATATTATTAACACGATTAAGATTGTCGTCTCCCGAAATTTTATACTGCTTGAACGATTTGCCGTCAAAACTTGAAAATCCACCATAATGCCCCGCCCAAATAACGCCCGACTTGTCTTCATAAACACAGTAAGCAGTGTTATTTCCTAAGCCATCAGCTGTAGTAATATTTTTTTGCGTTTGTGTTTTCGGATCGATGACGATAAGACCATTTTTAATAGATGAAAACCAAATCTTTCCATCTCTTGAAACACAGGAACCACTGATGACTTTAAAAATATCTTTATTTAGAGTTGATTGAAAATCCTCTATCTTTCCGTTTTTACCTATAAAAGAGATTCCATTTGAGGATGTAATCCAAATTCTTCCAGAACGGTCTTCAATGACTCCTGTTCCGCGGTTTTTAATGCTGCCAAGAGTATCATTAAAGTTTACGAATACTTTCCCATCATATTTTGTTACTCCCTGATCGTAAGAAGCAAACCATATATTGTGCTGACTGTCTTCAAAAATTCTTCTGATTCGGTTACTGCACAAGCCATCATTTTTAGTAAATACTTGAAACTTGAAGCCATCAAACTTAGCAGCACCATTCAACGTTGCAAGCCACAAATAGCCCTTACTATCTTGCATAATATCAAAGATTTGAGCAGTAGGCAAGCCTTCTTTCAAACTAAAAGATTTAAAAGATAGCTGCTGAGAAAAAACAACAAAAGTAACTAAGCAAAATAAAATAATTAGTAGTATTTTTCGCATTAAAAATTCAGCTTATGATTAAAATCGATAGTGTGAATTAAAAAGAAATAATTGACTTACACATCGTTAACTAGTTTAAAGAAATGACAATTATAAAATCAAATATAAGCGAGTATTTTCAATGTAAAATAAAATAATATCAACACTAAAACGAAAATAACAGTTTAATTTTAGCAGTATTGTACAAAATAAAAAATAAAAATGAGGGCCGACCCCTATATTAAAATTGATTTATTCAATTATTTTTACTAGGACTTTACATTATAATTTAAAATTTTAAAAATGAATAATAGAATACTTACTTTTTTAATGAAAGGAATTATCGGAAGATGGTTTTTTATTATACTTAATTTAATCACAATGATTTTTGAATTGTATTGTATCAAGTTTATTATATATGAAATAATGAAGAGCAATACAAAAGAAATTGTAACTTCAAAATCAGTAATTTCATCATTTATGAATAAATTACTATCGGGCGACAAAGAAATAGCAATTCATGGTGTCGAGCACATAAACATCACGTTAAATGGAATTGGAGCCGTATTGATTTCGCTTGGGGTACTTATGGAATCAAGAGAAACAATTACACGAATGACAAAAACAAAAATGAACGAATTACAAGAATACCTGAATGATAGTGCAGAATATTGTGGTATGGGATTATTATTAGTCGGATTATTTATTGAGATTTTTGCAGTAATAATTGAAGTACCCAACAACTTAGTAAATACTGTTGGGATTGAAAATTACCTTTACTCAGTTTGTGTTATATTAATTATACTTTCAATTATAATTAAAGGGTCTTTTATTAAAGATTACCTCCTTACTTATTTTAATAAAAAGCATAATGCTAATTAAGAATCTGAACCATATCCTATTGCATTAGTTGTTTTTAACTAAATCGAAATCGCCCGCACAAGGGGCGATTTTGTTTTAGTAATAAATGAATACAGCTTTTATTCGAGCTATGCTTTTTTATTTACTTCCTCAAACTAATTTTTCTAATAATTTCAATGTGAAAAAATAGTGTAAACACCACATAAATCGACTTAATTTATTTGTAATTTTGTTTAAGAAAACAGGAACTCATGAAAAACAAAAAAATAAGCAGTATTTTTCTACTATTCCTTGGTTTGGGTTTATCAGAGGTATGCGCGCAAGCTACACTATTTGTGAACCAACCAGGTTCAGTTGTAACGCCTTATTCACTCACCAATATCCGGAAATTAACATTCTCACCCGGTGATATTTTAGTGCATCGCACTATTGGCGCTACAATAAACTATGCGATGAGCAATGTTGATTTCTTAAATTTCAATAGTTTTACAACAGGCCTTGGGGCTTCGGAAAAAAGTAATAGCATATTTGTGTACCCCAATCCAACTTCGGATATTTTGCAAATAAACTTTGATTCAAAAATGACCAATTCTATTGATTTGGAAATTCTAGATTTGCAAGGCAGAGTTCTAATAAAGGAAAGCATCAACAGTTTAAACCAAACATCGGTAACCGTTTCACATTTAGCACAGGGTGTATATGTGTGTCGTTTATTCAGTGGAAATAAAATTGAAAATATAAAGTTTTTAAAAAAATAAAAAAATGAAAAAAATAGCTCCATTGACTTTCGTCCTATTCTTAATTTGCACAATTGGTTTTGCACAAGATACAATGTACGTGCATAAAACTGGTGGATTAATCGATAAATACCCGGTGAATACAATCGATAGTATCACTTTTTATCGCGATACTGTCGCTACACTTTTTGTTGGAGAAAATTACCTCTGCGGCGTTATCGCTTATATTTTGCAACCTGGCGACATTGGTTACGACCCATTCGTTCAGCACGGATTTATTACTGCACCAGCTGTTTTAAGTACCTCAAAAAAATGGTCTTCATCGACAGGGCTGACCTTAGCAGTTGGAACTGCGATTGGAACAGGGCAAGAAAACACCGATTCAATTGTTGCTAATTATGGTGTAGGCACTTATGCTGCCTACGGATGCTCTTCGTACATATCCGGTAGCTGCAGCGATTGGTACTTGCCAAGCATTGACGAATTAAATAAGATGTATGTAAACAGAGTCGCTATTGGTGGATTTTCAACTCTACTTTTCTGGAGTTCCAGCGAAGACACTTCAGCCAATGCCTTTTTAATAAACTTTGCTACAGGTGGCATTAGCAGTTATGATAAGACTGTTGCATGGAAGGTAAGACCTATTCGATCGTTTTAAAACGGACGATTTTGAATGATTGATTTGTAAGATCCTTTCAAACCTATTACTAGAAGTTGAAAAACGTCAGACAGAACGTTTTAAACGATTTAAGGGCAAAAAGCCACTTCTGCTAGGTATTTGTTTAAGGTTGAACAGAAACAAGCGCATGTATCGTATTTTACGGTAATTAAACTTTTCAATCTCTTTTTACTTGCTTTTGCTTTGGCATTGAATTCAAGAAACAGATTTATCTGGTTTTTTAACTCAACCATAACTGTCGATATTCTTTATTTTTATCGTAGTCATTCGCTTGTTTTTCGATATTAAATTCTCGATTGCCCCGCGGGTCATTTCCAACACCAGCAAGGTAAGCCCAATTTCCCCAATTGCTGCATACATCATAATCAATTAATTGTTGCTCAAAATAAGCTGTTGCTACTAGTACGGATTTAAAGATTTTTTTCATTTTTTTAATTTTAAGTTGTTTTAAATAATAGACTAACTACTATACTAACATCATTTTACAGATTTAGTTTAAAATTAATTTATATTTTTTCAAACTGTTTAAGGTTGGACATTTCACACCATCACCCGACGGAAGATCGGAAATTTCAGACGTCACTTATAAACATTTAAAAGCTTTTCAAAATCAATATCTTTAGACTATATTTGCTTGGGGCACTTTTTATTGGTCAAGTAAGGCCTCGCTTAAAGAGATTTCCAAGCTATTAAATAACAAACTAAACTAATAACAATGATAAAATTAAACGAAGAATATTCAATAAACAGCGGTCAAGGAACGATTGTTTTTACTGAAGAAAATAAAGGAACTGTCAATGCTGCATATGAGATACAAGGCAACAAAGGAAAAGGGGAAATTAATGGAACTTTGGAAAATAATATATTATCCGGAACTTTTCATGTAGATTCTGCTGCTGGTTTAATTGATTTTACTTTTACAGAAAATGGATTTGATGCTAAGTGGAAACAAGGTATAGAACCTGGACCAATGAAAGGAAAATGGACAGGTTCCTTGAAATCGCAGTCGGAAAGCAATCAATCTATAAATGAAAAAACATCCTTATCTCCCGAGCAATTAAAATGGTTTGAAGAAGATACATGGGAGTTCGATAATTTACCAAAAGAATGGTTAGATTCGAAAGAATTTATGTTGGCTGTTGTTACTAATTCTGGTAGTTCTTTGGAATTCGCTTCTGATAAATTAAAGGATGACAAAGAAATTGTTTTACAAGCAATTGACAACAACCCTTATGCAATTGAATACGCTTCTGATAAATTGAAGAATGATAAAGAAATTGTTTTAGCTGCTGTTACTAATGATGCTAGCGCTCTGGAATACGCTTCTGATAAATTGAAGAATGATAAAGAAATTGTTTTAGCTGCTGTTACTAATCATGCTAGCGCTCTGGAATACGCTTCCGATAAATTAAAGGATGACGGAGAAATTATGTTGGCTGCTGTTAAAAAAGATGGTAGCGCTCTAAAATACGCTTCCGATAAATTAAATGGTGATCCTGAAATTGTTTTAACTGCTATGTCTCAAGCTTCTCATGCAGTGCATCATGTTAGAAGTGAGGCAATATTAAAAGAATTAGCAGAAAACTCATCTGTAGGTGGTGCAAAAATTAATTTTAAAGTAAGATATCTTGTAAATGCTGTACAAAGACTTTTTGAAAAAAAGCTGTCTGATGAAAATGATGAAATCGTAAAAATATGTAATGATTGGTTCGACTTCAATCAAATCATTTATCAAAATCAAACGATGGATGGCGATGCTTTGCTAAGTCTGGCACAAGTTCAGTTTAATAAATATATCCCATTCGCAACAGATGATGTTAGTGACAATAAGGAATACACAAGGGGTTTATTGATTGAGGCAATTGAACTGAATGATGAATCACTAGCTGACATACTTTGTCACGGTTTAAGTCCGCAAGAATATGTTGATTATTCAGATCTTGCTGAAAAAGCTTGTGAACTTTTATGGAATAAAAGTGTCAAAAGTTACGCAGATGCTTTAATGACAATCGCTATATATGATGATGATGATGAACGTGAACTTATAGCAGGCATAAGTGAAGAATTTGCAAAGAAAATTATCAAAGAAGCGAGGGAGCTTGATTCAGGAGAAGAAGAAGACAAAGAAGAATTTGAAAATTTTGTGAGTGAGGCAGGCTTGGAATAAAAGAGATGAATGATCATCTAATTTTATAAATACTATTTTATTTTTAAAGTGGAGACCAGAACCCACTTAAAAAAACGGGGCGTATTTCTTATTCTATTGCGAGTTTGACAGGAAGTTCATGTTCAAAAAATCCAGCCAGTAAAAAGTATCATTCTCCTGCTATGTATAATAGCTTCAGTAAAAAAGGTATCGCCCTTGCCGAAACCTTTTTTATTGAAGTACCACACTATGAATACAGGTATTTCAATATTCAAATAAAAATTAATTATGCAGAACTCTGAACAAATTGCCATTAATGCTATCGAGAAAAAAGTAAATTCTGTGATGGCAATTTTTTCGAATATTTCAAATGAAATCACCCACATATCCTTTACACTTAATTGTGGTTTACTTCCTGAACCTGAATTTAGAGAGAAAGATGGACGATACGTTGCTCCTATGAGTGCAGAGATTTTCAAAGCAGTAACAGATAATGTTAATCCATGCGTATATTATTTTGAATTTAATCCAGAAGATAGGAATAAAATAATTTCATCTTACGAGCTATTTGAGGAAGAGCAAAAAAACAAGGTTAATAATGAAAGAAGAGTTTCTCCTGCAAAGAAAATTGTTTATCCAACTAATACAAATATCCTCTATGTTGGTAAGAGTAAAGGCAGGAATATCGGTCGATTAATTGTTCATTTAGGATATTACGATAAAGGCAGTACAGGGGGCCTACAATTACTTTTTTGGGCCAAAGAACATAATATTGAACTAACTTATCATGCATTCTATTTCCCATTAGAAATGCGAGATTTTGTCGATCCGATTGAAGTCGCTTTAGCAAGAAGTTTAAATCCATTATTAGGAAAATTATAATTGATATAGCTGCTTTGATGGTTTTAATAAATTATCAATAACACAAATTAAATAAAAAATGCCTACAATTTCAAAATCTCGATACGTATCAGGTGTTCAATGCGAAAAAAAACTCTATTACGATCTTTATCGGAAAGATTTAAAGCCACCTATTTCTGAACAACAGGAAGAATTATTTTCTTCAGGGAATTTCATTGGTCAACTTGCGCAGAAGTTATATCCGAATGGAAAGGACGCTACTCCCGAAAGTTATTTTGATTTTTGTCCCTCATTCGAAAGCACGAAGGAATGGATAAATGCTGGCGTTGAAACAATTTATGAAGCAGCATTTTTTTATGATGATGTTATGGCAGCATTGGATATTCTGCATCATCAAAACGGAGAGCGGTGGGCTATTGAAGTTAAAAGCAGTACAGATGTGAAAGAGTATCACATCACTGATGCATCTTTACAATACTGGGTAATGACGAATGCCGGCTTTAAACCTGATAAATTCTTTTTGTTGCATGTCAATAATGAATTTGTTAAAAACGGCAGTATTGATCCGAAGGATTTTTTGACTTTAAAAGATATTACGGATAGGGTAATTGAGAAACAAGATGAAACGATTAAAAATCTTATTCGTTTAAAAAATGTAGTCAACAATAAAGAAACAGAACCACTTGTCAAAATTAGCAAACATTGTACTTCCCCATTTATCTGTAATTACATGCATCATTGTTGGAAACACATTCCAGAAAATTCGGTTTTTAGTCTACCCTACGCAAGAGGTAAAGATTGGGAATTGTATGAAAAAGGTATTCTTGCATTATCTTCTATTCCTGACGAAGTAGACCTGAGCCACCGTCAGAGATTACAAGTTGAAGGAATAAAAAACGGCTCTTCGTATGTTGATAAAACTGCTATAAAAGACTTTATTTCTAGCTGGACATATCCACTTTATTTCTTTGATTTTGAAACCGTATTTCCTCTTATTCCTGTTTTGGATGGAACAACACCCATGCAGCAGGTGCCTTTTCAATATTCATTGCATATAAAACCGGATTACCATTCAGAAATGATACATCGGGAATTTCTTACCGATTCCACAAGTTTTCAAAGTGGTTCAACTCTTAATCCACGCAAGGCATTAATAGAACAATTAAAGGCTGATTTTGGACCTACAGGACGTATCGTAGCGTATAATGCTAGCTTTGAAATGGATGTTTTGAAGAAATTGGCAATCGCTTTTCCTGAAGACAAAGAGTTTTTAGATGGTTTAGTAAGTCGTTTTGTAGATTTATTGATTCCCTTTCGAAAGGCTTGGTATTATAAGCCTGAAATGGGTAATTCGGCATCTATTAAGTTCGTGTTGCCTGCAATTGCACCTGAATTTTCGTATAAAGATTTAGAAATAAGCAATGGAGGATTAGCGAGCAATACCTTTTTATCGATGATTTTAAATACATTTGAAGGTGATGAAGCTGCCACGCGTTTAAACTTATTAGCATATTGCGAAAGAGATACATTAGGTATGGTAGTTATATGGAAACATTTAATGGATTTGTAAAGAATTATTTTATATTTACTAGATTAAAAAATAAGATATGAAAACATATACAGCATCCCGTTTAACGAATGGCAATCGAATTTTTCCATCAAGAATCATTATTGATGATTCTTCTGTTACATTTAAAATTCCGAGTCTATTTAGTGGTAATGAAACCACAATCCCATTTACCAGAATTTCATCCGTAAATATTGATAGTCCATTTGTTGGTTTTTCAACAATTATTATTGAAACAACTGGTGAAGGACAAATACTTGCTAAAGGATTTACAAAAAGTGAAGTAGAAGAAATGAAGGAGTTGATTTTGTCAAAATTAACTTGATGCAAAAAGGGTATTCAGTATTTAAATTTAAAAATATTTTAAGAATATTATTTTATTAGTAGCACTAAATTTTAATATACAAAGTATGAGTCTGAAGAAAAATGCAAGTAGCATCGTAGATGTTCCAAAAAAGGCAAAAGATATTGATCAGTTTGGGATTGATAAATATAAAAATGGATTAATCCAATTTATAAACAATTCGGATACTCCCATAACAATAGCCATTCAGGGTGAATGGGGTAGCGGCAAAACATCTCTACTAAATTCTTTGCAAGAAAAATTATGTGGCGATTATATCGGAGAAGAAGCGCTTCGTAATCACCAACATGATTTTTATGGCATATGGATTAATACATGGCAATATTCATTATTAAGAAGTCAAGAAGAAACATTAACCTCGATTGTTTCTAGTTTAAGTGCTCAAATTATAAATATTATAAACATTCGCCATAAATCTAGTTTAGAAAAATTTGGTAAATCGTTTCTTGGGTTTGGCGGAAAACTAATAAAAGGAGCTGTTTCAGTTGTTGCTGAGCATGCCGGAGGAGAATCGGCAGCAAGTGCTGTAGAAACAATTTTAGAAAGAGAAAAGGCGCATCAAACAATAAAGCATTTGAGAGATGAGCTTCAAATAGCTATTAACGATTGTATTGAAAACGATAAAAAAAACGGACAAATAAAAAAGGGTTTTCTCATTTTTGTAGATGATCTCGATAGAATTGATCCGCCTGTTGCGGTTCAAATA
>CAMCYR010000004.1 GCA_945885475.1 Chitinophaga pinensis
AATTTTATTACAAAAACAATTCGCCAGATTCAGCAAAATGAATATTCATAACAAAAATGACAACGAAGCTTGAAATTATTGCCATTCATTTAGGCTGGGTATTAGATGGTTATTCCTTTGAAGACATACGCGCAGTATATGAAAAAGACACAGACGAAGACCCTTTCAGTCCTTATGGACTCAAGGATATCCAAAATAGTATTGGCGGTCCTACATTCATACAACCTGAACAAATAAAAGATTCTGATTATGAAAAAGTAAAGTTTATTTTTAACCATGAACATGGATTTGATGGAAATCTTGATTTTATTAGTAAATGTATAAATATCGAACAACTTCAAATTGGCTGTGTTTGTGATGGGAAAATTAGTGATTTGAAAGTGCTTGAAAATTTTAAAAACCTTAAGCACATAGATTTCCGCAATCATAATATAGAAGATTTGACTCCCTTATCACAGCTAAAAAACCTTGAAGAACTAATACTTTATAAGAATCCAATCCAATCAATTAAGCCTATTACTAATTTGAAAAGCTTAACATATGTTCAGTTAACTGAAGTGAACGATGCTGAAATATTTGATTTCGTAAAATATTCTCCAAATACCATTATTGAATATTACTCGAAAGAATTTGATGAAACTTTTGTTGCTTATTGGTTAAACGATTGGGCGTTCAGAACAACATATGACAAAAATTTAAATTACATTTCAGTAACTATAGAACCCTTGCTTAATGAGATGTTTGCAATGAAATTAAAAGCACTTAGTTTTGATTATCTCGCTCTAATGAAACAAAAAATAAAAAACGTTGCACTCGCTCAGCTCAATGATAAGCAAGTATTTAATGGTAATGAAGTATATCAAAATGAGGAAGTGTACTTTTTGAAAGGGGAATTTGGATATTGTTCAGTAGATTAATGGATACCAGTGATTAAATAGTCTTTGCGATTTTGTGACTCAAGAGATAGATTCATTATTGAAACAAAACTATTCCCTTCCAAAATTGCAAAGCGACCACCTTTGCATTTATAAGCATTGTCTCCTTTTTCCAAAGGATCTACCTCAAAATTCATCGTGTTTTTTTTGCTTTGAGCATCAATATATATAATTTTATAATTTTTAAAGAAATTATCGAAAGTGACTGTTACACTTTTTCCGATGGGTTTTTCAGCCCTAGTTTTGCAATCAATTTCAATTATTTTACCGCCTTTTTTTATCCTCTTGTCATTTTGAGCATTTATATTAAAGGTTTCAAAAATTATAACCAAAAGTATTAAAATTATATTTCTCATTTTCCTTTTATTTGTTTTCTGATCGGTTTGTAATATTTTTTTATAAATGTACGTCAAAAAGATATAACTTTAAAATTTTTACAAGAAACCTTTAATTATTTTTCTGCATTTCCCACACAACTGCTTTTTCTCTTTATCTACATTGCTTATTTTTCCTTCCGCATCTGCCATCAAACATTCATGATTAGTGCAATGATCTAAGTCAAAATTATGGCCCATCTCGTGTAAGATGATTTTTGCAAACCGATCTTTTAATTTTGCATTGGAAACACCTTTGCCAATTCGTTTGGTTGAAATTACGCAAGCAGGTCCCGGTTGCCAGCCCAAACCAAATATTCCCCAATAAGGATTATTTCCCTCCTCCGTACAAATATCTTTTTCAGTAAGTCCTAAAACATATTGAGCGTCTTTCGGCTTATTTATAAATAAATATTTTAATAATGTGTCAGCAACATATCTATTTCGTTCTTTTACAAAAGCATTTATAGGTAATTCTTTGATGCCACAATCAATCGTTTGGATATTGTAAAAACTATCCAGTTGGCTTTGTGCATAATGAAATAGCACTATGTCAAAGCTTCCTAATCTATAAATCGCCACCTTTTTCTTTGTTGATTTTTTAGGTGTTGGAGCAGCGATTACCTTCTTTATCGGCTGAGCTTTTAATTTCGTTTCATCGTTATCTCGATTGCATGAAAGCAAAACTATTGAAAGTAGAAAAGGAAAAATAATATATTTTTTCATGTAATATGTTTTTGGTTTTATTTGAACTTAAATAATTTAATGGAGTCTATTCCTTTCATTCAAAGCTATATTTTTTCAAAACTGTAATGCCCGATAATTTTATAACGAAACAAACAATCTTCCAAAACTTGTCCTGAGCCAATATTGTGAACCATCATATATCTTTTCCCGTCTGCTGATTTTTTGTTTACTACAAGTCCAATATGAGTAATTGCTCCTCCTAAATTCCAGCAAACAATATCACCTGGTAAATAGTCTTCAGGTTTCTCAGACAAACTTTTGACTGTTCCAAATCGTTTAAAGAAAACCATTAAATTAGGAACTCGTCTATGATCAATGTTTTTATCTGTCCCCTTTAACCCCCATATTGTAGGATATAAATTAAAATTTGTAGCCATATCTTCGTGCACTTCTTTTTGTAAATCGATTCCCAGTTTTCGATACGCACGAATCACCACATCTGTACAAACGCCCTTGTTACTTGGTACATCTCCGTTCGGGTATTTTATTTTAAAATAAGTAGGGTCATATTTCACCGATTGATGAGTCAATTCAATTGTTGCATTCGACAGTTTTTCTGAAAAACTAGTTTGTGCAACGGATATATTTGTAAGTAGTAGAAATAGAATTATTTTTAGCAGTATTTTTTTCATGATATTGGTTTTAAAATTCGTTATAATTATATCTTTTTAGAATTAATTTATAGTTTTCATGCTGTAGTTCAGTTTCCTCTTCCATAGAATCAATAGTTGGCAGAAAGTATTTTCTCGGTACTTCAAAAATCACTAAAATGTTAAATGAGATTGAAAGCTTTTACCTTTAAATATAAATCCAGCATTTACTTACTAGCAGAACGTAAACTTCCATCCGGATTGAACTCTTTCGTCTCTCTCAATTTTCCTGCAATGTCGTAGGCATATTTTTTAGTTTGCATTAGTTTTCCATTTGAGTTATAATCATTACTCTCTATTATCTTTCCTCCATAGTTGAACTTACAATTTTTAATTAAACTTCCATCAGGATTGTAATCATTCTCCTCAATCAAAATTCCTGCATCGTTGTAATTGCAGTTTTGACTTAAACTTCCGTCTGCTTTGTAATCATTCCTTGCTGTCAGATTTCCAGCTTCGTTATAAACGTATTGGCAATTTTGAATTAAACTTCCATCGGCATAATGGTTCTTTTTTATCAACTTCCCAGCTTTGTTGAAGGTGTATTTGATGGAGTTACTTAAACTTCCATCTGATTTGTAATGGCTCTCATCTATACACTGTCCAGCATTGTTGAAAATATATTTCCAGCTTTCAGTTATACTTCCATCTGAATTGCTCTTCTCGATTAACTTTCCAGAGTCATTCCACTTGGAGATGGAAAAAGTTCCATCTGAGCTGTTATGGCTCTCATCTATACGCTGTCCCGCATTGTTGAACGTGTATTTCCAGGTTTCAGTTATACTTCCATCTGAATTGCTCTTTTCGATTAACTTTCCAGAGTCATTCCACTTGGAGATGGAAAAACTTCCATCTGAATTGTAACTATTCTTTTTTACCAACTTCCCAGCTTTGTTATAGGAGTACTTGGTGGTGTCAATTAAACTTCCATCTGAGCTGTAACTATTCTCTTTTACCAAATTTCCAGCTTTGTTATAGGAGTACTTGGTGGTGTTAATTAAACTTCCATCTGAGTAACTATTCTTTTTTACCAAATTTCCTGCTTTGTTGTAGGAGTACTTAGTGGTGATGTCTATACTTTCTTCCGAATCGTCATTTTCTTCCGAATCGTCATTTTCTTCCGTGTCGAAAATTCTCTCTTTTCTCACTACTCTCTCTTCTACTAATTGTCCAGCCTTGTTGTAGGAGTAGAAATAGTTTCCATCTATATTTCCATCTTCATCATAATAACATTCCTCTATCCGCTGTCCAGCATCGTTATCTTTTTTTGTCCTCCATAACCTACCAGACATGCAATCACCACGTTCTATCACTACTCCTGCATCATTGTACTTTATTATTTTCTCTAATCCTCTATGGTTGTATGAGATCTCTTCTATAACACTTCCAGCATCGTTATATTTAATGGTTTTACTTAACATTCCATCCGATTTGAAAATTCTGTAATGGTTTTCTTCTATCAAATTCCCAACACCGTTGTATTTTGAGATTGATTCAAAGTTTCCATATTGGTTGTATTTGTTGGTGAAAAGTATCCTTCCATCAGGATTGTAAGTATTCTCCTCTATCACAATTCCTTCATTGTTGTAAGTGTACTTGGTATTGCTAAGTAAACTTTTATCCGGGTTGTAATCGTTTCGCTCTATCACCTTTCCAGTCCTATTAAGCTTGTATTTGATGGTCTTACTTATACTTCCATCCGTGTTATATAGAATCTCTTTCGTCAAGTATCCTGCATTGTTATACGTGCTGGTTTTACTTAAACTTCCATCAGGATCGTAATCCATCTCTTTTATCAATTTTCCAGCTTTGTTGTAAGTTTTACTTAAACTTCTATCAGGGGAGTATTCTTTCTTTTGAAAATTTAGGATTTTATTAGCAAGCCAAACAATAAAAATTAGAACTATTACCAGTAAATATTTCATTGAGTTTCAGATTCGTTTTAAATTATCAGCTTGGGAAATTAGAAAAATAATAAATTAATTTGCTTTGTAGTTCACTTTTCGTTTCTCTCCTCTTTCTCCAGAAATAATATAATTCACAGAAACACGTTCACCAAGCTTCTTTACGATCTCCGCATTAATTTTAGAAATCTCTTCATGAATACGCATCGCATGGGGATCGCAAATAAGATTAAGGGTTGAACTTAATTCTTCTACTGTTTTATTGGGCTGAAAACTTTTATACAATTCTAATAATCGTTTTTCTTGGCCTAAAATTTCAGCAAAGGTGTAACCATTTTCTGATTCCAGGAACAATTTATAAATCGCTTTTCGGACTGGAGAAAAATTTAATTCAATGTTACCATAATCGATTAGTATAAACTTACCTTTTATGATCTCGATTCTACTTAATCTTGTTTCAATTTCCAATCGGTTCCGAAAAAGTAATTGTTTTCTTAATCCTTCAAAAGCATCTAAAATTTGTCCTAATAATCTTCCATCCAAATGTTCCTTCTGAATATCATCCAAACACTTATCGCAGATATCTCCGGTACGAAGTTTTAATAGAATTTCTCTTTTATCTGCACAAAGGTCCATGTAGCATCCTAAACTATCATCTTGATGTAAGTGCTCATACATCGTTTCATAATCTTTATAAATGAAAGATTTAAGGATATTAGAGTATAATAAGTAGGAATCAGGGAATATATTTCCTGCATTGGTATAAATCCCCCAATCCCCACTATGAATTATAAAATTGCGATGACCGTCACCATGCGTAAAAAAATTATTAGAAAAACGGGTATTGGTGTACAAACAAAAAAAGTCGGATGAATCAATCTTTTGTTCTTTACGAAATTTGGTAATAGCATTCATTGCCTTATCGGGAATAATATATCCTTTAGTTATTATGGAATCATCCATAATAGCAGCATGGCACTTAAAACTTAATGGACCATCGTAAGCATTTAATAACTCTTCCACCTTTTCAAGTGTTTTCGAATCATAATCTGATGTTCGTGCTAACCAAACTTTCATATTAATCGATTAATTAAATTTATTCCAATTTGATTTTTTCTTCGCAAGGTCTTCCAAACTGCTACTCATTTTTGAAAAGGTACCTTTCATTTGGTCTTTTGAAAAAGAGTGAGCGTTTTCTTTCTTGATGTTCATTTTTTCTGCCACTTCTTTGGCATCTATGATTGCACCTAAAAACAGAAACACATAGCCTTCTTCCTGCATTTCAGAAATTAATTTTCTGACACTTTCAAATGTAAACAATTTGGAAGAGTTTTCATACCCATCCGTCAGAATAACAAAAACTACCTTCTTTTTGCCTTGTTTTACATCTGCGGCAGACATTAATCTTTCTGCTGACCCAATACATCCAATGGCATCGTAAAGAGAGGTATTTCCATTTGGGCTATAATCTTCGGGAGTTAAGTTTCTTAGATTCATTGGCAACTGCTCCTTACTGATGGTTTTTACATTGTCATTAAAAAAGTGAATGGATGCTTTAAACGATTGCTCTTTTTCCTCTACAGCTAATTTACGAAGAGAATTAATTTGCACGTTAATTCCTTCTATTGTTGCTCTTTGGCAATCTGACATTGATCCGCTTTGGTCGATGATGTAGTGATACTGATTTTTCATTTTTTTTAGATTTTTTAATTGTTAGTTTGAATTTAAAATAGTTTGTTCTTTTGCATTTATAATTCTATTACATGTCAATAAAGATTTTAAATGGAGCTCTAATACGATGTTGTAATCGTCTGCCCGGTATCCACCAAATAAGCAAAGGACAACAGGTAAAGGTTTACCTAATTTTTTTGATACCTTATTTACCCATTCAGCAAATACTTCAGCAGCTTTTATCCAACATTCTGTATTAAGCTGGCCACCTAAATCATCGTCTTTATGACTATCGGCTCCGTGAGCAAATACTACATAATGTACTTTATTACCAAGAATCATCTCTTCAATACAATCTAAGTGCAGCATAAAGTCATTGATGTAATTCTCATTTAACCCCTTGGGATTAACATTGCATTTTCGAGGTATCGCTTTTTCCAGGAGTGGATTAAAAGCATATGAATCATCAATACTGTTACCGTAATGCCCATCAAGATCAAAGTAAGCACCAGATAAACCAAATTCTTCATAAATCTTTATCGCTGAAATAACTTGTCCTGAAAAAGTACAGAACCCAGAACCTGAGCCTGGTGAAGCATGGTGCATGCCCGATATAGGAGCAAAACACAATTCTCCAGGATTTTGAATAGCATATCTTTTTGCAGCTAATAAAGAGCCTGTCGTATAAGGCAAACTCTTAACCAATTCTTTACTCCAGGGTAAAGAGTTGCTAGTGTAATTTCCTTCTTTTTTATAAACATTATCGACATATGTTTTTGTATGTGCTAAATAAAAATCTGCTTTATTAATAGGTTCAAAATCATCAATAATATCAAAAAACGTATTGTACTCTTCTTTGATCTTTTGCATTAACAACATCGGTTTAAGCGGACTTTTGGAAAAAGAGCTTGTCATGTTGGTGCACACTTGTTTGGGTGTGTAAAATGTTTTTATTTTATTCATTGTTGTTTTTTTAATTTTTTAATTATTTTTAAACGTGGAATCAGTATCTGATTGTTAGTTTACTTTTAGTATGTATAATTCTTTCGGCATTTGTCCCAGATAAACCACTCTTGTTACGTTACACAACCACATTTTTTTAGGATATCCTTTGGGTCCTTCTACTATATAATCTCCTCCATTTGATAGTTTATTCGGTAATATCAAGGTTGCTTTAATTGCATTAGCCAAAGGTTTTTGGGAGACTTTCACTTTTGCATGTTTTCCATCATCAGATAATTTATTTAATAATTTATTTGCTCCTTGCACCATTGATAATGCCGATTTCGGTCCTGGCCATAATTTAAAATCGAAGTACCAGGTTCCTTTTTCTTTTGTAAATGATAATGTTTTCATAGTTTTTGTTTTTATTAGATTATATAATAAATGCAGCGTAAATTTTGTCAGGAGAGTTTTGGAAATATAGATTCAATGCCGGGCACAACCATATTTGATTTACTCCTTGTTTGTTTTTGAAATCGGTTGCTGATGGAATTTCGTATACGCTGCCCATGCCATCATGTTTAATAAACTTCAATTCATAATCGAAATCTTTAAATGGAATTACCGAAAAAACCATATTGAATCCCTTTTTACCCTCTTCTAGTTTTTCGATCTTATTTAGATGGTAATCAATGAATTTGTCTGCACCGGCAACAAAAGGTTCTTTTGTTAATCCAACTCTGTCATCATCAAATACCCACATGCCTCTGTCGAAGTATGGATGAATGACTAAAATGGAATTGGAGGATTCTAGAACTTTACGGCCTTCAATGGCTTCATTGTGTTGGTTCAGTTGTTGGTTTGTTGTTTTCATATCGTGTAGTTTTTAAGTTTAACGATACAAAGGTGCAAGGAACTAGGAAGGTAGAGGGTATGTTGACAAGCTTGTCAGTTTTTACAAATGGGGGGAATTGCAGCCGAAAAACGAATATTAGCTTCAGTTTAGTTCATCCTGTTTAAATTATGTTATATTTATACTATATCTCAGAGAATTTCCGAAAGGAGTCAAAAAAATGAATAAATTAAAGCGAAGTATTATATACGTGTTTTTCATTTGCATGATAGTACTGGTCTTGATATTTCTCAATAGAAGCAGGATTAAAAGATTTGTAAAGCATTGTTTGGGTATTACAAAAAATCAGGAATCAGGTACGGGCTCATGTCCAAACTGTATAACTCTTTTTACTGATGATGTTGCAACACAAGCAAAGGCATATGCCAATGGTTCTGGGATCGAGCCACAAAAAGATGAAAGCGGTTTAGAGTTATTATGCAAAAAGAAGATTTTAATAAAAATTAGTACAAACAATTATTACATTGTTGATGACATGAATTTTTCAAAACCTGTGGTATTACCAAAATGCAAGATTTTTATTGATGATTTAGCTAATTTATATAAAAGTAAATGTGAAAAAAATAGAATAAAATATGAGTCTTTCACAATTTCAAGTGCAACTCGATCTTTAAAATCAGTTAAAAAATTAAAGGCGAAAAATAACAATGCAATTAAAAACAGCGGTCATTTAAAAGGTAAAACATTTGATGTAAGCTATAGAGCATTTAATAATAATTTTAAACAAACTAAATTATTTATTGAATCACTGAAAGAATTAAAACAACTAAAAAGATGCTTTGTGAAATATGAAAAAAACGGGTGTTTACACATTACTGTTAATTAATCCAACTAAATAGCTATCAATATGAAAAAAGTAATTTTTATTAGTATCGTTGCGTTTATAACAGCAACAGTCATTGTATTAAATTTAAATGCATTTCATAGAATAAAATCCAAAGTAATCTCAGTACTTACCGACTCAGATGAAATAAAAAATAAAAATAAAACGGAGGGAGCTGTTTGGGGAATTGATATTTCCCATCATCAAAGTAAAATTGATTGGGATGTTTTAGTAAAAGAAAATAAACCATCTTTTGTCTTTTTAAAGGCAACAGAGGGAACAACAGATACAGACCAGTATTTCGCTGAACGATATAAAAAACTAAAATCTTTGGGTATACCTACAGGTGCGTATCATTTTTTCACCTATCGAACTGTTGGGGAAACGCAAGCAGCTAATTTTATTAATACCATTACCTTAAATAAAGGAGATTTAATACCATCCCTTGATCTTGAATTTACAAACACTAAATTACAATCAACAGAATGGATAATAAAAGAAATTAAATCTTTTTGTACAGAAATTAAATCAAAGTTTGGTTTTTATCCGATGATATATTGTGAAAATGATTTTGTAGTAAAATACTTAAAGGACCCTTTTTTTAATGATTTTAAATATTGGATTTCTGATTTTTATAGAGAACCAAAGTCTGATTACGTGTTTTGGCAATACAAAGTGGGCTATATAAAAGGAATAGGTAGAGTAGATGTGGATGTATTGAAAAAAGGGTTAAAACTATCAGATTACCAAGTGCCCCTTTAAACGATTTAGAGATAGTAGAATTCAGATGTATGATTGCTATTATTTTGTCTTATACGTTTTTCTTTTACGAGTCTTTATTTTTCATTATATATAACCTTTTGGATTGCTAAATATTAGCAAGCATCGAGTACGATTTGAAAACCTATATTAACGTTACATCGGTTACAATTTAATGAACAACTGTAAACGATAATCCAAGCTAGAGGTAGTTGAAAGAAACTCCGTCAGTTAATTCTGGTGGAGTCGTTTACTCGATTAAAAGCAGTGCCTTTTTAATGTCAAGTTTGCTTTTAAATACAAAGGATGTCTTGGGTGTTTGTCTTTTGTCAACGCAATATAATATCCTTTTGAAATAAGATTTAAAACCTGTTTGTCTCTGTTTAAAAATGTTCCATTTGCTCCCCATGCAAAAACAACTGCGTCAACTTTTTTTTCGATCTCCAACAGGTATTTGTCGTTTTCTTTTCCTATAGGTTTTTTTGATTTCATTAGTTCTTCAGTTTTAGAAGTCCTGTAAGCAAAGAGGTTTGTCATATATAGTCCGCCATAACCCCATGATTTAGCAAAAGCAATACAACGTCTCATTGTCGGATCATTATCAATTTGGTCTGCTGTCGAGGGATTAAGCCCAATGAAGTTCACCATTCGTTTATCATTGTCCCAAATACGAGTTAGTAAATACCTGTATTTTTTGTCGTCTGATATAATTGCGTCAGAGGTTAGCATTTGAAATAAAGTTGAACTATAAAACATATCGTGGCATTGCTTTTAATATAGTAAGCTAAAGATGTGTGGATTTACATTCAATATCATTTATTGCTGCACAAATTTAAATTAAATTGACTGATTGTATATTGCAAATATCCTATCGGCTAATTTTCGGCTAATATTACCGCTTTCTGTTTATCGTAATCTTCTTGAGTGATTAATTGTTTTTCGAAAAGATTTTTGAGTTCTATTAATTTTTCTTCTTTTGATTTAATAGTTGTGCCACTTTGTTTTTCTACAATTATTGGTGTTGAAATATTTAGAATTGTAGCTTTGCTTAATTCAACTGCAATTGCGTTTGCAACGGGGTCAAGTTCAAAACGTCCGTCATAAATAATAGTAGCAACAATTGTTTTATTGTTATTCAAATCAAGAATTTGGGCGGTTAAATTACTGTATTGCATACGATACATAGCAATTACATATCCATATTTATATTCCATACTCAAAACATATTGAGAGTTTTCTTTTATCGTAAAGTTATTAGAAGCAAAAGCGTTTTTGAAAGATGATGAAATTTCATCAAAACCATGTTTCCCAGGAACTATATGGTCAAAAGAAATTGTAGCAGTTTTATCAAACTTGTCTGTTAATGTTACTGTCAAATGCTGTTTCATTTTTTCAGCATCTTGTCCAAAACTGTTTATGCTTAATAATGCAATAGTAATAATTGTGCAAATGTTTTTCATTTTGTTGTCGTTTAAATTTTATTTAGTGTTTTCAACTATCATCCTTTTCTTAATCAAATGAAACAAACGGATGTTTAGTTGATTTGAAAATATTGATTTAAGTGCGTTTACATAGGGTAATTAATTTGTTGAATACAAATCGATCTAAAGTTGTCTGCTTGACTTAGATTTTAAGTTTTCGTTTTATTCTTTTTTCTGCTACTTTCCAAAATTTATTTGTATCCCAACGTTGAATCCTGTTGAACTAAAAGGCTTATATACTTTAATTTCCTGTCTTGGTTTTGAGGAGTCTACTACTGGATTTCCATAATAAGTTGAAGAAGTGGTTACGTTTGAAGAATACTCTGTTTCTTTATCGTAGGTAGTCATTGATGGTAGAAAATCAACTCCGTTGCTAATGTATTTTGTGGTTGTCCTGTTTTTAGGAGCCCAATTTTGATAGTAAGTAGATAGTTCCGCAAACAAACTTATTTTTTCGGCTAATTTTAAATTTAAACCCAAAGAACCGTTAAACCCAAAACTTGTTCCTCCTTTGTATTCATAATTATAAGAATAGTTATAGTTATTGTATCCATTATTGTATGGGCTTGTTGATAAATATTCCTCTACTACTCTTGTCCTTAATCCAATTATTAATCCAGTTTTCATATAAAGTTGTAATCTTTTTTCCCCTATTGAAATTTTAATAGCAGGGATTAACCTAATCATACTACCTTTTAAAGTTGTTTCCAAATGACTACCATAATAGTCGTTATAAGAATCATATTGCGATTTCATACCAATAAGATATGACGCACATAATTCTGTGCTCAAATGTTTGGAAAGCATATTTCCGAAGTAAATTCCAGTATTTATTCCTTTTCCAAAAGAATAAGATCTTGCAGTATATGTGCTTGAAGTTCTTGTTATGTTGTAACTATATGCATTTTCTTTTGCAGAAGGAAAGCCATAGCCCCCAACTATTCCAAAATAAAATTTTGAGTTTCCTTTTTTTGCGGTGTTGTTTTTATCATCTTTCATCATTTCTGCAATAACATCAACGGCCACCTTACTTTTGTTAAGATTAATTAATGCATCCGAACTTATTTCAAATTTTTTTATGCTCACCTGTATTTTTGAAATTATTATAGAAGATGGTAAGCCACTTTCCGACATTTTAATAATGTCGTTATTTGTGAGTGTATCCGAATTAACTTGTGAAAATGCAGTTATATTTATAAATGTTAAAAGCAAAAGAAAGTTAATATATTTCATTTTATTTTAGTTTTAATTGGTTGCTGTTAAATGTAGTTAATAATGCTTATATATCCTAAAAATATTGATTTTATTGAGCTGAATTTGCCCGGGAGTTGAGTGTTATGCAGATAAAAGCAAATCAAGTAATCTGATCTAACTTGCACCATATCACAATACCCCGAATCTCCATTGTACTTAATATTTTGAAAAAATTCATCGATTTTTTTGGATAAATACTAAAAATACCTATATTTGCATCCCCATTTAAGAAAAATAGTAGTTCCACCGGGAATAGAACCTAACTTTTAAGGTTGAAAAACAGGTGGAGATTTTCCTTAAACCGTTGGATTTTTTAGTCGTTCTTTAACATTCAAAATCGGTCTTTATCAAAACATGAAAAAAGACCAACCATCTATAAACATTGAAATTAGGGTTTCAATGAATTCTGAAAAGAATTGAAAAAAAAAGATAATGTAAGCCCCCTTCGGCCTACAAATAAGTAAAATAGTTAGTAGTAATTGCTGCAGGGCTTCCCAAAAGGAATACCGGCAACGAAAAAAAAAGAAAAAATGGCAAATCATAAGTCAAGTATCAAAAGAATCCGTTCGAACGATGCTAAAAGATTAAGAAATCGCTACCAAGCAAAAACAATGCGTAATGCTATTAAGGAATTAAGAGCTGACGAAAGTAAAAAATCAGCATCTGAAAAACTTCCTAAAGTTATTGCTATGGTTGACAAGTTGGCTAAAAAAAGCGTTATTCACAAGAATAAAGCGTCTAACTTGAAATCCAAATTGACTAAAAAAGTGAATGCGCTAAAAAAATAGTAGCACCCCACTTATTTCACGATAATACTATAAATTGAGGCTCCGCGATTATGCGGAGCCTTTTTTTTTATGTTTAAAAATTCGAATACACACTAACAAAAAAAGGTATAAAAACATAGACACATAGATTAGCTGGTTGTTTTAAAGGGAAAGAAAACGGATAAAAAAACTATGTATCTATGTGTTTAAAAATTTGAATACATTATAACAAAAAAAGGTATAAACACCCCGCGACTGCTCTCGGGATAAACTCCGACACATAGATTAGCTGGTTGTGTTAAAGGGAAAGAAAATATGTGTTTAAAAAATTCTTTAGCAGTAAGCATTATTACTTGGAAAATTTATGGAAGAAAATAAATTAGGAATAAAATCCTGGGCAGAAGAAGACCGGCCGCGCGAGAAAATGATAGAGAAGGGAAGGCATGTGCTTACTGAAGCTGAATTGATCGCCATTTTAATAGGTTCGGGCAGCAGAGACGAGACAGCTGTGGAGTTGTCAAAAAGAATTTTATCAAGTGTCGGAAATAATTTGAATGCGCTCGGTAAGCTAAATATTAATGATTTGACCCGATTTAAAGGAATAGGGGAGGCGAAGGCGGTGAGTGTTGTGGCTGCTTTAGAGTTGGGGAGAAGAAGAAATGAGACAGAAATTATTAAGCGGAATAAAATCACTTCCAGCAAAGATGTGTTTGATATTTTAAAACCAATATTGATCGATCTACCTTTTGAAGAATTTTGGCTGCTGATCTTAAACCGTGCGAATCTGGTGATCAAAAAAGAAATGATCTCCCGCGGTGGTGTTTCAGGAACGGTAGTGGATACAAAGATTATTTTTAAAGCAGCAATTGAAAATTATGCCTCCTCCATTATTATTTGTCACAATCATCCTTCTGGAAATTTAAAGCCCAGTGAGGCAGATATCCGCATTACAAAAAATATTAAGGAAGCCGGAAAATTAATGGAAATTCCTTTGCTAGACCATTTGATCGTTGCGGAAACTGGTTTTTACAGTTTTGCAGATGAAGGTATGCTGTAATGCCTTTATTTTACAGCCGAAGCGGACATCTCCGATTCATTTATTTTTTTTAAGATCATTTTAAATGCATCACCTGTTTTTATGTTCATAAATGCAGCATCGTTTTGAAGTCGCTCGATGTCTTTAAACCCATTTTTAACAGCATCTTCAAGTGCTAGAATTGTTTCCTTGTCTTTCCCTTCCATAGCAAGTAGGCTAGCGTTTAAATACTGCGATTCACTATTTGTTGGGTCAACAGTTAAGTAAATCTGACAAAACATGTTAGCAGCAGGAAGATTCCGCTGTTGCAGTGCTCTGGTTGTTTGCATGTAGGCAACCAGACTCAAATAATCAAGGGTACGTTTATACATTAAAACGTCATCGGTGTTTCCTGATTTGATTTTTTTATTCATGGACGCGATGTCTTGTTTCCACCAATCTATGTTTTTGGATTGAAATGCTTCTGAATAAAATCCTTTCAGTTCTTCTTCTTGTTTCCAAATCGCTTCCTCCTTCTTCAGCTGTTTGTCAACTTCCTGATTCGATTTTAATGGATTGTAGATCTCGTAATATTCTTTCAGGTCCGTTAATCCGTCAAAAAAATTAATGGCTCTTCTTGTGAGGTTATACGCTTCAAACGTTTTATTACTTTTTTGTGCCTCCTTGATCTTAGTTGAATACACCACTATATTTTCATTGATGAATGCTGCATTTTTTAAGGAAGGATCTTTGCGCATCGCTCCGAATTCGCACCATAAAAAAGCATCCTTCATTACCTCTTCTTTGGGCCATTCGTGCTTTCCATCGAATTCAATAAATGCATGCTTTACCGGGCGACCCGCTAATTCAATCATGTCGTACTTTCTCATTTCGATATAATTGAAATCCTTGTTTCCGCAGATGCCTAAAAAGGTATAATTACTTCTAGGGTCTTTGTTGTTTGCAGCGGGAGATGCCGCACCGCAGCAGATAACACCGGCAATTGAACCGTTGGTGATACACAACGCATTCGCAACTCTTGCCCCACCCGAAAATCCTATCACATAGATACGGCTTGTATTAATTGATAAACGTTGTTGTGAGTCGGAGAATAATTCGTTTGCAATAGTTTGAGATTGATCCCATGAAATACCGTTCCTAGAATTGTTAGAGCCGATTAGAATGTATCCATATTGATCGGCCAAACTTTTATACATTAATACGGGCAATTTCCCTGCACCATTAGCGTCAAAAGCATAAATCACGGGATATGTTTTTTCGACAGAATAATCGGCTGGCAGATAGACGGCATACGATTGTGATGCATCCGTTAAGTTCTGTACCTTTTCTATCACCACTCCTTTGGCGAAACTTTCTGCTCCAACCACAGTAGCTGTTGTATCTATCGCATTTACTGATTTTCCGGAATCGGAAGAGCAAGAGAACAGTATGCTTGTAAATAAGCTTAGTATTAAAATTGAATGTAATTTCATTGTGCCTGCTTTTTTTTAAACGATGAGCTATGTGTATAATAGAGTTAAAGGCAGCTCCTTTAAAACTGTATTTTTTTAATTTGCTTTTACGTGTATCTCTTTACGTTATTTTATAATTTTTATACTCACCAATCTTCCATCCAAATTTATTTTCGATGAACATCAGTACTTTTATTTTTATGGATGATTTTTTTTTAGTTGGATCAAAAGAGAATTTCCAATTCATTTTATGGATACGCTCTTGCATTACTTTCGGGTGTTCCCCTTTGAACGCTGCAAGTGAATCAATTTGAGAATAATCGAATTTATCAACTTCAGGAATATTTTTTTTTATCCAGGCGTCATCGTGCCACAGTTTATTGAATGTTTGCTGTTTTGCTTGTTGCGCCTCCGGAGGCTTCACCCAGCCATAGTGATAAACAGCAGCATCAACGAGTTTTACATTTAATTTCTTACCGTTTTTTCTAAAACCTTGTGCATCTAAATAGGAAGAAATGGAATGGTCGTTTTTGATCACGCGGATCTCTCTCCGGTACCAGCGTCTCGAATCACCAATAAAATCGTAAGAGCCGAAAAAGTGTGTATACTTAAAAAGTAATCCATCTACAGATGCATCGTTCTTGAACTTTTCCATTGAAGCTTTTATGGAAGGCAGATATTTTTCGTGGATCACTTCATCCCCTTGAATGTAAAAAGCCCAATCACTGTCTTGAGAGACAGCGGCAAACGCTTTATTCGTTTCATCGGCCAATACTTTTCCACCTTCGCGCAAGCGTTCATCCCAAATGGTTTCTATGATTTTTATTTTCGGCGAATCGATGGAACGAATCAACTGCAAGGTATCATCTTCCGATTTTCCCACAGCTACAATCATTTCATCGCAGAGAGGAAGGATGGACATGATGGCTTCCACAATCGGGTAATCGTATTTTATTGCATTACGAACGATGGTGAATCCGCTGATTTTCATATTAATCCCCCTATCCCCCTTTTTTTTAAAGGGAATTAAATACCTGTAAAATTACTCGGTGAAATTTTCTTCAATTCAGTTTTTATTGCATCACTAACATTCAAGGTATCAATAAACGCAGCGATACTTTCTTTCGTGATATGTGTATTGGTGCGTGTTAATTCCTTCAGTGCCTCGTATGGTTTTGGGTATCCCTCTCTGCGAAGCACCGTTTGTATAGCTTCGGCAACAACCGCCCAGTTGTTCTCCAGATCTCTTTCAAACGCTTCTTTGTTTAATATCAATTTATCTAGCCCTTTAATCAAAGATTTGTAAGCAATTAAACTATGCGCAAGAGGAACACCAACATTGCGCAATACAGTTGAATCCGTGAGGTCACGTTGTAGGCGGGAGATCGGAAGTTTTGCAGAAAGGTGTTCGAAAATTGCATTTGCAATTCCTAAATTACCTTCCGAATTTTCAAAATCGATCGGATTCACTTTGTGAGGCATTGCAGAAGAACCGATTTCTCCAGCTTTTATTTTTTGTTTAAAATAATCCATGGAGATGTACGTCCAGATATCTCGGTCCAAATCAATAAGAATGGTGTTGATACGTTTAAGAGCATCGCAATAGGCAGCAAAATTATCGTAGTGTTCAATTTGTGTTGTTGGGTAAGAACGGGATAATCCTAAGTTATTATTTACAAAACTATTTGCGAATGAAAGCCAGTCGATTTGCGGATATGCAACATGGTGTGCATTTAAATTTCCTGTCGCACCGCCAAATTTTGCTCCGTAAGGAACCGCTTTTAACATCGCGATCTGGTTTTGTAAACGAACAACAAACACCATGATCTCTTTCCCTAAGCGTGTTGGTGAAGCCGGTTGACCGTGCGTGCGTGCAAGCATCGAAACGTTCTTCCATTCTTCCGCATACGCGGAAAGTTTATTTACGACATCTTCTAAAACGGGCAATAAACATTCGTTCATTGCATCTTTAATCGAATAGGGGATGGCGGTGTTGTTAATGTCCTGAGATGTTAATCCGAAATGGATAAACTCCTTTTGTTCGTTGATTTTTAATTCATCAAATTTTTCCTTGATGAAATATTCAACAGCTTTCACATCGTGGTTGGTGATCTTTTCGATGTCTTTTATTTTTTGAGCATCCGCTTCCGTCAGATGTGTGTATATGCTGCGGAGTGCGGGGTACAATGTTTTATCAAAACTTTTCAGTTGAGGCAATGGTAGTTCGCAGAGCGCAATAAAATATTCTATTTCTACTAATACACGATATTTTATAAGTGCCGCTTCCGAAAAGTAATCTGCAAGTTTTTCGGTTGTATTTCTATAGCGCCCGTCAATGGGAGAAATAGCAGTAAGTTTATTTAATTCGCTCATTGTAAATTGGTGCTTTTAAAAAGAGGAACGAAGATAAGGAAAATAAGGATTTAATTGCATCGGATTCCGGAAAGAAGTCCAGCCTACTTTTATTATTGCCGGCGAGCTTTAACGGATCTTCCTGATTATTTTGTCTCCGACAATTCAATTATTCTGTCAAATTCATGGGCTTTGATAGCTGCAACCGACAGGCGGCTTAAACGAACCAGCTCGATTCCTTCCAGCTTTTTGTCAGCCTTGATTTCTGCTAGGGTAAGTGCACGTTTCAGTTTTTTGAATGGTGCTATTTCCACAACGCTCCATGCTGGATCTTCTGTGGTAGGATCTGGATATGCTTCTTTCACAACTTTTGCGATGCCGACAATATTCAGTCCTTCGTTGCTATGATAAAAAAATACGAGGTCGCCTTTTTTCATTGCACGCATATTATTTCGGGCAGCATAATTGCGCACGCCATCCCACACCGCTTTTTTATCTTTAACAAATTGTTCCCAACTGTATTTGAAGGGCTCTGATTTTACTAGCCAATAGTTCATAGTAGGCAGACTGTTTTTAGTGCATGATTTTAAAAACTAATTCTTTCAGCAGCTCGCCTTCAGAAGCAGAACCTCTGTCGACACCTTTTGCTTTCATATCATATTCGCGCAGAAAGCCAAAGATCAATTTTAATCTCCCTACAGAATAATTTTTAGCACCAAGTTCATAATCCTTCACAAAAAAAGGATGGACACCCATGGCAGATGCAGCCGTTTTTTTATCTGTCAGAAATTGATAGATAAGAATTTTGCAGAAGTAACCATAGAGCGAAGCCACGGTCATAACCATCGGATTGTCCTTCGAGTTGGCATTAAAATAATTGATGATGCGATTTGCTTTTAATACTTCCTTTTTACCAATCGCTGAATGCAGTTCGAACACATTGTAATCTTTACTGATTCCTATATTTGTTTGAATGTGTTCGGTAGTGATCTCAGATTTTGCTGGTAGGTTAATGATGAGTTTGTCTAGCTCATTTGTAACTTTACTTAAACTTGTTCCGAGGTATTCACCTAACAAACCTGCAGCACGTTGGTTAATAGTATAATCTTTCGACTTCAGGTAATTATTGATCCAATCAGCAACCTGGTTGTCGTATAATTTTTTTGATTCGAACATTGCCGCATGCTTCGTTATCAATTTAGCAAGTGCGGTGCGTTTATCGATGCTTTTGTATTTGTAGCAAAAAACCAGAATAGTTGAAGGAAGAGGATTTTCGAGGTAGGCTTCAAAAGGAGTTTTTACCTTATCCTTTTCTTTTTTATCTTCTTTTTCTTTTTTTATTAAGTCTTTTATATCTTGCGCTTCTTTGATAATAAGAACCTGATGTTCGCTCATCATCGGAAAGCGTTTTGCTGCGCCAATAATATCGGCAGCGGAAACATCTCGCCCATAAAGAATAGTTTGGTTGAATTCTTTTTCAGAATCATCCAACACATTGTTTTCGATATAATCAGAAATCATATCTATAAAATAAGGCTCTTCACCCATCAGAAAATAGATGGGGCGGTAGGTCTTCTTTTTTAATTCTGATATTATTTCGTTGTATTCCATTTATTCGAAGCGCAAATGTTTTACTGTTAAACCATTGTTGATAAGCTCATTCAAAGAATCGATACCAATTTTCAAATGTTCGTCAACATAATTTTGAGTGATTACTTTATCACTTTCAGCTGTTTTTACTCCTTCCGAAATCATTGGTTGGTCACTAACTAAAAGTAGAGCTCCAGTCGGTATTTCGTTATGAAAACCAGTTGAAAAAATGGTGGCTGTTTCCATGTCAATTCCCATCGCTCTGATAGAGCGCAAGTATTCTTTGAATTTTTCATCGTGCTCCCATACTCTGCGGTTGGTAGTATATACAGTTCCTGTCCAATAATCTTTATTATGATTACGGATGGTTGTTGAAATGGCTTTTTGCAGACTGAATGCCGGCAAAGCAGGTACTTCAGGAGGAAAATAATCATTTGATGTTCCTTCACCTCTAATGGCAGCGATGGGTAAAATGAGATCGCCCAATTCATTTTTCTTTTTTAGTCCGCCACATTTCCCTAAAAATAAAATTGCTTTTGGTTCAATCGCACTCAGCAAATCCATTATTGTTGCAGCGTTTGCGCTCCCCATTCCAAAGTTGATAATTGTGATCCCGTTCGCGGTCGCATTCGGCATGGGCATATCTTCCCCTTTTATTTCAACCTTATTCCATTCAGCAAATTTCTTTACATACTTATTGAAATTTGTGAGGAGAATGTATTTTCCAAATTCGTTCAAAGGAGTTCCTGTATAACGCGGTAACCAATTTTGTACAATTTCTTCTTTGTTTTTCATAGTTTATGGATAAGACCATTCAAATTTTCACACGCAACAATTTTTTTGTCATCAAGTGTAATTAAGGAAGCTGTCATTAAAGCAAAGCGAAAATACATAATTTAGCAGGGGGAATAAGTGCTTGTTAAGAATTTTTGATAAAAAAATACATGGAGCGCGTCATAAATTTTTTCTTACTTCGTGAGTAAATGCAGGAACTCAATTTGCCAAAGTATCCGTTTAGGTTCAAAGAGGTAGCCGATAAGATCCATATCTTTGATGCTTTTCGGAAGAAATATGTGCTTTTGACGCCCGAAGAGTGGGTGCGACAGAATTTCCTGCAGTATTTGCTGACCGAAAAAAAATATCCTCTTTCTCTTATCGCAGTTGAAGCTGGTTTAAAATATAATCAAATGCAGAAGCGTGCGGATGTGTTGGTGTATGACAAACAAGGGCAGCCCTTCTTATTGGTAGAATGCAAAGCCCCAGAAATCAAAATTTCTCAGGATACATTCGATCAGGTGGCCCGATATAACATGGTATTTAAAGTAAATTATCTGGTTGTAACCAATGGATTGGATCATTTTTGCTGTAAAATGGATTATTCCGATAATAGTTATCGTTTTTTACCTGAAATCCCCGCTTTTTAAGAACAGTTTGTTTTTTTTTAAAACTTTCTTACATTGCAGTAATTTAATAATTTTAATTCCTTTTATAATGCTACAAATTAAAAAAATCTCTATTGCAATTCTTGCTGGTGTGATAAGCACTTCAACGATGCTTGCTCAACTGAAAACCGTTGTGTCATCCACTATTCCTCATTTTAAAATGGCTGAGAATGTCAAGCCCGGTGATTTTCTTGAAAAAACAATCATTATTAAGGTCAAGCCTGAATATAGTTCTATTTGTTCCGCTGTGAAAATTGAAAATTCAGTATTCAAAAAACTTTTTTCTGATCTAGGCGGAATGAATTTAGTAAAAGTGTTCCCCCATACTAAAGCTCCTGAAAGACCCTATAACGACCGAGGTGAAAAACTTGTTGATTTAACATTGATCTATCAGTTTTCATATACATCATTTGTAACACTTGAAAAAGCAATCAATAAAATTGCTGTTGCGGGAATCTTTGAATATGTAGAACCATATTATATTCCGAAAATAAGCTATACGCCAAACGATCCCTTGTTCTCTTCGCAATGGGGAATGACAAAGGTGCAAGTAGAGGCTGCTTGGGGTGTAAATACAACTACAGCTCGGGGAGATACCAATGTGGTTGTTGGAATTACTGATACCGGTACCGAATTGACGCACAGTGATCTTGCAACGCAGATAAAAATAAATGCAGGCGATCTTCCCGGTGGTGGTGATGGTGATGCCGATGGCTATGTTGATAATTTCCGCGGTTGGGATCTGGGTGATAACGATAATAATCCGACATGGACAGGTAATGCACACGGTGTTCACGTTTCTGGAATTGCTTGTGCAAAAGTAGATAATTCTACAGGTGTTGCAGGTGTTGGATTTAAATGTAAATACCTTCCTGTGAAAATTGCAAATACTGCAGGTACACTCACAATGAGTTACCAAGGAATTGTTTACGCAGCGGATCATGGTTGCGATATCATCAACTGCTCTTGGGGAGGAGCCGGTGGCGGAACTTTCGGACAAGATGCGGTGACATATGCTACTATTAACAAGGATGCTTTGGTTATTGCTGCGGCCGGTAATGGTGGTGTTGATGAAATTTCCTATCCTGCAGGATATACATACGTTATCAGTGTCGTGAATACCAAAACAGATGACAGAAGAAATACAGGTTCCAGCTATAATTATACGGCTGACGTTTGTGCTCCTGGTACAGGAATCAATTCTACCTACCCTACAAATGCGTATTCTTCATTAACAGGAACATCAATGGCCTCCCCATTTGCTGCGGGTGCGGCTGCTATTATTAAATCGTTTTTTCCAACGTACACTGCTTTGCAGGTTGGTGAGCGTTTGAAAGTTACCTGCGACAATATTTATGCTTTACATAGTCCGATCTACGCAAATAAATTAGGAAACGGTCGCATCAATTTATTTAAGGCGCTAACAAATACAAATACACCATCTGTCGTAATGACTTCTAGAAATATTGTAGATGGTAATGACAATACATTTGTAGCAAATGATACCTTGAAGATCTCGGGAAATTTCACTAATTATTTAGCACCTACAAGCAGTTTAACAGCAACACTTTCGTCAACTTCTCTCTTTGTGACGATTGTGGATGGTGCTACAACCCTGGGTGCTGTCGCTACATTAGGTGTTGCGAATAATAATGCAGATCCTTATAAAGTAAAGATCTTGGCAACAGCGCCCTTGAATTCAAATATCCTTTTTAAAATAACCTATTCTGATCCTGCAACATCATATACTGCAACTGAATTCTTTTACGTTACAGTGAATGTAGATTATGTAAACATCGCTATTAATGATGTAGCAACATCTATCGGAAGTAATGGCCGAATAGGATATAGCCAGAACGGACAAACCGGTGGATTGGGCTTTAATTATTTGGGAGCAGGATCTTTATTGTATGAGGCAGGTTTGATGATCGGTAGAGATACAGGTAAAGTTTCGGATTGTGTGCGTGCTTTTTCAACACCGGCAGCTGATTTCCAATCGGTAGTGTCTGCTCATCCAGTTATTCCTTCTGTTTTTTCTGAATTTGATGTGGACGGAACATTTAAAGATAATTTGGCGACATCACCCTTGCCGGTTACTGTTCACCACAAAGCATTTGCATGGAGTACCTTAGGAAACAGAAAATATGTGATTGTTCAATACACGATCAACAATACAAGTGCATCCAGCTTATCGAATATGTATGCAGGAATTTTTGCTGACTGGGATATTGATGCAGCAACATTCGGTTCAAACCGTGCAGCATTTGATGCTGCAAATAAAATGGGATATGTTTATTATACTGGTGCAGCAGGTAAGTATGCTGGTATCAAGTTACTTACAAGTACCGCGCCTGTTGTTCATTATGCAGCAGATAATCTTGCCGGTGGAGCCGGTGGTGCTGATCTGAGCGATGGCTACAGTGGTGCTGAAAAATACCTGACAATGACTACAAATAGAGCAAATGCAGGTGTTGCCGGAACTGGTGCCGATGTTTGTGATATTGTAAGTACTGGTCCGTATACAATTGCTGCAGGTGATTCTATTAAAGTAGCATTCGCACTTTTAGCTGGTGATGATCTTGCTGATCTGCAAACAAGTGCAGTGAATGCACAGGTTATGTATGACGGTTTAGGTGTTACTACCGCTATTGCTTCCCTTTCTCTTGATAACGAAAATTCAATGCGTGTTTATCCTAATCCAACAAGCGGACAAACATTTGTGGATCTTACAATTGCGCAATCAGCCGCAGTTGATCTGAGAGTATTTAATATGCTGGGTGAAGAAATAAGCGTAATCGCTTCAGAACAGCTTCAAGCAGGAGCACACCGCTTTGTATATGAAACATCTTCTTTGAGTAGCGGTTTGTACTATTATCAATTAACAGTAGGGAACAAAAAAGTTGTACAAAAATTGATCGTGAACAAATAATTCAGGGAACAATATTTTATTTACCTTTGTACCTCACTATTTAAAAGAACTATGGATTTAAGCGGAATTATTTCAATTGCAGGAATGAGCGGACTGTATAAAGTGATTGCTCAAACAAAAAACGGATTAATTGTAGAATCATTAATCGATAAAAAAAGAGTACAGGCTTTCTCTACCCATAAAATCAGCGCCTTAGAAGATGTAAGTGTCTATTCAACAAATGATGATGTGCCTTTGAAAGAAGTGTTCCAGAAGATTTATGACAATGAAAAAGGTGGAGCATGTATCGATCACAAATCACCCGATGCAGAATTGAAAAAATATTTCAAAACTGTATTTGCTGAGTATGATGAAGAAAGAGTTTATGTTTCCGATATTAAAAAAGTATTGAACTGGTACAACTCTTTGCAAAAAGATGGTTTACTGGAGAAAAAAGCAGAAGTTGAGGCTGCTGATAAACCAAAAATAAAAGCGCCTGCTGCGGATGCAAAAGGAGCTACAAAAGTAAAAAAAGATACAGGTACAAAAGCTGTGAAAACAGCTAGCTCTAAAGTAAAAGTACAAGGTGTTAGAAAATCCGGAGTTGCATAAGCACCGGATTTTTCTTTCAACTATTTTCTGATTTTATTTTCCTTCTCGGCCCTTTTAGGTAATTTGTTTTATTTTATATTTTATTTTTAATGAAGACTAAGCCGGTTGCCATCCCCAAAAAACCTATCCGTCATTTCCTTTCTCAGGATCTTATTATTGATTCATGGAAAAAGGTAGCGCCTTTTTTTATCGATTTAAAAGAAAGAGAAATAGCTTCCGTTAAACAACTTGAACAATGGCTGCTCGATAGAAGTGAGCTGGAAGCTGCACTGAGTGAAGATTTTGCGTGGCGCTATATAAAAATGACCTGCGATACCACCAATCAGCTTCTGACAGATGATTACAATGTTTTTGTTTCTGAAATTGATCCCCATATTTCTCCCTATAGCAACGAACTGAATAGTAAGTTAGTTGAATCGCCTTTTCTGAATGAATTGGATGCTGACACCTATCGCATTTATATCAGAGGTGTGAAAAAAGCCTTGGAATTGTATCGTGAAGAAAATATTCCTTTGCAAACAAAGATCGGAATCGAATCCCAAAAATATGGCGCCATTTCAGGAGCAATGACCGTTTTATGGGAAGGGAATGACATTACACTGCAGATGGCTTCCAGCTTGATGAAGGATGTGAACAGAAAGATCCGTGAAGAGGTGTATCTGAAAATTCAAAAACGAAAAGCGGAAGATACAGATACCTTGAATGACTTGTACTCCGAATTGATTCGCTTGCGCCACCAGGTTGCTGTCAACGCTGGATTTAAAAATTACCGTGATTATAAATTTGCCGAACTTGGCAGATTCGATTATACCGTTCAGGATTGTTTCGATTTTCATGATTCTATCTCAAAAGCAATTCTGCCTTTAGCAGAAAATGCTGACCGTGAACGAAAAAAAGCAATGGAAATTGATGCTCTGAAGCCTTGGGATACAGAGGTGGATGTGGAGGGGAAGCCTGCATTGAAGCCGTTTTCAAGTGCTTCCGAATTGATCGATAAGTCGATTGAATGTTTTAATATTATTCAGCCCGATTTCGGAAATTATCTCGAGATCATGAAAGAGATGGCTTACCTTGATCTGGATTCCAGAATCGGAAAAGCTCCCGGAGGTTACAATTATCCTTTATACGAAATTGGTGTGCCTTTTATATTTATGAATTCGGTTGGCACGCACCGCGATTTAGTAACAATGGTGCATGAAGGCGGACATGCCATTCATTCCTTTGTAACACGCGATCTCCTCATCACTGATTTTAAAAGCTTTCCTTCTGAAGTTGCTGAGTTGGCTTCTATGTCGATGGAGTTGATTTCAATGGAACATTGGGGTGTTTTCTTTACCAATGCAGATGAATTAAAACGTGCAAAAAAAGAACAGCTGGATAAATCATTAAAAACATTATTGTGGATTGCTGCCGTTGATAAATTCCAACATTGGATCTATGAAAATCCTACACATACTGTTGAAGAACGGATGGTACAATGGACAACAGTGATCGATCAGTTTACAAGTAAAGAAATTGATTTTTCCGGATTGGATGATGTAAGAGGCCGTGGCTGGCAAGGTCAGCTTCATATTTTTGAAGTTCCATTTTATTATATTGAATACGGAATGGCCCAGTTAGGCGCTATCGCTGTTTGGCGCAACTATAAAAAAGATCCTTCAAAAGCATTAAAAGAGTACGAAGCCGCATTACGTTTAGGATATACAAAATCGATTCCTGAAATTTATAAAACGGCCGGTATTGAATTTAATTTCTCCTCTGCGTATGTAAAAGAATTAGCTGAATTTGTAAAATCAGAATTAGATAAACTTTAAATTATGAAGCGTCCCCTTGAAAATGAATATCCTTCTTTCTATAAGCATTATGTGGATGGTGTAAAAACCGATAATATCATTAAAGAACTTCGTGATCAGGTAATCGACATTCAGGCGCTTATTTCGGAGATCCCTGAAGACAAAGAAGATTATGCGTATGCGGCAGGAAAGTGGACGATTAAAGAAATTATCGGACACATCATTGATACCGAAAGAGTATTGGGATACCGTGCCATGCGTTTCGCACGAAAAGATAAAACACCATTGCCCGGTTATGATGAAAATCTATACGTGGCGAATGCAAATTTTAAGAATCAGACATTATACAGTCTGGGTCACGAATTTGCAATTGTACGTGAAGCAAATCTAGCCCTGTTTAAAACATGGGATGATGAAGCGCTAAGTCAGGTTGGTGTTGCAAACGGATTGGATGTTTCTGTGCGTGCACTGCTCTATATGATCGCTGGACATGCCATCCATCACATGAAAGTTATAAAAGAAAAATATTTGCAGGAGTAATTTTTTTAATGCTGTCGGAATTTTCAGTGTACTGTTTTTCTCTGATGAATATTTAAATGATGTTCACTTCGCGTTCCAGCTCCACACCGAATTTTACTTTCACAGAATCTAAAATCTGTTGCGATAGCTCAACTATTTCAGTTCCTTTTGCATTGCCATAGTTTACCAAAACGAGGGCTTGTAGTTTGTGAACACCTGCATCTCCAATAGTTCTCCCTTTCCATCCGCACTGCTCAATTAACCAGCCTGCAGCTAGTTTTACATTTCCGTTTTCTAATTCGTAGCCAACAATTTCAGGGTAGCTGATCTTTAGAAATTCGTATTTGCCTCTTTCTACTTCCGGGTTTTTAAAGAAACTTCCTGCATTCCCTATTTCTGCCGGATTTGGAAGTTTGCTGCTGCGGATGTTGCATACCGCTTTGCTGATTGCCTGTATGTTGATCTCTTTTACATTCATAGCTTCCAGCTCTTTTTCTATTGCACCATAACTGGTATTCAGTTTCGGCTTTTTTAAAAGTCTGAATGTTACTGAAATAATTATGTATTGATTTTTTAATTCCCGCTTAAAAACACTTTCGCGGTAGCCGAATTTACAATCCGAATTATTGAATGTATGAATTGTTTTATCGGCAATATGATAGGCCTCAAGTTCATAAAAATGATCTTTTAGTTCCACTCCGTATGCGCCAATGTTTTGCATCGGACTGGCACCAACATTTCCCGGGATCAAAGAAAGATTTTCTAGTCCGGCAAAATTGTTTTCTATGCAATACATAACAAAAGAATGCCATGCTTCACCTGCTGCTGATCTTACATAATAATAGTCAGCATCTTCATTGATCAGCTCAATTCCCTTCAGGTTGTTTTTTAAAACAATGCCATCGAAATTTTTGCTGAACAAAAGATTACTTCCTCCACCTAATATTAATTTATTGAGCGTAAAATAACGCGCGTCAGATAAAATCTCGTGTATGTTTTCGATGCTGGAGAATTCTGTGAAATATTTTGCAGAAGCATCAATGCCAAATGTATTTAGCTTTTTTAAGGATTGATTTTCGAGGATTTCCATAGTCAAATTTAATATTTTACTACAGATTACACAGGTTTTCACGGATTATTTTTTTGAATTTTTTAGAAAAGAATATAATAGATGTAAGGCTTAGGGGATATTGTTCTGTGTTTATCTGTGTAATCTGTTCTAAAAAATCTATCTTCGTAACTTGAAAAAAGCAATCGTTTCTGTTATAAATGATCTTAGTACCGACCAGCGTGTTCACAAAGTCTGCAGCACTTTGGAAAAGCTTGGTTTTGAGGTACTGCTGGTTGGACGCAGACAGCGGAAAAGTATCGAATTAGCTACAAGAAGCTATCAGACAAAGCGAATGTTTCTCTTGTTTGAAAAAGGTCCTTTTTTTTATCTTGAATTTCAACTCCGCTTATTCCTTTATCTTTTGTTTCACAAAGCGGATGTATTGGTTGCGAACGACCTAGATACACTGTTGCCGAATTTCCTACTTTCGAAAATTAAACGCAGTGGTTTAGTATACGACAGTCACGAACTTTTTTGTGAAGTACCCGAGTTGCAATCGAATACGTTTAAAAAAAATAGCTGGAAACGACTTGAGCGTTGGATCTTTCCCAAGCTGAAATATGTTTTCACCGTTAATGATTCTATCGCGAAAATATACAGTGAGGAATATAACGTTCAGCTGAAGGTTGTTCGGAATATCCCTCTTCTATCCAATCAAAAAAATATAGAACATGTTTCGAAGGAGCAGTTGGGAATTCCTGAGGGACTGAAAATAATTGTCTTGCAAGGAGCAGGAATTAACATTGATAGAGGGGGCGAAGAGGCTGTAGAGGCAATGCAATTTGTTGGTAATGCTGTTTTGCTAATAATAGGAAGCGGAGATGTGATGGATGTGTTGAAGAAAATGGTTGTTGATTTGAACTTGGATAGTAAAGTAAAATTTATTGGTAAAGTTCCGTTTCAAAAGTTGGTTCAGTATACCCGTAATGCGGATTTAGGATTGACTTTGGATAAGGATACAAACATTAATTATAAATACAGTTTACCTAATAAGCTGTTTGATTACATTCATGCTGGAGTTCCCGTTTTATCTTCCGACTTGGTAGAAATCAAAAAAATAGTTGATGAATACGCTATTGGCTATTCTATTTCCTCACATAATCCGAAGCACATTGCTGAAAAAATCAATTCTATTTTGTTGGATGAAAATAAGCTCCAGTTGTGGAAAAAAAACACTAAAATTGCATCCGAAAAATTAAATTGGGAACTCGAAGAACAAGCGTTGATTGAAGTATATTCGAAATTTCTTTAGAACTATTCCTTTGAAAAGGGGGTAGGAGGATTGATTCGAATGCTCATTGGAAAGTATAATGATAGAAAAACATTTACATATAATCTCTTTTGATGTTCCTTTCCCTGCCAACTATGGTGGCGTGATCGATGTGTTTTATAAGTTGAATGCATTGCATGCAGCCGGAATAAAAATTCATTTACACTGCTTTGAATATGGAAGAGCCGAAGCACTCAGTCTAGAAAGCATTTGTGAAAAGGTGTATTACTACAAACGAAAAATGAGCAAGCAGTTATTGCTAAATGCCTTGCCATTTGTAGTCGTTTCAAGATCTTCAGAAAAACTGATGGAGAATTTGCTGCGCGATACCTATCCGATTTTGTTTGAAGGTCTGCATTCTTGTTTTCATTTGAATGACTCCCGTTTATCTGGTAGAATAAAAATTGCACGTACGCACAATATCGAGCATGAATATTATACCAATTTGCAAAAAGTAGAAAAGTCGGTTTTTAAGAAACTCTATTTTGGAATGGAAGCGAGAAAGCTCGAGCGTTTTGAAAAGATATTAAAAAAAGCAGATCACATTGCTGCTATTTCTCCTGCTGACGCGAGATACCTTTCACTGAAATTTAATAATGTTCATCATATAACGGCTTTTCATCCCAATAAAGATGTGAAGATCAAAGAGGGAAAAGGTGATTTTTGTTTGTACCATGGGAATTTAGAAGTAGGGGAAAACAACGAAGCCGCATTGTATTTGGTTAATCAGGTATTTTCAAAAATTAAAATTCCATTGATCATTGCGGGTAGAAAACCTTCATTCGAATTGATCGCTGCTGTAGCAAATTATTCTCATATCAGCATTAAAGCAAATATCAATACGCAGGATATTGACGGACTGATACGAAATGCGCAGATTAATGTGTTACCCACCTTTCAGGCAACCGGAATAAAGTTGAAATTGCTGGTTGCACTTTTTACCGGACGGCATTGTGTGGTTAATGCCCCAATGGTTGTCAATACCGGTTTGGAGCAATTGTGTTCAATTCAGGATTCAGCCGAATTCATGACAAAAGAAATCACACGTTTGTTTGAGCAGCAATTTGATATGGAGGAACAGCAAAAAAGAGAAGTTTTGTTAAGAGAAAATTTCTCTAATGATTTAAATGTAAAGAAGCTGATCGCTTTGCTTTGATACTTTATTTTAAACTTTTACCAAAAAGACGAATGGCGTCTTGCATTTTGAAGGTAATTATTTTGCCTTCCTTTATGGCATATACTATAAGCTCATAACTCGAATCATTGAAAGGGGGGTAATGTTCCACTTCGAGGGAGTTTTAAAAAATTTTATCTTGATTGATGCAGTTTTCAACAAATTGCTCCTCGTATATTTCTTTATACGCTTCGTAGAGAGTTTGAGCAGCTTGCAGTTTCATCTATGATCTATGGGCGGTTCGCCATCGAATCGATCACTTTACCACTTTCGCAGCGGATGGTTCTGGAAGGGAATTTATCAAACATCATGATATCATGAGTTGCAATTAAAACAGCCCTGCCGTTTTTACTGATCTCTACTAATAAATTCATGATGCCCTCTGATGTTTCAGGGTCAAGGTTACCGGTCGGTTCATCTGCCAAAATAAGTTCCGGATCGTTCAATAGAGCTCGGGCAATTGAAATACGCTGTTGCTCCCCACCGGAAAGTTCATGCGGCATTTTAAATCCTTTCGTAGTTAGGTTTACTTTATCTAGCACTTCCTGAATGCGTTTTTGCATGGCTTGTTTATCTTTCCATCCTGTTGCTTTAAGTACAAACAGCAGATTATCATTTACACTTCGGTCTGTCAATAGCTGGAAGTCCTGAAATACAATTCCTAATTTTCTTCTCAGAAATGGAATTTCTTTCCGTTTTATTGATTTGAGGTCGAACCCCGCAACGTTGCCGCTGCCTTCTGTCAGATCCAAATCGGCATACAATGTTTTTAGTAAACTGCTTTTTCCGCTGCCGGTTTTTCCGATAAGATAAACAAATTCGCCCTTGTCGATGCTGATGTTCACATTGGCAAGAACCAAATTGTACTTTTGGAAAATGGATACATTATTTAAGCTGATGATCGTATCGAGCGCCATTGTTTACGAATTGATCCTGTTATTCCAGTTCCCTTTTCCCGGACATGTAATAACAAGGGTATGATAATTTATTTCCGAAAATTACTTCATTAGGAGCTAAGCAATCACTTTTAACTTACAATACTTTCAACACTTGTGCGTTAATAACTTCCAACAGCCTCAAATCTTCATGCGGCTATCCTTACTAATTTTACATTCATATCTATTTAATCGATACAATGAGCAAGTTAAAAGGAATTGTAGTATCAGCTGGATTGTTTTTTTTAATCTCGGTTTCTGTTTTTGCACAGAAAACAATTCATGTTACGCATGAAGATTCCGAATTTAAAACAGGGGTCGAGCTTTTCCAAAAAGAAAAATTTGGTGCTGCTCAAAAGAGTTTTCTAAGAATAATCGAAACGCATAAAGATCCGCAATCACTTGTAAGGATCGATGCAGAATATTACAATGCTATTTGCGCTATCGAATTATTTAATAAAGACGGTGAGCTTTATCTGAAGCAATTCATTCTCGATCATCCTGAAAGTCCGAAAGTAAAATCGGCTCATTTCTATTTAGGGAAATACAACTACCGTAAGAAAAAATATAAAGACGCCATCAACTGGTTTGAAAAGGTTGATGTATATGATTTGACGACAGAAGAATTGGCCGAATTTTATTTTAAAAGAGGGTATAGTTTCTTTGAATCCAATAAATTACCGGAGGCTAAAAAAGATTTCTACGAGATCAAAGATGTAGACAATGCTTACGCCGCTGCCGCAAAATATTATTATGCACATATTTTATATGGTGAGAAAAATTATGAAACAGCCTTAGCCGATTTTGTGAAATTGCAAGCCAACGAAACATTCGGACCGATTGTTCCCTATTACATTGCTCAAATCTATTTTTTGCAAGGTAAATATGAAACGGTAATTTCTTATGCGCCTTCATTGTTGGATTCGGCAATCACAAAACGAGCTCCGGAAATTGCAAAAATAATTGGAGAGTCTTATTACCGATCATCAAAATACAAGGAAGCGATTCCCTATTTTAAAAAGCATGAAAAGGCAACGGGTGCTCTTTCACGCAAGGATAATTATCAGTTGGCTTTCTCCCATTATAAAATGAATCAGTATGAAGATGCGATCAATTATTTTTTGAAAGTAGGAAATATTGATGATACATTGGAGCAAAGCGCTTACTATCATATTGCTGATTGTTACATTAAAACATCAAGTAAACAAAATGCCTTGAATGCATTTGGTCTGGCTTCGAAATTGGAATTTGATAAAAGTATTCAGGAAGACGCATTGTATAATTACGCGAAGTTGTCGTATGACTTAGTCTTTAATCCTTACAGCGAAGCCATCCGAGCATTCCAGAAATACATAAAGAACTTTCCTTCAGCCAGCCATGTAGATGAAGCTTATACTTATCTGGCCAATGTTTTTATAACAACAAAAAGTTATAAAGAAGCTTTGGAAGCACTGGAAAGTATAAAAATATTAACTCCGGAGTTGAAACAAGCACATCAGAAAGTGGCATACTATCGCGGTGTTGATCTGTTCAACAATCTTTCGTATGCCGAAGCGATAAAATTATTCGATAAATCAAATACCTATCTCTTTGACAAAACGATCAGAGCTAACGCAATTTATTGGAAGGCGGAATCGTATTATCGTTTAAATAAATATCCGGAAGCAGTAGATACGTATCTTGACTATATATCCGAGCCTGGCGCGATCGGTAAGTCGGAGCTGAGTGCAGCAAATTATAATATTGGTTATGCCTATTATAAGTTGAAGGACTATCCGAACAGTATTTTGTGGTTCAGAAAATTCGTGACCTTCAAGCCAATGGCGAATGCGAAAAAAATTAATGATGCTTTCAATAGGATTGGGGATGGCTACTTTATGCAACGCGACTTTGCAAATGCGATCGAATATTATGAACAGTCATTCAAAATGAAATTGATTGATGCCGATTATGCATTGTTTCAAAAAGCTTTAGCCAGTGGTGTTCTGAAAAAATACAGTGCTAAAATTTCAGATATGAATACCTTCATTTCTGCTTATCCGAAATCGCCATACATACAAAAAGCGAAATTCGAATTGGCACAAACCTATTATACTGATGGACAAAATGATCTGGCACTGACCAATTTTAAAAAATTCGTTGAAGAATACCCGAATAGCTTTTACTTGAATATTAGTTTGAGCAAGATCGGCTTGATCTATTACGCTAAAAAAGAAGATGACAAAGCCTTGTCTTATTTTGATAAGCTGATCAAGCATGATCGTAAATCCGCTGAGGCAAACGAAGCGATCACAACCGTTAAAGCGATATATACTTCCAAAGGTGACCCAGATGGTTTGGATAAATACCTTGCCTCTGTCGGTGCAACCATTCCTCAGGGAGAATTGGATTCACTAACCTATAATAATGGTAAGAATCATTACATGGAACAGAATTGTAAAAGTGTTGTAAGCGACTTCGAAAAATACATTCAGAAGTTTCCTGATGGAATATTTATTACAGAAGCGAATTATTATAAAGCAGAATGTGATTATAAATTAGGCAATACAGCTGCTGCATTTGCGTGCTACTCTTTTGTAGTCAGTAAGCCAAAGAGTGAGTTTACGGAGCAGTCGCTTTACAAAGCATCTGATATTGCCTTTAAGAAAAAAGATTACATTAAAGCCATCGAGTTTTATAAATTATTAGAGGTGCAGGCGGAAAATTCAAAGAGCAACAACGCTGCAATAATAGGTTTGATGCGCTCGTATTACGATACAAAATCTTCGGATGAGATTATTATCTATGCCAACAAAGTGCTGAATATCGAAAACGTAACGGAGCAATTGAGTAGCGAGGCACATTATGATATTGCACAGACATATCTCGGTTTGCAAAGATTAGAAGATGCACAGGCTGAATTTCAGGCGGTAGCAAATTCATCAAAAGCAGAAATCGGAGCAGAGTCGAAATACAATGTTGCCAGTATTTTATATCAGAAACAAGATTTTAAACAATCCAAAAAAACAGTGTTCGAACTCATCAACGGAGATGGCGATTATCCGTATTGGGTTACAAAAGCGATGATTCTCTTGGCGGATGATTATGTTGCACTGAACGATAATCTTCAGGCAAAAGGGATGTTGAAAGGGATTATTGATGAATCAGATATTCCTGAACTTATAAAAGTTGCGCAGGAAAAACTAGATAAAATTAATGCAGATGAAGAAGCAGCTAAGCAAATGAAAGTAGTTGAAGAACCTATTAAAATTGAGTTTGAAGGTAATTCGCCGCAGCAAAATAAATTATTTACAGATCCGGCAACAGTTTCACCCGACTTAAAGGAAGGAGAAGAAAAACATGAATAAGACATCTTTAAAATATAAATTCTTTTTTGCAGCACTCAGTATAAGTATATGCTCGAAAGTGTATTCGCAAACAGATGATCTTGATCCCATGCAGATCACAAGTACCGGTGCATACAAGCCTGTGGTTGCAGATGCAAATAAGATTATCGAAAATCCGGTGGTGATTGATTCAACAAAAAAGTTGAATGTAAATGGCTTTAGTATCAATTCTAAAAAGCTGATCACAACATACGAGCTCGATCCGATAGAAGCCGCAGAAATGGTGGGTGAGCCCCTAACAAAGTTATATAATGGTTTAGTGAAGATAGGCATGGGTAATTATGCGACACCTTATGGCGAAGCGTGGTACAATCATTTGCGCTCAAAAGAATATGCATATGGTTTGCGGTTAAAACATTTATCCTCTCAAACAACCTTAGATGGATATGACTTTGCAGGTTTTAGCGATAATGAGTTCAGTCTTTACGGAAAAAAGTTTTTAAAAGAACATACACTTTCAGGGGATTTTGATTATGCCCGAAATGTTTTACACTTTTACGGCTTTGATAATGTTTTGAATGTGATAGAGGATAAAAATTTTACGATACAGCGTTTCAATTATTTTGCAGCTAGTGCCGAATTGAAAAGTCATTATTCAAAAGCAGATCGCTATAATCACGATGTAAAATTGAATTTCTATAATCTGCAGGATGCCTATACTGCTTCGGAAAGTAATTTTAAGGCGAGTGGTTATGTTCAGACGCAAGTGCTGAAAGAAGTATTAAAAGTGAATGCTTCCATTGATTATTACAATTATAAAACAGCAACCGATACAGTAAACAATACGATCATTTCAATCAATCCGAATTTTATCGCAACAGGAGAAAAATATCGTGCAAGCATTGGTTTAACTGCTGCAATGGATATTTTTATAAAGTCGAAATTTTATTTTTATCCGAACATCGACTTGAGTTATAATATTGTAGACGATATAATTATTCCTTATGCGGGTGCTACTGGAAAGTTGCAGAAAAATAGTTTTAAAGCGATCACAGATGAAAATCCGTTTGTGCTATCCGATTTAGCAATGCGTAATTCAAATCATAAATATGAATTGTATGGTGGTTTAAAAGGCACGTTGTCATCAAAAGTGGCCTACAATGCACGCCTTGCTTATTCAAGTATCAAGGATCTACCGATGTATGTAACCGACAGTAAAAATATTATGAAAAATCGTTTTGATGTCATTTATGATGATGCTGAATTATTAAATATACGGGCTGAAATATCTTACCAGCAGCGCGAAAAGCTGAGAATTAATTTGCGCGGAGAGTATTTTAATTACAAGATGGCGACAGAACAAAAAGCATGGTATAAGCCACAGTTAGAGTTTAGTATTTCGGCAAATTATAATTTAAAAGATAAGATCGTAGCGAAAGTAGATCTTTATTATATCGACAGTCAGTATGCAAAAACGTTCGTTTCTGATGCAAGCTCTTCAACCGGAACGCGTGTTGAGGCACAAGAATTAAAGGGAGTATTTGATGCCAATATCGGATTGGAATACAGGTATACAAAAAAATTGGGGTTCTTTTTGAACGTCACCAATATCGCAAATTATAGATATTACCGATACAATAATTATCCTACCCAACGCTTCGGATTCATGGCTGGATTGTCCTATTCCTTTTAATTCGTTTTTTTACTAAACTTTAGTTTAATTATCCAAATTTTAAAGCCCTTTTTTGTTAACTAAATGTTAATAAAGAGGGCTTTTTTATTGTCTTGAAACACCACTATTTACGCGGTAAAAAGCTATATTTGTTAGCCTTAAAAAGAGCGAATTATAAAGGAAAAAATATGGAAGAAGCAGTGAATGAAAATTTAGCGAAATCATCAGATTATTCTGCTGATAGTATTCAGGTATTAGAAGGGCTAGAGGCAGTAAGAAAACGTCCCGCCATGTATATTGGTGATATCGGATTAAAAGGTCTGCACCATTTGGTGTATGAAGTAGTAGATAACTCTATTGATGAGGCTTTGGCCGGTCATTGTAAAAATATCTATGTTACAATAAATGAAAACAATTCAGTTACTGTAAAGGATGACGGACGAGGTATTCCCACGGATTATCACGCGAAAGAGAAAAAATCGGCTTTAGAGGTGGTTATGACCGTGTTGCATGCGGGGGGGAAATTCGATAAGGATTCCTATAAGGTATCTGGTGGATTGCATGGAGTAGGGGTTTCTTGTGTGAATGCACTTTCTACACTTTTGACTGTAAATGTTCACCGTAATGGTAAGGAATACATTCAGGAATATAATATCGGTAAACCATTATATCCTGTTAAAGAAGTTGGACCTACCGATTACAGAGGTACAATCGTTACGTTTCAACCGGATGCTTCTATCTTTACCCATACGGTTTATCATTTTGATATTATTTCTGCCCGTTTGCGTGAATTGGCATATCTAAACAAAGGTATTCATATCTCTTTGACAGATCTGCGTGAAAAAGATGAGGCTGGTGAGTCGTTAACCGTTGATTATTACTCTGAAGGTGGATTGAGAGAATTTGTAAGTTACCTTGATGCAACCCGCGAAAAGTTGATCGAAGATGTTATTTACATGGAAGGTGAAAAAAATGGTATTCCGGTGGAAGTCGCCATGATGTATAATACTTCGTATTCCGAAAATTTACATACCTACGTAAATAATATCAATACCCATGAAGGTGGAACACATTTGGCCGGTTTCAGAAGAGGATTGACCCGTACGTTGAAATCATATGCTGAAAAATCTGGTTTGCTTGCAAAAGTGAAGCTCGAAATTAATGGTGATGACTTTCGTGAAGGTTTAACTGCTGTTATCTCTGTGAAAGTTCAGGAGCCTCAGTTTGAAGGACAAACAAAAACCAAGTTGGGTAACAACGAAGTAATGGGTGCTGTTGATATTGCGGTAAGTGAAATGCTTAACAATTATTTAGAAGAGCATCCGAAGCAAGCACGTCAGATCGTAGATAAAGTTATTCTTGCCGCTACAGCGCGTCATGCGGCTCGTAAAGCGCGTGAAATGGTTCAGCGTAAAAGCGTTTTGACCGGAACAGGTTTGCCGGGTAAACTTTCTGATTGTTCTGAATCTGATCCTTCTATCTGTGAGTTGTATTTGGTTGAGGGTGACTCTGCGGGTGGTACTGCTAAACAAGGCCGTAACCGTGCATTTCAAGCAATCCTTCCATTAAGAGGTAAGATTCTGAATGTGGAGAAAGCAATGGAATATAAAATTTATGATAACGAAGAGATCAAGAATATTTTTACTGCATTGGGTGTATTTCGTGGAACTCCTGAAGACGACCGTGCATTAAATATTTTAAAATTACGTTATCACAAGGTAGTCATCATGTGTGATGCCGATGTGGATGGTAGTCATATCACGACTTTAATTCTAACATTCTTTTTCCGTCATATGAAAGAGTTGGTGGAGCACGGTTATATTTATATTGCTACACCTCCATTGTATTTGGTGAAGAAAGGTAAAGAGCAAAGATATTGCTGGACAGAAGACGAACGAGCGGCACACGTTAAAGAATTAGCTGGTGGAGAAGGAAAAGAAAGCACAGTAAATATTCAGCGTTACAAGGGTTTAGGAGAGATGAATGCAGAGCAATTGTGGCAAACAACTATGAATCCTGAATTTAGAACCTTACGTCAAGTTACAATTGATAGTGCTGCCGAAGCTGATCGCATATTTTCTATGTTGATGGGTGATGAAGTTCCTCCACGCAGAGAATTTATTGAAAAGAATGCAAAGTATGCTAAGATTGATGTTTAAATTTTAGTTTATTAAAAACAAAAAAGGTTGATCGTTTGATCAACCTTTTTTTATGGAAATAGTTATTTACTATTTAGGCATAAAAAAGGCTTCGTAAAAATTACGAAGCCTTTTTTTATATTGCATCTTTTAATTAACGGTTACTAGCTATTTTTTTACCAGATAATTTTGGAGCTTGTTTCTCTTCTTTTCTGTTTTGTTCTGCGGGTTCATCCGTCTTTTGAACTTCTTTTTTCAGATAATAAAATATTCCTTGTTCTTCAGAAGCACCAAACAATTTAGGTTGGAAATATTTTCCGTCCCAACCATCAGGTTTTTCAAGTTCAGTTTTCTTTGCATCAGGATTTTGTCGAGCATACTCATCGTTACGGTCAGCATACACTACCCATGAAACTTTTTGTCCTGGTTTACCACCTGCAATTTCGAAACGTCTGTTAGAGATTTCCGACTTGATAAATAAGTCAGCTTTAGAGCCAATTGCTGTTAAGTTATAACTGAAGTTGATATTGATCGCATCAAAATAATCTGGTAATTCAACTGTCGCTTCGCCATTTCCATCCAATACCACATTTCCTCTGTACATGTTCAACACTTCATTTGATTCAATGGAGAAGTGTTTCAACATTTTGTGTTGAGGATCTAATGGGTGATCAATTGTAAAAGCTTTAAATCCTGTAGCAGTCATATCTCCATTTGCAAACACCGCATCCCCTGGAGTAGCTGCTTGTCCTAAAACTCCTATTGGAAAACCAGTTCCTGCAGAAACACCTACAATACCAATTGAGTTAACAGCAGTAGCAGAAGTCGCCTGCGCATTCAAGCCAACAGTATTGTTGTTTGCTAATGCAGCTAAGAAAACAGCAGCATTAACACCATTTGTTTGTCCCCATACAGCAGCGTGAGTTGCAGTTGTAGCATCAGTTGATGATGTAGTGGCAAATAATACTTGTGTGTTCATTGTTGCAAGCGTATTTTGAAAAGAAGCAACGCGGGCATTACTAACATTAGAACCAAATAATGCAGGTTGCGTATTTGCCGCATTTGTCGTTTGGAAATTTCCAGCTCTTCCAAGTCCAGCATGAAAAGAAGCAAGCCCTATTGCAGCAGCGGTTGCATTGTTTTGTTGGATTTCGGCAGCACGTCCTGTTCCATTTGTGATTGCCCAAAAAGCATTTGAAGCATTGGCAGCATTAGCAATTTGAAAAGTACCAGCACTTCCAAGACCAGTATTTTGACCAATAACGGCATCTGAGGCAGCAGTAGCACCAGCACCACTAACAAACCCAAATACACCAACGCCTGTTGCGTTATTTGTTCCAACAACACCTGTTCCACCAGCGCTATTGTCTCCCCAAACTCCAATTCCAGTTGAAACAGAAGTTCCTAAAACACCTTGTCCGGTTGCGGTATTTTCTCCATAGATACCTGCAGCAGTTCCTGCGCTATATCCACTAATTGGATAGGTTAATGAAGCTGTTGTATTTATAGCACCAGGATATCCAAATCCATAGGCAGAGAATAAATCTGTAGTGGGACTAATTGAAACAGCACTGTTTACAATAACATTTCCTGTTGTTGCACCCAAAACACGCATGCGTTCATTCGTTGCAGCAGTTCCTCCTGTTTTGACAACAAAATCAACAGCATCATTCGTTCCAATATAATTTGTTCCGGCAGTTAATCCAGCGTTTCCAGTGGTTAACCAGGCACCTGTTGAAGAAGTTATTGTAGAAGGAATAGTCGTAATGATAGATTGTGTTCCGTTCGCATTGTAATTGTTGGAAGTAATCGTCCAGTTCGGACCACTTGCTCCTGTAGCACCTGTAATGCCAGTTGCACCCGTAACACCTGTTGCACCTGCTGCTCCTACTGCTCCTGTCACACCCGTTGCACCTACTGCTCCTGTAACTCCAGTAATACCTGTTGCTCCTGTAACGCCAGTTACTCCCGCAGCTCCAGTAACACCTGTTGCACCTGCTACTCCTGTAATACCCGTCGCTCCAACTGCACCAGTTACACCTGCTACTCCTGTAGCTCCAGTGGCACCTGCTAATCCTGTAGCACCCGTAACTCCGGTTGCTCCTGCGATTCCTGCAGAACCTGTAGGTCCAGTTACACCAGTAGCGCCAGGTGTCCCTGCACCAAAACCTGTTGCACCTGTTAATCCTGTTGGTCCCGTTGCACCTGTGGCGCCTGTAGTTCCTATTCCTGTTGCACCCGTTGCTCCGGCCGCTCCGGCTATTCCTGCGCTACCTGTTGCTCCTGTCGGACCCACTGAACCTGCACCTCCAGAACCTCCTGTGCATAGAGAAATCCATGAAGTTGTGGGTACTCTATAAAAGCAATAACACAGTGAATCGGTGTTGTAGATAAGTAATGAGTTGGCTGGCGCAACAATTGCGTTCATACCTGCAGTATTCATTCGGGGAACTAATATTCCTTTGTTAGTTGAAAGCATGTCAAGGATTGCACTGGCATCGGGCGTTGTCGTACCAATACCCACATTGTCCTGGGCGAATGAATTGGTTGGGAGAGTCATTGAACCGATGAATCCAAAAATTGCAATTGATTTTAGTAGTATTTTTTTCATTTGTTTTGGGTTTAAAGAGAGTACAAATTTAAACGAATAATCCATACAAATTTAAATCTTAAAATAAAAAAACACCATAATATTTAATTATGGTGTTTTAGTTTTTTAATATTATATCTTCTAACTTAGAAAATTTTTAATATTGAATAAGTTCAGCAGCTTATAAAATTAGTTAGGTGCTTTACTTTTCTCACTAATTCCTTTTTCTTCTTCTTTTTTTACACCTGGGTCTGGCTCTTTAAAATTTGGATTTTGAGAACGCTCCCAAGTTGGTTTAGTATCATTAATTAATTCTTCCTTTGGTTTAGTAGCAGTATCCGCTTTTTTCAAAACACTATTTTCTTCTGTTTTTACCGATTTCAAAACTTCTTGCGCCATTCCCGTTTTCAAAGAAAAGAAAAACAATAGTAAAATTATAATTAGTTTAAATTGCTTCATAATTTTTAAATTTATGGTGTATCTAAAATCATTAAAGTGCGATTAAAATAAGTGCCTGAAAGTATTAAATTATTTATTGTAGTACTTGTTGCACCAGCTCTTTGGGCTGCCCATCTTATTTGTACCGTATTCGGTACTCCTGGATTTACTGTTAATGGACTTGAAACCCCTATATCCCAGAGATTCCATGCTGTTCCGCATGTTGTATCCCATTCCTTTATAGATATTCCATTTACAAGGACTTCAAACCATACAGTATGGTTTGCATAGGCTGTATTCGTATAAGTCCCAGCAGCAGTGAAGTGCATGAATACAGAAGCATTAATAGGAGTAAATGTTAATGTCATTTGTGGCATTAATACAAAAGCGGCAGCCGCTGCATTAGCGGCAAGTGTTGCATTTGTTGTACCAACAACACTGTATTTAAAAACATTTCCAGGTCCAGTTGGTCCCGTAGCACCTGTTGTTCCTGAAATTCCAGTTGCACCAATCGCGCCCGTTGCTCCAGAAATTCCCGTTGCTCCAACGGCACCCGTTGCTCCAACAATTCCAGTAGCACCAATAGCACCGGTTGCTCCAGTGATACCAACAGCACCTGTTGCACCTGCAATTCCAGTAGCACCAACAGCTCCAGTTGCTCCAACAGCTCCAGTTGCTCCAACAGCACCCGTTGCACCAATAGCACCGGTTGCACCTGCAATTCCATCATTTCCAGTTGCACCAATCGCTCCAGTTGCACCAATCGCACCGGTAGCTCCAACAGCACCAGTTGCACCTGCAATTCCATCGATACCCGTTGCTCCAACAGCACCTGTTGCTCCAGCTATTCCATCGATACCGGTTGCTCCAGTAGCTCCAACAGCTCCAGTAGCACCCGCAAGTCCATCATTTCCAGTTGCGCCCGTTGCTCCAACAACACCTGGTGCTCCAGCTATTCCATCGATACCTGTAGCACCTGCAATTCCATCGTTTCCAGTTGCACCCGTCGCTCCAGCAGCACCTGTAGCGCCTGCAATTCCATCATTTCCAGTTGCCCCAGTAGCTCCTGCAATTCCATCGTTTCCAGTTGCTCCAACAGCGCCCGTAGCTCCTGTTGCTCCGGCAATACCGGCTGCTCCGGTTGGTCCTGTCGGACCGGATGAACCTGCCCCTCCTGATCCTCCTGTACACAGTGAAATCCATGAAGTTGTGGGCACTCTATAAAAGCAATAACACATTGAATCGGTGTTGTATATAAGTAATGAGTTGGCTGGCGAAGCAATTGCGTTCATTCCTGCAGTATTCATTCGGGGAACTAATATCCCTTTGTTTGTTGATAACATTTCAAGGATTGCACTTGCATCCGGTGTTGTTGTTCCAATACCCACATTGTCCTGGGCGAAAGTATAACTTGGGAGCGTCATTGAACCAATGAATCCCAAAATGGCAATTGACTTTAGTACTATTTTTTTCATTTCTTTTTTTAGTTTATTCAGTATTCAATTTTCAAATTTAAACTATTTATATTCAAAAAAATATAAAATATAAAAAAACTACCGTTGCGGGTGTTTTTTTTAAAAATTAAGATAGAAAATTATTTATTTTCTATCATTTTTATTTGAGTTCTTAATATTTCAATTTCTTTTTGTTGTTCTTTTATAGCTTCAACTAATACTGGAATTAAAGATACTGTACTTATACATTTTACTTCTGTTTCAACTTTGTTAATTTTAAACGCGCGCGTATCTCCAGGAGTAAAGTTTTTTTGTCGAACCATATCTGGGAAAACAGCTTCAACATCTTGAGCAATGAACCCATAATTTAAATTTGTTCCACCACAAAAATCAGCATACGGTGCAGCATAATTGTAAGTAGTCCCTTGAATCTGCATTAGTTTTGATAATGCACCAGTGATTGGTTGAATATTTTCTTTCGTTTTTCTATCAGATACTACACCAAAGAATCCTGTATATCCTAAGTCGTTGTAAAATACTCCGCCCCAACCTAATCCACCAGCTGGTTTTTGTCCAAGCACACCATTGTGGTTATTTGCTCCTGCACCTCCCTGCACACCAGAAGATGCTGCAGGTATACCAGCAGTGGTTTCACCTTGAACACCACCCCAAGTACCCGTTGACCCGGCTTGACGCAATCCATAAGTAGCACCACCAGCAAATGAAGTATAACCATTCACTGCCCATGGAAAAACTGCTGATCCAACACCGTTCATTAAATCTCCCGGAAGCGCTGTAACAGTTGTTCCAATAAAAAATTCTCCTAGGTTACTTAAACGCCCTCTTACTATGTTATTTGAAACTAAATCAATGTGTTGGTTAGTAGATGTTCCAAAGAAACGTAAACCTGCATTAGCATTAGTAGTGGCTGTTGAAGTTGCACATAACCATGCAGCATTTGTTGAAGTTGTTGTAGATGGAATTGATGTAATTATTGCTAAAGTTCCATCAGCATTAAAATTATCAGAAGAAATTGTCCATGTTGGTCCTGTAGCTCCTAAACTTCCTGTCGCACCAGTAGGCCCTGCAGTTCCATTAGCACCAGTAGCCCCTATTGCTCCTGTTGCTCCGATACTTCCTGTCGCTCCTGTCGCTCCTGCAACTCCATCGATTCCATTTGCACCAGTCGCTCCGACAACGCCCGTTGCTCCTATAGGACCAGTCGCTCCATCAGCACCAGTAGCTCCAACGGTACCAGCCACACCGGTTGATCCAGTAGCACCAGCTGCTCCTGTCGGACCCGAAGCTCCTGCACCTCCAGATCCTCCTGAACATAGAGAAATCCAAGAAGTTGATGGCAATCTATAAAAGCAATAACACATTGAATCTGTGTTGTAGATTAATAATGAATTTGCTGGCGCTGGAATTGCAGTCATTCCAGCGGTATTCATTCTCGGAACAAGCATTCCTTTGTTTACTGAAAGCAATTCCAGAATTGCACTGGCGTCAGGGCTCGGTGTTCCTATTCCAACATTATCTTGTGCATTTGTATTAGTTGGAATTGATAATAAGATTAGAATTCCAATTACAGCAAGTTTTTTTAGTATTTTATTTTTCATACGCTTTCTATATTATTTCAATTACAAATTTGTAAGCTTTTTTAGATACTAATTTTTACTGTAAATATCCTTAGAAAGAGTGATGTTCTTCAACGCTTACTTAACAATGGTTACGGTACCTAAATATGTATGTTTTTTCTCTTTGTAATCCTTGATCTTAACTGAATAAACGTATACATCTTGTTGAGCGATATCTAAACCGTAATTGGCTTTTCCATCCCAATGTTTGTTTATATCGTCGGTAAAGAAAATCAGGTTACCCCAACGATCGAAGATCGAAATTTCAAATTCTTTGATATGGTCACCCTTACCATAAAATTCATCATTAATACCATCTCCGTTCGGTGAAAAAGCGTTTGGAATAAAGAATGTAAATTCAGGATCGATGACAATGCAAAGTTGCGTTGCATCGATACATCCGAAGTTGGTTGTAACAGTCAGTGTTGCGCAATAAGTTCCCGGTTCTGTAAAGTTGTGAGATGGATTTTGTAGACTGCTAGTGCCGTCTGTTGTGGCAAATACATCCCCGAAGTTCCATTGCCATGCGGCAATAGATCCTGTTGGAACACTGGAGTTGTCGGTGTAATTGACAATAGCATTAACGATGCTTGTAGCCAGTGGTGCCGTAAAATCAGCAACAGGAGTCGGATGCACCGTGATCATATTTGTGTTTGTAAGTGTAGACGTACATCCATCTGAAGTGTTTACGGTTAAGTTTACAGAATACTGTCCCGCTGCTGCATAGCAATGATAATGTGCTGTATCAGCAGGACTTCCATCCCCGTAATTCCATATCCATGAAGTGATTGTTCCTGCCGTTACACTGGTGTTGTTGATGAGTGTAATACATAAGGGCTCGCATCCGGATGTTGCACTGGCTGCAATTACAACCGTTGGCAATGGCAGCACAGTAACTGTAACGGTTGCTGTTGCCGCAGGAGAACAACCGTCATTTGCTGTAACTGTATATGTTGTCGTAATAGCGGGTGAAACAGCAAGCGGAGTTCCTGTTCCTGCAGGAGCCCATGTGTATGTGTATGGTCCACCGCCACCCAATGAAGCAAGTGCAGAAATGCTTGCCGATACTCCCGGACAAATAGATACAGCACCGTTGGCAACGACAGTCAGTGGCGGATTTACTGTAACGGTAACATTTACCGCAGCAGCCGGACAACCATTAGCATCGCTTGCATTAACGGTATATACTGTGGTTGCAAGAGGACTCACCGAAACGGTAGCCGTTGTTCCTGTGCCGGCCGGTGACCATGTATAACTGTATGCTCCTGGATTACCTCCGGTAGCAACCGCTGTGAGTGAAGTACTTCCTCCAAAACAAATTGTACTAGCCGCAATTGGTTCGATCACAACCAGTGTTGGTTCTGTTATTGTAGCAGTTGTTGTAGTTGTACACGCATTGGAATCAGTAATGGTACAAGTGTATGTTCCGGCACAAAGAGAGGAAGCCGTAGCCGTATTTTGCACAGGAACGGTATTCCATGAATATGTATATCCTACACCGATCGTACCTCCACTGCCTGCAGCAGTAGCTGTACCATCACACACTCCGTTACACGAAGCAGGTGTCGTTACCGGACTAGCTGCAGTTAATAAAGAAGGTTCGCTAACGGTTGTGCTGGCCGTAGCATTACATCCCCATGCATCTGTAACGGTAACGGTATATGTTCCGATGCACAATGAACTGCAAGATGCAGCCACACATCCGGATGACCAGTTGTATGAATAGGTAGATGTTCCTCCAGCAGGAATAACAATAGTTTGTCCGTTGCAAGCTGAATTACAAGTAACATCAATCGCAGCAATAGCAATTGTGATTTGCGGATCAGCAAAAACGGTTACTGAACTGGTTCCCGTACAACCTTCAGCATCAGTTACTAAAACCGAATAAGTAGTAGTTGCAGCCGGAGCTGCAATAGGGTTCAAAGTGGTCGGACCGGTTAACGAAACAGCCGGTGTCCAGTTGTAAGTGTATCCGGCTCCGTTTGGTGTAACACCTAACACTGTAGTTTGTCCGAAGCAAACCGTGTCATTCAATCCTGCATTTACAACAAGTGAAGAATTAACAGTAACGGTGGCAACAGCCGTTGAGGAACAACCTAAAGATGTTCCTGTAACGGTATATGTAGTGGTAGTTGCAGGTGCAGCATCAGCTGTGTTTACTCCTGTCGAGATAGCTCCGGCAGACCAAGCGTAAGTTGTTGCACCTGATGCAAGTAGGTTAGCTGTAAATGTAGGGCAGATAGCTGGCGAGTTAACGGTTGTAACCGGAAGAGGATTAACAGTAACCGTTGCAACCGCAGTGGATGTACATCCTAAAGAATTTCCTGTAACGGTGTATGATGTTGTTGTTAAAGGAGAATCCGTGATCGGGTTTATAGTCGCTCCAGTAGACCATGAATAGGTCGTAGCTCCTGCAGCAGTTAATGTGGCAATATCCCCTGCACAAATAGTAGGTGAATTAACGGTTGTAAGCGGCAATGGATTAACGGTAACGGTAGCAACAGCAGTTCCTGTGCAACCGGCTGTTGTGCCTGTAACGGTATATGTTGTCGTGCTTGCAGGTGTCGCATCCGCAGTATTAAGTCCAGAAGAGCTTGCTCCGGCAGACCATGTATAAGTAGTCGCTCCACCGGCAGATAAATTAGCTGTCTGCCCGGCACAGATGGTAGGTGAATTAACGGTAATGGACATTGCCGGGGCAACTGTAACCGTTCCGACTGCAGAGGAAGTACATCCCAAAGAAGTCCCTGTAACAGTATATGTACTGGTAGTTGCAGGTGTAGCATCAGCCGTATTGGCTCCTGTGGAGGTAGCTCCGGCAGACCATGTATACGTTGTGGCACCCGCTGCAATTAGGTTAGCTGTAAATGTAGGACAGATAGTTGGCGAATTAACGGTTGTAACCGGAAGAGGGTTAACAGTAACCGTTGCAACCGCAGTAGATGTACATCCCAAAGAAGTCCCGGTAACGGTATACGATGTTGTTATTAAAGGAGAATCCGTGATCGGGTTTATAGTCGCTCCAGTAGACCATGAATAGGTCGTAGCACCTGCAGCAGTTAATGTAGCAATATCCCCTGCACAAATAGTAGGTGAATTAACGGTTGTAAGCGGTAACGGATTAACGGTAACGGTAGCAACAGCAGTTCCTGTGCAACCGGCTGTTGTGCCTGTAACGGTATATGTTGTCGTGCTTGCAGGTGTCGCATCCGCAGTATTAAGTCCGGAAGAGCTTGCTCCGGCAGACCATGTATAAGTGGTCGCTCCACCGGCAGATAAATTAGCTGTCTGCCCGGCACAGATGGTAGGTGAATTAACGGTAATGGACATTGTCGGGGCAACTGTAACCGTTGCAACTGCAGAGGAAGTACATCCCAAAGAAGTCCCTGTAACGGTATAAGATGTGGTTGCAGCAGGTGTAACACTGATCGGGTTTGTAATACCTCCTGTTGACCAAGAGTATGTTGCTGCACCTGCAGCAGTTAATGTTGCAGCATCGCCAGGACAAATTGTTGGCGAGTTAACGGTTGTAACAGGAATAGGGTTAACAGTAACCGTTGCAACTGCAGTGGATGTACATCCTAAAGAATTTCCTGTAACGGTGTATGATGTGGTTGTTAAAGGAGAATCCGTGATCGGGTTTATAGTCGCTCCAGTAGACCATGAATAGGTAGTAGCTCCTGCAGCAGTTAAGGTGGCAATATCCCCTGCACAAATAGTAGGTGAATTAACGATTGTAAGCGGCAATGGATTAACGGTAACAGTAGCAACAGCGGTTCCTGTACAACCGGATGTGTTAGCTGTAACGGTGTAAGATGTTGTTGTTGTTGGTGTCACACTTAATGGATTTAATATTGAGCCAGTTGACCAAGAATAGGTTGTTCCTCCTGTTGCAGTGAGTGTTGCAATAGCACCAACACAAATTGTTGGTGAATTCACAGCAGCAACAATAGTACCTCCGACAGTTACAGTAGATACTGCAGTTGAAGTACATCCAAAAGATGTTCCGGTAACAGTATATGAAGTTGTTGTTAGAGGTGTAACTGAAATAGGATTAGTAAGTGCACCGTTTGACCAAGAGTATGTTGTAGCCCCTGCAGCTGTTAATGTGGCCGTTTGTGTAGGGCAAATTATTGCTGATGTAACGGTTGTTATTGGTTGTGGGTTAACAGTAATGGTGAATGTGCTGGCAACACCCGGGCAGGTGCTTCCGACAATTGAAGGCGTAACAGTTATCGTTGATGTAACTGGAAGTCCGGTTATATTGGTGGCAACAAATGCTGGTAAATTTGTTGTTCCACTTGCAGCTAAACCTATTGAAGCATTCGAATTAGTCCAAGCAAAAGCAGCGCCAACGGGTGTACTTAAAAAAGTATTGATTGGAACAGTTGCACCCGCACAGACCGTGATATTTGTTTCGGGAGTAACAACAGGACTAGGGGTCACATAAACAACAAACGGGAATGAAATGGCTGCAAAACAAGAATTTATAGGAGTTCCTATTGCTGTGTAAGTCGTTGTAACAGCTGGATTTGCACTAACAGTCGCACCTGTTGTCGAGGACAAACCCGTTGCGGGACTCCATGACCAGTTGTAGCTGGCAATATTGGGACCCGAAACACCAATTGATGAAGGTACACCCTGACAAATTTTTACGGTATCAGTATAAGGGGTGCATGCCGCAGGAGGAGCTGTTGCAGACCCCGGATAGCTTAAGAAAGTTGTATTAGCAACTGCTTGTGCGGAAGCTACGTCATCTAAAATACAAACGAATTTAAATGTTTCCGTTGCACCAGGTGCAAGATTGTTAATCCTATAAGCCAAGCCAATTGCTCCATCAATAAATAATGTTGAACCAACTGCTTGCGTAAATCCGGCAGTACCATTCCATAGATTGGATCCGTCACGGTTGGCGAAGCCACCATAAAAAGCTCTCCAGTTTGCTCCTGTTCCTGCCAAACCAAAGTATGACATCGGCTGTGAAGCGGGCACAGATGAAGTTGCTTTTACGTGAGCTGTGTTACACAGTCCACTGAAAGGTTGAGAAACGATCGTGTTTCGTGTTGTGAAATCTCCGCTTATGGGTTGATTGTTGTCGGGGTCAACGTTTCTGTAGTAGTATAGTGTAGGAATAGTTGCAGCTGTGTTATTTGTAACTGATACAGTGGTCGTGTAAAAAAGGTCGGTTTGTTTTAGAAAATAATTAATCTTGAAATGTAGATTTGTTCCTGTAGTCAAATTGCCTTGCCAATCAGCACTGATACAACTAAACGTTTGGGACCACGATGTCATTGCGCCATTGATTTGTTGGAGGTATGCACAATTGTTTCCGTAATTTATTCCAGAAGGAAGTTCAATTCCCCATCCATTTTCAGGACTACCAGGTGTAAAAAAGTCTCCGTCAAAAGTTGCCCAAGCATTCACCTGAGGATTTGATACAAAACCAAAAAACGGGTTTCCCGAACGGAAGTGCATCCCAGCCAATGGAGGTGAAGCACCGGTTGGGCAGCCTTCAAATCCGCCAAGTCCTGAGATTCCAATTTCAACACTTGTTCCTTTGATGTATGCATTTGCTCCAACCATTTGAGCATTCAACAAATTAATGTTAAAAAAGCACAAGATCACTACGTGTGCTAAAAATAAGAGTCTAGTAGATTTAAGCATTTTTTAATAGAGTAGTTGTTTAGTATGAGCGTGTCGTTTTTTGATACAAAATCATGCCTAAAGTTGAACAAAATAATTATAAAATCAAAGAAAAATGTAATATGTTAAAAATTATTTTATTTTGATGGTTCAATTAAAATGATGCAATAAGGGAGGTAATAGTTGCATGTGTAAAAATAAGAATTATCATCCCATTTTGAAGTCTTTTAAGAACAACGTATCACTTTTCATAAAAATTAAGAAAATTTTTTATGGGGAGACAAGCACGCAGGAAGCGTTAAATTTATCCTCAATGGAAGAATTATAAGAGTTTTTGGGATATAACTCAGAAATGGAAGAACATCACAAACAAAAAGAGGAGCGTTAAGCTCCTCTTTTTATTTATTTTATTTTACAATGGTAACATGGCCGATATATTCTTTTTCATTCCCGTTGAAGTCTTTCGTTATAATTTTCCACACGTAAACATCGATTTGTGCGATTTTATCTCCACCATTTGCTCTCCCATCCCAGCCTTTATTCACATCGGTTGTTTTATAAATTAATGAACCCCATCGGTCAAAAATCGACAATTCAAAATCATTCGGGTCGATTCCAACACCTTGAGGCATAAACGTATCATTTATGCCATCATTGTTCAGTGGCGTAAATGCGTTGGGAACATACAATGTATATTCGGGTAGTACAATTACGTCGTTGTAGGCCGTATCTGTGCATCCAAAAGTATTTGTAACAATCAATTGGACCGTATAGCTACCAGGATCATTGTATGAAAATGAAGGGTTCTGAACGGTATCAGTGAAAATTCCAAAAGGATGGTTGAAATCCCAACTCCAAATAAATGGAGCACCTGCTCCAATCGTTTGGTCAGTAAATGAAACTAAGGGAACAGTTTGAGTCACAGATGTTGGTGAATATGAAAATGATGCACTTGGAGCTGGAAATACATCAATATAATTCACATTCGAAATGGATGAAACACATCCAAGAGCGGTTGTTACAGTTAAAGTAACGTCATACGATCCTGAATTAAGGTAGGTGTGCGTTACCGGTTCTCCTATTTGATTGGAACTTCCATCTCCAAAATTCCAAGAGTAACTTGTTCCTATATCGCTCACCGCATTAAATGTTACAGTGAAATCTTCACACCCTGCGGTATCATTTGCCAGCATCAAAGCTATTGCAACTGGATTTACGGTTACTGTCGCTGTGTCTGTCGCCAAAAAGGAGCATCCGTCATCAACGATTACAAAATAATCAAATGGTGAAGAAGCAAGAGATGGAGAAACACTTTGTGAAGCACCAATTACAGCATTGCTCCATGTATAGGTGTATGGTCCGCCGTTACCGCCTGAAGCAGACGCAGATATCGTTACAAAACTTCCACTGCAAACACTAACATCCGAAGCGGAGACCGTTACCGGAGGATTTACAAATAGGGTAATTGTTTCTGTTGGAGAAACACAACCATTTGCATCCGTTAAAAATACGTTATAAGTAGATGTTGTTGTTGGGTTTACTACATGCGGACCCGCTCCAACAAAAGTGGCAGGTACCCAGAAGTAAGTATAGCCTGGTGTTCCACCATACCCCGCTCCGTATAGTTGTGCATTTTCTCCAATACAGATCGTATCTGTCGGACTGACAATAATATCAGTAGGGGAAGGTTGTGTAACAGTAACAGATCCTGTAACACTGCATCCGTTGGCATCGGTAACGGTAACGGTATAAGTACCTGCAATTAATGCTGTAGCGGTTTGAGTAATTTGTGATCCTATACCTGACCAGGAATAAGTGTACAATGGTTGACCACCCACTGGGAATACAGTTGCAGAACCCAGCGCTGTTTCATAACATAATGGCTCCGTGAATGCAAATGGATCAAGTGTAGGGCCTGAGCGGTCGAGTAATACGATTGACGTATCTGCTGTACATCCTTGTGAATCGGTTACAACAACAGTATAAGCGCCCGCAGGTAATGAGGTAGCAATTGCTGATACCTGGTTGGAAGGGTCATTCCACAAATAAGTATAGCCTGGTGTTCCTCCTGATGGGGTAACAGAAACAAATCCATTCGCATTTCCACATGTACTAGGATTTGAAATCGTAGAAAGTGTTATTGCTGTTGGCTCTGTTATGTTGAAATTCATTGTATTTGAACAACCATTTTGATCTGTTACTACCACTGTGTAAATACCTGCTAACAATCCTGAAACGATTGGTCCGGAACCAACACTTGGAGTCCATGTATAGGTGTACCCCGGTGTTCCACCTGTAATGTTAAGGTTTATTGCACCATTGTTCCCTGAATTACAACTGACGTTTGTTGTTGAAACTACAGCAATGTTAATTGCTGGAGCTGATGTTATTGTTGTCGAACTAGTGCTTATACACCCATTCACATCCGTAATTGTAACCGTGTATCCAGCTGCACATAAGCCTGTTGCCGTTTGAGAAGCTTGTGTAGCGGCATCGTTCCATAGATAAGTATAGGGAGCTGTTCCTCCTCCTGCACCAACTGTAGCAGTTCCATCACATGTTAAGAAACAACTTACATTGCTTGTTGCAAGGATGCCGGAAACTAAAGGAGCCGGTTCATTAATTGTAACAGAACTTGTTCCAACGCACCCAATTGAATCCGTTACAATCACTGAGTAAATTCCACCTGACAATCCACTGATAAATGAAGTTGTTTGTCCGCTTGGAGACCATAAAATAGTATAAGGCACAATCCCGCCAACGATAGCCGCCTGCGCATTACCATTTGCAGCACCTGCACATGTTACATTTGTACTGGTAGGGATTGTAACCACAGGTGCGGCATTGTCATTAACGTTAGCCAAACCCGCAATGCTGCATCCGTTAGCATCTGTAATAGAGATCGTATAAACACCTGAATTGATATTAGATGCACAAATTGTAGTTTGTGTGGATGGATCGTTCCATGAATAGGAGAATGGAGGTATACCACCTATTACTGCAGCACAAGCTGAACCATCAGCATTTCCACAACTTGAATTAGTAGTTACTGTTGAAACGGCTAAAATTGTAGGCTGTGAAATTACAACGGAAGCAGAAGCAGTACAACCGTTTCCATCAACAACTGTCAGATCATGAACACCGTCACAAATATTTGTGATATTTGGTGTCGTTTGAAATGTCGGTGTCCATTGGAATGTGAAAGGTCCCGTACCACCTGTGTAAACAGCGTTTGCCGTTGCATCACAAGCATTGTAACACGTAACATTTGTACTTGTTATAGATGCAACCAATGCAAATGGTTCAGTAATAGTTGCTGTTGTGGATGCAGTACATCCATTCGCATCTGTGACAGTTACTGTATAGTTTGCAGCGCAAAGGTTGTTTACCGATGCACCTGCAGTGCTTGTTGGCATCCATAAGTAATTATAAGGTGCAGATCCACCTGTCACCGTTGCTGTTGCATAACCATCACAGGCAGCGAAGCATGTTACATTTCCAATCGTTGTTATTGACGCGATCATTGAAGTCGGGCTTGTAATAACTGCAGTTGCGGTTGTGGTGCAACCTCCTGCATCCGTTACGGTAACGGTATAAGTTCCTGAACATAATCCTGTAGCTGTTTGCGTTGATTGAGCACTAATATCGCTCCATAAATAGGTGAAAGGACCTGTCCCTGTTAAGGGATTCGCTGTTGCAGTAGCATTACACAAGCCACTACAGCTTATGTTTGTAGACGTTGTTGAGGCTGTAACAGCTGTCGGTGCGGTTAATGTTGCCGGTTTAAATGCAGTACATCCATTAACATCCGTTACCTGAAGCGTATACGTTCCTGCACATAGTCCTAATGTGAAAGGTGTCGTAACTCCTCCTGGGTTCCATAAATAGGTATATGGAGCAGTACCACCAAAAGTGTTGGAGATTAATGTTCCGTTACAAGCACCGAAACAAGTTGGATTTGTGCCAGCAATTGCAAGGTCTAATAATATTGGTTCAGTTATAGTTGCTGATGTTGAAGCAATACAACCGTTAGCGTCTGTTGCAACGAGTGTATATGTTCCTGCAATTAAATTTGTTGCAGTAGGCAATGTTTGACCGTTATTCCAAAGGAAGGTGAACGGAATTGTTCCGCCACTAACTGTAACAGTAGCACTTCCATCATTTTCACCGAAACAAGAAACGTTATTTGTTGCAAACAATGTTGCAACCGGTCCTGCTAAGTTATTAATTGTTACTGATAGTGTTTGTGTACATGCATTGGCATCTGTAACCGTAACAAGGTAAGTGTTAGATGGTAATCCTGAGGCAGTAGTCGTTGTTTGTGCTGCTGGGTCGCTCCATAAATAAGAATAGGGTCCCGTTCCTCCTCCTGCGGAAATTGTTGCACTTCCGTTTGCTATATTACAAGTTGCATCTACCTGAGTTGAAGTTAAGCTCATGCCAGCCGGTTCCGTTATTGCTACGGATCCTGTTTTTTGACAACCATTCACATCCGTATAAACACAGGTATATGTTCCTGCAGATAATCCTGATATTGTTTGTGTTGTGTAACTTCCAGGTGTCCATAAATAAGTATAACCTGGTGTTCCTCCAGCAGGATTAATGGTGATACTCCCATCAGAACCACCAAAACAAGAAATATTAGATGTTGTAAATGTTTGAGTTAATATTGTCGGTTCTGTAATAATAACAGAGGCAGAAGAAATACATCCATTTCCATCAGTAACCGTTACAGTATAACTTGCAGGTGCTAATCCTGATGCCGTTACTGTTGTTTGTGATCCTGGATTCCATGCATAAGTGAATGGAGGAGTAGCTCCTGCTCCCATTGAAACTGTTGCCGTCCCGTTGTTTGAAGCCGCACAGGTAACGTTTGTGCTAGAAGAGATAACAGCAGTGGCTCCTGGATTTTGTCCAACACTTGTTGTTGACGTTTGTGAACAGCCATTCGCATCTGTTACGGTAACGGTGTAGTTTCCTGCAGTGATTGCCGAGTTAGTAGCAGTTGATGCCCCGCTTCCTGACCAAAAGTAGGTATAGGTTGGTGTTGCCCCAGATGCAGTTACCGTTGCTGCACCATTTGCTGCAATGCATATTGCATTTGTTGTTGTAGTAACCAATGTTAATGCCGTTGGCTGTGTAATTGTACATGGAACACTAACCGCACAGTTGTTTGCATCTCTTATTATTATAGTATGTGCGCCAACAGTTAATCCTGTAAATGTTGGACTAGCAACAAATGCACCACCGTCAATGGAATAAGTATACGTAGCTGTTCCACCTGCAGCAACAACCGTAATACTGCCATTACTTAATCCAAAGCAGCTGATGTTGGTTTGAGCACTGATGTTTCCCGTTAAAACAGTAGGTTGTATAATTGTAACAGGAACGCTTGTAGTACAGCCGTTTCCATCTTGTGCAACAACCGTGTAGATTCCTTGAGATAGAGCAGTAAAAGTACCCGATCCACCTAATACCCCACCATTGATAGAGTATAGGTATGGTCCTGTAGATCCAGATGCAACCACAGTAACACTTCCATTTGTCCCTCCATTACAGCTGACATTCGTTTGTGCTGATATCGAAGCAGTTAATCCGCTTAAATCGACAATCGTGATAATTGTCGTAGTGGTACAATTGTTAAGATCTTTAACGGTAACCGTATAGGTTCCTGCTGCGAGTCCGGTGAATGTCCCGCTTGCCTGGAAAGCTGCACCTATAGAGTAAGTATAACCTGGTGTTCCGTTTAATCCCGTTGCGGTCAATGAGCCATTCGCTGCACCACATGTTGCGTCAACTTTTGTTGCTGTAACTGTCACTTGCGTTGGCTGTGTAATCGTAAGCGGTTGATTTATTGAACATCCGTTTCCATCTGTTACTATTATTGTATATGTACCAGCTATTAGCGAGTTAAATGTGCCGCTCGACTGGAAAGAAGCGCCTCCGTCAATTGAGTAGGTATATCCAACTGTTCCGCCAGTTGCTAATACGGTCGCACTTCCGGTATTTCCACCAAAACAACTTACATTGGTTTGGGCCGTTATGGAAGAGCTTACTACCGTCGGTTGTGTAATTGTCACTGCTTGTGCGACCGTACAATTGTTACCATCTTTAACAATGATGCTGTACGTGCCGGCAGATAAGCCCGTGAATGTTCCACTTGTCTGGAAGGTTGTTCCACCATTTATAGAATATGTAAATGAAGGAGTACCTCCTGTTCCAGAAATGGTAACACTGCCAGTGCTTCCGCCAAAGCAGCTTACGTTTGTTTGTGCACTAATGGATGAGGTTAAAACAGATGGTTCCGAAATTGTAACAGTTGTTGTATTTGTACAGTTATTGGCATCACGAACCGTTACTGTATATGTTCCAGCACACATCGCTGTTGCCGTTGCACTTGTTTGAACTGGAATAGTATTCCACGAATAAGTATAACCTCCTCCAATTGTTCCACCTGAACCGGCAACTGTTGCTGTGCCGTTGCATGCACCGTTGCATGTTACAGATGAAGACAAGGTTATTGCAGCACTTAATAAAGTTGGTTGAGTAATTGACGTGCTTCCAGTTGCTGTACAGCCCCAATTATCTGTAACGGTTACAGAATATGATCCCGGACAAAGTGAGGAGTTGGTTGCCGATGTTATAGCATTACTCCAAAGATACGTGTATATATTAGAGCCACCTATTGCAGAAACAGTTGCAGAGCCATTGCAAGCAGAGTTGCAAGTAATGTTAATTCCACTAACCGTTGAATTTATTTGTGAATCGGAATAAATTGTAACGTTGTCATTTCCTGAACAACCGTTAATATCTGTTACAACTACAACATAGGTTGTTGTTGCTGTCGGATTAGCTGAAGGATTGAAAATAGTTGTTGAGGTTAAGCCTGCTGCAGGTGTCCAGCTATATGTGAAACCTGCACCATTGGGAGTAACTGTCAGTGGTGTACTTCCTCCGAAACAAATTGTATCGTTGGGTCCCGCGTCAACAGTCAACGCAGCGTTGATTGAAATTGTGGATGTTGCTGTTGCAACACACCCTAATAATGTTCCTGTTACTGTATAGGTTGTACTTACTAAAGGAGATGCTGTTGCCGTATTTACACCTGTTGGTAATGCTCCTGCACTCCATGAATAGGTTGTTGCACCTCCAGCTGTTAATGTTGCGGTACTTCCAGGACATATGCTGGGAGAGTTAACAGTAACTATTGGAAGAGGATTAACTGTAACAGTTGTAACAGCTGTATTTACACAGCCGGAACTCGTTCCTGTAACGGTATAAGTTGTTGTTGTTGCAGGTGATGCTGTCGCTGTTGTTGCTCCCGAAGAAGTTGCTCCTGCAGTCCATGTGTAGGTGGTTGCTCCTCCTGCAGTAATCGTTGCCACTGCTCCGAAGCATATACTTGGAGAGGTAACGGTTACCGTTGGCAGTGGAGTTACTGTAATTGTAGCAATTGCGGTATTGGTGCAACCTGCAGCGGATGTTCCCGTAACAGTATATGTAGTAGTAGTTGCCGGCGTAGCATCGGCTGTATTTAAACCCGTAATAGATGCTCCCGCGCTCCAAGTATAAGTTGCAGCACCTGTTGCGGTTAATGTCGCAATTGCACCATTACAAATTGTTGGGGAGTTGACAGTGATAACGGGAAGCGGGTTTACTGTAATTGTTGAAACGGCGGTGTTGCTGCAACCTGTTGCTGTTCCTGTTACCGTATAAGTTGTTGTTGCAAGTGGGGAACCATTCGCAGTATTTATTCCGGAAGAAATTGCTCCTGCACTCCATGTATATGTTGTCGCACCTAATGCAATTAATGCAGCAGTTTGTCCTGCACAGATTGTCGGTGAATTAACGGTTACGATAGGAAGCGGTGTAACTGTAACGGTAGACACAGCGGTGTTTGTACATCCCGAAGCCGAACCTGTTACTGTGTAAGATGTTGTAGTAATAGGCGAAGCCGTTGCAGTAGTAGCTCCTGTAGATGTAGCTCCCGCACTCCATGTGTAGGTCGTTGCACCACCGGCAGTTAATGTTGCACTTGATCCGATGCAAATTGTTGGTGAAGTAACAGTTACAGTTGGTAGTGGAGTTACAGTTACCGTAGATACTGCAGTTCCGGTACATCCGCTCGCAGTACCTGTTACTGTATAAGATGTAGTAGCTGCTGGTGTAGCATCTGCAGTAGTAATTCCTGTGCTTGAAGCTCCTGCGCTCCATGTGTATGCTGTTGCGCCGCTTGCTGCTATGTTTGCAATTTGACCGTTACAAATGGTTGGTGAGTTAACCGTTATTGCGATTGCTGCTGCAATAGTAACGGTTGCAACAGCAGAGCCCGTGCATCCTCCCGCTGTTCCTGTTACGGTATAGCTTGTTGTTGAACCCGGAGACGCACTTGCTGTATTTATTCCTGTGGAGGTTGCTCCCGCACTCCATACATACGATGTTCCACCCGAAGCAGATAGCGTAGCTGTTCCGCCAGGGCATATAGTTGGTGAATTAACTGTGACAGTAATCGATCCGCCAATTGTAACTGTGGCAACTGCCGTTCCTGTACATCCTGCTGAAGTGCCGGTTACAGTGTAAGAAGTTGTTGCACCAGGACTTGCTGAAGCAGTACTCACTCCTGTAGAAGTAGCTCCTGCACTCCAAGTATAGGTAGCTGCTCCTGCTGCCGTTAATGTTGCCGTTTGTCCAGGGCAAACTGTAGGTGAGTTTACAGATACGATAGGTAATGGATTGACAGTAACAGTTGAAACCGCTGTTACCGAACATCCAGCAGTTGTTCCTGTTACTGTATATGAAGTGGTCGTTGCAGGGGAAGCATTTGCTGTGTTTACACCTGACGATACAGCTCCTGCACTCCAAACATATGTTGCAGCTCCACTTGCTGTCAAGTTTGCAGGGGTTCCTGCACATATCGTTGGTGAATTTACTGTTATTGCCGGTAATGGATTCACTGTTACTGTAGCAACGGCTGTATTTGTGCAGCCAGAAGTTGTACCCGTAACGGTATAGGTTGTAGTTGTTGATGGTACAGCATCTGCTGTGCTTACACCTGTTGAAGATGCTCCACCGCTCCATGAATAAGTTGTCGCTCCAGAGGCCGAAAGAGCAGCTGTTTGCCCTGCACAAATAGTAGGAGAGTTAACTGTAACAGAAGGTAGAGGAGTCACTGTTACTGTTGCAACAGCAGTATTTGTACAACCTGATAGTGTTCCTGTTACGGTATAAGTCGTTGTTGTTCCTGGAGTAGCATTTGCAGTATTGGTACCTGTTGAAACTGCTCCTGCACTCCAAGTGTATGTTGATGCTCCTGTTGCAGTTAAGTTTGCTGTTTGTCCCGAGCAGATGGTAAGTGAGTTTACCGTTACAACGGGCACCGGATTAACGGTAACAGTTGCAATGGCAGTATTGCTACAGCCTGCTGTTGTTCCGGTTACCGTATATGTTGTTGTACTACCTGGTAAAGCAGTTGCTGTGTTTACACCCGTAGACGTTGCACCGGCACTCCATGTATATGTTGTTGCACCACCTGCTGTGAGTGTTGCTGTAGAACCTGCACAAATTGTCGGAGAATTTATCGTTACTGTAGGAATAGCGTTAACCGTTACTGTCGCAATTGCCGTATTACTGCATCCCGCTGATGTTCCTGTTACTGTATACGAAGTTGTTGCAGTAGGTGAGGCTGATGCCGTGTTTACACCTGTTGATGAAGCACCTGCACTCCACGTATAGGTGGAAGCTCCTCCTGCAGTAAATGTTGCAACTTGTCCATCACAGATTGTCGGGGAATTAACGGTTACCGTTAATGATGAAGCAACCGTTACGGTGGCAATCGCAGAACTAGTGCAGCCCAGTGAAGTTCCAGTTACTGTATAAGATGTTGTTGATGCAGGGCTTGACGTTGCCGTGTTAAGTCCCGTAACGGTCACTCCTGCAGTCCAGGCATAAGTTGTTGCTCCAGCAGCTGTTAAAGTTGCTGTTCCACCCGGACAAATTGAGGGGGAGTTTACTGTTGTAACAGGCAATGGATTTACAGTAAGGGTATAGCTTATCGGAGTCCCGACACATCCAGCTAATGTGGGAGTAATTGTTATCGTTGACGTTACCGGACTGGCTGTTGCGTTTATAGCAGTGAATAGCGGTATGCTAATTGTGCCGCTGGCAGCAAGACCTATTGATGCATTCGAGTTTGTCCATGTGAATGTAGCACCTGCCGGGCTACTAACAAAAGTATTTGCCGGCACAGATTCCCCAGCGCAAAAAGTAAGATTGGGTTCAGCAGTAACAATAGGTAATGGATTTACTGTAACGGTTGCAATAGCTGTATTGCTGCAACCTGCAGTTGTTCCTGTTACCGTATAAGTAGTAGTTGTTGTTGCTGAAGCAGTAGCTGTATTTAAACCTGTTGACGTAGCTCCAGCGCTCCATGTATAGGTAGTTCCGCCACCGGCAGTTAATGTTGCGGCATCTCCATTGCATATTGTTGGAGAATTAACTGTAATTGCTAAAAGAGGATTAACTGTAACGGTGGCAATAGCAGTAGATGTACAGCCCGCTGCCGATGTTCCAGTAACGGTGTATGAAGTTGTTGTTGCAGGCGCTGCAGTAGCAGTTGTGACACCCGTAACGGTTACACCCGCAGTCCATGAATATGTTGCTGCTCCTGCAGCCGTAAGTGTTGCTGTTCCACCTGGGCAGATGGTTGCAGAAGTAACCGTGGTAATTGGCAATTGATTTACAGTGATCGTGTAGGTTATGGGGGCTCCTTCACAGCCAGTTAATGTTGGTGTAATCGTAATAGTCCCCGTAATTGGTCCTGCAGTCGCATTGGTTGCTGTAAATGTCGGTATACTTGTTACCCCGCTTGCTGCCAATCCGATTGCAGCATTTGAGTTTGTCCAAGTAAAAGTTGCACCTGCAGGTGCACTTGTAAATGTATTCGCAGGAACAGTAGCTCCAGCGCAAAAAGAAAGGTTAGTCTCAGCTGTAACTGTTGGTAATGGATTTACTGTAACTGTAGCTATAGCAGTGTTTGAACAACCTCCTGTTGTTCCAGTTACATTGTAAGTGGTTGTTCCGGCCGGACTAACAGTGATTGGATTTAATATTGATCCTGTTGACCATAGGTAGGTTGTTCCACCCGCAGCCGATAGTGTTGCCGTTGCGCCTGCACATATGCTTGGTGAATTTACAGTTATGATTGGTAATGGCGTAACGGTTACGGTTGCTACAGCTGTTCCAGTGCATCCGTTTGCGTTTGTTCCTGTAACAGTATAGGACGTTGTGGTTGCTGGAGTAGCTGATGCAGTTGCTCCGCCACCAGATGTTGCACCTGCACTCCATGTGTATGTAGTTGCTCCTCCTGCTGTTAATGTTGCAGTTTGTCCGGCACAGATTGTTACTGGACTTAATGTTACAACCGGCATTGCATATATGGTAACGGTAGAAGTTGTTGTAGATGTGCAACCTCCAGCAGCTGTAATCGTGTGCGTGATCGTATATGTACCTGGTGTAGTATAAACAACGCCAGACTGATTATTTGTAGTTGATGATGCTGGCGTGGCTCCACCACCGCCAAAATTCCATGAATAAGTATAACCCGCAGCCGTTGAACCGGTATTCGAGAAACTAAATGTATTTCCAGTTAAACACTGATTTGGAGATTGTGTAAAGGTGGAAGTAGGCTGTGGATTTACCGTTATTGTAAAGGTAATAGGAGCGCCAGGGCATGTTCCCAAAGTAGGTGTAACGGTGATTGTGCTGGTGATAGGTGCTGTTGTTGTATTTGTTGCAGTAAAAATTGGTAAACTGGTTGTGCCACTTGAGGCTAATCCTATTGCGGCATTAGAGTTAGTCCACGTGAACGTTGCTCCAAGCGGAGTGCTTGAAAATGTATTCGCAGCGATGATGGCTCCTGCACAAACAGCAATGTTAGGTTCTGCTGTTATAACTGGAACCGGATTTACAGTTACAATTGTTGTTGCTGTGCAGATAACCCCGCCACTTGTTACAGTAACAGTATATATTCCGCTCATTGCTGTCGTTGCTGTCGGTCGACTTGGATTTTGTAATGTTGAGGTGAATCCACCAGGGCCAGTCCAGCTATAGGTTCCTCCCCCTGTTGAATTCAACTGAATTGTAGATCCTGCGCAATAAGGTCCAGTATTTGTTGCCGTTGCAGCACATGTGTTGCACGGTGCTGGTGAGGTATAAGCAGTAGTAAGCGAACACGTAGGATCAGCAGAAAAAGTGGCAGTAATTGAACACGCTCCACCTGTTGCAGTAATCCCGGGAAGTGTATATGAAATAGGACTTGTCCATGGCAACGGAACTGTAGTGCTACCTCCACAAGAACTGCTAACGGTAAGTGTTCCTGTTGTTGGAGGATAACTCAGTGTGATTTGACCCGTAACGGAATATTGATTTGTTGCCGGAACGCACGCTCCGGGGACTGCTGTTAAACCCGTCATATTACAAAGGATCGCACAGTTGGTTGTTCCGTCAGTTCCAGGAAGATTTGCTGCCGTTGCAGAAATATTTGTGGGAACATTTGAGTAGTTGGTAATTAGTAACATATACCACTGTCCGGCTATTGCTGCCGGGATATCTACTTGTTCTGTTGCTGCAATAGAATAGCTGCAATCAATGCCAACTGCTCCAGCACTGATGGCTGCACACATGGAGGCTTGGGTTGCAAAAGGTCCCCATAAAATAAAATCGATATCGACTGCTGCAGAATTTGAAAGGTTGATTTGAATCGGACCTGAAGTTGCAATGTTTAAATAATACCAGGCCGGGTTAGGTTGTGAAAATAAACAGCCATAGTTAGGACCGACAGGAGCAGATGTACCTGTGGATGCCGGAAATGTAAGACCTGAAGAAGTACAAAATGGCTGAGCTTCACCACAGGTACCTGGCTCAGGTGGTGGCGGTGGTGGTGGGGTGGTGCTGCAGCTAATAGCTGCGACCCATCCAGGATAAGTTATAGACCCATCAGAAGTAAAAGAAAATGTGATACATCCACCTAATGAGGAAGTTACCGTACCGGGGCTGTTTGTTCCCGTATAATTTCCAATCAGTGGGGAACCTACAGTAGGGCCGTTATAAATAATTAATCGGTCGAAACTGTTTTCTGTTACAAAAGAACTAAAGGTGAACGTAATATATTGTCCAGCAGGCGCACAGAATGTTGCAGTAAAGTTTTGACCATTCGTATACGCACCAGCAGGTCCACCGCTATCATAGAATGTTCCGCCGCAAGCGCCACTCACTGTGCCTAGGTTGCCCATATTGTAGATTTGAGCACTTAGTTGCGATGTAATGCTAATTGCTAATAAAGTAATGAGAGAGGAGAGTAGTTTTTTCATTCGAGAGATATTGAAAAGTTTTTTACTTCTTAATTTTTACGATTTGAACTTTACCTGCATACAGTAAAAATGCAATATCCGTTTTTGGAATGTTGTCCATAATTGTAAGTGGGCTGATTGGTTTTTGATACGTTTCTAATAATTCCTTTGCTGAATACAATTCAACTGTAACGGCACTTTTTACAAATGTTATTGTTCTTCTTTTATCGTAAAATCTATATTCGTCAAAGCTGAAGTTGCTTAAAAGGTAATAGTAGTTTTCGGTTTCTTTTGCATTCCCTGCATTATTAACTACATAGTGCGGTTTTGTGCCTTGAGCAAATGCTGTTATATCTACTATTAAAAATAAAAACAAGAAAAATATTGTTCTTACTATAGTTTTTCTCATAGTTGTTTTCATAGAACTTAATCAAGATTCGTTTAAACTGTTATTTTACAATAGTTACGTGTCCTATTGCTTTGTGCTTTTTACCCTTTACGTCTTTATAGTTAAATCGGTATACGTAAACATCAATTTGAACAAGGGTTCCGTTATTGTTGACAGAACCATTCCAGCCTTCATATAAATCTCTCGTATGACAAATTTTATTACCCCATCTATCAAAAATTAACATTTCAAAATTGTCCGGTGCAATTCCATGAGAATAGATGTTGAAAAGGTCATTTATTCCATCCGCATTAGGTGAAAAAGAATTTGGAATATAGGCTGTAATGATATCATCAATGATAATAGTATAGATAATTGAATCAATACAACCGTTTACATTCGTCGAATACAATGTAACAGGGTATGCCCCAATTTCCGACCAATTATGAATCGGATTTTGAGCTGTAGATGATGTGTTATCTCCAAAGTCCCAAAGCCAATTGCTCGAGTTCGTTGATAGATTTGTAAAATAGGCAGTCGGATTTAAAATGTCAATTGTAGTCGGACTAAAAATAAAATTAGCATCCGGTTGAGGAAATACATTTATCATACAGGGAATAGAATCTGTAGTTGAGCATCCCGCTCCGAAACTAACAGTTAAAGTTACAGTGTTGCATCCGTTTTGTGTAAAAACATGAGTAATGGTAGACCCGACACCTGTTGTACCATCGCCAAAGTTCCAAGTATAAGTTGCACCTGGATTTCCTGCTGTATTTGCAACCAAGTTACAAACTACAGGATTACATCCACTTAAAGTGTCGCCACTAAAACTAACTGTTGGAGGGGCTGAACTTGTTACGGTTGCTACTGCACTTCCTGTACAACCCAAAGTTGTTCCAGTTACAGTATAACTTGTTGATGTTCCTGGAACTGTTATTGGATTGGTTATTGCTCCTGTAGACCATAAATAATTTGTTGCTCCTGAAGCTGAAAGTGTTGTTGAAATTCCTGCGCAGGTAGTTGGTGAATTAACAGTTATAATTGGATTTGCATTTATCGTTACGGTTGTTGAAGATGATGAATTACAAGCTGGGGGGCCAACTACCGTCGTATTTACTGTATAAACGCCAGACATCGCTGCAGTAGTTCCTGTAATGGTTGGGTTTTGTAATGCGGATGTAAAGCCAGCAGGTCCGCTCCAACTGTATGTTGCGCCACCAACTGTAGTTGCTGTTAAATTTAAGGTTTGTCCTTCACATAATGGTCCGTTATTTCCAGCCGTTACTGGGCAAAGCGAGCAGGATGGAGGTGCTGTGTAGGTTTGCGTTAATGTACATGCTGGATCTGCAGAAAAAACTGCAGTTACTATACAAGCTGATCCGTTTGAACTTAATCCGTTTAGTGCATAAGCCAATGAACTCGTGAATGGCGGATTTAACACCTGAACAGTTCCACCACATGAACTAGTAACAGTTAAAGTACCAGTAGCAGGGGGATTTACAAATGTAATGCTTCCGGTTACTGAATAATTATTTGTAGCAGGGTCGCATACTGATGGTGTTGCTGTTAAGGCTGTAATAGAGCAAACTACCAGACAGGGAGCGGGTGCAGTGTAGGATTGAGTAAAAGTACATAAAGCATCAGCAGAAAAAACGGCAGTAACATTACATGCTGCTCCATTAGACGTTAATCCAGTGAAACTATATGCTGCTGGACTAACAAAGGGTGCATTTAAAACAAGGGGTGTTCCACCACAAGAGTTGGTTATTGTTAAAGTCCCTGTGGCTGGAGCATTTACAAAAGTGATATTTCCATTTACATCATATTGCTGCGTTACGGGGTTACATGCTGTTGGTGTAGCAGTTATGCCTGAAATCAGACATGTAACGGTGCATGGTGCCGGGGATGTGAATGCGGTAGTGAGTGTACATAAAGGATCTGCAGAAAATACGGCCGTGACCGTACAGCCCCCTCCTGTAGCGGGTATTCCCGCAAGTGAGTAGGTTGCTGTGGTGGGGGGGAAAGGTGGATTAATGACTTGCGTGACCCCGCTGCAACTATTTGTGATCGTCAGTGTCCCCGTTGTCGGGGGGTCGACATACGTTATTGTTCCTGTTAATGTAAAGGTATTTGTAGCAACGTTGCAAGGTCCTGGAACCGCTGTTAATGCGGTCATGTTACATAATATTGCACAATTTGTCGTCGCTGTACTTGACCCGTTGGAGCCAAAGGTAATGTCAGCAGGTGATCCGTTATAGTTTGTTAGCATTAAAATGTAAAATTCACCAACAAGTGCAGTAGGGATGGTACATGTTTCATTTGCTGCAGTAGAATAGCTACAGTCGACTGCAGATCCTGAAAGACCGGAAGCACAGCCTGCAGAAGGGGATGTGAAGGGGCCCCAACAAATAAAATCAACATCTGTGCCTGAACCTGCAGCAGTTTGCTGTGAAATATCAATTATCAGCGTTCCCGGAGTTGCGATTTGAACATAATAAAAAGCGGGATTTGGCTGTGTGCCTAAACAACCATAATTTGGTCCAGAAGGAGCAGTTGTAGTAGTTGAAGCCGGAAATGTATAGGTTACACCAGTGCAAAACGGATCAGCTGTCGCACAGTCGGCTCCTTGGGAGAATATGTTATTTGTGAAGCAGAAAATTATAAAAACAAAAAGTAGAAGTTTTTTCATAAAAAAAGATTTTGACTGATAAATATATGCATAATTTTCTATTATGCATTACTTTGATGTAAAATAATCAAATTAAGTTGCATTAAAATTAAATTTGATGTCAAATTGTTAGTAAAAATGAAAACTGTTAAAAACTTAATGGTTCAATATGTTTTTCTTTTCTAATTTAGCGCTCGAAAATAGTGATAACCCTATAAAATCTCTTAAAAATGAAAGTAACAGTAGTAGGAGCAGGAAATGTAGGTGCTACATCAGCAGATGTATTGGCATTTCGTAAAATAGCTTCAGAAGTAGTATTGCTAGATATCAGAGAAAATTTTGCTGAAGGAAAAGCATTGGATATGATGCAAACTGCAACATTGAATGGTTTTGATTCTCGTGTAAGCGGAAGTACGAATGATTATGCTAAAACAGCGAACAGTGATGTTGTTGTTATTACAAGCGGTGTGCCTCGTAAACCGGGTATGACCAGAGAAGAATTGATAGGAATCAATGCCGGAATTGTAAAAGCTGTTACCGAAAATTTATTACAGCACTCTCCAAATGCGATTGTTATAGTTGTTAGTAATCCAATGGATACAATGACTTACCTTGCATTGAAAGAAAGCAAATTACCGAAAAATAGAATTATCGGAATGGGCGGTATCCTCGATAGTGCGCGTTTTAAGTGTTATTTATCTTTAGCCTTAGATGCTTCTCCAAACGATATTGAAGGAATGGTAATCGGTGGTCACGGAGATACAACCATGATTCCATTAACCAGAATGGCTTCCTACAAAGGGGTTCCCGTTTCTCAGTTTGCTGACTCAGAAAAATTGAAAAAAGTGGCAGCTGATACAATGATTGGTGGTGCTACATTAACCGGAATGCTAGGTACTTCCGCGTGGTATGCTCCCGGAGCTGCTGTTGCTGCTTTAGTAGATAGTATTCTAAACGATCAGAAAAAAATGTTCCCTTGTTGTGTTTATTTAGATGGCGAGTACGGACAAAAAGATATTTGCTTGGGTGTTCCTGTTATCATTGGTAAAAATGGCTGGGAGAGCATCGTTGATGTGAAATTGAACGAGGAAGAAAAAGCTGCATTTGCAAAAAGTGCTGATGCTGTCAGAAATATGAATAGCATTTTAAGTACGATCAATGCATAAGTAATACGTTTTAGTTAATAAAAGGCGATCGGATTTTTTTGGTCGCCTTTTTTATTTTTTTTTCAATGATAACTATTATCCCTTTTAAAGTTTTAGATATTGCAGGTGAAGGATTTCATCTGCTAATAAAAATTCTCATCAATAAAAAAGTGGCAAAAGTAATTATTGATACAGGCGCTTCAAAAACGGTGTTTGATAATCAACGAATCAAAAAATATGTTGGTAAAAAAACGTTTGAAAAACACGATAGTCTTTCAACTGGTTTAGGTACAAGTACTATGACGAGTGAACTTGTTAGTATAAAAAAAATTAAAATCGGTGAGCTCGAAATTGTAAATTACAAAACGATATTACTTGATCTGTCGCATGTAAATAATTCCTACGAACAGATTAAATTAAAGCCTGTTGATGGTGTTCTTGGCAGTGATCTGCTTTTAAAGTATAGTGCTGTAATTGACTACGACAAAAAAATATTAAAATTAAAATTTCCTAAAAAGAAATAGATTTTCCTTTTCGAATTAATAGATCTCATCTTTCCTCCTAAGGATCTACTTTATTGACGGTGGCGTTGAAATAGAACCTAATTGCTAGGAATGAAGCAGTCTTTTTTTTGAACAGGATGTTTGATTTTAGATCAAAAATTTCTCTCTGACTTCTATCGATGGAATCATACAGCTTTCTTTTTTGCCAAACCATTTATATCTGTTTTTAGCAATAAAATCATAAATGGTATCTCTTATAAATGGCGGAATAATTATGAAGGCATAACCTAGTTTGTAAAGTCCGCTTAGCTGTTTGGCAATTTTTAAAACAGCTGTCGATTTTGTGAAAAGAGTATTCTTTTCTATAAGAAGGATACTGTCTATTTTTAATGTGTCAATAGATAGTTCGGTCAATAATTTTTTTCCTGCATCAGATTGAATTGCAGCAAATTTAAATACGTTCTTTTTATCGTATTTAATTATTTTATTGACAGATGTATTGCAGAAATTGCACATGCCATCAAAAAGTATAATGCTTTTTTTTTCGGATGAGTTTTGCATTACTTACGAATTGAAACTGAGTAAGGATCAACAGATACTTCGGTTTTTTTGATTCCACCGGATGGTGTCAGTAGCATTGTTTTTGTATTTAGATCTATAAATGAAACGTTTCCATTTCTTCCGCCACATTCGAATGAGTGGTGTGGCGCTGTTCCGTCACTGGTAGCATTTCTGTTGGCAACATAAACTAATTTTTTTTCATCATCTACTTCGATGCCATGTGGTTGATGTCCTGTGTATATAATGCTTTCTAATGTATTTGTGAGGTAGTTAATGATCGCAACAGAACCTCTTTTCCCCGGGAATGAAAGTGTATCTTCCATACATGTTACATAAACAAATGGAGTAGTGGTTGAAAAGCTCATCTCTGAAGGCATTGGTCCCACAGGAATAATTGCAAGTAAGGAGTCGTTGCTGGTTTGCATTACACGCACATCAGAGGTGCCCTGACAGGTAACAAAATATTTTGCACCGCCAGGTGTGAATCTAATTTCATGGCTGTTTAATGTAGCAGTAGGAGGAGTCGCAAATAGATTTACAGTAGACATCGCACTGAAATCAGCAACAGGAAATTTATATATAATGTTACTGCTTTGACCTGTAATATAGAGTATATCTTCTGCATTATTCAGCGTGCAGCCATGTGGGTATGTAAATCCACCTCCTGAAGCAGGAATAGCAGTTAGTGAATTCAGGTCTACTGTTGAGATCACACTTCCCAAAAAGTCGATACAGTAAGCTGTTTGTGAATCTCCGGTGATAACAAACGTATTCCAGTTCCCTGATCCGATAAATGCTTTTCCAACAAAGCTATCATCACTTGTTCGGTGTTTTTCTAAATATTGGCCTCCAAGAAATACAACGTACCAGAATTGGCCATCGGGTGAAACTCTTACCATGTGTGGTGATTCTGTTCCAGCAGAACTTCCAACACTTATATAACGCATTGGCAATAATGTTTTTTGGTCAAATACAGTCACCACATCACATCCTTGATTCGTTACATAAATTTTTTTCCGATTAGGATCATCAGCAAATTTAATTTCGCCTTCTCGGCTTGGAGCACCTGCATTTATCCAGTTTTTGAAAAGTAGCACTTCTTCTAGGGTTAATTTTGTTGCGTTATAGGGCATCGTAGGCGAAAGTGTTACGCCAAGATCAGGGTATGTGTTTATGTATGAAAATAAGGTGCTGTAGTCGTGGCGAAATGGTATGGCGCATGCACTTCCTGTTCCTCCTTCAAATAGTTTGTCCCAACTTTCAAGGGATAATCCACCTGCTCCACCTTTGCTTTTATCATTGTGACAGCCGGGAGTAGCGCATTTTGTGAAAATGATTTTTCCGATCTCTTCGGGAAATTCATTATAGTTAGGTGTTCCTCTCTCGTTTGTGCAAGTGCTGAAAAAGCTCACAACGAAAATTACGAGAAGTGTTAATAGCAGGATACTTTTTTTCTGGTACATAGTAGAATAAATCTCATTCAAATTTATAACAATAAAACCTTAATCCAAATTGAATTACAGGCTTTGCTGTTAAAAAGCAATTGCTGCTTATTCTGTTACAGGTACATCAGTAGATGTAGATTTGTCGTATTTCAGACTCACACTAACACCACCTTTTACGGCTTCCAAACTGGCATTGTCGAATCCTACGCCATATAAATAGTAATCTCCTTTTTCAAGATCTCTGAATTCAAAGTGTGCGTTTGTATCAGATGTAATTTGATCGTCATAAAGGGATACGTCTGTTCCCGGAAATTCGGTAGCACCATATTTTATGTAAACAATGGCATTCGGGATAAGTTTTGAATGGTGTTTAACATTCCCGTTTACGCTTGATTTTCCGCCCTTGCCTTCTTTTGAGCAAGCACCGATCGCTAATATAATAGCTGCGGTGAACAGGAAAAGTGCTGAATATTTAATTTTCTTTTTCATTATCTTATTATTAACCATAAAGTTAAGCATTTGTTCTTGATTTAAAAAGATATTTCTTTTGATTAAAATTGTAGGTTAATCCTACCATGAATTTTCCGGCCAGCATAGGATTATACTCAAATTTTTTTTCGTAAAAAGGAATATGAAAAGAGGTATTGATTAACAGTTGCTTGTAAAAAATGTCCAATCCTAATCCTCCTGTTGCAATATTCATTTCTGTGGATTCCTGAAGGAGGTTATTTATGTATACCCCTTTCGAGTATTCATAATATCCTTGTATTGAGGGGAAAATTTTGAAGTCTTTTTCCTGTCGGAATTTATAAAAAATGTTGATATAGTTGGTTGTACCGTTTCCAATTCTTTCGTGGTAGTAATTGTCTCCATTGAGTTTATAGGTAGAATTCAAACTAAGTCCAAGTTTTTTATATCCAATAACATAATTCCCATATACCATATAATCAATACTGCCGGTTCCGGGTTGCATCAAGAAATCTATTCGTTCACCTTCATTGTTTTTTGCATAATAATCTCCTATGGGTAATTTAAATCCTGCACCAAAGATCAGGCGATGTTGAAACTTTTCGGTCATCGTTTTATTGACAACATGAAAGGCTGTAAAAAATGTTAGGTCACCAATTCCGGCAATTTTTTCTTTTTTTTCATTCATACTGTTGCTATTCATTACAAATGGAATGATCGCATTTAATTCGAATCTTTGGTGAATGAAAAATTTGCCACGTACTTCAGCTGTTGTATATAATTCAAAATCGCTTTGTAGGCGAGGAGCTTTCGCTGATATAGTTGTTGTTCCTGAGCTACCGTGTTTTGATGTGTAATAATTACCATTTGAATTTGTTAAGGCTGTGTTGTTCGTATTTGAAGTAAACGAGCGTTGAAACAAATTGTGATGTTGTCCTGAATTCGTATAACCGTTATACATTTTATAACGGTATAAAACAGAAATATTGCTCTGGTTATCATATGGAGTGATACCCATAAAACAACCGCAAAAATCACAAGAAAATAAAGTATTGGTAATTATAACACAAATGAGTGTTATAGTTGATTTCATATATTTTTTTTAAGGTGCAAAAGGATCATTAAACCTTTCATCGTTTTTAAAAGTATTGTCGGTAAGTGTTTTTAAAAATGCTATTATATCTGCTTTTTCAGTTGTTGTTAATTGAATCCCGCCTGCAACTTGTGAACTTAAGGTACTTGAGTTTTTTACACCACTCACATAATGATTCAATACTGCATCTAACGAAGTAAATCTTCCATCATGCATGTAAGGTCTTGTTAGCGCAATGTTTCGTAATGTAGGAACTTTAAAGGTGCCCGAGTCAGAAGCTAATGATGTTATCGTTGCTCTTCCAGCATCAGTAAAAATGGTATCAAGTCCATTGTTCATGAATTCATAATTTGTGAATAGCGGTGCGGTATGACATGTATTGCATTTTGCCATAAATAAATTCAATCCGTTCTGTTCACTAGAAGTCAAACTCGTCTGACCTCTTGAATACAAGTCATATTTTGAATTGTAGGATACCAACATTCCCTGGAATTGCGCAATTGCTTTAAATATCAACTGACTTGTAACTGTTTCTGTTCCGAATGCATCATTAAATAAGCTTGTATAACTTGCATCGTTTTGAATTTTAGTCACCATATTCGCTATTGATTCGTCCATTTCTACCGGATTGGTAATTGGTCCTATCGGTTGAACTTCAATGTGATTGATTCCTCCATCCCACATAAAAGATGTATTCCAGTTTAAGTTAAATAATCCGGGTGCATTTCTTACACCCAACAAATTATCAATTCCATGGCTAACATTATGATCTAAATGGGAAAAAGCTGCAAATTGCTGATGACAACTTCCGCATGAAATTGAATTGTCGCGAGAAAGTTGTGGGTCATAAAATAGTTTTCTGCCTAATATAAAACCTTCTTTTGTTAAGGTATTCCCGGTAAAATCGTATTCTGGATATGGCCAGCCTTCTGGAATAATCATCCGGATGTCATTAGCGGGAAGTTCCTTTTTTATTGGAGGATCAACTTCGCAAGCACTCGCTGCAACGATGAACGTTGCAGCGACTACAAGATATTTTATAGCATTTTTAATTAACATTGTTGATTAGTTATGAATGTGTTCAACAGTAAACATATCAGCATAGTTGTCCGACATATCTAAACTAGTTTGGTTGACAGTCATGTTGAAGCTTGTTGAAGCAATGCTTATGTTTACAGGGCTTGTAAACCATTCCAATACATTCGCTTTGATGTGGATTTCAGGTGTTACCGTTGATGAAACGGATGCAACTTCAGTTCCGAATGAAGGAGAAACCGTTTTAAGAGGATTGTATATTCCTTTGTAACCTCCTACATGATAGATTATTTGATTGCCCCCGGCAGTGGATTGTGGTGAGTATCCCTCTAATTTCGCCTGAATATATCCTGTACTCCAGCTCCAAAACATTCCATTTGCTGGATCCAATGCTCCTGTTTGTGCTCCGGATACGTTGCGGAGGCTGTCTACACCAATCATAAATGATATAGCAGTGTAATCTCCGAAAGGTACATTCAGTAGCGTGAAGTCACCTGTTGCTAGGTCAGATGCGTCAATTAAATGGTAGCTTTCTGCTTCTACATGTGTTCCACCACCACTTTTTGTTAGTACAATATTGCTGATGTAGTATTTTAACATCGATACGGTAAAGGTATCATTGTTCGCTGTAACGTATGACTCTGTATTAAATACCAATGAACTATCACCGGCCATATTCTCAAAATGGATTGATAAGGAACCTGCTGTCACTCCCGGATTTGAAGGCGTTGGTGCTGTTTCTTCGTATGGATCTTTTTTACATGATGTGAAAATTAATGACGCAGAAATAAATAATAAAAGGCTATATTTTAATGTTTTCATAGTTGATGTATTTTAGAATTATTTTTATGCAATTATTAATTGTAGAAATACTAAAACTTTTGGTTGTTGAATTATTTACGCTTCAATAAAAATCTGAAGTGGTCATCAATTTCTAAGTTCTCTAATTTAAGTGTTTTCAAATTTACGATTTATTTCATGTTTGCGATAATTCAAATAGAATTTTCCTATTATTTATTTTTTTATTTCTAAAGGTACAAGAAGTTTTAAGCTAATATTTCTTCCCATGTTATAAACGCCGGTTCTTCCGGAAGTATTGTTTTCGGCTCCGTATTTTAATCTGCTTAAATGATGCTGATACGCAACATCTGTGATATTATTTGCGCTGATGTAGATCGAACAGATTGTTTTATTTTTTCTTGTTATGTCTCCACCTAATCCTATATTAATTAAAGAATATATGGGTGTTTTTGTTTCTGTGCCGAATGCCGAATAGAATTTGTTTTGTTCAAAATAGTTTTCTAATTCAAAACTTATATAGGCATTTGAAATGTATTTACCGATTTTTTTTATGTCCGCTTTCAACTCAGAAACTAATTTCGGTGCAGGGATCAGTGGTAAATTCTTTAAAGAATCCGGCTGATTTGTTTGTGTTGCCTGAACATAAGAGAATGAATTTTCAAAGTGCAGCCAGTGAATCGGGTGAGGATGAATATCAATGCTTATTTCACCACCAAGCAAGTTTGCATTTCCCTGAACAAATTGAAATGTATTTGCCCCTTGCGTAATTGAATCACCTCCATTTACACTGTTTAGTTTTTGAAGAAAAATAAAACGATTGATTGTGTTGTGAAATACATCAATCTCTGTTGTGATGTGTTCCATGTTCAATCCAAATGCTCCGTCAATTTGAAAACTGCTTTCTGCTTTCAGATCAGGATCACCAATTTCATATCTTCCTGTTCCTTCGTGTTCACCGTTTGCACCTAGCTCACTGATATTGGGCGCGCGGTATCCTTTTGCCGCATTCAGTTTTACATAAACCATTTCTGAAAATTGATAGGTAGCGCCAATGCTTCCGGATATTCCTGAAAAATTCGAATTGAATTTTGTAAACTGATGAGAAGTTGTAGAATCGTTCTGGTCTGTTTTTGCACCGGTTGAATCTATGAATAGATCTTTGCTGTTTTGTGAGCGCGAATCATATCTTATTCCTCCGCTCAGATCCAATTTCCCGAATGTTTTTTTTAGGATGCTGAAAGCTCCGATGTCAAACAAGTTGTATTCAGGAACCAGAAATTCTATCCCTTTATTTTGTGATGTTTGCTGCATTCCATTTACTCCCAGTGAAATCATTAATTTATTCTTTTCAGGGAAAACATATCGCAGATCATAGTTGATCGTGTTCAGTAAAAAATAAAGACCATAGTTTTTTGGATTAAACACATCACCAAATTCCTGGCGGTGATTCTGCTGAAAGCCTATTGTCGCTTTTACATTTCCCTGTCCCACAATAAAGTTGTTGTTCAAGGCAACTTTATAATGTTTAATTTTTTGAAATGGTATTCCGCTCGAATAGCTTTTAAAATCGTTGTCATCAGCAATAACCATTTCTTCGGTCGTATCATTTATTACGATTGGTTTAATGAACTTTCCGCTCGCGCTGTCGCGATCTCCTTCTACAATTCCAGGGCTTAATTCATACATGCTGAAATGTACGTGTGAATACCCCCACGACTTATTCATCCCAATAACTCCACCGATTGTGTTTTCTTTGAAGCTGGAATTTAAAACATACCCATCGTATTTGTTTTGGTATGCGTGTGCCATCTTATTGCTGTAACGCACATCCCATATCAATCCGTTGATGTTTCCTGTCAGGTTCGCTGAATAGGCGATCAATCCATTGTTTGTTTGGTAGTTTCCAATAATGTTTCCATTGATTTTTCCTTCAGGGAGCGTTGGAGCGGTTATCATATTAATGACACCGGCAATTGCATCTGAGCCATAAGAAAGACTTGCAGGGCCTTTTAGTATTTCAATCTTGTTGATGGAAAATTCATCAATTTCAATTCCGTGTTCATCACCCCATTGCTGGCCTTCTTGTCGTATGCCATCATTCACGATTACAACACGATTATATCCTAATCCACGTATGATAGGTTTTGAAATTCCTGATCCTGTTGTTACCTGATCGATGCCGGGTTGTTTCGCAAGTGCATCAATAATATTGTTTGACGCAGTTTGAAGTAATTGTGTTTTTGATACGATGCTTATGGGCGTTGCTGTTCTGTTTCTTTCTCCCGCTTGTGACGATCCTGTGACAATCACTTCATTGATTTCTTTTGCAGAAAGTTCTAAAACAAAATCTTTTATAGAAACTTCTGTAAGATCAACAGTTTCGATGATCATTTTGTAACCGATACAACTAATCTGAATCAGAATTTTTGTTTGTGGCAGGTTATCAATTTTGTATGTTCCGTCAACGGTGCTTACTGTTCCTGTTTTTAAATCAGGGATATAAATGCTTGCTCCGGGAATTGCTTCACCGCTGATTTTGTCGGTAATTTTTCCGGATAATATTGTTTTTCCTACTTCAGCATTTTTAGCTGCAAGGTTTGTTGCACACCAAAACAGGAGTGCAATCAGGATATGTTTTCGCATAAATAGTCTTAGTTGTAATTAATACTGTAAAATGTTGATCAGCGAAAAGCTCGCAATCAAATTAATAGTCAGAAAAAATAACTAAGAAACCGGTGGTGCCCGTGAAGGCAAGTTGGAGTATGCGTAAGGTATTGTTACGCTTTGTGAAAAGGGATTAAATGAAAATGATTGAGCTGTAAGTGTAAATACAAAATCAGTATTTGATAAGCTGTTTGAATCGGTAAGGGTGAAGTCACATATTGAACAAGAATGTTCTTGTTCGTGAAAATGCTTTTCTATAGCTGTACAATGTACATCTTTCTCATGTTCTAATCCGTGAATAGACTTCTCTGCTAAAGGGAATAGTAGCAGAAAAAGGAAAAAGATTGAAAGATATTTTTTTAATTGCTCTTGCATTTACGCGACAATAATAGTGATATAATTTAATTTAACCGTAAAAAATCTAATGTTGAACAATTATTCTTTTTGTTAATGAACCAGATTGTTTGACTCCTGCGATATTTATTTCTGACACTTTACATACATATATACCCTGAGAAATATTTTGCGTACTATGTGTAATAAAATTGTTTTCTATTTTATCTGAACTGATCAGTTGGCCCATGATGTTATACAATTCCAAAACATAATTTTTGTTTTCTTCATTTAATATACGGATGCTAAAGCTGCTGTTTGCCGGATTCGGAAAAAGATCAAAATTAAAATGAATTGAATTATCGATATTGGAAGTAGTAAGTGCTGAAACACCTTTGTAAAAAGATACTCCGCCTTCATAATTTCCAACGATCAGGTCCATGAAACCATCGTTGTTTACATCAGCACCATTCGGCGCAACTCTGTTTCCTTGAAAAATATCAAGAAACGTAGAATCGGCCATTGTGAAAACGCCTCCTAAATTTCCGTCAATATTGGTGTATCTTCTGATAAATCCACTTTCGGTTCCAACTAGCATGTTGGTGACACCACCTTGTTTGAAAACATAAGGGAAGCTGTAACCGGTAAAATATCCAGGTAAATTTACTTTCACATTTCCAAAAAAGTGAGTAATGGAATCCATTAATGGAATAGCTGAAGTGCCGTTGTGACGGTAGTACGCAAGTTTCCCATTTCTTGCCCCGATCACTAAATCGTTGGTGCCATTGTTATCCATATCAACGATCTGCGGTACAGCAAAATCTCCTACATCGATCACTCTGTTAAATGAATTTTTAAAATTAGCAGCTGTTAAAACAAAATTAGCAGTGCTGCCGATCGGAGCGTTATTTTCGAAGTAATGTAATTTACCATCGTACCCACCTATCATCATATCAGCATCGGTATCGCCATCCAAATCACCAAATGCAGGAACCATATTTACAATTCCCAAAGAACCTAATCCTGCATAATTACGCGTAACTAATTCGTATTTAGGAACAGTTGCCGTTCCGATATTTTTAAACTGTGCGATCTGAGTTGAAAATCCTGCAGCAGCATAATAGCCGTAATTACCAATGAAAAGATCTTTTAATCCATCATTATCGTAATCAAAAAATACGGGGTATGCGCCTTCACCAACATCAATCATATTGTCCTGCAATAAATTCGCCTGCTGGAATTGAAAAACAGGAAAACTGTTTGTTCCGATATTCTTATAGTAGACCACACTGTTGAAATTTTCAGAAACATTGGGGGCATTCGGACTCACTACCAAATCTTTCAGTCCATCATAATTTACATCCAAATAATATGCGCATGGGAAAATAGAAAGATCGATCATGGAAGTACTCGCGTTGTTGGTAGGAAAAGCTGTATCCACAGCAGTGAAGCTTGCATCGGTTAAAGAGCCGCCATTTGTCAGCATGGTGAGGTTTTTGAAGGAAATATCCCCTACAACAAAGTCTTTATCAGCATCATTATCCAGGTCGATGCACAATTGGCATGAGCCTGAATGTCTTTCTGCAGAGCGATCATCGGAATCGATAGGTTTAAATTCGGGTGCACTTACATTGCCGACACAAGAATCGTAAAGTGTGTAATCGTTATTCAGAGGGTGTTCCGATGCGTATCCCCAACAGCGGTTGGCCATTTGGAATTTCAGACTATCGCAGGTTCCGTAAAGTTCCATACTCATATTTTTATGATATTCCATATAGCTTCCCGTTATCGCAAATGTTACTACATCCAGGTCGCCATCGTCATCAATATCGGTAATGGCCGGAATGTCTGCAGAACTTACATAAAGATTTATTAAAGAGCCTGATGGTGGATTATAGATTGAGTATTGCAAATTAGTAACAAGTGTGAACTGCAATCCTGTGGAAACGCTGGAGGTGTTTTTATAAACCATAAAACCACCGCCATAATTGGAGTACCCAAAAATATCTTCTTTTCCATCACAATTATAATCCACCAATAAAACCCAATCATGTAGTTTTGGAAACTTATTCTCGTATTGCGGATCATATCGGTAATCAACCATGCCGGCAGTCCCTTTGTTGATGAAGGCTCTTACCTTATTGCCGGTCCGGTCGAACATAAAAAGGTCTTTGATGCCATCCTGATCCATGTCAATGGTAGAAGCCTGAATGAAATTCAAGCCTCCCGCCCATGGATTTGAAATGTTTCCGGCAGCTATTTTAACCTGTATGCTGTCATTCCATTCCATAAAGGGTTGAGCAACAGTTGAATTGAAGAATACCAGTAGAGATATTAACAGGAATAAGCGTTTGAACAGTTTCATAGTATGGAAGTATAAAGATACAAATATAGCGAATTAATTGAAAAAGTTTTGAATTTACCAGAATGATAAAACTCCTGATTTTGCCCGGGGATGGTTCATCAAATTTAACATAAAAATCATAAAATCAACCAAATCATCATAAAATTGGTAAATAATAATTGTTATTCTATATTTGCACCCTTAAATTAGAAAAGAAAAGAGTTGAACGGGTAAATGTTGAATTGGAAAACATCTTAATTTTTAAATTAACTACGATCACTCTTTTAACTTAATTAACCAAAAACAATTAGAAGTTATGCAGAACAAAGGCGCTATTAGGCTGTTTGCAATTTTACTGGCTCTTGCCTGTGCTTATTATTTGATGTTTACCTATGTAGGTGTAAATATCGAAACAGATGCAAAAAATTATTCGGAGGAATATATCACCCGTTCGGAGGTGGTTGAGGCTGCGAAGAAAGCTTCTGCAGAAGAAAAAGTGCAAACATCGTATCTCGATTCTGTTAAGAATTCACGCAAAACCATTTATCTTGATTCCTTGAAAAAGGTATCTGTAATTGATTTCGGTATTTTCAAATATACGTATGAAGAAGTAAAAGACCGTCAGTTAAACCTTGGTTTGGATTTAAAAGGTGGTATGAACGTAACGCTTGAAGTTTCAGTTTCTGAAATTATCCGCGGACTGTCAAACAATAGCAACGATCCTGCTTTTTTGAAGGCACTTGAAAATGCTACCGCTGCTCAGAAATCATCTTCGAAAGATTATGTTACGCTGTTTGGTGAAGAATATAAAAAATTAAATCCAACGGGTCGTTTGGCAATTAATTTTCAAACAATCGAGTTGAAAGGGAAAATTGATTTTAATACTTCTGATGAAGATGTCTTGAAATTTTTACGTTCCCGCATGGATGAAGCAATTGAAACATCAGAAAAAACATTGCGTACCCGTATCGATAAATTCGGGGTAACGCAACCAAACATTCAGCGTTTGGCTTCTTCTGGTCGTATCTTGATTGAATTGCCGGGTGTTACTGATAAAAAACGTGTTCGTAAACTTTTACAAGGAACTGCCAATCTTGAATTCTGGATCGCTTATGATAATAGTCAGGAACAAGATGGTATCGCTACAGCGCTTTCAAAAGCAAATACCCGTTTAAAAGAAATTCTTACTCCGACTTCTAAAGATACAACCACTGCAGTTAAAGATACGGCACTTGCTGCAAAAGATAAACCCGCAACAGCTGCTGCTGTGCCAATTATTGAAGATAGCCTTAAAAAAGCAGCGACCGCTTCTTTGGATGCTCAGTTAGGTGTTGCTAAAAAAGATACCTCTTCGGCTACTGCTAAAAATGATACAATCGAAAAAATCAGAAGAGAAAATCCTTTGTTCTCTTTATTGATGCCTGCATATAAATACAATGAAAAACAAGAATTCCAGGGATTAGCTCCGGGACCAATCGTTGGTTATGCATTAATTAGCGACACTGCTCAGATTGGTGACTACCTCCGCAATCCGAAGATTAAAACATTGTTCAAGCCGTATACCCGTTTCTTCTGGACATTCAAACCTTATGACACCGAGGAAAAGCGTTTACAGTTATTGGCAATGGATGGTACTTCAACGAGAGGCGTTGCTCCATTAGCCGGTGATATCATTACTGATGCTCGTGTTGTATTTGACCAAAACAGCGGTGGTTCTCCGAATATTTCTATGACAATGAATACCGACGCTGCAAATGTGTGGAGAAAATTAACAAGAGACAATGTTGGAAATTGTGTAGCAATCGTTCTTGATAATAGTGTCTATTCTTATCCGGTTATCAATGGTGAGATTTCTGGTGGTTCTACTTCCATCGAAGGCTCTTTCTCTATGTCTGAAGCAACCGATTTGGTTACGATTTTAAAAGCTGGTAAGTTACCTGCTCCTGCCCGTATTGTTGCTGAAGAAACTGTTGGTCCTGTATTAGGTGCTGAAGCAATTTCTAAAGGCTTCATGTCCATGGTTATCGCCTTGTTATTGGTTCTTGTGTTTATGGGCTTATATTACAGCAAAGCAGGATGGGTGGCAGATTTTGCCATGATCATCAATAACTTTTTTGTAATCGGAATTTTGGCATCTTTTGGTGCTGTGTTAACATTGCCCGGAATTGCCGGTATCGTATTAACCATCGCGATGTCAGTGGATGCGAATATCTTGATATTTGAGCGTGTCCGCGAAGAGTTAAATCTCGGGAAAACAACAGCTGTTGCTATTAAAGAAGGGTACAAAAATGCAATGTCCTCGGTGATCGATTCGCACATTACCGGTTTATTATTGGGTATCATTTTATATGTTTTCGGAACAGGCCCAATTCAAGGTTTTGCGACTACACTGATCATTGGTATTATTTCTTCTTTATTTTGCGCGATTTTCATCACCCGTTTAGTGTTTGATCGTTGGTTAGGGAAAAATAAAGAAATTCCTTTCGGAACTAAATTAACAGCGCATGCTTTTAAGAAGATCAATATCAATTTCGTTGGAAAACGTAAGTACTATTATATCTTTTCAGCATTAGTTATTCTTGCAGGTATTTTCTCATATGTGCAAAAAGGTGGATTTAGCTTAGGTGTCGACTTTAAAGGTGGACGATCTTATGTTGTTCGTTTTGATAACCCAAAATCTACAGATGAGATTCGAAATGCCTTAGCGGTTACATTTGGTGAAGCGCCAGAGGTTAAAACATATGGTGAAGGTGGATCTCAGGTTCGTATCACTACAACTTATCTGATCGAAGACGCATCAGAAAATGCTGAAGGAATGGTTGAGGAGAAATTGAATGGCGGATTAACAGCATTGGGTGAAAAATACCAGGTAATGAGTTCTCAAAAAGTGGGAGAAACCGTTTCTCGTGATATTAAAACAAAAGCGATCTGGGCGGTATTGTTGTCATGTCTCGTGATGTTCATATTCATCTTTGTTCGATTCAAAAAATGGCAATATGGTTTAGGTGCTGTTGTGGCCTTATTCCATGACGTATTTATTGTATTGTCGATCTACACAATATTTGATGGTATCTTGCCTTTCTCTTTAGAGATCACACAGGATTTCATCGCTGCGATCTTAACCGTAATGAGTTACTCGATGGTGGATTCAGTTGTTGTGTTTGACCGTATCCGTGAATACTTAACAGAGCGCAATAAAGCGGATCTGGATAAGGAAGAGCGAGTGAGAGTTATTAACTACGCATTGAATAGTACACTAAGCCGTACGATCAATACCGCATTAACTATTTTCTTTGTAATGTTAGCGATCTTTATTTTCGGTGGCGAAACAATCAAAGGATTTGCGTTCGCATTGTTGATCGGTATTGCAATCGGAACATATTCTTCTATCTGTATCGCTACTCCAATTGTAATTGATTTGGAAAGAGATAAAAAGGACGAAGATAAAAAAGCGTAATACTTAAATACTAATTCTTAGAACCCCGGTAAATCAATTTATCGGGGTTCTTTTTTTTTATCAATCAGCAAATGCCATTCTAATTAGTACTCCACTTCGGGAGAAATCATCAGTATGAGCTTATCGAGAAATAAATTACATAAATACAGATATTTATATCTGAACAAATATTTCTGTAACTTTGTGAAAATAAATCATGGCCGACTGCCAACAATCAATAACCATTAATGCTTAATTCAGTCTTCTTATTTTTAAATCTTGGCGGAGGTGAAATCTTCATTGTGATCCTTATGATTGTGATGTTTTTCGGATCCGATAAATTACCGGGAATAGCAAAAGGATTAGGCAAGGGGCTCCGTGAAATCAATGATGCAAAGAATCAGATACAGGCAGAGATCTCAAAAGGTACTGACGGATTTAAAGAAGAATTGCAAAAACATACCTCCGAAATTCAATCCGAAATTACCAAAGCTGGTGAAGGTATGAAACGACAAATGGAAGAGGCAGAAAAAGTGGCGAAGGACGAAGGGAAAAGTATAGAGGATACGATGAAGTAATCACTATTCGTAGATTACTAATTACCATATAAAACGTCTCTGCAATTTGCAGAGACGTTTTTTTTAGAAATCTAAATAAACGGACTTCTGCGCTTATTAGGAACTTATTTAAAGCCAAATTCTATTATTTTTTTTGGAATGTTTGTACTTTTATAGTGCTATGTTATTTACCCAATAGCTTTAACATATTTGCGAATTGACAGCATGAATACTTTCTACTAGGCATACTTTCAAATTTGGAAATAACGAACAGACCGATATCATGATGAAGCTTGAATTTTAAAGTGGAAGTCTTAAAATAAACATTAAATCCATTTTTAAAGTCTTTCTGTTAATGAGAATATTCTTTGAATACTGATTGAAAATTAATTTATCCCGACTGTCTGGGGTTTTAAAAGCCAGCAGAATAAATTTAGGAACGAGTAGCGATATTTTCTGATTTAAAATGAAACAAGTAATAAAATAGTAAGTATGGACAGACGCACTTTTATAAAGCATTCAACTTTGTTTTCAATGGGTGGATTGCTTATCCCTTCCGCTTTCTTTTCTTCTTGCCGGAAAGAAACATTGTTTGAGGATGTAAACTTCGATGGTAAAGTTTTGATTATCGGCGCTGGCGCTGCAGGTTTATATGCAGCTTATGTTTTAAAATCAAAAGGAATTGATTTCAAAATACTTGAAGCATCATCAATACATGGCGGTCGACTTGGTAAACACACCGGTTTTTCTAATTTCCCGATTGATCTCGGAGCAGAATGGCTGCATGGAAAAAATAATATTTTGGGTGACCTGATCGCAAAATCAAATACTCGTATTTCCATCGACGATAGTGAAACAAAGTATTGGTTCAACAATCAGATGGTTTCTGCTTTGCCCCAAAATATAGATATTTTTACAGGTGAAGCATTGCCTGATGTTTCATACAAAGAATATGCATTGCAAAAAGGATTAGGCCTTGAATATGATTTTATTGTCGAGGGTATTGCCGGTGATCAAGGTGCAGCAGCCTCAAAACTTTCTGTTTATTATAATAATTTAGAAGAAGAAAATTGGGTTTCAGGTGATGATGATTTTAAATTTCAAGAGACGTACTTCGATTTTTTTGATACACAAATTGCAAGTCATGTAATAGATCAGGTTCAACTTAACACGATTGTTTCTAAAATTGATTATTCCCAATCAACGATTGTAGTGACAGATAGTAATAATAATTCTTACAACGCGGATAAGCTTATTATTACCGTTCCTATAACAGTTCTTAAGTCTGGTGACATTCAATTTGTTCCTGATTTACCTTCTGATAAAACAGACGCATTTTCAAAAATAGGGATGGCTGCAGGGATGAAAGTTTTTTTAAAATTCAGCAATAATTTTTATGACAAATATTTTATCGGGGGAACAATATGTGCCGCTTATGCCGATGATAACATTGGTAAAATTCCAAACGATAATGTGCTACTTGCTTTTGTTATGGGTGAACAGGCCGAATATTTAACTTCGCTAGGCAGTGATTCCGCGATCACTAATGCTTTGCTCCAGGAGCTTGATGCAATGTATGGCGGTCAAGCAACTGCCTCTTTTATTAGTTCCTTCGTTCAAAATTGGACAACTTCCCCTTTCATTAAAGGGGCTTATTCATATAGTACTGTAGGGATGGGTGATGCCCGAAAAGTAGCAACTCAATCTATAGATAAGAAAATTTATTTTGCCGGAGAAGCCATGAATATTAATGGTCATCATCAAACGGTACATGGTGCCGTAGAGACTGGTTATAGAGAAGTTATTAATATTTTTAAAGATTTAAAAAAATGAGATTATTTATGTTTATCATCGCTTTTATTTTTGTAGGTTCAACTTTAAAAGCGCAAGAATTTAAAGCGGACATCTCTTACAAATATATGTTTGCTAATCAATGGGATAAAGCCATTCAGACCTATAATTTCAGCCGACCCTTTTTAATAGATAAACAGCCGCTATTAATGAACGGATTGAATGCATCTGTTTCATGTGTTTTCAAATCCCCTAAAAAAGTAAAGCACGGAATAAATCTTTCCTACTCCTATTTTCGAAGCTTGTCAGAAAATGAAAATTTAGAAAATAAATTAAAACTTCACTTTTTAAATTTGGGCTATGTCTTGCATTATGAAAAAACTGGAAAAATGGAGGGTTTATATACCGATTTTATTATTTCAGTTACTTCAAGCGCACTTTATAGAAGAGTAAATGACGAAATATTTAAATACGATGATACTAAATCAAAATCACTTGGTATTGGTGGCGACCTCGGATTAAAATTTGGTTACTATGTACAATTGAAAAACAAAAATTATTTATCGCCCTTTATTGCATTAGGTTACACGCCCTATTTGTATTCTCCAAACACTGAAGCTGTTATTAATCAAACAAAAGGACTGTTAGAGAAAAACTGGACCGGAGTGTTAACGGCGCAAATTGGCATTTCGTTTCATTTAAGAAAACAAGTTAATGATTGATGTGAATGTTTTTTTAATGAGAATTCCTACGCTTTACTTTGTCGGGAGTTTATTTTATTCAAATCATTTCCGAAGGCTTGCTCATTCTTTGCGAAAAAATAATTGTTCAATAATCCAATCTAAATAAATTTGTTAACTGCTATTTTTTCGAAAGAAAATCGGAGTTTTTAATTTTTACCCCCTAAAAACACCTTTGTCACCCCAGTTTTTCAATTTTTAATCTTCAATTAACAATTTTTTAGGGGGTGTTAATAAAAAATCATCACTTTTTTCACCAACTACCCCCTCTTTTTTCTACTTTTGTGTCGAAAATTTGATTTTTACACTATACATTCCCAAATTTTCACCATCGTTAGGCAAAAAACATAATTATAATTTAAAAACTCACTCAATCACTTAGTCACCTAATCACTTAATCACTTAATCACTATAAAAATGGCATTTCACAGATTTAAAGCATTAGAAGCCGTACTTACAAGAGTTCCGGTTGAAGTTAATTTACCAAGCAATAAGGTATCTGAATTTTTTGGTGAAAACGTATTTGGCATCGATGCGATGCGTGAATACCTTTCTGACGAAGGATTTAATAGTGTTATGGCTGCAATGGAAAAAGGAACGCAGATCGATCGTAAGATGGCTGATCAGGTTGCTGCCTCCATGAAAGCGTGGGCAAACGCAAAAGGTGCGACACATTATACACACTGGTTTCAGCCGTTAACAGGCACAACAGCTGAAAAGCACGATGCTTTTTTTGAACCGACAGAAGGGGGCAGAGCGATCGAGCGTTTCGGAGGCGGACAATTGGTGCAGCAGGAGCCTGATGCGTCTTCTTTCCCGAATGGCGGAATCCGTAATACATTTGAAGCACGCGGTTATACTGCCTGGGATCCAACATCTCCGGCATTTGTAATCGGAAAAACTTTATGTATTCCTACGATATTTGTTTCTTATACAGGTGAGGCATTGGATTTTAAAACGCCTTTGTTGAAAGCCCTTTCTGCAATTGATAAAGCTGCAGTGGATGTATGTCAGTATTTCGATAAAAATGTAACGAAAGTAAATGCAACATTAGGCTGGGAGCAAGAGTACTTTTTAGTTGATGATGCATTGTTTAATGCGCGCCCCGATCTTTCTATGACCGGTCGTGCTTTATTCGGACATATTCCTGCGAAAGGACAGCAGTTAGATGACCATTATTTTGGTTCAATTCCTGACAGAGCAACCTGGTTCATGCGTGATTTCGAAATTGAGTCGTTGAAGCTAGGTATTCCTATTAAAACGCGTCACAATGAGGTTGCTCCGAATCAATTTGAGTGCGCGCCTGTTTTTGAGGAGTGTAATCTGGCAGTAGATCATAACCAATTATTGATGGATGTGATGGAAAAGGTAGCCCGTAGACATAATTTCCGTGTGTTGTTGCACGAGAAGCCTTATGCGGGCGTAAATGGAAGCGGTAAACACAATAATTGGAGTCTGGGTACCAATACAGGTAAAAATTTATTGAGCCCCGGAAAAACACCAAAAACAAATCTTCAATTCCTTACTTTTTTCATCAATACTGTAAAAGCAGTTCACGATAATGCTGATCTTTTAAGAGCATGTATTGCAACAGCAAATAACGATCACCGCTTAGGAGCAAATGAAGCGCCACCAGCAATCATGTCTGTTTTTCTTGGAACACAACTTTCCAATGTGTTAGATGAGTTGGAAAGTAAAGTGAAATCCGGAAAAATGAGTCCGGATGAAAAAACAGCCCTTAAATTAGGTGTTGGAAAAATTCCTGATATTTTATTGGATAATACCGACAGAAACAGAACATCCCCTTTTGCATTCACCGGAAATAAATTTGAATTTCGTGCAGTTGGTTCCTCTCAGAACTGCGCAGGTCCGATGACCGTTTTGAACGCGATTATGGCTGATCAGTTAGTGAAATTCAAAAAAGATGTAGATGCTTTGATCGCAAATAATGTAGATAAAGACGAAGCGATTTTTCAAGTGTTGAGGCAGTGCATCGTGGATTCGAAAAAAATTCGTTTTGAAGGGAATGGATATGGTGAAGATTGGGTGAAAGAAGCGGCAAAACGCGGACTGTCAAACATTAAAACAACACCATTGGCTTTAGAGGCATTTGTTTCAAAAAAAACCATGGATCTTTTTGAAAGAAACGGAATTATGTCGGAGCGCGAGCAACATGCGCGTTACGATATTTATTTGGAAACATACACTAAGAAGATTCAAATCGAGTCGCGCGTAATGGCTGACCTTGCTTTGAATCACATCATTCCTACTGCGATCAAATACCAAAGTTTGCTGATTGAAAATGTAAGAGGTTTGAAAGAGATCATGTCTGCAGCCGATTTTAAGAAAAGTTCTCAGATCCAGATGGAAATGATCGTAGAGATCTCCGAACACATCAATACTATTAAAACGAAGGTAGATGAAATGACGGAAGCACGCAAAAAAGCCAACGCGATCTTGGAAGTGAAGAAACAAGCCCTAGACTATTGTGATAAGGTGAAGTCTTACTTCGATGTTATTCGTTATCATGTAGATAAGCTCGAGATTTTGGTAGATGACGAAAGCTGGCCTTTGCCGAAATACCGCGAACTATTGTTCACCAAGTAGTAAGGTTTTTTTCATTAAAATCCCTGCCAAATCTACTTTTTGGCAGGGCTTTTTTAGTCTAAAACAGAAGCGAAAACTTAAAATAGAAGCAAAAAGAATTTTTTTGTTTCAAATATTTATTTATTTTAGCACCGATTAATACGTAAACCTAAAAATCTATTATGAAGATAATTTCAAAATTAGCTGCCCTATTAGTGTTTTCTCTTTTGTTTTCTGCCAATGTTATGGCTCAGAAAAATTTTTCAAAGGACGCGGATAAAGCATTTGAGAACAAAGAGTATTTCACCTCTATCGACCTTTATAAGAAAGCATATACAAAAGCAAAGAAGAAAGAAGATAAAGCTTTTATCGTTTTCAGAACTGCTGAGTGTTACCGAATGATCGGTGATAATAAACAAGCGGAAGCTTGGTATATCAAAGCAATCAAAGCAAATTATACTGATCCGAAAGCGAAATTGTATTTGGCAGATGCTAAAAAAGCAATGGAAAAATATAATGAAGCATTGATTGAATACAATAACTACAAAAAAGAGGTTCCCTCTGATCCTCGTGGAGAAGATGGTGCTAAATCTTGTGAGTTAGCTCAGAAATGGAAAGATGTTCCAACACGTTATAAAGTTGATAACGTAGTCTTGATCAATACAAAAGATCCTGATTTTGCTCCAACGTATGCGGATAAAAAATATAATAAATTATATTTCACATCTATGCGTCCCGGAGTTGTTGGTTCTTCAATTGACGGATCAAATGGTGAAAACTTTAGTGATATTTTTGAAACAATGATGGATAAGAACGGAAAGTGGAGTACACCGGTTTCTCTTCCTGAGCCATTAAATACAAAAGATAATGAAGGATTAAGTTCGGTTTCTAAAAAAGGGGATATGATCGTGTTTACGCGTTGTATCGTTGATAAAAAGAATGTAACTTTAAATCAGTTATGGTCAGCGGCTAAAAAAGGAACATCTTGGGGCGAACCTACAAAATTAGCGTTCTGTGTTGATACTGTAAAATTCGCAAGTCCTTGTCTTTCTGCTGACGGACAAACATTGTTCTTTTCTTCCAATTTGGCTGGCGGACAAGGTGACAATGATATCTGGATGTCGAAATATGAGAAAAAAGGTGCAAAATGGGGAAATCCAGTAAACCTTGGACCAGCAATCAATACTCCCGGTAATGATGTTTATCCTTTTATTCATGATGATGGAACACTGTATTTCGCTTCAACAGGTCACTTAGGAATGGGTGGATTGGATATTTTCAAAGCAGAGAAAAAAGGTGACGACCAATGGGCTAATGTTACCAATATGAAATCGCCAATCAATTCTGCAGCGGATGATTTTGGTATTATCTTCGAAGGTAAAAAAGAAAGAGGGTACCTTTCTTCAAATCGTGAAGGTTCAAAAGGTGCTGATGATATCTGGTCTTTTGTTCTGCCTCCATTATTGTTCACGATCGAAGGTGTTGTAACTGATTGTAAATTCAAAGAAGTTATTCCCGGTGTAACCATTAAATTAGTTGGTTCTGATGGTTCTTCCGTTGAAACAAAAACAGATGCAGCAGGATATTATAAATTTGCTGAAAATGGAACAGCGCGTTACGTTAATCCGAATACTTCTTATGTGTTAACAACGCAGGTAGGTGTTGAAGTTGTTACAACACAAGCTCCTGCAGGTTTCTTAAACAGTTCTGATAAAGTAAAAGAAACGACAGTTGGTGTTGAAGATGCTAAGCTATTCAAGCACGATTTCTGCCTAGTGCCCATCGAGCGCTTTATTCGTTTCCCGGATGTATTGTATATCTTAGGTAAAGCAGATTTAGAGCACCCTTCAAATCCACGTGACTCACTAAACTTCTTATATCAGACTTTGTTAGATAACCCAACTTTTGTTATTGAGTTGAGTTCTCACACCGATTACCGTGGATCTGATCCAGCTAACCAGAAACTTTCTGAAGCGCGTGCGAAATCATGTGTGGATTACTTAATTTCTAAAGGAATTAATCCTGAGCGTTTAAAAGCAAAAGGATACGGTGAAAAAGCACCGGTTGAAATTAAAGATGCAGATGGAAAAATAACTGCTACTTTAACTGAAGCATATATCAATAAAAGTACAAAAGGTCAGCCGAAAGAAGTGTATGAAGCGATGATGCAGAAAAACAGACGTACTGTATTCTCTGTATTGCGCAAGGATTTCTTTGATCCGAATGCTCCAAAGGATGTTCCAGTATCAACTCCAACTCCTAAACCTGCTGGTGAAGAAGAAGGTGAATAAAAATAATTTCTTCTTTAAAAAGAATTCAAAAACATCCCGTATTTTTACGGGATGTTTTTATTTTAACCCTTCGAGAGTTTCTGCTTTAACGCACGTTGCTCCGAGGGACAATTAAACGGAACACTTACTTTTTTTGCCTTGAGTAAGTGGGACCAAATGTGTAGAGAAAAATCAAGCTAGTTAATGACCGACAACAGATACAATCAACGTGGCGTTTCTGCATCCAAAGAGGATGTCCATAATGCAATATCCAAAATTGATAAAGGATTATTCCCAAAGGCTTTTTGTAAAATTGTCCCCGACCATTTAAGTGGAGATGAAAATTATTGCATTGTCATGCACGCTGATGGTGCAGGTACGAAATCATCTCTTGCATATACTTACTGGAAAGAAACCGGTGATATCTCCGTATGGAAAGGGATTGCTCAGGATGCCATTGTAATGAATACCGATGACCTGCTTTGCGTTGGAGCAGTTGATAATATTTTATTGTCTTCTACCATCGGTAGAAATAAAAACAATATTCCTGCAGAAGTTCTTTCTGTTATTATTAATGGAACCGAAGAGGTATTGCAGCAATTAAGAGATTATGGTATTGGCATCTTTTCTACAGGCGGTGAAACTGCCGATGTTGGTGACTTGGTGCGTACCATCATTGTTGACTCGACAGTAGTTTGCAGAATGAAGCGCTCAGATGTAATTGATAACAGTTCTATTCAGGCGGGTGATGTGATCGTCGGACTATCCTCTTCGGGGAAAGCAACCTATGAAACCGAATACAATGGCGGGATGGGTAGTAATGGTTTAACTTCTGCCCGACACGATGTTTTTGAAAAATCACTTGCTGTAAAATTTCCCGAAAGTTTTGATGCCGCTGTTCCCGCTGATCTCGTTTACAGCGGACAAATGAAATTAACGGATATGATCCATATCGGAGGCGAAGATGTAACTGCAGGAAAATTAGTGCTGTCGCCTACACGTACCTATGCGCCAATCATCAAAAAAATAATTGATACACATCGTAAGCACATTCATGGAATGGTTCATTGCAGTGGAGGTGCTCAAACAAAGGTGTTACATTTCGTAGACAATGTTCATGTTATAAAAGATAATCTATTTCCGATTCCACCTTTGTTTAAGTTGATTCATGAACAAAGCGGAACCGATTGGAAGGAAATGTATAAGGTGTTTAATATGGGGCACCGCATGGAATTATATCTTCCGGAAGAAATTGCTTTAGATGTAATCGCAATCTCAAAATCTTTTGGAGTAGATGCACAAATTGTTGGTAGAGTGGAAGCATCTGATAAAAAACGCTTGACGATTACAGCCGAATACGGCGTGTTTGAATATTAGCTTTGTTAAGAAATCAGCAATAGCCAATTGGCAATGGGAAGTCCATTACGAAGGGTTGTTGCTTTTTTTTGTACTTTTGTAGCCCGGTTACAGATTCGAAAAAATATTTTTTAGTTTCAATTTTCAATTAATAATTAGTAAAAGTGTTAGATAAATTAGCTGCCATAAAGAGACGTTGGGAAGAGGTTGAACAGAAACTTTCTGATCCAAAAGTGATTGGTGATATGAAGGAGTTCAAAAAATTCAATAAAGAATATAAAGAACTTACGGATGTCGTGAATGCCTATCATGAATACAAGAATGTTGTAGAGAATATCGAGTTCAATAAAAGTGTTTTTGCCACCGAAAAGGATGACGAAATGCGAGAGATGGCAAAGATCGATATGGAGGAATTGCTTCCAAAAAAAGAACAGATGGAAAATGATATCCGTCAAATGCTTGTCCCTAAAGATCCTGAAGATGCTCGGAATGCCGTTATGGAAATTCGTGCAGGAACTGGTGGAGATGAGGCAAGTATTTTTGCTGGCGATCTTTTTAGGATGTATACGCGTTATTTCGAGGAAAAAGGATTGAAATATGAAGTGGTTGATTCGAATGATGGTACAATGGGCGGATACAAAGAGGTAATCATAAATATCACTTCTGATAATGCATATGGCATGTTGAAATTTGAAGCAGGAGTTCATCGTGTCCAACGTGTTCCTTTAACAGAAACAATGGGGCGTGTTCATACTTCTGCTGCTTCTGTTCTTGTGATGCCGGAAGCCGATGAGGTGGATGTGGTTTTGAATCCTGGTGATATCGAAATGCAAACTTCCCGTTCAGGGGGTGCGGGTGGACAAAATGTAAATAAGGTTGAAACGAAGGTGCAGTTGACACACAAGCCTACTGGTATTGTTGTGGTTTGTCAGCAGGATCGTTCGCAATTAGGAAACCGTGAAATTGCAATGCAGATGTTACGGACCAAATTATACGATATAGAAATGTCAAAACATTTGGATGCTATTTCTAAACGCAGAAAAACAATTGTTGCAACCGGCGACCGTTCAGAAAAAATCAGAACGTATAACTACCCACAAAACAGAATAACCGATCATCGAATCAATATGACCCTATATAATCTGACCGATTTTATGGATGGAAAGATTCAGAATATGATCGATGCGCTTCAGTTGGCTGAGAATTCAGAACGCTTGAAAGAAGGTGGCATTGAGTCCTGATATTGAACTGATTATTAGTAGGTTATTTTTACCTTAGTGGAGAAATCTTTATTTTTTGCAGCACAATGACAAGACAAGAACTATTCGAAAATATTAAAAAGAAAAAAAGCTTCCTCTGCGTTGGCTTGGATACCGATATTACTAAAATTCCGCAACATTTATTAAAATCAGAAGACCCTATTTTTGAATTCAATAAACAAATCATTGATGCAACCAAAGACTTTGCTGTTTCCTTTAAACCCAATATGGCATTCTATGAAACACAAGGTGCTAAAGGTTGGATCAGCTTAGAGAAAACAATCAATTATATCAATAAGCTTAGTCCTGATTTATTTACAATTGCCGATGCAAAACGTGGAGATATTGGAAATACATCTAAAATGTACGCAAAAGCATTTTTAGAAAATCTGAACTTCGACTCAATCACCGTTGCTCCTTATATGGGCGAAGATAGCGTTACTCCTTTTATGGAATACAAAAATAAATGGGTGATTCTACTTGCTCTTACATCTAATTCCGGTGCACATGATTTCCAATTGAACGAGATGTATTCCACCTTTGAAAAGGGGATTGATGTGAATTCCCCCTTGGAGAAGGGGATTGATGTAAATTCCCCCTTGGAGAAGGGGGCTAGGGGGATTGAGTTGTATCAACAAGTACTCGCCAAATCAAAATCCTGGTCAACTCCCGACAACATGATGTATGTTGTTGGTGCAACAAAGGCGGAGATGCTTACTGATATCCGGAAAATTGTTCCTGAAAGTTTCTTATTAGTTCCCGGAGTTGGTGCTCAAGGTGGAAGTTTAGAGGCAGTTGCAAAATTTGGAATGAACAAACAGTGCGGCTTGTTAGTGAATTCCTCCCGTGGAATTATATACGCAAGTACCGCTGAAAATTTCGCTGAAAAAGCAAGAGAAGAAGCAATGAAGCTACAAGTCGAAATGTCTATTCTTCTCGATAAGTTTTTGTAAAACAGTATTCTGCTAGAGAATTGCGCTCAAGAACTATAAACGGATTCGATTTATTTTCTCCTGATATAACTTTTTTATTCTTTCCTCAGTAAAATCAGTAACGGCAGATCTGCATAAAAGCCATAAGTGTCGAAATATCCGCATAAAAAATTGAAGCGAATGATTTAGTACTGCCTATTTGCCACATCGGAATAATAAGTCGGCAAAAGGATCGCTTTTATCTTTATGCTGATTTTAATTGTTAATATAAAATCTAAAAAGCGGAAGGAATTATTTTTTGAAATGATTCAAGTCATTCTTGTAAGTGATTATTTTTATCGCTGTTATACCTGTTGTATTTGAGTTATACGCTATTTTATTAAAGTGACTTGCCCTACTCTTTCTTGTCTTAATCCTATTTTTTTTAGTCCGACACCTAATTATTTTCTTTTTTGTGTTTTGCTTTTAATTACGAACACGAGTAGGTTTGCGAAATATTTAAAATCGCTTTATGTCAGAAGATTTTTTTCATCATATCTGGAAATACAGATTGTTTGATCAGCTTGAATTGAAAACCACTCAGGGTGAACGGATAGAGATCCTTAAACCCGGAAGCCATAATTTTGATTCGGGTCCCGATTTTTTTAATGGAAAAATAAAAATTGATAATACAATATGGGTCGGGAATATTGAAGTGCATATAAATTCCAGCGATTGGAAAAAACACTTTCATCAGAATGATAAAGCATATGATAATATTATTTTACATGTTGTAAATAATGCGGATGTCGAACTTTACAGGCACTCAGGTGAAGTAATTCCTACAATAGAATTAAAAGATCGTATCCATGAACGCTTGTACCAGAATTATATCGGCTTTAAATCCAGTAACGATTGGATTCCTTGCGAAAAACAAATTTCAGGTGTTCCTTCTTTTATAATTAATAGCACATTAGACAAATTATTATTAGAACGGTTGGAACGAAAGTCATTCATCATTATGAATAGCTTGTCTTTGAATAACAATAACTGGGAAGAAACATTTTATCAGCAGCTTGCCCGTAATTTTGGATTTAAAATCAATGCCGAGCCGTTCGAATTGTTGGCAAAATCCTTACATTCTAATTATCTAAGGAAGCATAAAAGTAGTTTGTTGCAATTGGAAGCATTGTTGTTTGGTCAGGCGGGGCTGCTGTTCGAACATTTTGAAGGGAAATATCCACAGCAACTTCAAAACGAATACGCTTTTTTGAAACAAAAATTCAAATTACAACCAATCGAAAAACATTTGTGGAAATATTTAAGGTTACGTCCTGTAAATTTCCCTAGTATCCGAATCGCTCAGTTTGCAAACTTGATTTATACTTCTGATCATTTGTTTTCAGTAATCCTTGATATTGAAAATGCAGCTGATCTGAAAAAGATATTGAATGTTTCAGTCTCTGAGTATTGGGAAACGCATTTTGTCTTTGATAAAATATCAACTAAAAAAATGAAACAGCTGGGTGAGGAAGCGATCAATAATCTGATTGTGAATACAATCGTCCCCTTTTTATTTGTTTACGGTAAACAGAAAAATAATGAAACATATATGAACCGCGCGATATCACTCTTAGAAGACACCGCTGGTGAAGGAAATTCAATTATTCAGAAATGGAGCAGTTTGGGGCTTTCTGTGAAAACGGCTTCGGCAACGCAGGGTTTATTGCAATTAAAAAATGAATATTGTAGCCATAAAAAATGTTTAAGCTGCTCTATTGGTAATTATTTGCTTAAAAATGTGTAATTTTATAAAGCTAAATTAAAATATTTATGATAAAAAACATACAAACATGGTTTGAAACGCAAGCATTTGGCGTTTGTGAATGGTGGGGCAAAAAACTCGGAATTAATTCGACAAAGATCCGGATGTATTTTATTTATCTCTCTTTTTTTACTATTGGTTCTCCAATAATAATGTACTTTCTAATGGCATTTATTTTGGAAAATAAAGAGTTTTTTAAACCTTTCAAGAGCAAACGTAGAAGCGTTTGGGATCTTTAATCAAATAATTGTTCCGTCTTATATAACAAGAAATTAGGTAGGTGTTCTCCAACAGTCAATTTCCGAAAATACACATTACGATTGGGTTATTGCTTCTGATTTTTTTCATTGGCATAGGCGGATACATGACCATAGAGAATTATGGTTTGTTGGATGCTTTTTACATGACAGTAATTACGCTTGCCACCGTTGGATTTCAGGAAGTTCATCCCTTGAGCAGTGGCGGTAGGTTATTTACTTCCTTTTTAATCATCATTAGTTTTGGTACATTTGCCTATGCCATATCATCCATCACGAAATATATTTCGGATGGAGAATTTAAAGACTACTTTAAAAATAAAAAAGTGAATGCAGCAATTGAAAAATTAGAAAATCATGTGATCATTTGTGGTTTCGGCAGAAACGGCAAGCAGGCTGCACATGTATTAAAGAAACACGATACACGTTTCGTTGTGATTGAAGAGAAAAAAGCAATCGTTGCAGCAATTAATCATCAATACGCGGATCTTGTGTTGGAAGGAGATGCCACACTGGATGAGGTTTTGTTGAAGGCCGGTGTCCTCAAAGCAAAAGCTCTGATCACCACCTTGCCAATTGATGCCGATAACTTGTTCATCGTTTTAACTGCTCGCACACTTAATCCTAAGTTGACCATCATCAGCAGAGCATCAGAAGATAATACAGATAAGAAATTGAAAATTGCTGGTGCGAATAATGTGATTATGCCCGATAAATTAGGGGGTGCTCATATGGCGTCATTAGTCATGAAACCGGATGTAATGGAATTTGTAGATTACATTACCGGTCAAGGGGGTGATAATATTCGTTTAGAAGAAATTACTTTCGCTAATTTATCTGAAGAGTACCAAAATAAAACAATTCGTGATCTGGAAGTAAGAAACCGGTCTGGAGCCAATATCATTGGTTTTAAAACAGCTCAGGGCGATTACATTATTAACCCGAGCGCAGACACAAAAATTATCCCTGATGCTAAACTTTTTGTTCTTGGAACTTCTGAGCAGATTGGTAAACTGAAAGATTTATTTTCGCTTTAATTCCTATGAGAAATATACTTATTACGGGTAGCAATGGTTTGCTCGGACAAAAAATAGTGCATGCGCTTTTGAAACGTTCGGATGTGAATGTGATCGCTACTTCTCTTGGGGAAAACCGCATAATTAAAAAGGACGGTTATACTTACGAAGCTCTTGATATAACTAAAATATCGGAAGTTGAACTTGTTCTGAATAAATATAAGCTGGATGTCATTATTAATACCGCTGCAATGACCAATGTTGACGCATGCGAAACAAAACGTGAAGCATGTTGGGCGCTGAATGTAACTGCCGTGCAAAATATTGTACAGGTTTTATCTTCTGCTGAAGATCTTAAAAATTGTCACCTGATCCATTTGTCGACCGACTTTATTTTTGATGGTGAAAAAGGAGCTGAGTATGTGGAAACAGATATTCCTAATCCACTCAGTTATTATGCACTTACAAAATACGAATCCGAAAAAATACTTGAGAAAAGTAGCATCAATTGGGCAATTGCAAGAACAATTATTGTTTATGGTATCGTTGATAATATGAGTCGCTCTAATATTATTTTATGGGCAAAAGATGCATTAACAAAACAACAAAAAATAAATGTGGTAGATGATCAATTCCGTTCACCTACTCTTGCTGAAGATCTTGCTGATGGTTGTATTCTTATTGCTGATAAAAAAGCAAAAGGGATCTTTCATTTATCCGGACCTGATACGATGAGCATTCTTGAACTGGTAAATAGGGTTGCTAATTTTTGGAAGTTAGACAAATCATTAATTACTCCTTCGAAATCGAATTCGCTGAATCAAGCTGCAAAACGTCCTCCAAGGACAGGTTTTGATATCAGTAAAGCGAAACGTGAATTGGGATATGCGCCTCATTCTTTCGAACAAGGATTAAAAATAATGGATAAACAATTGCCTTAGATTTGCTGCCTCTATTTTTATAATTATCAGAATACTCTTTCTTAAATTTGGTTAAAGGAAGCGCTTATTTTATTTAAAGAAGCTTGTAGATTTTAAAAAAATAGAATCGTGTAAAGCAAAAATATCAAGTCCAATAAAAGTAAAAAAGTAAGTAAAACTTTTTAAATCTTTTAACTATCGTGATCTTTAATTATCGAGAAAAAAAATATTCTAATCCGATATAACTAAGGGCACCTGCAACATAGCCGATGAATGCGAGTCCCGCTATTTTTTTAAGATACCAGATAAAATCAATTTTTTCCATTCCCATTACTGCAACGCCTGCAGCTGAACCAATGATTAGAATACTTCCGCCTGTACCTGCACAGTAGGCCAAAAATTCCCAGATATAGGAATCTTGTGGGTAAGTTACCAAGTCGTACATGCCCATTGAAGCCGCAACCAATGGAACATTATCAACTATCGCAGACAACAAACCGATGAGTGGTACGATGATATTTAAATTGCCGATCGTATCATTCATATACTTCGCCAATGAAGACAGTACACCAGTTGATTGTAATGAAGAGATGGCAATCAAGATTCCAAGAAAAAATAAAATACTTGACATATCTATTTTTCGCAATGCATGTAATACGGATAATACATCCTTGTCTTCATCATCTTTGCTGCTATGAATCATTTCTGTGATGACCCATAATATTCCCAAGCCAAATAATACGCCCATAAAGGGGGGTAAGTGAGTAATAGTTTTAAATACCGGTACAAAAACCAAAGCACCAATTCCTAAAAAGAAAACAGCATTGCGTTCAAATGGTGTTGTTGGATTTGGTGAAATATTTTCTTTAATTTCCGGACGACGAACCGTCCCTTTTAGTTTGAATGATAAAATAACAAGTGGAACAACTATGGAAAGTACACTTGGAATAAATAATTTCAAAATGATGTTTTGTGCCGTAATTTGACCGCCAATCCACAGCATCGTTGTAGTTACGTCACCAATCGGACTCCAGGCGCCACCCCCATTTGCTGCCATTACTACCATGCCAATAAATAATAAACGATCCTCTTTATTGTCAATTAATTTACGCAACAGGGAAACCATTACAATGGCTGTTGTTAAGTTGTCGAGAACAGATGAAAGGAAGAACGTTAAAATGCAGATGATCCAAAGGAGCTTTTTTTTGTTGTTGGTTGTTATGCGGGAAGTGATCACATCAAAGCCATCATGCGCATCAATTAATTCAACGATCGTCATTGCGCCCATGAGGAAAAACAGGATGCCCGATAATTCACCAATGTGTTCCGTCAGCTGTTCGTTTATTAAATGGCTGTCGTTACTCATTAATATATAAACTGTCCAACACAAAACTCCTGTGAGTAAAGCAGTAGCTGATTTGTTGATTTTTATCGAATGTTCAAATGCAATAATAATATAACCTATAATAAATATGCTAATAATTAGTGTATTCATAATGTTTGTAAAATTAGCAAAATTGAATTCATATTTTTGGATTTATAATCAAAACATGTATATATTTGGAACTCATTCAAAATAATAAAAATATTGATATGGCAAATCTTTGGATTAAAAAATCAATCTCTTCATTACAAGTAGAAGCAGCTCAAGAGCATGGAGGACTTAAACGTACACTAGGTGCTCGTTCATTAGTTGCATTGGGTATAGGTGCTATTATTGGCGCAGGATTATTTTCTATTACCGGGAGTGCTGCGGGTAATAATGCTGGTCCAGCAGTAACAATTTCTTTTATTATTGCTGCTGTTGCCTGCGGTTTTGCCGGCTTGTGTTATGCTGAATTTGCATCTATGATTCCGGTTGCAGGAAGTGCTTATACCTATTCATACGCTACAATGGGCGAATTCATCGCGTGGATAATAGGATGGGATTTAGTATTGGAATACGCTGTTGGAGCGGCTACTGTTTCAATTAGTTGGTCCCGTTATTTGGTAAAATTTTTAGGATATTATGATATACATCTTCCTGCATCCTTGACCTTGTCTCCATTCGATTCTGCTACTCTTTTGGATGGTACGGTCGTTTATGGAATGATAAATCTACCTGCTGTTTTTATTGTTGTTTTAATGTCATTGTTATTGATCAAAGGAACAAAAGAGTCTGCAACGGTAAATGGTATTATCGTGCTTCTTAAAGTATCTGTTGTTCTCGTTTTTATTTTTCTTGGTTGGGGTTATATCAATTCTGATAATTACGCTCCTTATATTCCTGAAAATACAGGCGAATTCGGAAGTTTCGGAATGAGTGGTATTGTAAGAGCTGCAGCAATTGTATTTTTTGCATACATTGGTTTTGATGCCGTTTCAACTGCCGCCCAGGAAGCAAAAAATCCGAAGCGCGATATGCCTATCGGTATTTTAGTTTCTTTGGCAATCTGTACTGTTTTGTATATTCTTTTTGCACATGTAATGACAGGTGTTACAAGTTATACAAGTTTTCAAGGAGCTGATGGTATTGCTCCTGTTGCTGTCGCAATTGATCATATGGGAACTGCTGGTGCAGATGGCATTGTTGTCCCTGCTTATCCTTGGTTAAATAAAGCAATTATTATCGCTATTCTTGCTGGATACTCTTCTGTAATTATGGTTATGTTGATGGGGCAGTCCCGCGTTTTCTTCTCAATGAGTAAAGATGGATTAGTGCCAAAAGTATTTTCACAAGTTCATTCAAAATTCGGAACACCTGCGAAATCAAATTTGTTATTTATGGTTTTTGTGAGTTTGTTCGCTGCTTTTGTTCCTGCAGATGTGGTTGGTGAAATGACCAGTATCGGAACATTGCTGGCATTTATTCTTGTTTGTGTTGGCGTTTGGGTGTTACGAAAAAAACAGCCCGATTTTCCTCGTGCATTTAAAACTCCTTTTGTTCCCTTAGTGCCTATCTTAGGTATTGCATCTTGCTTGTTTATGATGCTGTTTTTGCCTTTGGACACCTGGTTGCGTCTAATCATCTGGATGTTGATCGGTATTGATGTTTATTTGATTTATGGAACAAAAAATAGTAAACTAGGTAACGCTATTAGTAATATTAGTAGTTTAAAACCTCTCTTCATTAGTGGATTCGTGTTGTCTTTCTTATTAGCTGTAATCGCTATTTTACATCATTATACATTAACAAATGGAGCTGAGGATACTATCTTGTTTTTATCCTCTATCATTATCGCAGTTATACATCTGATATATTATCTAGGAAAAATGTTCATGAATAAAAAATAGTTTCTTTATGCCTAAAAAAAAGGGCGGTTCAAACCGTCCTTTTTATTAAAACAGAAGGAATCATAAAAAAATCTTCTTTTCCATTTTTAATATGCAAGAAAATCAAACAGAATTAAAGCGTTCACTTGGACTAATTGACGCGACTATGATAGTAGCCGGATCGATGATCGGTTCTGGTATTTTTATAGTAAGTGCTAGCATGTCCCGAGCTGTTGGTTCTGCAGGTTATTTGCTCATGCTTTGGATAATTACAGGTGTGATAACTGTAATGGCTGCCTTGAGTTATGGCGAACTTGCAGGAATGATGCCAAAGGCTGGTGGACAGTTTGTTTATATTCAAAGAGCTTTTGGAAATTTAGTTGCATTTCTTTATGGCTGGACAGTTTTTACTGTCATACAGACTGGTGTGATAGCGGCGGTTGCCGTTGCATTTGCAAATTATTCCGCTATATTTTTTCCTGAGTTACAAGGAAATATTCTATCTATTTCAAATGGTTCTTTTGTGATTACGTGGAAACAAATATTAGCAATATTCACTATTCTGATACTTACATACTCTAATACAAGGGGAATCAGAAATGGGAAAATGATTCAACTTGTTTTTACATCTACAAAATTGCTTTCACTATTTGCACTTATTGTTCTCGGAATTGCAATGGCTTTTAAAAGCGACACATTGGCCGAGAACTTTAAAAATGCATGGGATGCAAGTACCACAACTGTTAATAAAGATGGTACAATTAGTATTACTCATCTTGCTGGCTTTGCCCTGATTGGTGCAATGGGTTCCACAATTATAAATTCTCTTTTTTCTGCTGATGCCTGGAATAATGTAACTTTCATTGCTGGGGAGATTAAGGATCCTAAAAAAAATATTCCCCGTAGTTTGTTCTTGGGAACCTTACTTGTAACCTTATTGTACATTCTTGCAAATGTGGCATACCTTGCCTTGTTGCCCTTAAAAGGCGATCCATTGGCTCAGGATGCATTCGGACAGGGAATCCAATTTGCAACTAATGATAGAGTAGGAGCAAGTGCTGCAACAATGATCTTTGGTAATGTTGCGCTTTTTATTATGGCAGGATTGATTATGATATCCACATTTGGCTGTAATAACGGACTGATCTTGGCTGGTGCTCGTGTTTATTATGCCATGGCGAAAGAGAAATTGTTTTTCAAAAAAGCCGGTACTTTAAACGATAATGCTGTTCCTTCTTTCGCTTTATGGATTCAATGTGCATGGGCTTGTGCCCTATGTCTTTCAGGTACATACAGCGATCTTGTAAATTATTCAACATTTGCTTCCATGATCTTTTACATTGTTACGATAGCTGGACTTTTTGCATTAAGAAAAAATGAGCCGGATACTGAGCGCCCTTACAAAGCATTTGGATATCCCTTTATTCCTGCTCTTTACATCCTTTCTGCATTAGCTATATGTACGATTCTTATTATATATGATGGTCGTAATACCGGTTTTGGACTTATTTGTGTCTTTATCGGAATTCCCGTTTATTATTTTACCCAGAAGCGGCACTCGCCAAACTAAACGAAAAGATCTTTACTCCGGATTGAATTTTACTACTCTGATTAAAAAATAATAGCTCTTGATAGTTATTGTTTCAACGGAGTATAAACTTTAATTTGATGTGTTTTTATGAAAAACATTTTTCGAGATTTTTTTACGTTCAATAAGCGTGAACGTAATGGTGTGTTTGTTTTATTAAGTATCATTTGCGTGTTGGTGCTTTATCTGAATATTTCTTTACGTTTTGTATCACAGGAGCCCGTAAATTTTGATAAATTCGATAAGGATGTGGAACGATTTCGCTCTTCTGTAAAGGAGAAAGAGGTTTTTTCTGATTTTACAGAAAGTAGCAATAGTAATTCAATAAATAAGTCAGAGCGCTTTAATTTCGATCCGAATAATTTACCCGATTCGGAATGGACGCGCTTAGGTTTAACTGAAAAACAGATTAAAAGTATCAGGAAATTCGAAACCAAAGGTGGTAGATTCCGAAAGAAAGAAGATGTAAAAAAAATGTATTGTATCAAGGAAGAACTGTACTTCTCTTTGGAACCCTTCATTAAAATTAATTCTCCTGCTGTAAAAGCCGATTCTGTATCCGGACCCACATCCCTATTTAAAAATGGTAAAGTTGAAAAGATGATCAATCGTGTAATTCCTGAAGTGCATTCAAAATCAATCCTTGAACTGAATACTGCAGATTCCGCGATGTTTACAAGTATAAAAGGGATCGGACCATTTTATGCGAAAAATATAATTAAATATAGAAATTCCATTGGTGGTTTTGTCGCGAAAGAACAGTTGCTTGAAATATGGAAATTTGATCAGGAGAAATTAAACGCTATTGAACCTTTTATAACGGTAGATCCTTCAAAAATTAAATTTATAAATATTAATTCCTGTGAAGCTGCCGATCTGAAAAATGCATATATAAGTTGGAATGTTGCAAATGCAATTGTGAATTATCGAAAGAATCACGGTAAATACAGGGCCTTGGATGAAATAAAAAAAACAGATTTGGTAGATGACGAAACATACCGTAAAATTGTACCGTACTTAGTCACGGAGTGATAACGTAAAAAGGTGATAAAGTAATAGCGGAGCATTTAGCTTAGTTCTAAAATTTTTTTTACTTTTAATACTTTATCACCAATCACTTTATCACTATCAAAGATGCTAACAGACAAAATTAAATCAGTAATAAGAGATGTTCCCGATTTCCCTAAACCGGGAATTTTATTCAAAGACATAACGCCAATTTTTCACGATCAGCAACTATGCAATGAAATAGTATCGGAATTCGCCAATCGTGTTGCCGATAAAAAAATCAATGCGATCGTTGGTGTCGAAAGTCGTGGCTTTTTATTTGGATTCGCCCTGGCAAACAAGATGAATATTCCTTTTATTTTGGTCCGCAAAGCAGGGAAGTTACCTTATAAAAAGATTGCCTATGAATATGATCTTGAGTACGGAAGTGCGAAGGTAGAAATGCAGGTTGATGAAATTCAGCCAGGCTGGAATGTATTGATTCATGATGATCTGCTCGCTACAGGTGGAACTGCTGAAGCGGCTGCGAAATTAATCCAGATGCAGCAAGGTATTGTTGCCGGTTTCGCTTTTGTGGTTGAACTGAATTTTTTGAAAGGAAGAGAGAAATTACTGCCCTACTCATCCGAGATTATTAGTTTAGTAAATTATTAAAAATCATAGGAATTACTGACCAATTTTTCGTTTTATTCTACTTTAATCTCAATTTACTATATTTGTTAACCTTAAATAAAAAAACATGAAAAAAATAATTCTAAAAATAGTAGTAATTGCCTTGCTTTTTTTGCAAACAAAAAGTTTTAGTCAATGTCCGAGCTGCAATATTGATAGTACTTTTAATAGTCCGGGTATATATCCTACAACCCTTGCTACTGGTACCCAAACTGTTCCTTATTCCGATGATGTTACGTTCGTTATGTTTCTAGATACTTCTGGATTTGCAGTAAATTATTTTAAAATAACAGGTGTAACAGGTTTGCCTTTTGGTTTGAATTGGGAATGTAACAATTCTGCTGTTGGATGTCAATATAATCCAAACGTTAATATTAGAGGTTGTGTTCGCATTTGTGGAACCCCTATTCAATCTGGTTTTTTTACTGTTGATGTAAATTTAGTGATAAATTTAGCAACCGTTGGTGATGTAAATTCTACCGCCCAAATTTTTATACAGATTGATCCTGTTGCCGGTGGTAATTCAGGTTTTACTTTTAGTCCTTCCATCTCCTGTGATTCGGCTTTGGTCGATTTTGATGCTCTTATTGATGGTGCTCCAAGTCCTACAACTTACTCCTGGAATTTTGGCAATGGAAATACCAGCAATTTGCAATTCCCTCCTTCACAGTTGTATTCAACTCCAGGTGATTATGTTGTTACCTTACAAACAGATGTTTTAGGTTATAAAATTACGGATGTAAATTTATTTAGTGTAAATAATAATTGGTGTGGTGATGTAGAAGAACCAAGTTTGCCATTTATTGGTTGCACCGCTTCACCAGATCCTTTTTTTGAAATATTTAATTCACTTTCTTCCAATCTTTATACCTCTAGCTCACTAAGTGGAACTACTTCAGGTGCATGGAATAGCTTAAATATCAATTTAATCAATCCGCCATATTCCATCATAATATGGGATGAAGATGCCGTCAGTATGAATGATAATTTAGGTAGTTTTCCTTTTTCTGTTTCTGGTCCAGGAACAATTCCATTTTCTGGTGCAGGTGGTACCGCAGGAAATTTGATAGTTTCTACATACGTAATTCAGACTTTTTTGAATTATGACACGGTGCATGTTTTTGCATCACCTGCAGCTCCATCTTCAATTGTAATAAGTGGTAACGATACCATTTGTGAAGGTGATTCAGTATTGTTAAGTATAAGCGGAACGGGTATCAATACAATTCAGTGGTATAATGATACCACCGCTCTTGTTTCTGCTGATAGCACATCTATTTTAGTTTATCAAAATGGTAATTACTGGGTTCAAGTAACAAATGCAAATGGATGTACCACTAATAGCAATCAACAAGCAATTTTTGTAGCTCCTAATCCCTTAAATCCTACGTTTCTTATTACTTCAAACACCTTAACATGCTTCTCAGCAGCATCTCAATATCAATGGTATCTCAATGGAAACGTAATACCTGGTGCTGATTCCTCTGTATATCAAATTGCTGCTACCGGTTATTATTCTGTCGTAACTACAAATGCTTTTGGATGTTCGTCATCGAGTATTCTTGTATTGGCAACTTATGTCGGAATAGACGAATTAGACGCACTGAATCATTTAGTGGTTTTTCCAAACCCATCTGCTGAAGTATTCAATTTTAATGCAGATCAAAGACTTATTGGAATGAATTATAGTATCACAGATAATTTGGGACGATTAATAAAAGAAGGTAAGATTCAAGATAATGAAACAAAAATTTCATTAGCAGAATTTGATCGAGGTATTTATTTTTTAAATATTTTTGGGGAATCTTCAAAAACATTTAAACTTATTAAAAATTAAATTGTTTAAATATAATATTTATCAAATTTTTAATAGTGGTTTGAGTTCAACCAAGAAACAAAATTTAGACAAAAAATAAGATAATATTTATATTTTTGTGGCCTTTTAAAATTATAACTATAACTACAACAATGGATTTTAGCACAAACGAAAATCAGCGAATGATTGCTGACATGATAAAAAAGTTTGGGGATGATCACATTCGCCCAAAAATGATGGAGTGGGACGAATCACAAGAGTTTCCCGTGGAAGTTTTCAAAAAACTAGGAGAGTTGGGATTGATGGGCGTTTTAGTGCCTGAGCAATACGGTGGATCAGGATTTTCTTATTCAGAATACGTGACAGCGATTGTTGAGTTGTCCAAGATTTGCGGTTCAATCGGATTGTCAATGGCGGCTCACAATTCATTGTGTACAGGCCATATTTTAGCATTCGGAAACGAAGAACAAAAGCAAAAATACCTTCCTAAACTCGCAACAGCCGAATGGATCGGTGCTTGGGGTTTAACGGAGACAGGAACCGGTTCCGATTCAGGCGGGATGACCACAATAGCAAAAAAAGATGGTGACCACTATGTGATCAATGGCTCTAAAAATTTTATTACACACGCTATTTCAGGTAATGTTGCTGTTGTAGTTGTTCGTACCGGTGAAAAAGGCGATTCTCATGGAATGTCTGCTTTTATTATCGAAAAAGGAACTCCGGGATTTAAATCGGGAAAAAAAGAAAATAAATTAGGAATGCGTGCTTCGGAAACAGCGGAGCTGATTTTTGATAATTGCCGTGTTCATCAGGATCAACTGTTGGGAAAAGAAGGTGACGGATTTATTCAGGCAATGAAAGTGTTGGATGGTGGACGAATCTCTATCGCTTCGTTGGCGGTTGGTATCGCAAAAGGCGCTTTTGATTGCGCATTGAAATATTCAAAAGAACGCGAACAGTTCGGAAAGCCAATTTCTCAATTCCAGGGTATTTCATTTAAGTTGGCCGATATGGCAACAGAAATTGAAGCAGCTGAATTATTAACATTTTATGCTGCCGATAAAAAGAATAAAGGCGAGAAAATGACCAAAGAAGGTGCTTATGCCAAATACTATGCTTCAGAAATGTGTGTGAGAGCGGCAAATGAAGCGGTCCAGATATTCGGTGGTTATGGTTACACAAAAGACTTCCCGGCTGAAAAATATTATCGCGATAGTAAATTATGTACCATCGGTGAAGGAACGTCCGAGATTCAGAAAATAGTAATTGCTCGTGAAATTATGAAGTAATTTTTGATTTGGAAAACAAGTGAAATCTGCTTGCATCGGAGGTTTTTATCACTTTTTTGTAAGAAAAAATAAAAATAAATTTAATTTTTCAAGATTTAGGATTTAGAATTTAGAAAATTTAATTATATTTGCATCCCATTTATAAAAATTAAAAACAATATACAATGTTAATAGTACAAGTTAAAGAAGGCGAAGCAATCGAAAAAGCACTTAAGAAATTCAAAAAGAAATTTGAAAAAACTGGTGTTGTTAAAGCATTACGTGAACGATCAAAATTTACTAAACCTTCTGTAGTGTTCCGCGAAGCAAGAATCAAAGCGATTTATAAAGAAAAAATGCAACGTAACGAAGAAGCTTAATTCTTCCTTCCATTTGTTAAATATTCCCAAAGAGGAAAATTTTACTTGTTTGACCATAACTTTAATTTGTTATTTGCGTTAAACAAGTAGATTTTTCCTCTTTATTATTTAGTTTAATTATTATTTTCAGTACTGAAATTTAATTAAACTAATTGCTTTGGAAACTGTGGAGTTGCCATTGAGACAATAGATTAAAAGGAATCATCGTTTTAATTTTTCCTTTTTTATGGACGCAAGCCGGGATAGTTTTTTACAATACCTTCAATTCGAAAAACGATTGTCAAGCCATACTGTTTTGGCCTATTCTGGAGACCTGGAACAGTTTTTCTCTTTTCTAGAGAATACCTATCAAATAAAAAATATTCCTGAAATTACACACACACTTATCCGTTCCTGGGTTGTTGAACTTATGGATCAGAAGATTAGTCCACGCTCTGTAAATCGTAAGATCACTACGCTCAAAACCTTTTATAAATATCTTCTCCGGCAAGGTATTGTTGTCGAAAATCCAATGATGAAGATAATGTCACCAAAAACTTCCAAGCGATTGCCAGTTTTTGTCGAAAAGGATAATATGGATGTACTGATAGATAATGTTGAGTTTTCGGATGATCTAGATGGAATCCGTAATAAACTGATTATTGAACTTTTTTATGCAACCGGAATCCGTTTGTCGGAGCTTATCAATCTCAAACAAACAAATGTTGATATGCATCAATGCCAGATCAAGGTTTTGGGCAAACGCAATAAGGAAAGAATTATCCCTTTTAGTAATGACTTAAGAAATAGTATTCAGAACTACGTTTCGTGCAAAACATCCATGCCCAATGAATTTCTTTTTCAAATGAAAAATGGAAAAAAAATGTATGAAAAATTTGTTTACAGATTGGTTAACAATTACCTTTCACTTGTTACAACAATTGACAAAAAAAGTCCGCATGTTTTACGCCATACATTTGCAACGCACATGCTTAATAATGGCGCTGATTTAAATGCTATCAAAGAATTGCTGGGTCATGCAAATCTTTCGGCAACACAGGTGTATACGCATAATACGGTTGAGAAATTGAAAAATATCCATAAGCAAGCACATCCCAAAGGGTAAAATAGTAGTATAGAATTATTAATTAATTTAAATAACAGGAGGACAAAATTATGACACTGAAAATTCAATCGGTACATTTCGATGCAGATAAAAAACTATTAGCATTTGTGGAAGAGAAAGTAGATAAATTAACGCACTATTATGATGGTATTATAAATAGTGAGGTGATACTCAAATTAGACAAGTCAGATACTGCAGAAAATAAAATCGCAGAAATTAAATTACACATAGCCGGAAACGATCTTTTTGCAAAAAAGCAATGTAAGAGTTTCGAAGAGGCTATTGATAGTAGCATTGATGCATTGAAAGTGCAAGTAAAAAAACACAAAGAAAAAGTACAAGGATTATAAAGGAATTAATTCTTTACGAGAACAGGGACTCTTCTATTGTAAATAGAAGAGTCTTTTTTGTTACAAAGAATGTTTTTTCCCATCGATCCTTTGATTCGTTTTAATCGGTTTTCTCTCTTTGTTATAGATACAAAATTTTCAGCGAATGCCGGTTCTGATTCTATTTCGGGCCAATAAGCTTTCCTGAAGTTTATTTCTTTGTAGCTCAGTGTTATAATCTTCAATTCAGGAAAGTATTTTTTGATATAGCCCGCTAAAAAACAGCATTGCAAATGATCAGTCGCCAATGCAATTCGTTTGAATCCAAGGTTTCTTGCCATTAGTACGGAGTAAAAAATATTTTCAGTACTGTGTTCCGCTTCTTCTTCCGAAAATGTATTTGCAGAAGGAATCCCGAGCGAATCGGCATAAATCTTCATTATTTTACCTTCCACATAAGGTGTATAAACGGATCCTCCTGAAAAAATTATGTTCTTTGTTATTCCTCTTTCATAGAGGTATTTGGCCCAAAGAATGCGCGCCTTTAAAATAGGTTTCATTACAGGATCCTGGTAGGGTACTCCCGGAACAATGATTACATCGAACGGGCTTGAGACCAATTCGTTCAGTTTCTCAGATTCTTTGTTTGTTCTGTCGTAGCCGCAAAGAAGTATCAGTGCGCAGCCAAGAGCTGTTGGAGTTGAAAGTGTGCTTTTCATGGTCCGTAGTTTTTAGTTTATCCCCCGAATGCTGCGCTGTATCTATTATTTTAAATGTTTTAAAGGCGATTCGTCAGGAGAGTAGAGCTTAAACCATGGTTTCGGGGATTATTTTACGGCTGTTTTTATTAGAACGACTTTATACTAATTTTATTATTAGAATTATTTTTTTCAATAAAGCAATAAAGTAAATAGCCGTTTTCTGCAATTTTTTTAGAATTACAATTTTTTTAAAAGAATAATGCAGAATAAAACCTTGTTAATTCAAACATTTATCTAAATTTGCGACCTCAAAATAAGATGGGAAGCATTTTTTTTGAAAAAAAGCGTTAAATCTTTTGTTACTCCGCAAATGTTTTATAAATTTGCAATCCTTTTTCGGAGGGGTATAGTGAAAATTTAGCAGCCAGAATGGTTGAAGTTCTTTTAAAATATAGTATTACAAGGTATTGCCGATGTAGCTCAGTTGGCCAGAGCAGCTGATTTGTAATCAGCTG
>CAMCYR010000005.1 GCA_945885475.1 Chitinophaga pinensis
CCCGCTGGCACCGTAAATTGTGCAGGTGCAACTGCAGTGGTAAATGTAACCAACCCAACAACAGGAAAAATATGGATGGATAGAAATTTGGGTGCATCACAAGCAGCAACAAGTTCAACAGATGCAGCTTCCTACGGGGATTTATACCAATGGGGTAGACGAGCAGACGGGCACCAGTGCCGCACTTCAGCTACCACAACTACCTTAAGCAGTATTGACCAACCCACAAATGGAAACTTTATACTAGCACCAAGTGCTCCAAACGATTGGCGCAGCCCACAGAATATAAATTTATGGCAAGGCGTGAGTGGGCTGAACAACCCATGCCCAAGTGGCTACCGTTTACCTACGGACACAGAACTTGATGCAGAACGTGTAAGCTGGGTCAGCAACAATAGCGCGGGTGCTTTTGCCTCTCCGCTTAAGTGGCCTATGGCTGGCACCCGTTTCTACAGCAATGGTTTACTCTACGATGTCGATACCTACGGCTACTATTGGAGCAGTCCGGTTAGTGGCCCCAATTCTAGCTACCTCCTCTTCAACAGCAGCGTTGCCAACATGTACCCCAACGTCAGAGCTTTCGGATTCTCTGTGCGTTGTATTAAGGATTAATAGAATATTAAAAAAAACAACCTTAAATTTTTATCATACAGTAAAGCAATTCAAAAAGAAAATCAAAACAAATGAAAAAAACACTCCTACTCCTTACCCTAATAAGCTTTTCAAGCAGTATTACTGCCCAAGTAAAAGTAAATCAAAATGCAGCGAACTCGGCCATCAACACCAGCTCTGCCTTTATGGATGCCTCCAGTAGTCCCTTATGGAATGGCACTACCAACCAAGGAAAAGGAATGCTCTACCCGCGCGTCGATCTTGTGAATTACACGACTATGTCGCATGCAGGTCCTTTTAATGCCAGTAATAACCCCAATTATTTTGATGGACTCTTGGTTTTTAATACTGCTACCGGTATAGCAGGCATTGGCGCCGACAGTGTATTCCCGGGTTATTATTATTACAGAAATACCACCACTACTGCGAATGGCGGACATTGGGTGTCATTAAGAGGAATAAATGGTGCAACGGGAGCAACAGGTTTCTTAAGCAGTGGAACAGCAGCGGGCAATACACCTTATTGGAATGGAACAAATTGGATTTTAAATGGCACTAATTTTTATAATAACGGCAGCAACATTGGTGTAGGTACAACAACACCCAATGCTTCCGCAAAATTAGAAGTGAATTCGACAGTACAAGGTTTTTTGCCTCCAAGAATGACGACTACGCAGCGGGATGCCATTCTTTCACCCGCAGCTGGTTTAACCATTTATAACACGACGGTAAATTGCTTGCAATGGTGGAATGGTACTAGTTGGTACGATGGATGTGGAAATAATATACCTGCTGCAGTCCTCAGCACTTTAAACTGTGTTGGCGCAACTACCACCGGAACGTTAACTAGCGGCACAACCGCAAGTGGTGCAAGTACTTCTGTTCCTTATACAGGCGGAAATGGTGGTACGTATGCAGCACAAGCTGTTTCATCTACTGGTGTTCTTGGTTTAACAGCCAATTTATCAGCAGGCACCTTAGCTGTGGGCGCAGGAAATTTAGTTTATACAATTACAGGTACTCCAACTTCTAATGGCACGGCAAGTTTTGCCATTACGGTAGGTGGACAAAGCTGCACGTTTACAATAAATGTGGGGGTGTCAGGATTTGCCTTTGGGTCTGGAACGGGTACTACCAATTGGCCCACAGAAAACTGGGGGGGCGCCAACCGATGCAACAGAAGTGCCACCATTTATCCTAAAGTGGTATTGAATCAACCAGGTGGTTTTCCCCTGCTGGGAAGTCAACTTATTACCACCCTTAAGTGGCAGGCATCCGTTGCGGGCTTGTCCGATGGCAACATCAAAATTTATATGGAGAATACCGCTGCAACAACCACTACGACCAGCCAAGATTGGTCCACCACGATCATTAATACTGCGACACTCGTTTATAGTGGGCCAATTTCTTTCAATAAGGTGGTGGGTTCTTGGTATGGAGTAACGTTAACTAGCCCTTTTACTTGGAATAATGTAGACAATTTGAGAATTAGTGTGGAATATACCAGCGGTGCGAACTTTAATAATCGTTCATGGTACAGAACTACAGGAGCAGGAAATACGGCAGAATCAGTGAGTTTCTCGAGTACCTGTCCTAGTCCGCTTGCCAATGGCTCGAATTCATGGTATCCGAATGTGCTGTTCAATAATTAAACGATTTCCTCCACTCTTTTTCGATCGCTTTTACGCTAAAAGGTGACCTAACTTGTGGCTAAAGAAGCTGAAGATACGATGTATTATAGGTGACTAGTACTTAATTTTATTTTATTACTAGGCGGTGTTTCGAAAAGTGTATATTTATACCTTGCTCTCTCCATCGTTATTTTTTAAAGTTATTTATTCTAAGATAGAATTTCTATCGATAGCATTTTAAATTTTTTATCATCCAGTAAAGCAATTCAAAAAGAAAAAACAATACAAATGAAAAAAATACTCTTTACTCTAGCAATTATTTCCTTTTACACTGTAGCAAATGCCCAAGTAAAAGTCAATCAAAATGCAGCGAACTCGGCTATCAATACCAGCTCTGCTTTTATGGATGCTTCCAGTAGTCCTTTGTGGAACGGCACCGCTAACCAAGGAAAAGGCATGCTCTACCCACGTGTCGATCTTGTAGCATTTACCAGCATGTCACATGCAGGGCCTTTTAATGCAAGTAACAACCCCAATTATTTTGATGGACTCTTGGTTTTTAATACCGCTACAGGTATAGCTGGTATTGGCGCAGACAGTGTATTTCCGGGATATTATTATTACAGAAATACCACTACTACCGCTAATGGCGGACATTGGGTTTCCTTAAAAGGAATTAAAGGAGATGATGGCAGCAATGGACCTATTGGTCCGCAGGGGCTGCAGGGTGTTGCAGGAAATGATGGTGCTGCGGGCGCAACAGGTTTAACAGGTGCAACCGGCCCAAGTGGTTTATTAAGTGCTGGAACAGCAGCAGGCAACACACCCTATTGGAATGGAACAAATTGGATTTTAAATGGTACTAATTTTTATAATAACGGCAGCAACATCGGAATAGGTACAACAACACCAAATGCCTCTGCTATTGCAGAAATGAATTCGACAGTACAAGGTTTTTTACCACCAAGAATGACGACTACACAACGCAATGCAATTGTTAGTCCTGCAAGTGGTCTTCAAATATATAATAGTACAACGGGATGCCTTAATTTTTATAGCGGCAGTGCTTGGTATGAAGTCTGCGGAACAATTATTTTAGGTACTTTCCCCGCTGGCACCGTAAATTGTGCAGGAGTAACTGCAGTTGTAGATGTAACCAGTCCTACCGGAAAAATTTTGATGGATCGTAATTTAGGAGCATCACAAGTAGCCACATCCAGCACCGATGCTGCAGCATATGGCGATTTGTATCAATGGGGTAGAAGGGCTGACGGGCACCAGTGCCGTACTTCAGCTACCACAGCTACCTTAAGCAGCATTGACCAACCTGCAAATGGAAACTTTATTTTAATAGCAAGTGCTCCATACGATTGGCGCAGCCCACAAAACGTAAATTTATGGCAAGGCGTGAATGGTGTGAACAACCCTTGCCCAAGTGGCTATAGAATACCTACGGAACCAGAGTTAGAAGCAGAACGTTTAAGTTGGAGTGCAAATACATCGGTGGGGGCTTTTGCCTCCCCGCTTAAATTGCCTATGGCGGGCGCCCGCAACAACAGCAGTGGTTCGCTCAGCGCTGCCGGTACCGACGGCTACTATTGGAGCAGTGCGGTTAGTGGCGCCAATTCACGCTACCTCTACTTCGATAGCAGCGGTGCCGTCGTGTACACTAGCACCCGATCATTCGGACTCTCTGTGCGCTGCCTTAAGGATTAATAGAATATTAAGAAAAAAACAAATGAAAAAAATACTACTACTCCTTACCCTAATAAGTTTTTCAAACCTTCTTACGGCACAGGTAAAAGTTAACCAAAATGCAGCCAACTCGGCTATCAACACTAGTTCTGCTTTTATGGATGCTTCCAGCAGTCCTTTGTGGAACGGGACTACCAACCAAGGAAAAGGAATGCTCTACCCACGTGTAGATCTTGTGAATTATACCGCTATGTCCCATGCAGGGCCTTTTAATGCAAGTAATAACCCTAATTATTTTGATGGACTCTTAGTTTTTAATACCGCTACAGGTATTGCAGGCATTGGTGCCGACAGTGTATTTCCGGGATATTATTATTACAGAAACACCACTACTACTGCGAATGGGGGACATTGGTTGTCATTAAGAGGAATAAATGGTGCAACGGGCCCAACAGGTTTATTAAGCAGTGGAACAGCAGCGGGCAATACACCTTATTGGGATGGAACAAATTGGATTTTAAATGGCACTAATTTTTACAACAACGGCAGCAACATTGGTGTAGGAACGGTTACACCCAATGCTTCCGCAAAATTAGAAGTGAATTCGACAGTACAAGGTTTTTTACCTCCAAGAATGACGACTTTACAGCGCGATGCCATTCTTTCACCCGCAGCTGGTTTAACCATTTATAACACGACGGTAAATTGCTTGCAATGGTGGAATGGTACTAGTTGGTACGATGGATGTGGAAATAATATACCTGCTGCAGGTATATTCCCCGCGGGCACTGTAAATTGTGCGGGTGCAACGGCAGTAGTAAATGTAACCAACCCTACCACAGGAAAAATTTGGATGGACAGAAATTTAGGAGCATCACAAGTTGCTACATCCAGCACCGATGCAGCTTCTTATGGAGATTTATACCAGTGGGGAAGAAGGGCCGATGGACACCAGTGCCGTACTTCAGCTACCACTGCTACCTTAAGCAGTGTTGACCAACCGGCAAATAGTAATTTTATTTTAGCACCAAGTGCTCCATACGATTGGCGCAGCCCACAGAACGTAAATTTATGGCAAGGAGTAAACGGAGTAAATAACCCTTGCCCAAGTGGATATAGAATACCTACGGAACCAGAGTTAGAGGCAGAACGTTTAAGTTGGAGTGTAAATACATCGGTAGGGGCTTTTGCCTCCCCGCTTAAGTTGCCCGTGGCGGGCGGCCGCGACGGCAGCGGTGGTACGCTCGGCGGTGTCGGGGCTCATGGCAGCTATTGGAGCAGTGCGGTGAGTGGTACCGATTCACGCGGCCTCGGCTTCGACAGCATTGCCGGCATTACAGATGACGACCGAACTGGTGGGTTCTCTGTGCGCTGCCTTAAGGATTGACACGTTGATTAGCGCAGCGATTTGATTTATTTTTACACTGAGCGCAGCGCAGTCGAAGTGTGACAGTTAACCATACCATTCCGCTTTTTCGGCGGATGGTATGGTTTTAATAACCGCGAAAGCGCTGGTAAAATCTATAAATAACATATTTTGCATGAATTTTTAATTAAAATACTTGCATTACATTGATATTTTCCTATCTTTGTATAGGAGGAATAATAACATGACAACTTTGAACAAGCTTAAAAAGCATTTAAAAAAAGGAAGAGTTTATCGAAGGAATGAATTAGCCGAGTGGTCAAAATCCGTTGATAGACATCTTGATGAATTACTGAAGGAAGGAGTTTTAGAAAAACTCTCTCAAGGATTGTATTACGTTCCTCAGGCTTCCGTATTTGGAAAAGTTCCACCGGATGAAGATGTTTTGGTGCGCAGCTTTTTAAAAGACGACAGGTTTCTTCTTGTTTCACCGAATTTTTATAATAGCCTTGGCGTTGGCACAACACAGCTTTATAATAAAAAAGTTGTTTATAATCATAAACGTCATGGCACGTTTAAATTAGGAAACAGAGATTTCGAATTTCAATTGAAACATCATTTTCCTTCAAAGATGACAGAAGAATTCCTGTTGGTAGATCTTGCAAATAATTTAGATAACTTAGCCGAAGATCGCGATAAGGTATTGAATAAACTTCTTACTAAAGCAGCTCAAATGCCTTCTCAAAAACTGAAACATGTTGTTATGGAATATGGAAGCGCTAAGACTAAGAAAATGCTAAAGCCACTTATGACTAATACTACCGCACTCGCAAATGCCTAAATACTTGCACGATCATAAAGAGTTCGCTTCTCTAATTAATATTCTTGCAAATGAAAAGAATATTGAACCCGGATTAATTGAAAAGGATTATTGGATCATGCATGTTTTGTATGGATTAAAAAAACAAGCATTTCAATTTGAGTTAAAAGGCGGAACTTCTTTGTCTAAAGGATACAAACTAATTAACAGATTTTCCGAAGACATTGATATCCACATTAAACCAGATGCAAAGTTTGAAATCAATGAAAATCCTAAGAATACCAATAAAAATAATGCCGCGAAACGCAAAGCATTTTATGATTCGCTTGCAACTGAAATAAAAATACCGGGTATAACTTCAGTAGTTAGAGATGCGGCTTTTGATGAGGAAATCACTTATCGTAGTGGAGGTATTCGATTGAATTACCAAAACAAAGTTGATAAAGTTGGGGCAATGAAAGAGGGCATCCTTTTGGAAGCCGGCTTTGATGATGTTACACCAAATAAAACGATCACCATAAGTTCTTGGGCATATGATAGAGCAATCGAATCGAAAGTAGAAATTATTGACAATAGAGCATTGGATAGTATATGCTATGATCCCGGATATACATTGGTAGAAAAATTACAAACGATTGCTACTAAATTTAGAAATGAACAAGGCAAAGGAGTTAAAGGTGTAAATTTTATGCGTCAGTATTACGATGTGTATTGTTTACTGGGTTCTCCTGAAGTTATTGAATTTATAGGATCAGAGGACTACCTAGCGCATAAAGAAAAGAGGTTCCCGACAGTCGATTTTGAAATTCCGATCTCAAAAAACGAAGCCTTCTTATTATCCTCGCCCGAAATACGTGCCGATTTTACAGTAAGATATAAAACAACAGCCGCTTTGTATTATCAGGGACAGCCTCCTTTTGACGAATTAATTGAGCGGATTGCGAAGCATATTAAAAAAATGTAAGCGCAGTATGATTTCGGAGAAGATTCGGAAACAATAAAAATTAAGTATTTTTCATTTGGAAATAGATAGATGCCTCAATCTAGCGCGTATTTAAGACGAAGAATTGAACCGGAAATTTGCGCCCTTGTTGGTGAAAACACCAACAAGGGCAAAAATAACTGATTAAAAAATAGCTGTTGGTGAAAACACCAACAGTGGCGATGATTTTATACCATTGTAGTTGGTGTAAGTATTTATTTTGTTTTATATCCAATTTGCTTTCGTTCTTTTTGGCTTGTTTCCTGTTTATCTTTTTGCAGTAAATAATTAATGGCTTCGTATACATCTTTAAATTGTTTATTGTATGTTTTTTCAAGTTCCTTGAGTTTATTATTTAACTCAGTGTTTGTTAAAGCAAATTGTTTTAAAGCGATAAAGGCTCTTACAATTGCAATGCTTGTTTGTCTGGCTTTTTTACTCTTTAATATATTTGCCAACATCGTTACTCCATGTTCTGTAAACACCAATGGTAATGCCGTTTTTGGTCTTTTGTTTACAGATGTCATCACAATTTGTGATGACATGTCTTGCCATTCCTTTGAGGTGATTTGAAACATAAAATCTTGTGGGAAAATATCTATATTTCTTTTAACAGCTTGATTAAGAATTCTTGTTTCAACTTCATATAGCTCAGCTATATCATAATCAAGCATAACTTTTTGCCCTCTTACTTCATAAATTTTTGTTTGAATCACTTGTAATTGCATCTTTCTATAAATTAATTATTTCTCTAAAAACAAAAGTAATTTAATTTATAGTTGCCTTCTGCTACAAATTGTAGCATTTGTAAAATGTTTAATTTTTAACCATTGTGTTGTTATCAATAACAAGTTACTATTTGTAATTTAAAGAATGGAACACAGATAACACAGATTAATAGGATTAGAAATGATTTTAAATCTTGTTAATATTATTTAAACAATAATAAATTTCGCCCTTGTTGGTGTTAGCACCAACAATAATAAATGCTGTAGATATCACGCAATTTTTTATACAATGCCTTTTTATTCAAAATAAATACTATTTCTGTGTAAAATATCACATAATGAACACTTATAAATGGAAATAGCATTACAATTGCACTACAATTTGGAAAAACAAGCCGAAATTACACCCAATTTGGTGTTCAGAGATTCTTGTTTTCTCGATTTTTTATGACTAGAAGACACCTATTCTGAAAAAGACTTAGAACCGGCTATTGTGTTGAATATAAACTTGTAATTTGAAAACTAAACTTTCAATTTACAAGTTTAGTTGTATGTTTGTATAAATATAAAGTGATGTTTAATCCATCATAATAATTCTAGCGTATAAAATAAACAAGTCATAGCGTCAATCCACCTTTATCCCCACTGCCGAAGTTGTGCTCATCAGCGCAGGGCTTAGCGTGGTGCACCAATCTCAACCGACGGATCGATGTGTTATAAATCAGTATTTCAAAATAGGTAAAGTAAAAAAATAAAGAGTAATGAAATTTAAGATTATAAGCATATTAATATGCGTCTTTTTTAGCTATGAATTAAATGCGCAGTCCATCACCGGTCGTTTTACGCAACTTGCCATGCAAGAAATTAAACTAGAAGGCTTCAATGGCTTGAAAACCTATGTTATTTCAAACGCTACTGCTGATGAAAAAGGAAATTTTAAACTATCTTATACGAAGGAAGATTACGGTGTTGCCTACCTGATATCCGCCGATAAAAAACCTCTGTTAGTATTATTAACTGGGGAGGATGTAGAAATTACTGGCGAAGCATTCAGCGCTGTGGAAACGATTCACATAAAAAAAGGAAAAGAAAACCTGTTGTTTGAAAACTATGCCAAGCAACATCCCCGCAGAGAGCAGTCTTTGAGTGCTTGGATTTATTTGGAGAAAATATATGCCATGGATTCTTTATTTTCTGTGCAAAAAACGGCAGTCAAAAATATTCAATTAGAAAAACAACGCATCAAGGCGGAAGATGCCGCATTCTTAGCAAATCTACCCAAAGGAACGTATGTCAGTTGGTTCTTGCCCACCCGAAAATTAGTTAGTGATGTTTCTACCGTTGCGCAATACCGACCAGAGGAAATACCTGCAACGATTGCTGCTTTCAGAAAAATGGATTATACCGATCAACGTCTTTATAAAAGTGGCTTGTTCAAAGATGCCATTGAAAGTCATTTCTGGTTGCTAGAGAATTGCGGTAAACCAATCGATTCGGTATTCATTGAAATGAAGTTTTCCATTGATGCGATGATGGTTTATCTGATCAAAGACGAGAAAAAATTAAACGAAATAACCGATTACCTTTTTGATTTATTAGAGCGACACAGTTTATTTCAAGCTTCCGAGTATTTGGCAATAAAAGTATTGAATGAAACAAGTTGCACCATCAACAGCGACCTTGCCAAGCAGTTGGAAACGTACCGCACGATGAAAAAAGGAAACCTTGCTCCCGATATTCTTTTTAACAGCGATAAGTTCGCTCCCACGTATGATTCTGTATCTTTTCCGAAAAAACTTTCTGAGCTAAAGAGCAAGTATACATTGCTTGTTTTTGGAGCGAGCTGGTGTCCTAAATGCTTGGAGGAGCTTCCTGCAATTGCAAAACAATATTACAAATGGAAGGCACTAGATGTTGAAGTGGTATTTGTTTCGCTCGATGAAAGTAAAGCGCTTTTTACAAATTTTGTAAAAATATTTCCCTTTATTTCAGTCTGCGATTATCAAAAATGGAATAGCGATATTGTAAAGAATTATTATGTATTTGCTACACCAACCATGTTTCTGTTAGATCATAAACGAGAAATTATTCTTCGTCCCAATTCTGCAGAACAGATGGATGCATGGGTAAATTGGAACCTGGAAGCTGGAAAAAAATAAACGTTTGTCATCTTTGCACCAGTAAATAAAAATAGTGCTGGTAACAAAGTACTGCGCTTTTCTGCACAAGGTATCTGAATAATTTCCTTGCGCTACATGTTCCAGAAAATGAAAAATAATTTATTCTGAAAAATCTTCTTTATATTTGATTTTTAAACGGTAGTGGTTCATACTTGAATGATGCAATTGTACAAAAATAAAAATTTCTATTTTCTCCTTTCATTTATTGAAGGCGCTTCCGTAATGGCTGCCGAATTATTAGGTGCAAAAATGCTTGCTCCCTATTTTGGTTCTTCCTTATATGTGTGGGCGAGTGTATTAGCAATTACGCTGGGAGGTTTGGCGGTTGGCTATTATGTTGGCGGAATTCTTTCTTATAAAAGTAAAAATCCCCTGACCTTATATTATGTCATCATCGCTGCAGCGGCATTTACCGTGCTGATGCCTTTTTCTTCTAAAATAATTTTGTGGCTTGTTGGATCACACAGCCTTATTCCTTCGGTGATTGTTTCGGCATCCTGCATTTTATTTCCACCCGTGTTTATGATGGGAATGGTTTCGCCCTTAATCATCCGGGCAATCACAACAGATGTTGACCAGTCGGGGAAAGCGGCTGGTGCCATATACGCCATTTCAACGGTTGGTGGAATTCTCGCAACGTTTATGTTTGGTTTTTACATCATTCCTAATTTCGGTTTAACAAAACCGGCAATCATTACCGGCATCGTTTTAGGATTGATTCCCCTCATCGTTATTATTAAGCAGCAGCAATTAGGAAAAGCAGCAGGTTTTTTTTTGCTTTGTTGTTGGGCACTTTTTTCTGTCAATTATAATTTCTCCAGCAATATAAAACGCTTGTATACCGCCGAGGGTCTCCTCGGACAAATCATTGTGTTAGATTATCCTCACTATAATAAAGATACCGTAATGGATGGGCACAGTCGTTGGTTGTTTGTAAACCGTGTTTCTCAAACCATGTACGATTCGTTGGCCGATGAAACAAAAGGTGAAGAAAAATATTTCACCTACGTTTACCGTATTTCTGATTACGTAGATTCTTTTCCGAAAACATCCAAAGCATTATTGATCGGATTGGGTGGAGGTAGTATCGCAAAAAAACTTTCTGAAAAAGGCTTCGACGTGGAGGTGTGTGAATTGGATCAACGCATCGCAGATGTGGCCCGTAATTATTTTTATCTGAGTGATAAGGTGAAGATAAATGTGGATGATGGACGACATTTTATCCGGAATTGTAAAAAGAAATACGATGTGATTGTGATGGATATGTTCAGAGGAGAAGATCCACCCAATCATGTTTTTACCGAAGAGTCGCTCAGCGAATTAAAAGGAATGTTAAATCCGGGCGGAATTGTATTCGTGAATAGTTTAGGTTATTTTGAAGGTAGTATCGGTAAATCCATGCGCTCCGTATATAAAACATTTCAGTCGGCCGGTTTTAATGTGGAAGCATTATCAACAGATCCGAACCCTGATCAACGGAATATATTATTTTATGCAGCATTGGGAAACATTAAACCGCATCCCGATTTTATCGACGTCAAAAATATAGATTTGAAGGACGCTGTTGTTCTGAAAGATGAATATCCTGTATTAGATATTTTAAATGCGGAAGCTGCAAAAAGATGGCGCGTGATGGCAATTAATAGTTTTAATACAGATCCGAATCAAAGAGGCTTACCGGTTTTCGAATAATTGCTTATAAACCAAAAACAATTCCAACTCTAAAAATTGGATTTTGATAGGGCGTATAAACCGACTCGGTAAAGTTGTACAATACCATCGCTACAATGCCTGCACGGTCACCAATCCGTTGAATGTAACCCGCACCAGCCATTAAGCTGCCAACGTCCACTCTTCTGCGGTAAAAGTCAAAGGCTTCCAAATTAAGATATTCGTATTCCAGATGTCCGAATAAATAATCGGTAAAGTTATACCTTCCAAAAACTCTTCCTCCGTATACATTTGTTTCAAAATCGTAATATCTATCTTTATAACGATAGTATTGATAGGTGACACCAATACCTGCCGATATTTTTTTTGTGAACCGATAACCAACTAATGGAGAGATGTCGGCAAAGGTGACCGTTCCAAATTGAAGACCTAGATTTCCACCGATAAAAACATTATCCATGAAATTTTTCTTTGGTGCTTGTCTGCGAATCATCGAACTATCCTGAGCAATAGAATTCAACGCGCCTATGCTAAAGAGAATAATGCAGGTATTTAATATGACTTTGTTCATTTGATGCATATGTAAAGTTAAGGAAAAAATGCTTTTCTTTGAGAAATATATAAAACGTTTGAAAATGAAAATAGTTGTAACAGGAGCCAGCAGAGGAATCGGATTTGAGCTGGTAAAGCAATTTAGTGCAACTGCCAGCAATACAGTTTTTGCTGTTTCACGCAATGTTTCAAAGCTGGAGCAGCTGAAAAAAGAATGTGTAAATGATAACGTGATCAGTATACCCTGCGACCTGAGTATCCCTGCCGAAGTGGACAGGCTCATCGCTACGCTGAAACAGAAAACTGAAACAATCGACGCTGTGGTAAACAATGCTGGTACACTTGTAAATAAGCCATTTTCAGAAATTACAACTGCTGATCTAGAGTATGTGTACAATGTCAATGTATTTTCTGTTGTCCGGATGATACAAGGTGTTCTGCCTTTGATGAATGAAAAGGAAAAGTCACACATCTTAAATATAAGCAGTGTCGGTGGGTTTCAGGGCAGCGCCAAGTTCGCGGGTTTGTCGGCTTACAGTTCAAGTAAAGCGGCATTGGTTTGCTTAACGGAGTGTTTGGCGGAAGAATTTAAGGATCGGAACATTGCCTTCAACTGCTTGGCTTTAGGAGCTGTTCAGACGGAGATGCTGGAGGAAGCATTTCCTGGTTATAAAGCACCTGTTTCTGCAAAGGAAATGGCCGTGTATGTCTCTGATTTTTTGCTAAATGCACACCGTGTCATGAATGGCAGAATCATTCCCGTATCCTTGAGTACTCCTTAAGCATTCAACTGAATTATTGGATTCTATTTAATTAATAAAAGGTGCTGTTTCAATTATGACATGCGCGATACGCTCCAGTTTAAATTTAATTAAAATAGACTGAATTTACAGCGCCTCATTGCAAGCTCTGCGATGGAGCAGACACCGCAGCAATCCATAAATGATGATCGTAAGAGAAACGTACGAGATTGCTACGCCAAGGACTTAAAAAAAATTTATCTCGGATATTCCACTCTTACATGGTATACATTCATTAGCTTTTTCTTGAAGATTTTCTTCAGTCGGTTGATATCCTTAAATGTAATATCAGAATTCATAAATTGATTCTGCTCAATTTGAGTTGTAATTATATTTTCGACAAGCTGATCAATGCTTTCGTAATCATATTTCTTTAAACTTCTTGAGGCGGCTTCAACCGAATCGGCCATCATTAAAACAGCAGTTTCTTTTGAAAAAGGAATCGGTCCGGGGTAGTGGAATTTCGATTCATCAATTTTTTCTTCTGGAAAAGCATTCTGAAAGGAGCGGTAAAAATATGCTGTAATACTTGTACCATGGTGTGTGCGAATAAAATCAATGATCTGCTCCGGAAGGTTATTTCGTTTAGCGATCTCTATTCCTTTGATTACATGCGAAATAATAATGGCGGCACTTTCATCAAAACTCATTTCATCATGCGGGTTCATTCCATTTGCCTGATTTTCGATAAAATACATCGGCATCTCCATTTTTCCTATGTCGTGGTAGAGTGCGCCCGTTCTTACAAGCAGTGTATTTCCTCCAATGGCATAGATGGCTTCTTCAGCAAGATTGGCAACTTGCAACGAATGTTGAAATGTACCGGGTGCTCGTGAAGCCAATTCGCGTAATAGTTTTCCATTTGTATCGGATAATTCGAGAAGTGAAACATCAGAAATAAATCCGAAAAGTTTTTCAAAAACGAAAATCAAGGGATAAGAGAAGAGTGTCAGCAAGGCACTAATTCCAAATCCTGCGAAATCCTGCCAGGTAATGGCATCGCTGCCGCCTTCCTGAATAATTGTTATGCCAACATAAGCGATGCTGTACGTTAGGAAAATGAGTCCGGAAGAAATGAAGATCTGTGAACGGTTGCGCATATTTACAATACTGAAAATAGCAACCATTCCACCCAAGAGTTGGATGAAGGTAAATTCAAAACGATCGGGTGCAATAAATGAAACAATTAATACGGTTACCAAATGCACAAATAAGGCGATGCGTGTATCATAAAATGCACGGATAATAATGGGCAATACACAAAATGGTAAGAGGTAGATATTAAACGATTGTGAACCAGCAGAAAAATGTGCCATCAATACCTGCAAAATAATGAGAATTAAAATGAATGTAATTTTTGCATTGTCAAGAAAAATATCTTTTCTGAAAAATCCTAAAAAGGCAATTAATACAAACAGACAAGAGGAAACAATAATTATTTGTCCAAGTAGAATAAATAAATAATCACTCGAACTCCCCGATTGTCCTTCGTATTCTGATTTTAAGGACTCAAGTATTTGAAATTTTTTCGCGTCAATGATCTCCCCTTTTGAAATGATACTTTGTTCTTTTAAAATGATATCTCGTGATGGGGAAATGTCATCGATTGCCTGTTTAAGGATTTTATCGGAAGTCGCTTTGTCATAAAAGATGGTATGCGCGATACAATTTTCTACAATCGGTAAAATGAATTTCGGATCAATCCCCGGGTTTTTAACCAGTTGTTGCTCCACATAAGCGTATGCGGAAGTGATGGTATGGAAGTCGCACAACTCATGTTCCTCCGCTACATTGTTCTCGATAAGATAAATCGAAAAATCGGCGCTTTTGTTTTCAGTTATCGCATTGGGTTCTATAATCCCTTTCCCATAAATTGAATCAAGAATAGTACGCGCAAAAGCCAGCGTATTTTCTTTCTGACTCTTATTTTTTTTACCGTCCCACCTTGCCTCTAACTCTGATTTTAATTGTGCCTTTTTTGCGCTTGAAATACCTTGTTCAAATTTAAAATACGGTTTTGAGTTACTGATGATCTCTGATTTTTCTTTCTGAAGCTCTTCCGTTGACTTTTTTATTGCAAAGTCGAATGGTGCGATTAGATCTTCATGCAGCCATGGTTTTCCTTTTAGATTTTGAAATTCGTATTTGAATTTACCTTGTTTCGGAAAAATATAAACGATCGTAGCAACCGCAATGCAAAAAAGAATGCCTTTATATATTTCGGGATAGCTGTGGCGAATGAAAGAGATGAATTTTTTCATAATACGATTTAGTACCACGAATTTAATGATTATTTAAGCAGTTAAAGAGCAGGGCGCTTGTGTTTGTTCACAGGTTTATTCACAATTGAAAATTTATTGAAGCAGCCCAATTTCATTTATGTATAGAAGACTTAAACCTTTTTTTTCTATTTTTTGCATCGCTGAACGGCAAAAAAGAAAAGGATCGCATCCAGCTAAATGCTGTATCTTTTTGGGCTGCAGCTACTCTTATTCAACCCTTTCAATAAACTTTGTAAAAAGCACGAATAATGCTTAATTTTGTAAAATTATCATAAATAGCTCTAATCAAACAATTCAATATTTTTCAGTATGAAAGAAGTATACATTATATCAGCAGTAAGAACACCCTTAGGAAGTTTTGGCGGAGCATTAGCGGGAATTTCAGCAACTAAATTGGGCGCAATTGCAATTAAAGGCGCACTTGCTAAAGCAGGTTTGGATGGAAAAGAAGTGCAGGAAGTATATATGGGGAGTGTGTTGCAGGCAAATTTAGGACAAGCTCCTGCCCGTCAGGCTGCCATGTTTGCCGGATTGCCAACTACCGTTCAATGCACAACAATCAATAAAGTATGTGCATCAGGTATGAAAGCGATTTCTATCGGAGCGCAAAGTATTATCTGTGGCGATGCAGATGTTGTTGTTGCAGGAGGAATGGAGAACATGAGTCAGGTTCCATTTTATTCTGAAAACATGCGTTGGGGAAATAAATATGGAAATGTTACCCTGACAGATGGTTTAGCTAAAGACGGTTTGATAGATGTATACCACAATTATCCAATGGGTAATGCTTCTGATTTGTGTGCGAAGGAATGTAATATTTCCCGTGAAGAGCAGGATGCATTCGCAATCGAATCGTACAAGCGTTCTCAAGCGGCTTGGGCTGCAGGGAAATTCAATGATGAAATTGTTCCCGTTGAAATTCCTCAGCGTAAAGGTGATCCAATCATCATGAAAGAAGATGAAGAATATAAAAATGTACGTTTTGATAAGATCCCTGAATTAAAAGGTGCTTTTTCAAAAGATGGAACTGCAACAGCTGCAAACTCTTCTACCATGAATGACGGTGCTGCAGCGCTTGTTCTCATGAGCAAGGAAAAAGCGGAACAATTAGGATTGAAACCAATTGCTATATTAAAGGGGTATGCAGATGCTGAACACGCTCCTGAGTGGTTCACAACAGCGCCTTCTATTGCTGTTCCAAAAGCTGTTGCAAAAGCGGGATTGACATTGGCTGATATTAACTTTTTTGAATTAAACGAAGCGTTTTCTACCGTTGGTATCGTGAACATGCAAAAAATGAAATTGGATGCGACTAAAGTAAATGTGAATGGCGGAGCGGTTTCATTAGGTCATCCATTAGGTTGTTCCGGAGCGCGAATCGTTGTTACCTTGATCCATGTTCTGAAACAAAATAATGCAAAATACGGTGCAGCAGGAATTTGCAATGGTGGCGGTGGTGCTAGCGCGGTTGTTGTTGAATTAGTATAGATACTAGATATGAGATTTGAGAAAGTTCTCATATCTCATATCTCAATTATCAATTCTCAAATCAAAATATGTTCGGAATCACAAATCTTAGTATCATCCCTTGTCGGAAAGAACCTTCGGATCGTTCTGAAATGGTTACGCAGCTTTTGTTTGGCGACCATTTTGAAGTGCTGGAAGTGCAAGGTAGCTGGTGCCGAATAAAAATTGCTTACGATAATTATGAATGTTGGATTGATAAAAAACAATTCCTGCCCATTGCCCAACACACCTTTGATATTTTAAATTCTACCGAATACTATTGTGTGAATGAACTGATTCAGATCGTTACCGACAATAGAATTGCTCAACTTTTTCCGATTTGTATTGGCAGCACATTGCCTGGTTTCGATAATGGTGAATGTGCGGTAGAAAATTCAACGTTCGCTTACGATGGTGCTTTTGTGAACGGGCATTTACCTTTTTCAAAAAATGGAATTATTGATACGGCAATGATGTATCTGAACAGTCCCTATTTATGGGGCGGGAAATCGCCTTTTGGAATTGATTGTTCCGGTTTTACACAAATGGTTTATAAATTAAATGGAATAAAAATAAAACGTGATGCCTATCAGCAGGCGGAAGAAGGGGAGACCCTAAGTTTTGTGGAAGAGGCTGAGCCGGGTGATCTAGCATTTTTTGATAATGATGAAGGGCGGATTGTGCATGTTGGAATTGTAATGGATCTCAATAAAATTATTCATGCTTCCGGAAAAGTACGCATCGATGGTTTTGATCATCAAGGTATTTTTAATACGGAAAAGAAAGAGTACTCCCACCGTTTACGATTGTTGAAACGAATCGTTTAGAGTTTAAGTGCAACTTTATCTCCTTAAGAGGAATTGTACAATTGTAAAACAACTTCGAACCAATATTTTAGCAGGATTTAGTCCCCCTTGGTGAAGGGGGTAAGGGGGATTGTTTTCATCTAATCCACAATCCTCTTAAGAATTTGGGTTGTTTGTGCTTTTGATAATCCAGTAATTGCTAATGACAATAAAAAACACAAGAATAGTTAAAAGAGCAATTGCCCAATAACTGTTTTTTTGAAAGGAAGAGATTTTAATTTTTTGAGCATTTTACCACAGATTTCTCAGATTATATTATTCTTCTTTTGTAAAAGTGAATTGTTTTTAAGTTTTTATCTGTGCTAATTTGTGTTATCTGCAGTGAATCAAATGTACAAATCAATCAAAACAAACAGAGCAAAAACAACACTCGCAATACCATTGGTGGTAAAGAAAGCAAGATTTACTTTCGACAAATCATTCGGTTTTACGAGGGTATGCTGGTAAAATAAAAGTAAAGAATAAAATCCTGCACCGATCCAATACCAAACAGTTAAGGATGCGTAAATTCCTGCATAAATTATAAAACCTGCGCTGATTATATGAAGGATGTTCGACAACATCAATGCACCTTTTCTTCCTAAAAGTACAGGAATTGATTTTAAATTTTTTGAACGGTCAAATTCTTCATCCTGCAAAGCATAGATGATATCAAATCCACTTACCCAAAATAAAACAGCAAACGAAAAAAATAAGGGTAACCAATCAAATTTTCCTGTTACTGCCAGATAGGCGCCAATGGGTGCAAGTGATAATCCTAGTCCCAATACCAAGTGACATAAAGCAGTAAAGCGTTTTGTTAAGCTATATCCTAGCACTACAACTAATGCAACCGGCGATAAATAAAAACAAAGTGTATTGATGAAGTACGTTGTTGTAACAAATAAAATACAATTGACAATCACAAAAATGAAAGCGGATTGTGGTTTAACGATTCCAGCCGGAATTTCACGAATAGCCGTTCGTTGGTTCTGTTCGTCAATCGCTCTGTCGATATAGCGGTTGAAAGCCATGGCAGCACTTCTGGCGAATATCATACACAGAACGATCAAGCCGAAAAGTTGAATACTAAAGGTAGCTGCGGTGAACGTGATCGCTAAAAAATAACCGATGATCGCAAAGGGTAATGCAAATATGGTATGACTGAATTTTATGAGCGAAAGGTAATTGCTGAGAACGTTTGTTTTTGATTCCATTCTCCGTTTATTTAAAGCGACTCATAATAATAATTATCAGTACAATTATAATCGGGATAGAACTTAGAATAATACCAATAATTCCTGGTGTGATCTTTTTAGTAGTTAGTTCATATTTTGTATCGATGTAGACATAAATAGTTGAAACAACCATTCCTAAAAAACCGATGGGTAAAGCCAGCATTAAGCCATAAGGCAACATCCAGATGATCGCAGAAAGAACTCCGAGTGTGAGAGAAGCAATTCCTAATAATTTGATTTGTTTTTGCATAATCGATTTTATCCTACAAAATTATCATTTTTTCTATAGCGATGATTCGTCCCTCTTGAACTAATTTACAAAAATAGAGTCCGGCTGCAAGCCCTTTAATTTCAACAGATGAACCACTTACTTGTTCCTCTTTTATTAACGAACCTACTGCATTGTAAATCAATAATGCTGTTTTAGTATTTTTTTGGAAACCCCGAATAGCGATGGTAATAGCACTGCCATCGATGGCCGGATTCGGATATACGAGAAGTGTCGTGTTAACTTCGTTTTTTGGTACTTCAGTTGTCAGGCATCCTGTTAATGCATTGAAAGCATTTGCTTTACCGAAACCATATTGATTGTTTGGAACAGCTCCTGTAAAGCCATCTGTTGTTGTACAATTGATGATTGCGTTTTTTACATCCATCGCAGTAGCGGATGGATTTTTTTGAAGATAGAGTGCGGCAATGCCCGCAACACATGGACTTGCAGCTGATGTTCCTCCACCAAGTGTATGAAATCCACCAGGATCAAAGGCGTCGGGATACAGGATGCCATCGCCAGGTAGCGTGGATAAAAGCGAGCAGGACATCACAAAATCTCCAGGCGCAGCAATGTCGGGTTTCGTTCTTCCATCACGGGTTGGTCCTGAACTTGAATTCGGGTGGCGCTGTCCCGGTGTTCGTGTCGGATCAGTATACAAAATACTGTTGTAATTTAACAGGCTTCGTCTGTTTGTATAGTTTCCTACGGTTATTACATTATCCAAACATTGAAAACTAGATACCATCGTTTGATCCAAGTCTGGTAGTTTGTAATACATACTATCGGGCATCGTTGCAGATGACGGAAGTCCGGAGCTCTTCAGATTAAAGTTCCATACATCAAATTTACCGCTACCGGTAGAGATCAAGCGCCAATCGTAAGTGGTGGAATCGGGTATAATATTAAATTCTAATGAATATACACCTGCCGAAGAATCACCATAGGATTGTACGATTCCGATTCTGTTTGATCCATTATACACCGTATCGTTGATAATTACTCCCAAATGTGACGCGATAGTATAAAAAGGTGTACGTCCTCTGAACACATGTACCGGACTCATTTGATCAACACCTATTGCGATAGAAACATTTTCGAAATTAGATGTATTGGAATAAAGTGTGAAGTTTTCTGATCCACTCGGACTAGAAAAAAATGTAAAATTCGTATCACTTGTAACGGTGTAACCTAAATGAAATGGAATGTCTCCTGCATTACCTGCGGCAGCTACAAATGCTCTTCCAGGTTGCGCATCGATCATGTTTTTTATGAGCTGGGCTTGCAGATCCAATCCATCATGAGAGCCATAATAATCACCTAAGCTCGCATTTATTACACAGGGTTTTCCTAAACTGTTTGCCTTGTTGTAAATATAATCTACTGCATCGGTCATGAGTGTTGGATTGTAACTGTAAAAGTCAAACGCAACAAATACGATATCGGCTTTTGGAGCAACGCCTTTGTAATTACCATTTGCTAATCCGTTACCGGCAGCAATTCCCGCTACATGTGTTCCGTGTCCATACCAATCTATATCTGTAGATGCTGCAGCAATTCCGCCATCAATTCCCGTGTTGTCCCATTCTTGTCCGTATCCGTAAACGGGTGTGTTTGCAGCAAGAGGAAGTCGCTGATCCCATAAATATTTTATTCGTGTATTTCCTAAGCTATCTTGTAAATCAGGATGAGAAAAATCGATCCCCGAATCAATGATCCCCACAACAATACCATTACCATTGTATCCTTGCGATAATGGAGAAGTACCCAAATGAACAGGAATCACATTGTTGTGAAGTAACATGGTGTCGTTCATTAGTTTGAATCGTGGAGGAAATGCTTCAATGCGTTGTATCTTTTTATGGGCCGCAAATGTTGCAAGTGCCGCTGCTGGAATTTTTATCGCTGCGATAGTTGAATAAGCGTATTTTATTTTTCCATTTACGGATGCCGTAATTTGTTCAATAGTGCTGATGTCACCTTTTACAAAAACATCAATCAGCTCGGTAGAACTAGAATTGTTTTTTAGCAACAGCGCTAAATTCATTTTGCTTTGAGCAAAAATTGCAGTCGAAAAGATCAATAAAGTAAAAAAGAGTAGGGGCCGTTTTTCCATTTCTAAGTAAATATTTACGAAATTTACGATTCTGAAATCAGAAAAACTAATTTTTATAATGCATCGGATATTCGTTTTATTATTCTTATTTATTTTTTCCTTTGCTAAGGCTCAATTGTCTAAAAATGTTCCCTACTCAAGGGATTATGAATTTAAGGAAGGTATTTACCTTTCCATTTCTCAATTCAAAAATAATGCTCCGATTCTTAAATCGAACATTGAATCCATTTTGCCCAAAGATCAAATTGATTTTTTAACGCAGGTTTTGGAACAAAAGCTGATTACGTATACTGATAGTGTTGGGCAAAAGCAAAAAAGTCAGCCGGGAACGCTCTGGGGATATGCTCAAAATAGAGCCATCTATATCAATTTTAATAATGAGTTCAACCGCTTGAATGTCATCGGAACGCTGTGTTTGTTTTCTGCGATGATTGTTCAATCTTCCATGCGTAACGATCCGCTGGGAGATATGTATGCGATCCAGCCTTCGTTTCAGGAATTGCGTCAATATGTGTTGGATACGCAAACAAATAAAATCCTTGATTTTGATGCTAAGAATATGGAGATCTTATTGAAAAATGATGCGGTTTTATATGAAGGATTCATGAAACTTAAAAAGAGGGCAAAAGCCGATTCGATCTTCATTTATCTGCGAAAATATAACGAAAATCATCCTTTGTATTTACCCTTGAAATAAGGCTCAAAATTCCCAATTATTTCCGATATTTGCGTTCCTAAATAATCAATAAGTCACAATTTATAATTTCCAACGATGTCAGAAGGCAGACAAATTATTTTTTCGATGGTGAACGTGAGTCGCACGTTACCTGCAGGTAAAACTATTCTAAAAGATATTTATTTATCATTCTATTACGGTGCAAAGATCGGTATCCTAGGTTTGAACGGCTCCGGTAAATCTACTTTAATGAAGATCATTGCAGGTGTTGAAAAAAATTATCAGGGAGATATTCATTTCTCTCCAGGTTATAAAATCGGAATGTTGGAGCAGGAGCCGCAGTTAGATGATAGCAAAACGGTTATCGAGATTGTGCGTGAAGGCGCACAGGAACATGTGAATATTCTGAATGAATATGAAGAGGTAAATAATAAGTTCGCGGAAGAAATGACTGCGGAAGAAATGGATAAATTGATCAACCGTCAGGCACGTCTGCAGGATCTGATTGATCAGTATGATCTATGGAATTTGGATAATCGTTTGGAGCAGGCAATGGAAGCATTGCGCTGTCCTGAAAGCAATGCTTCTGTAAAGAATTTATCAGGTGGTGAACGCCGACGTGTTGCTTTATGTCGTTTGTTGATTCAAGAACCAGAAATTTTATTGTTGGATGAGCCTACCAATCACTTGGATGCTGAATCGGTTGATTGGTTAGAGCAGCATTTACAAAATTATAAAGGAACTGTTATTGCAGTAACCCATGACCGTTATTTCCTTGATAATGTTGCAGGATGGATTCTGGAGTTGGACAGAGGTGAAGGTATTCCTTGGAAAGGAAATTATTCTGAATGGTTAGATCAGAAACAAAAACGTTTAGCTCAAGAGGAAAAAACTGAAAGTAAACGTCAGAAAACATTGCTTCGCGAGTTAGATTGGGTTCGTCAAGGTGCTAAAGGCCGTCAGTCCAAATCAAAGGCGCGTTTGGAAAACTATGAGAAAATGTTGGGCGTAGATGCTAAATCAACGGAAGAGAAATTAGAATTGTTCATTCCTAATGGTCCTCGTTTAGGTAACGAAGTTATTGAAGCCATTGATGTCTCAAAAGCCTTTGGAGATAAATTATTATACGAACATTTGAATTTTAAATTACCTCCTGCAGGAATCGTTGGTATCATCGGACCGAATGGTGCGGGTAAAACGACTTTGTTTCGCATGATCATGGGCGAAGAAACTCCTGGTAGCGGAGAATTTAAGGTGGGTTCAACGGTAAAAATTGCTTATGTCGATCAGTCACATACGGAAATTGATCCTGAGAAAACAATCTATGAAGTGCTGACCGGTGGAACAGAAAATATTGTGATTGGCGGACAAACATTAAACTCAAGGGCTTATGTTTCGAAGTTCAATTTCAATGGTTCGGATCAAGGGAAAAAATGTGGGATTCTTTCCGGTGGTGAAAGAAACCGTTTGCATTTGGCGATGACACTGAAAAAAGAAGCGAATGTTTTATTACTCGATGAGCCGACCAATGACTTGGATGTGAATACACTCCGCGCTTTGGAAGAAGGTTTGGAGAATTATGCCGGATGTGCCGTAATTATTTCCCATGACCGTTGGTTCCTAGATAGAGTTTGTACACATATTCTCGCTTTTGAAGGTGATTCTACCGTTTATTATTTCGAAGGTGGGTATTCCGAATATGAAGATAATAAAAAGAAACGATTAGGAAATGTTGAGCCGAAACGCGTTCGATATAAGAAGCTTACTGTTTAATACTCTTTTTTTGTAACACTATTTTTCTGCCTGTCTCTTTCAGGAATTAAAAAGTGTATCGGTGCTGTAAAATAGACTAATTTTAATGAGGAATTCATGATTGAATTCCTCATTTTTAGTTTTAAAGCAAGATCAATAACTTAATAAGTACAGGATTGAGTGCTTATTCAGGGTTTTATAGTGTAGAAGTAGAAAGGGATAAAGGTTTTGTCAAAAAGTAATGACTGAAAAAATAATAGCAATACGTTTAAATATATGAAAAGATTAATTTTTGGAATTGTAATCGGAGGCATTGTTGGTGCTGTTTTGATTCTCCTAGTATTGGCGCTGTTTAAAAGCAATACTTCCGGCAAGGGCGGACTGCGTTTGGTTACAAGTGATTCAACATCGGTAAACAACGATAAAAAAAATCAGCAGATTTTAGTTTATGGCGATTATATAGATCTGGATAGTACCGATTATTTACTGATTCCATTAGGAATGAAAACGATTGATGCGAAAGATGAAAAGGGCGGATTGCGCTCGAAATCAAGTACTGAATATCTTGAAACGGATGCGAGAGGCTTTAGTAGTTATAAATATAATTTTTATTCACTGAACTTTGGAAATTGTAACAATGTCATTTTCTACAATAAAAAAAATGATGAAACATATTTGATGCTGCAGCATCCTGCCATTGTTTCTCAATTTTATTTTCCATATTACGATAAGGATTATACTGCTGAGAAATTTTATTTTATCCTCTTAGGAATCCGCGAGGATGATACAAATTTGGATGGATACATAAATAGTGATGATGCCGAAAAGGTATATATTGCTGATCTTTCAGGAAAAAATATGATTCAGATATCTCCAAACCAAACGCAATTGGTTGATTGGTTTATTGATGTGACCACCAATAATATTCTGATGAAGGTTCGTTTTGATTCCAACAAAGACAGGAAATTTGATTATTACGATGAGATTGAGATCCTTAAAACATCAATCGATAGTCCTACACAAGGGAAAAAGATTATCGGAGCAGAAATAAAAGTGAATATTAAGAAAATATTGGACCGGATAAAATAAACAATCGCACATAAAAAAAGCCTTATCCTATTTTTGGATAAGGCTTTTTTACAAGTTGTACTTTCATTAATCGTTGAACGTCTTATCTTATTTAATAATGTTCATCTCATCAATCAGGTTTTGAGCATTACCATATTTGTCGATAAGGAATAACACATAACGGATATCATTACTGATCGTACGTTTATATTTACTATCGAAATAAATATCACCGCTCATCGCTTCCCAGTTGCCATCAAAAGCTAATCCCACTAGTTCGCCATTCGCATTTAAAACCGGACTTCCAGAGTTGCCACCAGTGATATCATTGTTGCTGATGAAAGCAACACGAATGTCTCCATTCTTGTCAGCATACATTCCATAATCTTTAGCTTTGTAGAGTTCCTTTAATTTAGAAGGTACATTAAAGCTGAAATCGTTCGGATTGTCTTTTTCCATGATTCCGTTCAATGTGGTGTAACAATTATAATTCACTCCATCTTTCGGCTCGTATGATTTTACACTACCATACGTTAAACGAAGTGTCCCATTTGCATCCGGATAGAAATTTCTTTGTGGTTGCATTTCCATCAATCCTTTGATGTATTTGCTTCCTTCAGCATTATTCACTGTATTAAAAGCGTCGATATGTGAGTTGATCGTGTTGTTGTAGTTTTCGTAACATGCAAAAGCAAAGGCGAATGCCGGATCTTTCTGTAATTTTTTTAAATCTGCTTTGTCTAAAAATTTCCCAGCCGTTTGTGGTGTCGTCAAAAAACTTTTTTCAAAAACGGCTTTCGCAAATTTTTCAAATGTTGCCGCTGTCGTTTTACCTTTGTATTTCTTCAATATTTCAGCCATGTAAGCAGGCTGTTGCGCTACAGGGATATTTTCGTAATACATCTGAATAATCTTCGCCAGGATCTTCTGCTCCGAAATTCTGTTGAACGATTTATAAAAATTATCGTTGAATGCTTTTATACGATTCGTGGCTTTTTTAATTTCTTCCGGATTTTGAGGGGAGGAGCTCAATGCTTTTTGTAATGAAATGTAATTCAAAGCAGCAGATAAAATTCCGCAGCCTGAAATTCCCTCTCTCATATACGTTGAATGCAACGCATAGTTATTAAAATCGATATATGCCTTTTCATAAGTTGGAAGAATGCTCGCGTATGCCGGTTTGTCTTTTGCCCAATTGATGAACGAATTTTCAGTTTGCTTTTTTTCTTCAAACACTTTCAATCGTTTCAATTGTTCTGTTTGTCCGATAAAATATTTCCAGTAATTTGAAATGCGGGCGTACTGCGCCGACATTAATAAACGGGTACTATCACTTTTATCCATCTGTTCTTTCCAGGAAGTCAGGCGGATATCGCGCAGGGCAACAATTGCCGGGTTTATTTTATCTGTCGCTAAAGCGATGCCGAACGATGTTTCGTAACGATTTGTTCTTCCAGGAAAACCATAGATCATTGTGTAATCCCCTTCATCAACACCTTTGATCGAAATGTTCAGAAATTTTTTCGGATTAAAAGGAACATTGTCTTTCGAATAGTTAGCTGGCTTATTGTCCTTGTCGGCATAAATACGGAACATTGAAAAGTCGCCCGTGTGACGAGGCCACATCCAATTGTCTACCTCACCACCAAATTTACCAATTGCCTGCGGCGGAGCAGCAACTAAACGCACATCCGTAAATTTCTCAAATACAAATAAGTAAAAAGCATTGTCTCTGAAGAATGATCTTACCAAGCCTTCATAGTGTGTATCTTTTGTAGCATCCGCAATAATGGATTTAAAAACTTCTTGTTTTTTTGCATCAGAAGCAGAAGCCGCTATTCCCTCTAAGGCTTTGTTTACTTTGTCGGAAACATCTTCCATCCGAACCAATATGGAAGCAAATAAATTCTCATTTACTTTTTCTTGATCAAATGATTTTGCCCAGAATCCATTATCTAATATATTGTCTGAAGCTGTGCTATGGTTCGCAATAGCCTCGTATCCGCAATGGTGATTGGTTAATAATAATCCCCTTTCAGAAATGATCTCTGAAGTACAGCCACCGTTGAACCAAACAATTGCATCTTTTATACTTGCATTGTTAATATCGTATAGTTGCTCAGGCGTAAGCTTCAAGCCGGCCTTTTGCATTTGTTCAAAATTATTTTTTAAAAGCATAGGAAGCCACATGCCTTCGTCAGCCTTTACTAAGTTGAACGTTAATAGTTGAAAAGATAAAGTGAGTAGTGCTAATTTTTTCATAAAATATAGTTTCGTTTTCAATTTTAGATGTGCAAAATTATAAAATCTATCGAATTATCAATCAGAGAAAAGCCAAAGGGCTAAATATGTGATATAAACGGCCTGTTTTTTAGGATGAACGCGAAGGTGTTTATTAGGGGAAAATTCACGATATTCGTGCTGAAAATTTAGGAATCAGGATTTTCAGATTAAGGATTATTAATTATGGCACAAAAACCAAGCATACCAAAAGGAACCCGCGATTTTTCACCTCAGGAAATGGTGAGACGGAATTATATATTTGATACCATTAAAAAAGTGTTTCAGCGGTATGGCTATTTGCCTATTGAAACGCCTGCTATGGAAAATCTGTCTACACTCATGGGTAAATACGGTGATGAGGGCGATAAATTAATCTTTAAAATATTGAATAGTGGGGATTTTAAAGAGGGGGTGGATATGAGCTTGGAGGCGAAACAATTGGTTAACAAGATTTCCGAAAAAGCACTCAAATACGATTTAACTGTTCCTTTTGCTCGTTATGTTGTTCAACACCAAAATGAAATTACGTTTCCGTTCAAGCGCTATCAGATTCAACCGGTTTGGCGTGCTGATCGTCCACAAAAAGGCCGCTACAGAGAATTTTACCAATGTGATGCCGATGTGATCGGAAGTAATGCACTGATCAACGAAGTGGAATTAACGCAGATGATCGATGAAGTATTCACTTCTTTGAATGTTCCCGTTTTAATTAAAATAAATAACCGTAAAATATTAAGTGGTATCGCTGAAGTGATCGGTGAAAAAGAAAAGATCGTAACCATTACGGTCGCCATTGACAAGCTGGATAAAATAGGTGTTGAAGGTGTGAACAAAGAGTTGAAAGAGAATGGCGTGAATGATAGTGCCATTAAAAAGTTGCAACCGCTCATTGAATTTTCAGGTTCAACGTTGGAAAAAGTAAATTTCTTAAAAACGCTTTTGGCTTCTTCAGAAATCGGTTTAAAAGGTATTGAAGAAATAGAATATATTTTCAAGGCGGCAGATAGCCTAAAATTAAATACCGCTAAAGTAGAACTGGACATAACACTGGCTCGCGGATTAAATTATTATACCGGAGCGATCTTCGAAGTGAAAGCAGCTGTGGGAACATTAACGAGCAGCATCTGTGGTGGCGGTCGTTATGATGATCTTACAGGAATATTTGGTTTGCCGAATATGAGCGGAGTTGGTATTTCATTTGGTGCAGATAGAATCTACGATGTATTGAATGAATTGAATTTATATCCGGATACTGTTTCTGCTTCTACAAAATTGTTATTTGTTGCATTTAACGAAAAAGATCAGCGTGATCTTCTTCCTTTATTAGCAATGGTTCGTAAGGCCGGAATTAATTCTGAAATTTATCCGGATGTGAAAGCAGATGTAAAAAAACAGTTTACCTATGGCGAGTCTAAAAAAATTCCTTTTGTCGTTTCTATAAAAGAAGGTGTGTTGACATTGAAGAATATTGTTACTGGAGAAAAAGAGGAAATTACGATTGAAAAAATTATAGAAAAATTAAAATAGAAAATTCACCACAAATAACACCAAGTATCACAGGAAAATCTGAGTAAATCTGAGTAATCTGTGGTAAAAAGAAAATAACACAACGTATCAAAGAAAAATCTGAGTAAATCTGAGTAATCTGTGGTAAAAAGAAAATAACACAACGTATCACAGAAAAATCTGAGTAAACCTGAGTAATCTGTGGTAAAAAGAAAATAACACAACGTATCACAGAAAAATCTGAGTAAATCTGAGTAATCTGTGGTAAAAAGAAAATAACACAACGTATCACAGAAAAATCTGAGTAAATCTGAGTAATCTGTGGTAAAAAGAAAATAACACAACGTATCACAGAAAAATCTGAGTAAATCTGAAAAATCTGTGGTAAAAAGAAAATAACACAACGTATCACAGAAAAATCTGAGTAAATCTGAGTAATCTGTGGTAAAAAGAAAATAATACAACGTATCAAAGAAAAATCTGAGTAAATCTGAGTAATCTGTGGTAAAAAGAAAATATGCACACAATAACAACAGCCCAATTATCCTTACAAACGATTTCTGAAATCATTTCAGGGAACAAAAAACTTGCTCTTTCCGAAGAAGCAAAAAAGAACATTTCATCTTGTCGCGATTACCTCGATAAAAAAATGCGTTCTCAGAAAGGCCCAATCTACGGTATCAACACAGGTTTCGGTTCTTTGTGCAATGTTGTGATTCCTGATAATGAACTGGAACAATTGCAAACCAATTTAGTGATGTCCCATGCCTGTGGAACCGGAGATGAAGTGCCGAATGAAGTAGTAAAGTTAATGTTGCTGCTTAAGATACAAGCACTTTGTTATGGCAAATCAGGGGTTCAATTACAAACCGTTGAACGCCTTGTTGATTTTTTTAATAACGATGTGCTACCTATCGTTTACCAACAAGGATCCTTAGGTGCTTCCGGTGATTTATCTCCTTTAGCGCATATGTGTTTGCCTTTGCTTGGAATGGGTGAGGTGTTTTACAATGGAAAAAAACAAGCAGCAGCAGCTGTTTTAAAGGAATTAAATTTTAAACCGATAGCGCTCAAATCAAAAGAAGGTTTAGCCTTGCTGAATGGAACACAATTTATGAGCGCATATGGTGTTTGGTGTTTACTGCAAACAAAAAAATTAAACATTGCTGCCGATGTGATCAGTGCTATTTCCTTGGATGCCTTCGATGGTCGTATCGATCCTTTTAAACCGCATATACATTCTATCCGGCCGCACAAAGGGCAAATACAAACTGCTGCGAATATGCGTAAGCTCTTAGAAGGAAGTGAAATTATTAAACGTGAAAAAGAACATGTTCAAGATCCCTATTCATTCCGTTGCATACCTCAAGTGCATGGTGCTTCAAAGGATGCGATTGAATATGTAGAAAATGTGTTCCTCACAGAAATTAATTCTGTTACAGATAACCCTACCGTTTTTCCGGAGGAGGATGAAATTATTTCTGGTGGAAATTTTCATGGTCAACCCTTGGCCTTGGCGCTCGATTTTTTAGCGATTGCTTTGGCTGAATTAGGAAATATTTCTGAAAGAAGAACCTATCAGTTGATTGCAGGGCTGCGTGGTTTGCCTCCATTTTTAGTTGCGAAGCCTGGATTGAATTCCGGTTTTATGATTCCTCAATATACTGCTGCGAGTATCGTTAGTCAGAATAAACAGTTGTGTTCACCCGCTTCCGTTGATTCCATTGTTAGTTCAAACGGACAAGAAGATCATGTTTCGATGGGTGCGAATGCGGCAACAAAATGTTTTAAAGTAGTGGAGAATTTACAGCGCATCTTAGCAATCGAATTGTTCAATGCCGCACAAGCGATCGAATTTAGAAAACCTCTGAAATCATCCAATGCAATTGAGCATGTGCTTGCCGATTTTAGAAAAAATGTACCCTTTGTGGATCAAGATATCATTATGTATACGCAGATGGATGCATGTGTTCAATTTTTGAAAGAGCGTCAATTTTCTATAGGATGATAGCGTTTCATTTTATAGAACGTTATACATAGCGGACCCAAATTTAGTATTACAAAGAAAATAATCGGCTACGAATGAAGAAATTACTTTTATCATATTTTCTCCTTACTGCTTGTCTGAGCTTTGCTTGCGAATGTCCGCCATTGGCTCCTGTTTCTTTGACAAACGTACAAGCGTATGATGTGATATTTTATGGTTCAGTTGATTCTGTTTCTGCCTGCGATCCGAAAGGCAAAGCAATAGCCTATTTTACAATCACCGAATTGTACAAAGGGAATGTAGTAAAACATGTACCGCTTAATTTTGATTGTGCTTCTGAATGTTTAATGAGTTTTGCAAAGGGTGAGCAATGGCTCGTTTACGCGAAGTATGAGAAATTTGATTTTTTAAAAGTGACCTTGTGTGATCACAGCCGGAAAAAATTTAGGGATGCAACACAAGATATATATCAGTTTGCTGCAGGTCGCACATTTGAAGACGAAAAATTGTTTTTAAATAAGTCATTCGGTTTGCAGCAATTTATTCAGGAAAATTCCCTGAACAAACAGCAGAATGAGCTGGGACCTAAAAATCAACAACCGACTGCATGGGGGAAAGTGATATTACTATTTGTTTCATTAACGGCTATGGGATTGGTTTATTTCTTTACACGAAAAAAATAAGTATAGCGCTGTATGTGACACCTATCTTTCACAACACGATAAACATTATTACGTTGCACTTAAATTACGATACGCACTCTCAAAAAATACAAAAATGAATAAATTCAAATCACATCCATGGCATGGCATTTCTCCTGGCAACGAGGCCCCTACTGTTGTTACCGCCTTCATCGAGATCGTTCCTTCCGATACCGTCAAATATGAAGTAGATAAAGAAACGGGGCATTTGAAGATCGATCGTCCACAGAAATTTTCAAATGTGCTTCCTTCCTTATATGGATTTATTCCGCAAACGTATTGCGATGTTAAAATTGCTGAATTTGCTGCGCTAAAGTCGGGTCGTCCCGTTATGAAAGGTGATGGTGATCCGTTGGATATTTGTGTGCTGACGGAGAAAACGATTTCGCACGGTGATATTTTGTTGCAGGCTATTCCTATCGGTGGATTAAGGTTGATCGATAAAGGTGAAGCTGACGATAAAATTATTGCGGTGATGAAAGGCGATGAAGTGTTTGAAGAATGGAAAGATATCAGCGACTGCACCCAAGCAGTGATTGACCGGCTGAAACATTATTTTTTGACTTACAAAAATTTACCGGGTGCTGAAAATCCTACATGCGAGATCACACAGGTTTACGGTAGGGAAGAGGCATATGAAGTTATTAAAAGAAGTATGGAAGATTATAAAAATAAGTTTTTGACAAAGTAAATTTAGGAAAGAAAAATGCTTGTCGCCAGTCATTTCCAGCGGAATCGATTGTCAGTTCGAGCGGAGTCGAGAACGAGATTAATATAAGTAAGAAAAATGCCTGTCGCCAGTCAGTTCGAGCGGAGTCGAGAACCAATTAAAGTCAATTAAGAGCGATAACCAATGTCAGAATCAAGATACTTATTTGTATACATCCTAAAGTGTTCAGATAACACTTATTACACTGGTTTCACTTATAATCCAGAAAGAAGAATTGAAGAACACAATTCAGGGGACAATAAAAATAGTTATACTTCACAACGATTACCTGTTGAAATGATTTTTTGTGAAAAATTTACTGATTTTAATCTAGCAATCATTTGGGAGAAAAAGATTAAAGATTGGAGTCGAAAAAAGAAGGAAGCTCTGATTAAAGAAAACTGGGACCAATTAAAGATTGAGGCGGCTTGTAAGAATTATACTTCTCATAAGAACTTGTTTGGCCAGGCATCCTCGGTTCTCGACTCCGCTCGAACTGAAACTCAAGAATCCTTGTCTGCCCAAACAGTTGTAGTAAGAAGTCAATCACATTTTACTATTGTCGATACCAATGCTTAATGTTTATTGTATACCTGGAATGGGGGTGAATGAAAGATTATTCAAAAATTTAAAGTTGAGTAATTGCAGCATTCGTTATATAAGGTGGGAAACACCATTCAGAAAAGAATCACTTGCAGATTATGCGATGCGTCTTTCCAAACAAATTGATACGACTCAGCCATTTGTCTTGATTGGCGTTTCTTTTGGAGGAATGTGTTGTGTAGAGATTTCAAAAAAGCTCAAACCTTTGAAAACCTTCATTATTTCTAGTAGTAAATTTCATACGGAGTTGCCTTTCAAGATTACTTTTTGGAGGATGCTTCCTTTGTACAGACTTTTTAATGATGGATTTTTTAAAGATGCGGCAATGATTGCTAAAAAGCAATTTGGAGTATTTACAGATGAACAGAAAAAGAGTTTTAGAAGGATGTTGGATGAAGCTCCTCAAAATTATTTTAACGGAGCTGTTGATTGTATCGTCAAATGGAAAAATGAAATCCGTCCTGAAAATTTAATTCATCTCCATGGAACTGCTGACAGGGTGCTTCCGCACTCGAAAGTTGTAGCATGTGATTATTCTATCAAAGGTGGAACGCATTTCATGATCATCAATAAAGCGGAAGAGATCAGTGAAATTATAAATAAAGAAGTGGAAGGTTATTGTTGATGATTTATTTCTTTACACTGTTCTCGCCACCCATCAATACAAATTGAATGATGTTCGCGCCCATTTTTAGCGCTTTCTGGCGCGCCTCAGGAGAATCTTTATGTACTTCATAACTCTCCCAGCCATCTCCTAAATCGCATTCGAAATCATAAAAACAAACCAAACGTCCTTGGTAGATCAATCCGAATCCCTGCGGTGCTTTGCTCTCGTGTTCGTGGATCTTCGGCAGACCATTCGGGAAAGCATATTTCTGGTGGTAAATCGGATGGGAGAAAGGTAGTTCAACTAATTCCAATTCCGGGAAGATCTTTTTTAATTGCGGACGAATGAATTTATCCATTCCATAATTGTCCGAGATATGCAAGAAACCACCTGCTATTAAATAATTACGTAAGTTCTCTGATTCCTGCGCATTGAATAAAACATTTCCGTGGCCGGTCATGTGAACGAGGGGGTAGTTAAAGATATCAGGGCTTCCAACTTCAACTGTTGCTTGCTCTTTGTTGATATTCGTTTTTAAATTTGTATTGCAAAATTCAATTAAATTGGGCAGCGACGTTTCTATGTTTGCATACCAGTCGCCGCCGCCACTATATTTTAATAGCGCTATTTGGTAGGTTGGTGTCGGACTGAATGCTGAGAGAGCAAAAATAACTGCAAAAAACAGTATGCTTTTTTTTAACATGCTTTCGTAAATTTCAATTTTTTTATAGTCAACACTTTTTATATTTTCATCGTATATTCATACTAAGAGCCGATCGCAGCTTCCCTTATTTTCGCTTCTTTCAGCGACAAATACATTTCATTAAACCGATCCAATACTTTTTGCAGGAACACATCATCTACTAATTTCTGAATTCCTTCGATGCCATTTACTTCGTTGTGTGCGATCTTGAACGTTTGTTCCATCGGTCCTGCTACAAATTGAATTTGGTATTTATCATTCATCGAAAAGATATTGATTGAAATTTTCGGATGTGGAATGTTGGCAATTATTCTCATGTATTCGTTCTTGAAATTTATTAACCTTTATACGGTCCGCTTTTAAAGATATTCGTTCCTTCATCTCCTTCTCTGCGGATCTTCGCCTGAATCACATGTGCCAACTGCGCATAATGTTCTAAATTGTTTTTCTTTAAAAATGCAGCTGCATTGTCGTCACCATTGATATAGTTTGCCATTGCCGCCCATTGAAATGCTTTTTGCTCCATAAGAAGTTTGAATGCTTTTGAATCGTCCCAAACTGCATTTACAAACGCTGCAAGTGTGAGGTGTTTGTGAACGAGTAAGTATTCAAATGCTTTTGGGTATCTGCTTGCCGCGTCTTTCAATTGCACCAGTTCTTCGAACTGATTATCCTGAAGCCATTGTTTTGCTTTCAGGTCGCCTTCTACCCAGGCTCTTGTTTTTACTATCGCTTCTTTTGAGTAAATCATTCGTATTCAAATTTACAAATAATTGTAATAGGATGCTACACGCTTTTAAATTTCAAGGTTAGCTTACTCCCGTCAATTCAATTCGTCAAAAATTATGTATCAATTATTTTTTTCTTTTTTAGTTTCGGAATCTTTCCGATCCGCGGATCATTCTGTACTATAAATTCACATAAGCGATTGACACTCGTTTCAAAATCCTCCTCCTCTTTTTGAATCATTTGCCATCCGCTGATTCCTGGACCGAAGAGCCCGATCGACCGCATGCTTGGGAAGTCTTTTTTCAAACTCTGGTGATGTTCCTTACTTGTGCAGATCCAAACGCCGCTGTCATCATCGTTTTTGTCGCGCAAAGCGAGTACGATCTTTCCCTCAATATAAATGGCGTGACAACCAAACATGTGACGGATAATTGGTTCACGTGAAAATAAATTTTCAATAGCGAAATTAAAAGGAATTGATTTTTTTTCTTTTGCCATGATCTTTTCAAGAGGATACAACCAACAGTATATGGTTTTAGAATTTCAGAATGATCCGTAAATTCAGTTGGCGCTGTGTTAAATAATTTGGTACTGCATATTGCCTGTTTGTGACATCTTCCACCCAGATATACGAAACCGTATTATTTGTTCCCAATAAATTGAATACCTCTAAACTGATCCACAATGATTTTATATATCGAATAACACTTTTTGATTTTACTGTTCTATTTTCTCTCAATGCCTGATAAGAAAAACCGATATCTACTCTTCGGTATGGAGGCATACGCAGCACCTGCTGATAGCGTTCTGTGCCCGGCGCTCCGAAAGGAACACCTGTTCCGAATAATAAATTCAAATGCATTTTCAAATCGGGCAGTTTAGGCATCTTATCCTGGAAAAATAATCCAAAACTTACACGTTGATCTGTCGGACGATAAATATAGCCTGGCTCATTTCTGATACTGTCCCTGCGGACACTGTTTGCTGTAAAACCCGGAACAATTTTTTCGCCATCGCTGTTGTAATAATCGAAATAAAAATCATCCTTGAGATCTTCTCTGGTTTCCATAATAGACAGTGATGCCCACGATTCCAATCCTTTTACAAATTCTCCATTCACTTTCAGATCTATTCCTGTTGCATAACCTCTTGCGTTATTTTTAGCTGAATAGCGGATGCGCACATTGTCAATTTCATAGGGAATTAAATTATCCAAATATTTATAATAGGCTTCAGCGATAAATTTAAATGGACGCTTCCAAGCTTTAAAATTATAATCACTTGCTAAAACAAAATGAATGGATGTTTGCGCTTTAATATTTTGATTCACCACGCCATCTCTGCCCCTGAGCTCTCTGTAAAAAGCAGGTTGATAGTAATATCCGGATGAAAATCGGAAAAGGAAATCTCGTTTCCAATTAGGCTTTATTCCGAATGTGCCACGTGGGCCAACCAATGCCTGGTTGTTGAAGTCCCAATAGTTTGCACGTAATCCCAAAGTTGCTGAAATGGTCGCTGTATCTTTTGTTTCCTTTGTTACCGAACCTTGTAAATATCCTGATATCCGGTTTGACGAGATGCGTATCTTTTGTTTTACAACATCCTGCAGCTCTATGTCGCCAGGATTTTCTACCGGTCCGTATGGTGTTGGCAAAGAGAAGCCTGCACTGTCAACATATTTCCATTCGCTTAGTTTATCTGTTATTTGTTCGTTGGAATATTTTACTCCCCACAGCAATTGTTTTTTGCCTTCGGTATACGTTCCTTTGTGATCACCGCTAAAAACGTATGCCTCTAAATTCGTTCGTCCATGGTTGATGAATGTGCCGATTCCTCTTTCTGTAACGACATCGCCAAAGTTTGGTTTTCCGAAATCGGTTTCCAATTCTCCAATAAAATATTGTCCCTGAATATCGAACGCTTCTTCTTCCTTACTCCGGAAAGCAGAGCCGATAAATTTCAAATTTAATTTTTGTGAATTGCTGTTGTAGATGGCTGACAATGCACCCATCATCGTGTTGAACTGGTCGATCTCTTGTCCGTCAAAATATATCTTCAAGCGCAATGCTTTATCCAATGTTCCGAAATCTGTTTCTCTGTTTTCAGGAACGAATTGGTATTTGTTGCTGGCGAAATTTCCTAAAAAATCCAATTCCCAGTTCGATGTAATGTCGTAGGTGGTATATACTTGAAGATCCGCAAAAAAAGGTTTATAATCCCCTTTTGAATCTGTTTTCCCCAACAGGTATTTATTGGTTTTGTAACGTGCACCCATCAGCCAGGTAAAACGATAATTTTTGGATGAGCCCTCCAAATGTAAATTACTTCCTAATAAACTTCCTGAAACTGTTCCTGCAAATTTTCTGGGTTTGCGATATTGAACATCCAGTACACTCGACATTTTATCTCCGTATTTTGCTTCAAATCCACCTGCAGAAAATAAAATAGCTGCAACAAGATCCGGGTTAATAAAACTTAGCCCTTCTTGCTGACCTGAGCGTGTTAAGAATGGACGATAGACTTCTATTCCGTTTACATAGACTAAATTCTCATCAAAATTCCCTCCACGAACGGAATAAGAAGAACTCAATTCGTTTCTGTTCGAAACACCCGGCAACGTAAACAAGATGGCATTGAAATCCTGACTTGCTGTTGGGATGTGTGTAACGTTTATCGGATCCAGACTTGTAACATCTTTGAATCTGTTTTCAGATGTAATTTCAACAACTCCGATCGTTAATTCTTTTGAGGTTAACCGTTTACTGATATCAAGTTTTTCGCCGCTACTTAGTTTTACCGTGCGCTGTACTTGCGAAAAATTCAGGTGATAAAAAACAAGTGTCACATCCGTATTCGAAGGAATTGTATAATTGAATTCTCCTTTTGCATTTGTATAAACAGAGGATTGTGAAGAACCTAAAATAGAAATGCTGACATCTTCAATGGGTTCATTTTCATTGTCGGTTATTTTACCAAAAACCGTTGCTGTGTTTTGAGAATATGATTTTATACTGAGCACAACAAAGATCCAAAGAAATATACATTTCAATAGAAAATGGCTTTTTATATAATATAATGGGGATCTCACTTTAAAAATAAATTCCTGAATTTAATTTTTCTTTTTAAAATCTCCATTCTTCCATGCCTTTATAAACTTTGCCCAAGCGATTGGATTCAATAAATTATTTGGAGGAAGTTGTCCTGCATAATACAATTTACTCTGGTAGCGCTGCATATTGTATTTATAATTTAAGCTGGCATCCATCGCCATACCGGTCATTCTATCCTTTGCATCGGAACGTGCCATGTTTCTATCTGCTCTTGACATATCGTCATCAGGTAGCTCTAAGGCTAAAAATGCTTTCTTGAATTGTTCCTTTGTAGGCCATGGGTATACTTCTGTCAGCGCGAGATTAATCGTATCCATCCGCAGCACTTGGATCAGTGAATATTTATTGTTTGTTAAGGTATCAGGGATAATAAAAAAAGCAGAATTGAAACCAATTGCAGAAAATTCGATGGTGTCGCCTTCCTGAGCCACAAAAGAGAAATAACCGAAATAATCACTTACCGTTCCTCTATAACTGTTTTGAACAATAATACTTGCATATGGAATTGGTCTTAAACTATCACCTTCAACTACTACTCCCGAAAATTGCAGGAGGTCGCGTTTTCCATCTTGCCAGGCAACTTTTTTTTGTTGCGCTTCAGATAATAAGGGAAGGAAAATGGCCAAAATTAAAATGTAAATATTTTGTTTCATTTATATAAAATTTATAAGCAATCAAAAGTACACAAATATTGTACTGTTTTTGTACAATTTTTAATAACGCAAAAAAACGCTTTTTATTGCTGTATGGAGCAAAAAAGGCCGCTTTTTGTAAACAGGTAATAGGTCAAATTCTATCTTTTATAAATCAGTATCCGTATCATTGCATTTTGCTAATTTGATACCTATTTTTTGAAAGTTGTACTCTTCTTGCTTCATTTATCTGATTATTAATGTAATAAGATGTTAAAAAAGCGGCTTGCTTGTCTGAAATTTTATACATTTGATTCTAAATGTTTCATTTAAAATAAAACCATGAAAAAACTTTTATTACTTCATACTATCTTTTTTACTTCAGCCCTTAGCGCTCAAATCTCCATTACTTCAGCAGATATGCCCAATGCGGGGGATTCTGTTTTGATTAGCGTCACTACTGCTATTGATACAAATGATGTTACCCTCACAGGAGCAAATTACACCTGGGATTATTCTACCTTGGTTCCCGATTTTCAACGCTTTGAAAAATTTGATTCTCCTTCAACTTTCCCCTTTCCTTTTAATTTGCTTTTCAATCCGCTTAATACTTCTTATGGTAATGAAAATAATATATTAACAACGTTGCCTTTGCCTGGTGTATCATTAGATATGGCATACGATTTTTTAAAGGAGTCGTCCACAACATTCCGACAAATAGGTGCAGGATATACAATAAACGGAATACCGCTTCCTTTTTTGTATTCGTCAGATGATGTTATCTATAATTTTCCTGTGGATTATTTAGATACAGATTCTTGTGATTACAAATTTGGTTTGCCTATTCCTTCAATCGGGTATTACGGACAAAAAGGTCATCGTGTAAATGTGGTTGACGGTTGGGGCACTGTGAAAACGCCATTTGGTACTTTTAATGCTTTGCGTGTTAAATCAACAATATCAGCCATCGATACCATTGCACTTGATGCTTTAGGTTTTGGAACCAATATTCCCCGCCCTTTGCGATATGAATATAAATGGCTCGCAACGGCCAAACAAATCCCTGTTTTAAAAGTCGATGCGAATTTTGTTGGCGGAAACATCGTTGTTACAAATGTTGAATACATTGATAGCATTATTCCGGGTGTGCCTTCTTTAGGTATTGCCGATTATCTGAACAATAATTTTAATGCGATCGTTTATCCGAATCCTTTTGTTGATGAAACAACTGTTCAATACACACTCGCTGCAAAATCACAGATGAAAATAAGTATCACGGATATCGTTGGTAAAACTATTACCATTGTTTCTGATGAGTTACAAAACATGGGAACATACCAGAAAAATCTGAATGTTGCGGAGCTGGATTTATCGCAAGGTGTTTACTTTGTTATTCTTCAAAGTCCATCTGCTAAATCGGTTCACCGGATCGTTATAACAAAATAAAGTAGAGAAAAGAAAATAGAAAGCCCTGTTCATTTATCATTGAATAGGGCTTTCTTATGTCTTGGTTTATTGGGAATCGCTCTTAGGTCAGCTGGCTTATTCTTTTCTGATCAGACTATACTTATTTTTTAACTTCAGGAAAAATGATTCATAATAGTGATAACTCAATTCGGAAACGACTAAGGTTAAAAAGAAGGAGATTAGCAAAACAAAAAGAAAGGTGTATTTACTCATTCCATTCAAATTGATTCCCATAAAATGAAAGGCCAGTAAAACGATAAAAAATACGATCATATGATAGCAATACATTCCATACGTATATTTTCCGAATGAAGAGATGATCCGCCAATTGCTGATTTTATAAAACGAATGTTTTGCATAATTCTGCTCCATAATCACAAACGCAAAAAGGCTGGAGAATACAACCGGCATCAATGATGAAGCATGATTGTAGTGAATGCCGAATTTCCAAATGTAAAAACGCATCGGCACCAGAATAAACAGGATGAGGTATACGATCAAAATCATGTATTTGGGTATTTTTTCAAACCAGCTGATGACATTCTCTTTCAAAGCAAGATAAGCGATCACTGCTCCGCTTGCCAAATCTGAAACCGATGAGAGTGAATGGTATTTCATGATCATTGGATTGCCTTTGGCACAATAAAAACGAAATAAAATGGAGCCGATAATAATAAGAATGAATGTTTTGAAAAGATGTTTTCTCGGGACAAGGGCGATGATCAGCGGCCAGAATAAATAAAATTGCTCTTCAACAGATACCGACCAAAGGATCCCGATCATAAAATTATTGATGCCATTATATAAGTAATCAAAGTTTCCAGTAAACGTTATATAAAACCACTTGTTGATCTCCGCGGTGCTTACTCCGATTGGAAACCATTTTGGTAAGATGTTCTCAAATATCGGAAATGCCAATAAGCATAGTGCCACAATCAAAAAGTACAAGGGCCAGATGCGTAAAATCCTTCTCAGATAAAAGTTTTTGATGTTAATCGTTCCAGTCAAATCTTTCTCTTTGAGCAGGAGGTAGGTGATCAGGAAACCACTCAGTACAAAAAAGAAACTGACTCCAAGATCTCCATTCCAGAAAAAGTGCGAACGGATGTAAGCAAATGTTTCAGAATGGTTGTTGTAGCCCAGTGAGCCGGTTGCGTGATTGATGAAAACTACAAAAAATGCAAAAAAACGCAGTCCTTCGAGGTTTGGGAAAAATAGTTTAGTGGTATCCTGCATAGCAATCAATATTCGCCGCAATTTATAGTTTTTTAGTTTTGTTAATCAGGAAATTTCAAAAAAAATAGGTGCAACAGCATTCTTACTCTTAGTAGTAATGGATATAGTTCATAGCTGCTGTCTGCATACAAATACCGTTTAAACTTTGTCTGTTTCTATATTAATTGTAAATTTGCGCCCTATAATCAATCCAATAATATGTCAAGATTCCATTCATTAAAAGTTGTTGATGTTGTCCGCGAAACAGCGGATGCTGTCTCTGTAGCCTTTGAAGTACCCGCTGATTTAAAGCAGGATTTTAAATACAAACAAGGACAATACCTTACGTTAAGATTCAATGTAAAAGGGGAGGAGCTGAGACGTTCTTATTCTATCTGCAGCAGCCCGATGGATGAAAATGAATTGCGTGTTGCCATAAAAAAAGTGAAGGACGGACGTGTTTCTACCTTTATTAACGATACCGTTAAAGTAGGTGACGCAATAGAGGTGATGGTACCGATGGGTAATTTCTTTACTGAAATGAACGCTGCTAACAGAAAAAACTATGTATTGTTCGGTGGTGGTAGCGGTATAACGCCAATGTTGTCGATCTTAAAAACAGTTTTGAAAGCGGAGCTGCAAAGCACTATCACGTTGTTTTATGGTAATAACGATGAAGCTTCTGTCATTTTTAAAAAACAAATAGATGGATTAGCGGCTTCTAATGCTGATCGTTTTAAAGTAGTTCACATTTTAAATACTGCTCCTGCCGGACATCCTGCAAACTTGCAAGGTCTTATGACCAAGGAAAAAAACATGGAGTTGGTGAAAGAATATATAGATGAAGCTGCTGATAACGAATATTTTATCTGCGGTCCTGGACCAATGATGGAAAATGTGGTGAATGCATTAAAAGAATTAAAAATCAACGAAACAAAAGTTCACATAGAGTATTTTACCGCTCCTGTAAATGCGGATGATCTAAAACCCTCTGGAAACTCTACTGCTGATGCGTCTGCAACGATCATAATTGATGGAGACGAACACCTGGTTGTGCTAGAAAAAAACGAAACTATCCTAGAAGCTGCTATCCGTATAGGATTAGATGCTCCTTATGCTTGTCAAGGTGGTTCTTGCTGTACCTGCCGCGCTTTATTAGAAGACGGAAAAGTGGAAATGGCTGTGAATTATGCTTTATCAGCGTCTGAAGTAAAACAAGGATTTATCCTAACTTGTCAAAGTCGCCCCACTACTAATAAAGTGGTGGTGAATTACGATAAGGGTTTATAGGTGTTATCCATTTAAAACAATGGTCGCAGCTTCATTCGTATGCAACTCTAAATAACATTTATTTCAGTAACCTCTGCACCCTCTCGAGGGCCTCAGCTGTTAATTTTCTTATTTTCCTAAACAATTCAGCCCTAAAACAGTTGTATTTATTGGAATTGTATGCTCAATTTTGTAAAAACTGATTAATTCCGTATTTTTATAGCATAAAGAAACACCCAACACAATGGATGACACAAAACAACTAGAAGCCTTTGAAGCAAAAATTGCTTCGGGCGCAAAAATAGAACCGAAGGATTGGATGCCGGAAGCGTACCGCAAACAATTGATTCGTATGATGAGCCAGCATGCGCATTCCGAAATTGTTGGCATGTTGCCTGAAGGCAATTGGATTACACGTGCTCCCAACTTGCGCAGAAAAGCTATTTTATTAGCAAAGGTGCAAGATGAAGCTGGACACGGTTTGTACCTATACAGTGCTACAGAAACCTTAGGAATAGACCGCTCCGAATTATTATCACAACTGCACACAGGAAAAGCAAAATATTCCAGCATTTTCAATTATCCAACATTAACTTGGGCCGATATCGGAGCAATTGGTTGGTTAGTGGACGGTGCTGCAATTATGAATCAAACAGCTTTGGCTCGTGGTTCTTACGGACCATATTGTCGCGCAATGATTCGCATTTGCAAAGAAGAAAGTTTTCACAACCGTCAAGGATATGAAATTATGATGCACTTGGCGCAAGGTACTCCTGAGCAAAAAGCATTGGCGCAAGATGCCTTGAATCGCTGGTGGTGGCCATCTATCATGATGTTAGGACCAAGTGATGACCAATCGCCAAACTCTGATCAATTGATGCGTTGGAAAGTGAAAATGGAAAGTAACGATGCAATACGTCAACGTTTTATTGATAGAACAGTTCCGCAAGCCGATTTTATTGGACTAACTATTCCTGATAAGGATATGAAACTGGATGCAGCAACAGGTCATTATTCACACGGACCAATTAACTGGGATGAATTTTTTGAAATCATAAAAGGAAACGGACCTTGTAATGCAAAACGTTTAAAAGCAAGAGTAGATGCTGATAAAAACGGAGCGTGGGTGCGTGAAGCAGCAACGGCTTACGCAGCAAAACAAACAAAAGAAAAACTAGTAGCTTAGGCAATAGACAATAAAAAAGAGTAGACAGTAGACAATTAATACCTGTCAGTTCGAGCGGAGTCGAGAACAAGGGAGTTGAGAAGACGAATCATGATAGTAGAAAAAATAGACAAATAAAAAAAAGATTATGACAGATTCACAATGGCCGGTATGGGAAGTATTTGTACAAGCAAATCCCGGCATATCACACAAGCATGTTGGTAATGTGCATGCAGCAGATGCTGAAATGGCAATTCAAAATGCACGTGATGTGTATACGCGCAGAAGCGAAGGAATCAGTATTTGGGTTGTTCCTGCCAATACAATTTCTGCATCTAGTCCAGAAGATCAAGGAGCATTTTTTGAACCTTCAAACGATAAACCTTATCGTCATCCAACATTTTATAAAATTCCTGAAGGAGTGAAATATCTTTAAGTTTAAAGTTAGAAAGTTCAAAGTTGGAAAGTTAATGCAGACCAATTAGAACCCTCAGAAAAACTTTAAACTTTTAAACTTTGAACTTTAAACTAACAATGACAGTACAAGAAGCAAAATTTGAATACTTACTTCGCCTTGGCGATAGCAGTTTGATTATCGGACATCGTTTGTCGGAGTGGTGCGGACATGGTCCAATTTTAGAAGAAGACATTGCATTGATTAATATCGCGTTGGATTTTGTTGGAAATGCAACTTCTATTTTAGGATATGCCGGACAAGTAGAAGGTAAGGGCAGAGATGAAGATGACTTGGCTTTTATGCGTGGTGAAAGAGAGTACAGAAACTTATTGATCACTGAACAACCAAACGGAGATTACGCAAACACGATTGCTCGTCAGTTTTTATTTGATATGTATATGTATTTTTTATACGAAGAATTAAAAAGCAGTAAAGACGAAACCATTGCAGCTATTGCAGTGAAATCACACAAGGAAATTACCTATCACTTGCGTCATACATCTGAATGGATGTTGCGTTTAGGGGATGGAACAGCAGAAAGTCACGAGCGTTTACAAAATGGTTTGAACGATTTGTGGATGTTTACTTCCGAAATGTTTGACATGGATGAGGTGGATGCCATTTTAATTAAAGAAGGAATTGCGCCAGATTTAACGAACGTAAAAGCAAGCTGGGAAAAACGAGTGCATGAAGTTTTAACTGAAGCAACTTTGCAAATTCCAACAACCACGTTCAAACAAAAAGGAAGCAAAGAAGGCAAACATTCTGAACACTTAGGATTCTTGTTAGCTGAAATGCAATACGTGCACAGAGCATATCCTGGCGCTAAGTGGTAACTAAAAGAAAATCATTGTTAGAACAATTCCCCCTTTGGAAAAGGGGGCCAGGGGGATTCCGCCAATCATCATCGCATGTCAAGAACTCATTCTCAAGAACAAATATTCAAACTCCTTTCAGAAATTCCTGATCCTGAAATTCCTGTCATTAATATTATTGAACTCGGAATTTTACGTGAAGTAAAGTTTGAAAATGAGCTGTGTATCGTTGTGATTACTCCAACTTATACCGGTTGTCCGGCAATGAAAGTAATTGAGGACGACATCCGCATTAAATTAAAAGAAATTGGAATTGATAAGGTGAAAGTAGAGTTGGTTTTGTCACCTGCTTGGACAACCGATTGGATTTCTGATGTTGCTAAAGAAAAGTTAAGAGCATACGGAATTGCGCCGCCAGATCATTCTTCAGTAGATAAAAAAGTACTACTTGGTAAAGCTCGTGATTTAAAATGCCCGCTTTGTGGCTCCATTCATACAGAAATGATTTCTCAATTTGGTTCAACAGCCTGTAAGGCTTTGTTTCGTTGCCTCGACTGCAAAGAACCTTTCGATTATTTTAAATGCTTGTAATTTTTTATCTTTACATAAATACAAATTTATATGACATTTATTAAATCAGAAACCGATGGCAATGTTTTAAAAATAACATTGAATCGGCCAGATAAATTCAATAGTTTTAATCGTGAAATGGCTTTGGCTCTGCAGGATGCGCTCGATAAAGCAGCTATTGATAAATCGATTCGTGCAGTATTATTAACTGGAGAAGGAAAAGCATTTTGTGCGGGACAGGATTTGTCGGAAGCAATAGATGCAAATGGTCCTGGTATCGAAAAAATTGTTCGTGAACATTACAATCCAATTATTTTAAAGATAAGAAAACTTGAAAAACCAGTTGTTTGTGCAGTGAATGGTGTTGCAGCCGGAGCGGGGGCAAACATTGCCTTGGCTTGTGATGTTGTAATTGCTGCTGCGTCAGTTTCATTTATTCAAGCATTTAGTAAAATTGGATTGATTCCAGATAGTGGTGGAACATTTTTTCTTCCTCGATTAATTGGTTTTGGAAAAGCATCTGCATTGATGATGTTAGGAGATAAAGTTTCTGCTACTGATGCAGAAAGAATGGGAATGATTTATAAAGTTACTGAAGATACAAATTTGCAAAGTGATGCTATGACTATTTCAAAAACATTAGGCGACATGCCAACAAAGGCCATGGGTTTAACAAAAAGATTACTGAATGAGTCCTTGGAAAATACAATTGAAAAACAATTGTCATATGAAGCAGATGTTCAAGTACAAGCTACTTTAACACATGATTATACTGAAGGTGTAAATGCATTTTTGGAAAAACGTAAACCAATATTCAAGGGAGAATAATTTATGATACAAATAGGAATAATTGGATCTGGTGCAATGGGCGCTGGAATTGCACAAGTAGCTGCTACTGCTGGTCATAGTGTAATTGTATACGATAACAATCAAGCAGCTTTGGAAAAAGCAAAAGCAAATTTAGATTCTACTCTAAAAAAATTGCTTGAGAAACATAAACTCACAGAGGAGAAGGCAAAATCTATTTTAGCAAACACTCAGTTTGTAAACGATTTAAATCAATTTACAAATTGTGGATTAATTATTGAAGCGATCATCGAGAACATTGATGTAAAACAAAAATTATTTTCTGATTTAGAAGCAATTGTTTCTTCGGATTGTATTTTAGCTTCTAACACATCTTCTTTATCCATTGCATCCATTGCATCATCTTGTAAAAAAGCGGAACGTGTAATCGGAATTCATTTTTTTAATCCCGCTCCCTTAATGCCATTGGTGGAAATTATTCCGGGAATTCTTACGGATGATACTGTTGTAAAAGAATGCAGAGCATTGATCGACAGCTGGGGGAAAATAACTGTACTTACAAAGGATACTCCCGGATTTATTGTCAATAGAGTGGCTCGTTCTTTTTATGGTGAGTCTATTCGTATCTATGAAGAAGGCATGGCTGATTTTGCTACCATCGATTGGGCTTTAAAAACTTACGGTGGATTTAAAATGGGTCCATTCGAACTGATGGATTTTATTGGTAACGATATTAATTTTAAAGTAACAGAAAGTGTATGGACACAATTCTTCTTTGAACAACGGTTCAAACCATCTCTCACTCAAAAACGATTGTTCGAAGCAAAATTATACGGAAGAAAATCGGGGAGAGGATATTATAATTATGCGGAAGGTGTTGAAATGCCTCAGCCGAAACAAGACGAAACGCTCGGGAAATATATTTTTAATCGTGTAATCTGCATGCTTATCAATGAGGCCATTGACTCGCTTTATCTCCAGCTGGCAACTAAAGAAGATCTTGATCTGGCGATGACAAAAGGTGTAAATTATCCGAAAGGATTGTTGAAGTGGGCAGATGAAATCGGCTTGAAAAATGTGTATACTTCTTTGGATGTGTTGTATGAATTGTATAATGAAGACCGCTATCGTCCTTCAATATTGCTGAAGATGATGGTGCGTGATGAAAAGAAGTTCTATTTTTAAATAGCGTAAGCAAAGCATTAAATTAAGATGCTTTTTATATTTATTTTAAAATTAAACTGTCAAGTGAATTTAGCTGCACTATAATTTAATTCCCATAATTAGTATATCATCAATTTGTTCGTAATCTGATTTCCATGTGAGAATAGAATTTTCAATAATTTCTTTTTGATCTGCCATAGGTAGCGTTGAACAAGATGATATTAATTGAATAAGGCGCTTTGTCATAAACTTTTTATTATTTGGTCCTCCAAATTGATCAACAATTCCATCTGAATAAAGATAAATTTGAATGTCTTCCTCTAAATAAAATTCATTTAATGCAAACTCATAATTTTCGGAAATATTTCCACTGATGCCACACGAAGAAGATTTTATAGTATTTATGGTACCTTGACTAGCTATAATAAGAGGCCTTCCAGCACCTGCATATTGCAGTTTTTTTTCTTTTTTATGATAGGTGCAAACAGCTAATTCTAAACCATCTTCAATGGTAATATTTGAAAATTCATTTCTAAATGTTTTTCTGAATTCCATCACCATAGAAGTCAATATTAAATTTGGAGTCAATATTTTTTTTGTATCAATAATATTATGAATAATATTCGAACTAATCATACTCATCATAGCTCCAGGAACACCATGGCCAGTGCAATCTCCACATATAATAATTATTTCATTTCCAAGTTCTTTAATAAAATAAAAATCTCCTCCAATGGATTCTTTCGGTCGAAAAATGACAAAGTTTTCTTTAAATAAGGCATTAATTACTTCTACTTTTGGCAAAATTGCATGTTGTATATTTTGAGCGTAACGTAAGCTAGCCGAAAAATCGCTATTAACTTCTTTAAGCGAAGAATGTTCTTCTTTAATTGCTCTAATAGCTTTTTTACTTTCTTTATGTTTTAAACTTAATTTTACACATAATTTCAGTTTTGCTTTTATAAGAGGAGGATCAACTGGTTTTGCTAAAAAATCTATGGCGCCCGTATCCATTCCTTGTAAAACCTTTTCTTTATCTGATCCTAATGCCGAAAGAAAAATGATAGGAATATGTTTAGTAAAATCATTTTGACTCAGAATATGTGCCACTTCAAAACCATCCATTTTTGGCATTTGAACATCAAGAACGATACAATCATACTGCTCTTTCATTGCCATCTCTATTGCTAGAGGGCCAGAATTTGCTTGGTGTATACTATAGCCTTCTAATTTTAATACAGCGTTTAAGGAAAATAGATTATCCTCCAAATCATCTACAATTAAAATTGTTGGCATACTAATATTTAGTTCTTCGCCATGCTTTATTTGACTAATATATTGCTTTATGGGATATTTTGCAGCTTCTAAGAGCATACCCATAATTTCGGGAATATCAGCAATTACATCCGGGCTAAATAAATTTATAGCAGACATTGGCATGATTGCAACAGTTGCAGATTCTGGCGATTGAACTATTGCTAAACCTCCTTTATCCTGTATTATTTTTAAACTCTTAGCTCCGTCAGAATTTGCGCCTGAAAGCAAAATAGCAATACAACGATTACCAAAAGCATTTGCAAAGCATTCAAAAGTTAGATCAATACTTGGTCTTGAGAAATTTATTTTTTCAGAATAATCTAAAGTAAATAACCCAGTATCATCAACAAGCAAATGGTAATCGCCTGGCGCAATATAAATATGCCCCTGTTTAAGTTGCATTTTATCTTGTATTTCAACAACGGGAATATTTGTACTCTGATTTAAAACAGCTTCTAAATGATTCTCTGCGCTGTTTTTTCGATGGAGAACTAAGATAATTGCAAAAGGGTAATTTGCAGGGATAAATGGAAGTATATTCATAATTACTTCAATACTTCCTGCGGAACCACCCAATATGATTACACCTTCTTTTTCCATGTTTTCCATTTGGCGTTTATAACTTGCATCTTACTTTCAATTGGTGAAAACAGCAATGTTTCTTTTGATCCGATTGCTAACATTCCTTTTTTAGTAAGGCTATTATAAAATAGTTGCAGTACTTTATCTTGCAGCGATTTATTAAAATATATTAATACATTTCTGCAGATTATTAGATCAAATTGGTTAAATGCGTTATCTGAAACTAAATTATGAGTGCTGAAGATGATTTTAGATTTTAATTCATCATTCATCAATACTTCACCATTTAATACTGTATAATAATCCGATAGGTTTTTATTCCCTCCACTTTCTCTATAATTATTCTCATTTTCCTTAAATGAGTCTAAATTATATTTGCCAGATTTAGCAACATCTAATACTGTTTGATTTATATCTGTTGCATAAATAATACTTTTATCCAACAAATTATATTCTTTAAGTAATATGGCCATTGAGTAAACCTCTTCACCTGTAGAACATCCAGCATGCCAAATTTTAATTACTGGCAACTTATTTAATTGAGATACTAATTCATTTCTAATTGAAGCAAAAAAACTAGGATCTCTAAATATTTCAGTAACATTTACTGTCAACTCTTCGATTAAATTGTTAACCATCGCAGAGTCATTAATTAAATCTTGCAACAATTGCTTGAAGTCAGAAATTTTATTTACATCAATATAACGTTGAACTCTTCTTTGCAAAGATTGCTTTGAATAATCAGAAAAATCATAGCCACTATAATCGTTGATGAGAATAATAATTTCATCTAACTCATTATCTCCAATTTTAATAATTGAGTTTGATGTCATCCTTTATTTATTAGGTATTTTATTTTATTAATTAACACATCAATATCAATGGGTTTCGTGCAATAATCATCAGCACCGGCCTCAATGCAGCGTTCCATGTCCCCCTTCATAGCTAATGCAGTTAATGCAATTACTTTATTATTTTTCAGCTGATCATCTTTTCGCAATATTCCTAAAGTTTCAAAACCATCCATCACAGGCATCATCATGTCTAATAAGACAACATCTACTTCTATTTGTCGTAATTTTTCAAGACACTCTTTTCCATCTGAAGCAGTTTCAACTATAATCTTTTTTGCTTTAAGATATGCTTTTAAGGCAAAAATATTGCGCTCATCATCATCAACCAACAGAACTTTTATTTGATCAGTCATAATTATTTATTTTTTTCACTATTTAAAATCCAAATTTTAATTAATGAAATTAGTAAATCAGCATCAATAGGTTTTGATGCATAATCCGAAGCGCCACTATTAATGCATTTTTCTCGTTCATCAGCTTGTGTTTTTGCAGTTAAGGATACAATCGGAATGTTTTTTCCATTATCTAGTTTCCTTATTTTCTTAATTGCTTCGTAGCCATCCATTTCAGGCATCATCACATCCATTAAAATTAGCGCAATATCATGGTTTTTTGTCCATACATCAATTGCTTCTTTCCCATTAGTTGCGTGTATAACCTCTGCCTTTTGAGCTTCTAAAATTTTACTAATCGAAAATCTATTTTCTGCATCGTCGTCCACCAATAAAATTTTCTTGTTCTCTAAAGTTTTCGCAGAAATAATTGCCGGTCGCATTTTAATCGTCTGATCTTTTTTAGTGATGTAATGCAGAAAAAGCGACATCTCCTCAATGATACTAGAATAGGTTTTTACTATTTTTAATATGAAAAAATCGCTAAATTGATTAATTTTTTTAACATCTAAAGTAGATAAGTAGGTGTTACTTAGTACTATTACCGGCATTAATGTAGTGGGTACAACTTTTGTTAATTTTTCTAATAAATTTGGTATTTTTGATTTTCGAGAATCTATATCAATAATGATTGAATCGAATCCATTATCCCAAATAGATGGGTCAATTTCATGATCTGGTATAAATGAAATAATTTCGATTTGACGTTCTTTTAAAAAAGCTGTCATTGCCAAAGCGTGCTCTTTTTTATCGGAGAATAAAGCAATTTTCCCGGTTTTTTTTGATGCAATTTCCTCGAGTGAGCGAAATACATTTTGTATATTGTCCTCAGAGAAAGGTTTGCTCGTAAAATCTATAGCGCCAGATTCTCTGATAGTTTTTATATCTAAATCATTAGATGAAGTAATATGAACCGGAATGTGTTTAGTTTCGGCAAAGTCCTTTAATTCTTTTAACACTTCCCAACCACTTTTTTTAGGAAGGTGCAAGTCTAAAATAATGCCAAGGGGAATATGTTTTTTAGCCAATTCAACAGCTTCGTTACCATTAACTGCTATCAGTACTTTATATCCTCGGCTTTTTGCAGAATTTTGTATGATTTTTACAAATAAAATATCATCCTCAACAATTAAAATAGTTTTATCTCCATTCTTTATGTCATGTCTATCATCTTCTACTAAAATAGCGTTCTCAGCTTGGTTTTCTGCAGATAAATCAGGTGCTATTGCATTATTTAAAGTAGAGCTATTTTTTTTAGTTTGTTTTTTTAAATGTTCAATCGAATAATTAGCTGGTATTATAATTGTAAAATTACTACCAACTCCGACCTCACTTTCCAAAGTAATTTCTCCACCTAATAAATGTGCAATTTCTTTGCTGATAGAAAGTCCTAAACCGGTTCCACCATATTTACGTTTTGTTGAACCATCAGCTTGCTGAAACGCTTCAAAAACCAAGGCTTGTTTATCTTTAGGAATACCAATTCCTGTATCAACCACCGAAAACGAAATCATATCCTGTTTTAAATTATATGAAATAGTAAGATCGACTTTTCCTTTTGCGCTAAATTTAAATGCGTTCGACAATAAATTTTTCACAACCTGATCAAGTCGCATTTTATCCGTGTACATACTTTCTGGACAATCTGCATTTACAAGCACCTTAAATTCAATTTGCTTATCTTTTGCAATTGGATTAAATAAAGATTGAATATCGCCTGCAAATTTATTTACATCCAAAGTTTCGGCATTAACGTCCATTTTTCCGGACTCAATTTTAGATAAATCTAAAATATCATTAATCAATTCTAATAAGCTATTTCCTGCTTTATTAATAACAGCTGAATATTCTATTTGATCTTCACTTAAATTATCCTCTAAATTATCTTTGAGTAATTTACTTAGCAATAGTATTGAATTAAGCGGGGTTCTTAATTCGTGACTCATATTAGCTAAAAACTCCGACTTGTATTTACTGCTTAAAGATAGTTGATCTGCTTTTCGTTTCAAATCGGTTGTAGCAGCAACTAATAAGTTATTTTTTTCGTTAAAGGCATGATTTTTTTCCTCAACCAACTTTGTTTTTTCTTCTAATTCTTTATTGCTTTGCATCAACTCTTCCTGCTGTACGCGCAATTCTTCGTCAGACGCTTGTAATTTTTGTGTTTGTGCTTCTAATTCCGTGTTAGATTCTTCTAATTCTCTTTGCGAAGCAAGTAATAATTCTGTTTGTATTTTTAGAGCTTCACTTTCTTTTTGCTTTGTAATATCAAACCGAATAGCTACATACTTTTCTATTTTTCCATCTTTATTTTTAAATGGCAAAATAGTGGTTTCTACCCAATAATACTTCCCAGTTTTACTAATGTTTAATATTTCGCCTTGCCACATTAAACCCGTGCTAATGGCTTTCCACATGCCTTTGAATAAACCATCGGGTTGTTTGCCTGATTTTAAAATGCGGTGATTTTTACCTATCAATTCTTCTCTGGAGTATTCGGAAATTGTACAGAAAAAATCATTCACAAAAGTGATATTTCCATCGGCATCGGCTTCAGAAACAATTGCTGCTTTATTAAGAGCCCCAACTTGTTGATTTAAATTGAGTGTTGTAACTTCAAGTTGCTTTTTTAACGCTTCACTTTCTTTTTGTTTAGTGATATCAAAACGAAGGGCTACATATTTTTCTATTTTGCCATCTTTATTTTTAAATGGCATAATGGTTGTTTGCACCCAATAGTATTTACCATTTTTACTTATATTAAGTATTTCTCCTTGCCACATTAAACCTGTACTAATAGCCTTCCACATCCCAACAAAAATACCATTGGGTTGCTTTCCCGATTTTAAAATACGATGGTTTTGACCAATTAATTCTTCTCTTGAATACTCAGAAATTTCGCAGAAAAAATCATTAACAAAAATGATGTTTCCATCGGCATCTGCTTCGGAAACAATGGCTGTTTTATTTAAAACTTCAACTTGCTGATTTAAGTTAAGCGTCAGTTTGCCTAAATCAATCCTTTGTTGTTTTAATTCAGTGATATCGTAACCAATTTTAATTATTTTGTAAACCTTACCATTTTGATCAAATACAGGATTGTAGCTTGCTTGCAACCAAACAACTTTATTATCTTTTGAAGTTCTACAAAATTCACCAGATTCGTTATTACCTTTATTTAAACTTTCCCAAAAACTTTTGTATTCTGCATCGTAATCAATATTTTTGGGTACTAATAGTTTGTGGTGTTTACCAATAATTTCTTCGCTATTAAATCCCATTATTTTTAAGAACAAGTCGTTTGCCTTTTGCACAATACCTTTTGTATCAAATTCAATAACTAAAGTAGCTTTGTTAATGGCTGTAATTTGATTTTGTAATTCTTGTTCTTTGCGATCTAATTCAACTACTAATTTTTCTAATTCAGTTTTAGCTAAAATAGTATTTATATATATGGCGATAGATTCGGTAACTTCATCTAAAAACCGAAGTTCAACCGCCGTAAATGAATTTAGTTTGCCAATTTCGGCAAGCCCTACCATTTTATTAGAAACAAATAAGGGGATAATTACTAATGATGCAGCTTTTGCAGAACCTAAAGAAGTGGAAACTTTAAAATAATCTTTATCAACATCATTTAAAACAACTACTTTTTTTTGCGTTAATGCTTGGCCAATAAATGAATTATCTTTTTCAACCAATGCAGGCACTTGCCCCGTAGTTCCTGATGAATGAACCAATGATAAGGTACTTTCAGATTTTGAAATATAAAACGTTCCAAGCTGACTACCCAAAAAATCGGAGAAAAAAGAAAGGATTTCATTACCGATAACATCTATATTTTTCTCACCTCTTAAAATATCATTCAGGCGTTCTTTGCCATTTTGCATCCAGCTATTTTCGTTGTGTTGCTCTGTTAAATGAGCCAAATTTTCATGCATTTCATGAATGGCCTTTCCTACTGAATTTGTTTTTGACATGATGATGATGTTTAACAATGTAAATCAAGTGTTAAAATACCAAAAAATAAGTTGTATTAAACAGCTATTATCCTAAATCTTTTTTTATAGTTGGTAATGAAGCTGTTAGACTTATTTTTTTAAGCCTATTGTCCCAAAATGGAGTGTAATTCCCAATTTGAGAATAAAATGATTTTGAAGAGTATTCTTTTACCTTTAATTTCTTTGTATTTTTTTAGTAAATAGTAATCATTTTTATACGTTAATAAAATTAGGAGGCTATCCATATTTAAAAATTTATTTTCAGAAATGAGATTATTCAATAAAGCTGTTATGTGATTGTTATTCGGTAAACAGATTTATAATTTGCTATTAGCGATTGAATTAGGTCTTCCATAAGTACTAGAAAAAGTAAATACGATTCTCTAATATTTTGATAACTTTGTAAAGCTGAATCTGTTGATATGGAAAATAATTTATTAGCAAAAAAGATAGTCGATAAAATGTTGGTTGAAGATAAGTTCAGCCAATGGTTAGGTATCGAAATGGTCTTGCTTGAACAAGGACGCTGTATTCTAAAAATGAAGATCCGAGATGAAATGGTGAATGGGTTTAAAATTGCTCATGGTGGAATTGCATTTTCGTTTGCAGACAGTGCGCTAGCATTTGCATCCAATGCGTATGGGCGCCTGAGTGTTGCGCTGGAGTGTTCGATCTCATTTGCAATTGCTGTAAATATCAATGATGTGCTTATTTGTGAAGCAAGAGAATTGAGCCTTACAAATAAAACAGGAACCTATCACATTGAAATATCAAATCAGAAAAACGAAAAAGTTGCATTCTTCAAAGGAACCGTTTATCGGACCGGGAAAGAGTGGGAGGTATAAATAAAATTGAAATGTAGTAACCATGAAAAAAGCATTTATCATTGACGGAGTGCGAACTCCGATAGGAAGTTTTGGTGGAACCTTATCTGCTATTCGTACGGATGATCTGGGAGCAATTGTTCTTAAAGAATTGATGAAGCGGAATCCGAAGATTGATTCAAAACAAATTTCTGATGTATTGATGGGATGTGCTAACCAAGCAGGTGAAGACAATCGTAACGTTGCTCGTATGTCCTTGCTCCTCGCCGGATTGCCTTTTCAGGTTCCCGGAGAAACAATTAATCGTTTGTGCGCATCTGGTTTATCTGCTTCTATGGCTGCCGCTAGGTATATTATGGTTGGTGAAGCTGAACTGATGATTGCTGGTGGCGTTGAAAATATGACCCGTGGTCCTTTAGTGATGTCAAAGGCTTCAGCTGCTTTTGGTCGTGATCAGCAATTATTTGATTCTAGTTTCGGTTGGAGATTTATTAATCCGAAAATGAAAGAAATATATGGCGTTGATGGGATGGGTGAAACGGCGGAAAATCTTGCCGACAGAGATGGTATCAGCAGAGAAGATCAAGATAAATTTGCTTTGTGGAGCCAACAGAAAGCTGCAGCAGCGCAGGCGAAAGGCCGCTTTGCTAAAGAAATTGTTTCTGTTGAAATCCCGCAACGGAAAGGTGATCCAAAATTTTTTGATACAGATGAATTTATGCGCCCTGATACATCTCTTGAAGGTTTATCGAAATTAAAAGGTGCTTTTAAAAAAGATGGAGGGACCGTTACTGCAGGAAATGCATCTGGATTAAATGATGGTGCTGCTGCAATTTTATTAGCTTCCGAAGATGCAATTAAAAAATATGATCTTTTTCCGAAAGCAAGAATTCTTGCTAGTGGTGTTGCAGGTGTTGAGCCACGCATTATGGGAATCGGACCGGTAGAAGCAACAAACATGGCTTTGAAACGTGCAGGATTAACAATGAAAGATATCGATATCATTGAGTTGAACGAGGCCTTCGCTGCTCAGGCATTAGCGTGCACACGTGCCTTAGGGATTGCTGACAATGATTCAAGAATTAATCCGAATGGCGGAGCGATCGCACTTGGGCATCCATTAGGAATGAGCGGTGCACGGATTCTAAATTCTGCTGCTATTGAATTGCAGGAACAAAATAAACGTTTTGCCTTGGTGACAATGTGTATTGGTGTTGGACAAGGTTATGCCGTGATTATTGAAAAGGCTTAAAATAAACGTTACGATTCTGCATCTTAATTGATATAAATATGGCAAACATCTTCGAATTCAATGGGTATAAACCTGTCATTCACGAAAGCGCATTCATTCATCCGAATGCGACTGTAACCGGTAATGTAATTATTGGCAAACAGGTGTATATTGGTCCAGGTGCTGCTATCAGAGGTGATTGGGGACAAATAATTATTGAAGACGGATGTAATGTTCAGGAGAATTGCACCATACATATGTTTCCAGGAACAACTGTTTTGTTGAAAGAAGCAGCACATATTGGTCATGGTGCAATTATTCATGGTGGTACGATCGGTAAAAATGTTTTGGTTGGAATGAATGCTGTAGTGATGGATGATGTTATTATTGGTGATAATTGTATTGTGGGTGCATTGTGTTTTGTGCCAGCTAATACGGTGATTCCGGAAAGGAAAGTAATAGTAGGAAATCCTGCAAAAATTGTGAAAGATGTGAGTGACGAAATGATTGAATGGAAAACCCAGGGTACAAAATTATATCAGCAATTGCCTGCTGATTGTAAAGCAACATTGAAAGCATGTGAGCCATTGTCTGAAATTGAAGCTGACAGACCAAAGCAACAGGATATTTATAAAACCTGGAAAGAAACTAAATAATCTAGTATCGAATAAATTTTCCTAACCATAAAACAAGAACTTCCGAATGAATTTACATTTACATTTTATATTAGTTAATTCTGATTTCAATAAAGGTCTGGCTGATGATCTTTATGAAGGGGAAGAATCCGAAGATAATATCAAACACCTTTGGGAAGATGAATTTCAAGTATCGGAACCGGTAAAGGAATTCAAAATAAAAAATAATGCAATCTATACCCTTGCCGGATATTTCCCGGATGATACACCTTTTAGTTTCGAGATCTGGGATACGACAATTGTTGATTGTATCACTGAAGAAGGGAAAGCAATGCAGTTTGCCCTTTCGAAAAAGCTTTTAAAAAAGACAGAAAAAGTAGTGGATGAAAAAGCAAATGAAACACATCTGTATTTTTATCTGCGGGACGGTATTCCGATGGAAAATCCTATGAATGGTGTATATATTGTAAAAGCTGAATTTCCTAAAGAACTAAAAGTGAAGACTCAGTAAGAAACTTTTTTTGTTTCTGCTCCAAGCGTTTCTCGACTTCGCTCGAAATGACATTGCGCTATATCATTTCGAGCGGAGTCGAGAAAGTGTGAGAGATTTGAGGTGAAAATTTATATAATAACTATGGACAAACTAAATTTTTTAAAAACAGAATTTCCAAAATTACTTAGAACATTGAACCCCGATGCGAAAGGTGAATGGGGCGTTTTGAATGGACAGCAAATGGTAGAGCACATGACGGAGTCGGTTAGTTTTGCTACCGGAAAAAATAGTCAAGCGTTGCATTCGCCAATTGAATATGTCGCTAAATACAAAGAGTTTGCAATGAGTGAAAAGGAGTTTAAGCCCAATACGAAAAATGCCTTGATGTCGGACACGCCTGTCCCTGTTAAGAATAATAAAATGGAAAGTGCAGTAATTGAATTAGAAAAAGAACTTGTAGCTTTTGTCGACTATTTTGATAAAAACAAAGGTGCCGTACTTACAAATTCTTTTTTCGGTGATCTTAATTTTGAAGAGTGGCTGCATTTACTTCATAAACATGCGGTACATCATTCGAAGCAATTCAGACTTCTATAATTACCATTTATAACAAACAGCATAATTCGGCCTTGCCTTTTTTATTCTGGAGTGTTTGAGTTTTGCTCTATTCAGTTTTTTGTAAAATCCAATTGTAGGTTTTTTCTTTTTTACGCTCGATCCAGCACCTCCCGAACCCATTGAGGGAAATTTGCTTTTAAAGAAGAAGTCACTATTTTCCGGATTTGATTCATTCTCCTTATTAATAATTTGCTTAAAGCTATTGACATTTAACAAATGATGCTGACTGTTATTTTCTGACTGTTCCCAATTAGTCGTCTGCATAGCAAATTGTCTCTGCTCATTGCCATTATTATCGTTCCGAATTCGTTGATATTCGTCATCGGCTAGTTTTTGTAATTTGTGGCAAGGACAATCTGGGTTTCTTGGATCGTTGATATCGTAGTGTTGCTGTTGAACGTTTTGCCCAAAAGCAGTGCTGCTGAAAAGGAAAAATAAAATGAATAATCGCAGAGCAGCGAAAAAATTCGTTAATAAGGATTTTGGAGCGCTACTTTCTCTACTCATCTTTACAATCACGCTATACGCTCTGCGATTATTCATTTCTTTTTTGTATTAAACGATTGATATTTTATTATTTTTTTAATAAATTTTTGCATCCTCGTCCCGAGAACGATCGTGACGAAAGATGAAAAATCGAAATTATATTGCAGCTTTCTTAATGGTTACTTTATCCATGCCGCTCCATGTTTTGAATTCATTTGTATAATATAGATACGCTGAGGAAGCCGGTGAATCGTATTCTCCAGGCATTTCTGCTTTGAGATCCAAGTTGATTTCTTTTACAGCTTTTGGCCCCATTCCTCGGTAGTATACTGCAATGTTGTTCCCAACGATTTCGTAATAGTCGAATACTTTTCTCTCTTGTAATTCTTTCAACTGCCAAGGTTGAACTGTAAATCCTGCAGGAATTCCAATGATTGCCATTGTACTCGGTACTTCTTCATTTTTTTTGTTTGTAATTGTCGCAGTCATACGAACTGTTTCGCCAACACTTGCCGTTTTTGTTGCCAGTTTTGTTTTCAGATCTATAGCACATGTAGCATCACTCAAAGGAAGCGTAGTACTCCAGGATGCGGAAACGGAATAGGGTAGTGCTGTTTTAACTCCAATGTATTTTATTTTTACATCGTGCTTTCCTTCTCCTGTTATAAATTCTTCCATTCCATCAATTACAATTGCTCCTTTTTCTCCTGCTTTGTACGATTTTTCTGCAACCTTTTTTCCATCAACATAAATCGCAACGGTTCCGTCTTCATTTGTTTTTTTGCTGAACTTCGCATACTCCGTTAATGCTTTCAAGGCAAGAATTGTTCCTTGTGTACTGCTGAAAACTCCTGAGCCATTTCTTGATCCGACAAGATATTGAACAGCACTTTGTAAGGCGGTGACGTTTTTGCCCTGTGTTTTTAATAGTGCAAGAATACTTAAAGATGTTGTTTCGATTGTCAACGATTTTCCTTGTGAATAGGTAATAGAGTGTGTTGATCCGGTCCAGCTGCCATCTTTATCTTGTTTGGCAGTGAGTGCATCCATGGCTTCATTTCCTTTGTCTGTTTCCTTTAATTTAAAAGCGGTATTTGCCATCATCGCAAGCATATATGGATCTTTTGTTTCCATTGCCGTTTTGTACGATACTTCAAATTCTTTTTTAATATCGCTGATTCCTGCTTCTGCTAAGGCGTAAACGGTATAGGCGTTTAAAATAGTGTTGCTGATCCTTCCGAAATCATGGTAGGCATGCGCTTCTCTCTGAAATCCACCATTGCCATCCTTGTGACTCATTAACCATTCAGTGGTCCGGTCAATCATTTTTTGATCCACATCAGCACCTGCATTTTTCATGTCTGTGAATTCCATGATACCATAAGCTGTTAATCCTTCATGTGCAGGTGATGCTCCGAACCATTCGTATCCTTTGTCTTTTGCTTCGAATGTGGTTAATCGTTTGTAACCCCTATTCAATAAATCACTGGCATAAGAAATAGTTTTAGAATCTTTGCTATCTGTTGATTTTAAATAATCCAACACCATAGCATTGGGATATGCGGTACAAGATGTTTGTTCAAAACATCCGTAAGGCTCTGAAAGTATACCTTCCACTCCTTTCATCAGATCATTTACAACATTTGGAAATGCAGTGAAAGTCATTTTTACCGAACCACTCACCACTTTATTCATATTGAACGAAAAATCTTTTTCCATCTCTTGGCCTGAAAAGCTTGCGTTCACGGGGAATCCTTTCGGAGCAATTTTTATTTTTTGTGTAAAGGCATCTCCTAATCCACATGCACGGAATGAGATTGTAAATTCTCCGTAACCAATTTTATCTAAAACGGTATAGTCCAGATAAATGGTTTTTGCTTTTCCCGGCATAATGATCTGTGCTGTTGGTACAATAACTGTCGCTTTTAATCCTTCAGGAGAAATGATTGTTAATGCTCCTCCTAATGGTTTGTCGGTATTATTTTTTAAAGTAAGCGGAATAGAAACGTGATCTTCTGTTGCAACTTCAACGGGGATCTTCGTAGTCATTGCAAAAGGTAGCTGCGTGAAAAAGTTTTTTTCTGTTCTTCCAATCGTTCCGTCTGATGCAATGCCTTCAACTGTTGTTCGGAAGGAAGTGATGTCATCCGAAGCATAAAATTCAACTGTTTTTATTCCCGATTTATCAATTTCAATGTTGGGATTCCAATAAATAGTATTTCTGAAATCGCTTCGTGTCTCTACTGTTTCTTCTTTGTCGTAAATTGGTGCAGCAAACTGACGGGCACGATAATACGTCATTGTGTTTTGCTGTTGTACTGGTTTTTTTGGTGCTTCCGCCATTCTAAATCTTCCTACACGATTATCCGCTGCCTTCCCTTGAACAATTTCTGCGAAACTTTGAATGTTCTCTCTTTCTATATTTTCATGTTTCGGACGGTCTTTTTTATTTGCTCCCTCGGCTTCGTTTTCCTTTTTACCTTTCTTTGACTTCTTCTCAATTGCGTTTACAAATTTCAGCGGTGAATTTTCTGCCATTTCCAATCTAATGTGCTCTCCCGCAGCTTCCATTGGCGCTTGATTTTGAATCACAACCATATCGGCCATATCGGCATCCTTGGTTATGGATGTAGATGATAGTTGAATATTGGCTATACGTCTTTGATAATTACTGTCGTACAGATACATTACAATTCCCTGATCATAATTTTGTATGTATTGTGATTGAGGTGAATAGCCAGATGCACTATACGATAATGTTACAGGATTAGAAAGATCTAACTTATTGAAAATGAATTTTCCATTTTCATCTGTTTCATATTCTCCTCCATTGTTGATCTTGATTTTTGCATTTGTTATAATCTTACCTGTAGAGGCATCAAGAACGGTACCTGCAATAATCGCTCTTTCACTTAAAAATGTAGCTGATTGTAGATTTTCATTCATTAGTTTTTCCCAGGTAAATCTTCTCCAACCAGCTGTCAATAATAGGTTATCCAATGCTTTATCTGCTTTTGCTTCTTTTGAATTGAAATAAAATGCAGGCTCATCCACTTTTTCTTTAATATCTTGTTGAAGTAAAAGTTGTGACAGAATTGTTCCTGATTTATCATCTGCAAATGAGATCAACTGATCGTTTACAACAGATAAAGAAAGATTTGCCGGCATTGGGATTCCTCGTTCATCTTTTACAGTCACCGTCATTTTTACTTTTTCTCTTGGGAGGTATTTATCCTTATCCGTTTCTACGGAGATCGATAATTGTTTGTCTTTATTCACGAACGCTAATCGTTCGGAACGGGGAACTCCTTTTGAATCGAAAAGTGTAATTTGTGAAACTCCGATCGGGAAATTACTTGTGGGGAAAATAATTTTATTACTTCCTTTTTTTGCTACGATTTCAGTAGAATAGTATATTTTACCTCTCACTTGAGCAATTAAGGATAATTCTTCTGTTTCGCTTGTGTTTATTGTAACGCTTACTTCGCCAGAATTTGAATTGTCTACGTTCATTACATAGCCACGCGACAGTGCTTGAGGTAATGCAAATGTTTCGCTGATACCTTCTGGTTTGCTTATTTTTATTGAATATTTTTCAGTGGATTGAGGCGTAATTTTAAATGTTCCCATACCCATATGAAAACTGCTGAAAGCGGCAACTTGTGTTCCTTTTTCGTTCAGTACGATTCCTTCTACGTCGGCAGGTTTATCAAATTCGTTTAATGCTCTAAATGCAATAGTGCTCTCTAGTCCGGAAACAAGATCTCCACCTTCAGGAAAGGCAGTAAATTTAATAGTGTTCAATAAGATCGGAATTGAACGGGAGATACTTTCCGTAAGTCCATTGTATTCGATCATTACATTCAGCAAGCCATCGTTTGTTTTTAATTCTTTCGGGAGATCGAATTTTAAATATTTTAAACCATTCTCATCTGTTTCATCTGCTTTAGCGATAATTTGTTTTCCGTTTAAATTGGCAACAAATTTTAATTTGTAATTGCTGAGCGGCTTATTTTCGTTTGTATTGAGTTCCAGTTTTGCAACCACCTCATCACCGGCTCCAAATGCTTTTTTCTCAAAATCTAATTTCATTTTTAAATGGGGAAGAACAATGTCCTGAACTTGAAGTTCTTTTTCAAATACGTTCTCTGTACCTTCATTTTTCATCCAATTTGTATATGCTCTTACTTTGTAAATTCCTCCGAGAGCTTCATCATCTAATGAAAAGTCTCCTGCAGCAATACCGTTTTTAGCGATGATATGAATGCTTTTTTCAATGGTCCCTTTGGGGTTTAAAAATTCGACATGTACGATATCGCTTTTTTGTGATGCTTTCATTGTTTGTCCGTCACGAACATAGGTTGTAAACCAGATATCATCTCCCGGCTCATAAAAAGGCTTGTCAAATTGGACATACAATCTGTCTTCGGGAAGCTTTTGCTGGTAAGCTGTTAGTTTGGATTTTAGGGAGCGGATAAATTCGTTCTCCATTGCTAATTGGTAGTAATTGCTCGGGCTGATCCAAGCTACCAATGCCAGCATCACAAGACTGATTCCTGCGATCGGCATAATTCTGTTGATTTTTTTACTTTTCATTGCGCTAGATTTTGATTTCTTTTGCCAATAAGATGCAAGTAGTTTTAGGATTCCATAATGCAGCTGAGATTTTTTTTCGTCTATTTCGTTCCAAACCGGAGTTCTCTTGTTATACAAGCCTTTCAAAAAAATTAAACACATAGATACATAGCTTTTTATTGTTCCCGTTCTGTGTGTTTTTATAGAAAAATAAATTTTTAACAGAGACATTTCTCTATGTGAATGAAGCTTGCTTCATCTATGAAAAATTTGTAAAAAATCTATTTTTATTTAAAACGATTAGTCCAATACTGGAAATGATGACCAATCTAGAGAGTATTCTAAAAAACTATGTGTTTATGTGTTTAAAAGCGCTTAAGCCAATGAGAGTTATTTTTCGTGTATTTCTACAAAAAGATCTTCCACTTTTTTGCGTGCCCAAGGGGTGGCCCTAAGAAATTTCAAGCTGGATTTGATGCTGGGGTCTTTTTTAAAACAATTGATATCAATATGATACGACAGGTTTTCCCATCCATAAAAAGCAAGCAAATGATTCAATATCATTTCTAATGTTTTGCCATGCAGCGGATTATTTTGCTGTTCGGAATGCATCGAATTCTTTAATTTCTTCTGTAAGTTCTAATCTTAGCATCTTTTCCTTTCAGTTTTTCTTTTTGAGCAGGACCGCCAAGATTTACTTTTTTGTTCTTTTCCTTTTTCTCGTGAAATGCAGGGCCAGGAACATAAGTATCTTTCCCCTTTTTTTGTCGGATACGATCTGCCATTTTCGGCATTTCATCATCAGTTAACATTTTTGAAATAACTACTTCTGATGGCATGGGTTCGTAAGGAATCGCTTTGTTCATTACACGTTCAATCTCTATCTGGTAATCTTGTTCAATTTCATTGATAAAGGTGATCGCTGTTCCTGCCTTGTTTGCTCTACCTGTTCTTCCGATACGGTGAATATAATCTTCGGGTGTTTCTGGAGTGTCAAAATTGATAACGTGCGTCACATCGGAGATATCTAAACCTCGGGCAAGAATATCCGTAGCGATCAATACGCGTTTGGTGCCTTCGTGAAATTGTCTTAGTGAATTGATACGGGCGGTTTGTGCAAGGTTGGAATGAATTACAGCCACATCATCTGTGAATTTATTTTTCATTTGCTCAAATAAATCATCAGCAAGTTTTTTTGTAGAGACAAATACAAGAACTTTATTTAATTCGCCATCCGTTCTCAACAAATGGTCGAGTAGATTTACCTTGGTATTAAAATTCGGAACATGATAACAAACCTGAATGATCTGCTCGAGAGGAGTACCGTGTGGAGCAACTTCAATTTTTTGAGGCTCATAAAAATATTTTGCGATCACCTGCTCAATCTCCTCATTCATTGTTGCGGAGAACATCAGATTTTGTCTTTTTGATGGCAATGTTTCAAGGAAACTTAATAGCTGCTGACGGAATCCCAAACTAAGCATCTGATCAACTTCATCAATCACCAGTTGCTTTATATCTTTTAATCTCAATAATCCGGTCAAAGCAAGATCTACTAATCTCCCCGGAGTAGCTACAATAATATCCACACCATTATACACCAACTGCTTTTGGGTATTAATATTCGTTCCACCATAAACGGCTAAAAAACGGATACTTGTATAGCTACTTAGCTTCTCAATTTCTTTTACAATCTGCAAAACGAGTTCGCGTGTCGGAACAACGATTAGGACACGGGGGTGTTTTTGATCCGAATATTTTAACTGACGGAGAATTGGCAGTAAGTATGCAAAGGTCTTTCCTGTTCCTGTTTGAGCAATCCCTATCAGGTCTTTCCCGGACATGATCACGGGGAATGCTTTCTCCTGAATTGGAGTAGGTTGAACATAACCCAGGTCATCCAGAGCGCTAATCAGGGGTTTGTTTAAGTTTAATTGTTCAAAATTCACTGTTATTGATTTAAATGGACTGTAAAGGTAGCTTAAACTATTGTACCAAAGGCTTTCTTTACCAAAAAAATAGTAAAGGCATTCTTATTGTGTTGATTCGTTTGCCAACTAAATATTTTATAAAAAAGATTTTAAAATAGAAGTACAAAACAAAACCTTGCAAGATAATTTTTAGGTTTACCTCATTCCTTACTCTAATTATTTTTATTTTATTGATCAAGTAAATTAATCCTCAGTTTTATAGATCCAAATAATTCCATTTTTATTCTCGAATCTCTCAATCAATCCTTTTTCAAAAAGTTCTCCTATACTTAATTCTGCCGTTTCAAGTGAGACATTGTTTAAAAAAGAAAATTCACTTGTTGTCATGTTATTAAACTTTTTAAACAAATTTATAGCACTAAGACTCCATTTCTTTTTTACTGCATTAGGAATTAACTTTTTAATTACTTCCTCAAATTTTTCATACGATTGAATACCTTTTAAGATTAATTTCGTTTCTGATCCATCAATAAACAGAAATGTAGGAAAAGAAGTGATTTTATTTTCTGCTGTTAATCGCAAATCCTCTTGGAAAAGTTCTATTGCTTTTCCTTTCATATCATTAAGGAGAATAGAGGAATCTAATCCGCAGCTCAATGCCGCATTTTCAATCCATTCTGCATTAGTAATATTTTTTTTCTCAAGAAATAACATTTCTTTTAATCGTCTCAGAAACAAAATAGCCTTATTATTATTTTGTATTTGAGCAGCTTTAAAAGCTATAGAAGGGGGGAAGGAAGAGTTTAATGGATCTTCAATCCAAACATCTCCATCCAATGGAATGGAATAGTTTTTACTCACATTTTCCCAGTGTTGAGATACGTCTGAAGGGGTCTTGATAGTCCCTTTGTCGTAACCAATCCATGACGGAAGTAATCCTCCCATATGATATTCAATATTGAGATAATCATCATATTCTAATTTTAATTTTCTAAGAATGGGTTGAATCACCCAACAGGTTGAACAAACGGGGTCTGTGAAATACAAAACTTTTATTGGTTTTATTAATTCATCAACACAATTATCTTCCTGATCCGAAACTAAAGGAACGATGTATCCTCGCTCGCTATGTAATTTCGGATTTAAAAATAGTTTTTTTAATTCCCTTCCTTGTTCAATGTGGTTGGCTAAGTTGATTGATCTTTTATCATAAAAGCTCCTGAAAATATTTTCACTGTTATCAAATTGATCAAAAAATGAAGCGAGTGCATTTGCATCCAAAATAGCATTTGTTGTTCCAGCACTTGTAAAAGGTAATGCCAAATGTGCGGCATCTCCAATAAGACCGATGTTACTTTTATGAAAAGCAGGAAGTACGTCAAAGTCGCGTGTATTCCAAACGTATGTGCTAGAAAAATTATTTGCATCAAGGATTTCTGTTACTTCACTTGGAAAATCTTTTAGCATTTCTTTGCAAAATAAACTCAATTGCTCAGGACTCGATTCTTCGCAGCCATCACTGAAAGTGGCATCGTACTGCATAAACCATACTACTTCATCAGCAGAAACGGGAATAAATCCAAAGGCTAAACCCTTTTCTTTACTTTGATATTTTTGAAAAATAGCTGCTTGCTGATTCGCGATCGAACTTCTGCTAGAAATACCTACAATTTCCTTTACATCTATATTGCTAAAATTTACTTTACCAAAAAGAGTATCACGCACTTTAGAATTGCTTCCATCTGCGCCAATAAAAATATCACCATATTCTATAGCACCGTTTTCAAATACAGCAGCAACTGCTTTTTCGTTTTCGAAAATAAAATGCGAAAAAACTCTTCCTTGCTTTAATGTATTCGTATCAAAAAGTTGATAGAAGAAAGAAATTAAACTGGAACGTTTTAAGCAACACCAACCATCCAATTGAATTTTTATCAATTCTTCCTTATTGATTTTTTTTAAACTAAATTGATTTACCTTTTTGGATAGGAGTGGTGCTTTGGCATCAGGAAAGAAATCTTTTAAAATAGAATAACCATCAGCACTCATTAAAAAAGCGTGACCTCTACCCTCAATTCCAATAGCTTTTTCATTTACTATAACATCGATATTTTTTCTGCGTAACAAAATGCCTAATGTAAGCCCAGCAATGCCGCCTCCTATTATAACAACTTTCATTTTAGCACACTTTTTATTCGCTGAATAGCCTCGTTTAGTATTTGATCAGATGTTGCGAAACTCATTCGAATATATCCATCAGCGCCATCACCAAACCATTTTTTTAAACCAGGAACAACAGCCACTTTGGCTTCTTTCAAAAGAAATTCCTGCATTTCTTGACTCGATTTTTTTGTGGCTGCAATGTTTGTAAACGCAACGTAACAGCCCTCTGGCGCCACACAACTAAATCCTGGTATCGTATTGAGTTCATCCACAAGCAATGTTCGCATGGATGAAAGATGCTTCAAAAAATCGCTTAACCAATAGTCACATTTTGTTAATGCAGTTGTTGCAGCTACTTGAGATAATACATTTGCTCCATGTATCGTTGAATTATGTAAAGAGGCATCGATCAATCTTGAAAAATGATTTTGGTTGTGAGCCATAACTGCTCCAATACGCAATCCCGCTAATCCGTATGATTTACTGAAGCCCGTTATAGTAATTGTTCTATTTCTAATCTCTTGATCGATAGAAGCAATACTTGTAAAAACGTTTGGATAAAAAACAATATCACTCCAAATCTCATCAGATAAAATAATCAAATTATGTTTGCAAGCTATAGTTCCTAATTGAATCAATTCGTCTTTCGTGAAAACTTTACCTGTCGGATTTAAGGGATTACAAAGACAAATAAGTTTCGTTTTATTTGTGATTAAGGTTTCCATTTGCTCGAAATTCACTTTTGAAGTCCCCGGAGGTATTGCAAAAGGAACTGCGACTGCGCCAATAGACTCGATTGAATAACGAAATAAAAAATCTACAGGATCAAAGATAATTGCTTCTTCGCCCGGTAAAAGAAAGGCCTTACATGTTAAAAAAATACCGAAGGCAGCACTGTCTACAGGAAAAGTAAATGCGGGAGAAACAGGTACCTTTCGTTTTTTCTGATAATAATTTGCAACACTTTCCTTAAAATCAGGAAGACCTTCAGGCGGTCCATAACAAAAATATCTATCCTTTGTAAAAACGGAAATTGACTCCGCTATTTCGGGCGCACTCGGAAAATCAGGGTCTGCAGCTGTCAAAGGAATAACATCCGAGGGGAACGTTGCCCAGCGCAGATTGTAAGCGCGTTTTTTTAAAAGTTCTAAATTAATGGCGTTGTTTTCAAACATAGTTTTTAAAATTAAGAATTTAAATTTTAATTTAAAAAAAAACTCTCAAATCAAAAGATTTGAGAGTTTTTTTTTATTGTTTAACCACTAACGTGATCCCGCTGGGATTCGAACCCAGGACCCCTACATTAAAAGTGTAATGCTCTACCAGCTGAGCTACGGAATCTAGTCTACACTTTTATTGCAGTCCCTAAAACGAGTATATGATTTTGGGAGTGCAAATATAGATGCATTATTTAATTTTGCAAAGCCTTTTTTAATAAAAACCAAATTATTTTCTTTCTATCTGATTATCAGTCTATTTCGCTTTGGTTGATTATCAGTTTCACTAGTCCCTCAATGATTTAAACTTATAGGTGAAAGAAGCGGATATATCGTAAAAAAGTGGTATAATTGTGAATAACCTTTTTATTCTTTTGAGCAATTATCTTGAAATAAAACCCGTATTAGGTCTTTCTGATCTGCTTTTTGGTTCAACAATGGCCGAAGCTGAAAAGGTGTTCGGAAAAGCAGAAGAGTCTGAATTTTTGGAAGATATCGAAGAGTTTCAATCTACTGTCTGGCATTATTTTGCAAGAGGATTCTCTCTCTTTTTTGACGAAAATAAAAATCAACTTTTTTGTTGTGTTGAAATTGATAATCCGGGAGTGCTCTTGTGGGGGAATAAAATCTTTGACATGAACGAAAAGCAGATCATTGAATTGTTTAAGAGCAAAGGAATAAATGTGTTTGAAACGGAAGTTCATGAATGGGGAGAAAAACGATTAAGCTTTGACGATACTAACATTGATTTCTATTTTGAAAAAAATAAATTGAGTTCTATTAATTATGGTATGTCTGAAATGGATCTGCCTCTTATATTCCCAAACTAATGTCAAAAATATTTTTAACCGGATACATGGGTAGCGGAAAGTCTTCTACTGGTAAACTATTGGCTTCTCAGCTTGATTATAATTTTATTGATCTGGATAAGTTCATCGAAAAGGAATATAAAATGACTATTCCTGAAATATTTTCTTCGAAAGGCGAAAAAGAATTCAGAGCAATGGAGCATAACTGTCTTAAAAAAGTGGTTGAAAAAGAAAATACCGTTGTTGCATGTGGTGGAGGAACTCCTTGTTATTATGGTAATATGGAACTGATGAACAATAACGGGACAACCGTTTATTTGAAAATGAGTGTAGACACCTTGGTGAATCGCTTGTTACATGCAAAAGATAAACGTCCATTGATCCTGAATAAAACGGAGAAGGAATTAAAGGAGTTTGTAAACCGTCAGTTAGAAAAACGCGAAGATATCTATCACAAGGCGCAGTATATTGTTAAGGCAAAAGAATTAAATGTTCAGGAACTTGCCGATTTTATAAAAGAGCAGATTGGTGTCTAGACTTTTATTAACTCAGATATACGCTTTCTTTCCCTTTTTTTAATTCAACAGTAATGTGCTCTTGCAGTGTAGTGGATAAAGACAATCCAACAAAATCTGCCTTGATCGGGTAACGGTTGTGTCCACGATCTACCAAAACAGCTGTTGTTAAACGTTTTACAGGTGAAATAAGAAATGGTTTTGCTCCAAATATCAATGTTCTTCCAGAATTCAATACGTCGTCAACCAAGATAATCACCTTGTTCTTTAATTCTTTATCCGCTAATGAAATTTTTATTTCTGCAGAAGCAGGATTTTCCTTATTGATCTTTATTTCGATCAATTTGGCTTTGATCGGAGAGATTTTTTGTAACACATCCGCAATACGTTTTGCAAATAAATAACCATTTTCGGAGATGCCAGCAACAATAATTTCTTTCTCACCATAATTGTTTTCGTAGATCTGAAATGCAATACGGTTTATTTTTTGTTCTATTTGCTTACTGTTTAGAATTAATGTTTTGCTCATCTCTTTAAATATATTGATTGGTGTTTTTTTATAAGATTCTTCCTCCTTTGAAAAAATATTTTTTATAATATTCTTCATTTAAATCGCTGATGATCACTCCTGAATGAACCGAAGCATGCGCGAATTTATTGTTTCCCAAATATACGCCAACATGTGAAATTTGTCCTTTTTTTATTTTGAAGAATAGAATATCGCCTTCCTGAAGATCGTTTTTTTCAATTGGTTTTACGGCGGGCCAAAGATCTTTAGAACCTCCGCTTAGATTGATGCAATATGTATTTCTATACATGGCACATACAAATCCTGAGCAGTCGATCCCTTTCTTTGTATTTCCTGCATATTTATAACGCGTTCCTACCCAATCGTAAACCTGGTAATATAGATAAGGACTGCAAGCGGAATCAGGTTGTATCTGATGATGGGCATAGAAGTTTCCTATACCGGGTTTCTTAACGCTGGTATACAGTTTGTGCTTCCCTTTTTTTGTTTGTGAAAAAAGCAAAAAAGGAAATATAAATAATAGGAATGTAATTCGTAATTTCATTTCATGCGAATATACGATTTTTTAAAAAAATGAGGAATTGTGAATGTTATGTTGTTGGTTTCTTTTGAAAAATGATAAATAGTTCGCGATCAGAGCGGGGCTTTATCGAGTTGTAGCAAGGTGCGAATGTATTGAATAAGAAATAAGATTCGAAATATGATATATATTCTTCTTTGTTTCCCCCGAATGGTGGTTGGTCAGCGTTCATCGGATCATTAAACAATACACCGGCCAACTTTCCTTTTTCATTCAGCAGTGCATGCATTTTTGTAGCATATTTTTTTCTTAGAGATGGGTCAATCGCGCAAAAGAAAGTTTGTTCGACTATCAGGTCATATTTTTTTGTGTGCTCAAAAAAATCACCTAACAATAGATTTTCAATTGGAAAACCAGAGATTCTTTCTTTTATATTTTTTAACGGTTCTGGCGAAATGTCAATGATCGTAATGTTTGTAAATCCTTTTTTGAAAAGGTATTCCGCTTCGTGAGCGTTTCCTGCACCAGGAATAAGAATTGCAATTTCTTTGTTTGTCAGTTGGTCAAAATAGTTTTTTAGTGGTGTAGATATGTCTCCAAGATCCCAGCCTGTTTCGTTTTTCTGATATCGATTGGTCCAGAAATTTTCATTTAAGATGATCATGATAAGTGTATTATGAATATGTTTTTTTAGAACGAGAATTGGAATCCTGCTTTTATTCCCCAATTATTGATGCGGCTTCCCGGATTTGCTTTTTCATACTCTTTTTTATAAAAATCATCATTGTAAGTCAGACGGTATAAAAAATCGATGCGTATAAATTTTAATATATTTTCAATCCCTAGATCCGCTTCAAAATAGGGTATATCCATAACCGTGAATGTATTGTTACTATTAAAGTTTTTATTGTTACTACTCAATGTTCCGTAAGCCATATTTATTCCGATAACTTCACGCAGATTAAGTTCTTTAATGAGTGGAACGCGATTGAATAACAAGCCATTGAAATGATGTTGCCAAAATGCGTTAATATATTGGTCACTCACAAATTCAAAATAATTCATTTGATTGAATATGTTATTTCCGTAAAATATATTTTCATTTCCTCTGGGAATCTCAAGCAACGTATATGGTATTTTAGAAAACACTTTTCCAGCTTTCAAAAATACTTGTGAGTAGCCAAGCGTTGACATTCTGAATCGGTTGGAGAAAGAGATGCTTGCTTTGTGATAGTTGAAGTCGCCATCCAAAACATCTTTAATTCCTAATGTATAATTAAAAGTGATAATGGGTGATTTATTATTTCCAAAGCTGATGCGTTCTGTCCCATTCTGAACAAATCTTTCTTTAACAGAAATGCGGGTTTCTAACAATACCTCTGTTATGGAATATTTACGTGTCTGAAAGATGTTGAACTGATCTCCGAAATTCACTTGGAACAATGGATTTGTGCGGATATTTTGAAAGATGATTTTCGTATTTATTCCCGGATTAAAATCTTTTTCGTACCATAAACGTGCTTCCTGTATGCGCAGCAATTTTGAAATATTTCCAATCTGTGAAAAAGTATTGTTGAGATTATTTTGAGACTGCCCAAGATTCGCGTTGTTGGAATAGTTGAAATTAGTCCCGATCTGGTCGATATCGTCACGGTATTGAATCCCGACTTTACTCCATGGATAACGGGTAAGAATTCTTTCAAGCTGTATATTGTATTTAAATCCTTTATCTTTAAATCCATATGCTCCATATCCTCTGATAATCCAGTTTTCGCTGAACTTCTGATTGGTTCTGAATCCTAATTTTAATCGCGTTCCTTCATACGCGTTGTATCCGTATACATTAATATAATGTCCGAGATCAACCGGACCGATATCTTTGTATCCGGTAAATAAAAAATAGAGGATGTTTACTCCTTTTCTGATAAATGGAATATTCCTGACAGTATCGATCATATTATATGATTTCGATTCCAATTTACTTAATGCTTCATGTCTATTGTTTCTCCACCATGCGGTATCTTGTGTTAGTGCATTTTCTGCATATTGAATTCTGCTTTTATAAAATTCTTTTTCTTTTGGTTTGTTCACTACAAAATTCAAATTGGAATTATAGGTTTTGACAACCATACTCACGAACTTGTCGGTAAGCGTTGTATAGTCAACCAATGTTCTTGTTTGGGACGGAACCCATGGGCCTGCTTCGGTTGGGCTCAGTACTTGTTGAATTCGTGCATGATCGATCCAGTTGACATTTATTTCGGGAGTAATTCCCAGATCCAATTGTTTAATCGCAAATGTGGTATCCGTGATCCAGACATATCCCGTATATGCCAGATCTTTTTTATTCTTTGGATGGCAATCAATTTTATAACATTTTGTACTATCGAGCATTACGCTGTCAACAAGAATATAATTGTAAAACAGCATGGCATTATCGGCAATAGGGGAGAGGACATCTTTTCCTTGAATTGCGACATTATTTTTGCAGAAATTATAGCTTTGAAAGTCTGTGCCGGTAAGCTGTGAAACAGCACTGCCATCTTTCATTCCAACAAATTTTATTTTGACCGCAGACACATCTTCATGTCTTTTTTCTGCTTCTTTGAATGAATAAATTTCCGAGATTACTTCACTCATCATGACAGGTAAATTTGCTTTGCTTTCTTCTCCGACCATCACATCTAAACTATCCCACATCGCTGCGAAAGGACTGAAGAGCCTCCATTTCCGCATTTTGGGAGTAATGTTATCTACATCTGCTTCCTGTTTTGTGTAACTCACATATTGGATCGCAGTGAGATTATCACGGTCGTATTTTGTTTTGTTTAATTGTGCGTTTCTGATGATTCGTAATGCAGGATTGATTCCGGGACGAATTTCAATGGTGCTCAGGTTAAGGGCTTCAGGACTTAACTGAAAATTAATGACCTGTGTCTTTCCTTTCTCAACCTTTTTTGCTTTCGACTTGTATCCAATTAACGAAACATAAATGGAGTCCTTGGGAGTGCTTGTTTTAATAGAATAATTACCATCGAAATCGGTCACTGTGCCGATAAGTGTTCCTTTAAAATAAATGTTAACAAAAGGGATTCCACCATTGGTTCCTATCTCGGAAACATGACCTGTAATTATAGTTTCCTGTTGAGCGAAAGAAGTAACGCTGTTGAACAGAAAAATGAATAGATATACTATTTTGTTTAATTTCATTTAGTGTTTGCGTTCCAATAAAACCACATTCTCAACATGGTGTGTTTGAGGAAACATATCAACCGGTTGAACTTTTGTCACTTTGTATTTCGCATCTAAAAGTTGTAAGTCACGTGCTTGAGTTGAAGGATTGCAACTAACATATACAATGCGATCCGGTTCAATTTCCAATATTTTTTTTGTAACATCTTCATGCATTCCTGCACGGGGAGGATCGGTGATAATAACATCAGGCTTACCATTTGCATTTATGAAGTCGTTGTTTAATACATCCTTCATGTCACCAGCATAAAACACCGTGTTGTTGATTTTGTTTAGTTCTGAATTGATCTTTGCATCTTCGATTGCTGCCGGAACATATTCAACACCCACCACTTTTTTTGATTGATGAGCGACAAAATTTGCAATTGTACCTGTTCCTGTATACAGATCATAAACGACATCCGTATTTTTTATTGCTGCAAAATCTCTTGTTATTTTATACAATTCATGCGCCTGATCAGAATTTGTCTGATAAAAACTTTTTGGTCCGATCTTGAATTTCAGCCCTTCCATGTTTTCATAAATGCTATCATTCCCTTTGAAAAGGATAATATCAAGATCTCCGATCGTATCATTTCTTTTTGAATTGATCACATAGTTCAATGATGTAATTTGAGGGAAACGGTTGGCAAGATGGTTCAGTAGTTTTTCAATCTCCGCTTTGTCATTGTAATGAAAAGCAACAATCAGCATCCATTCACCGGTAGAAGTACTCCGGATGATGATGTTTCTGAGAAATCCGATCTGCTCTCGCAAATCAAAAAAGGTAAGACTGTTTTCAAAAGCATACTTGCGGACCTCATTTCGGATCGCGTTGGAAGGATCCTCTTGTAAATAGCAGGTGTCAATATCTAAAATTTTATCAAACATTCCCGGAATGTGGAATCCCAGGGCATTTCGTGTAATTTCTCCTGCTCCTTCACCAAAAGCAATGCTCTTGTCATTGATCTGTTCGAGTGTTAACCATTTTTTATTTGAAAAGGTAAATTCTAATTTATTTCTGTAGTGATATACTTTTTTAGAAGGAACAATTTTTTGAATTTCGGGCAGTTCAATTTTAGCCAAACGTGTTAATGCATCGTTCACCTGTTTTTGTTTGTAGAACAATTGCCATTGATAATCCATGTTTTGCCATTTACATCCACCACAAGTACCAAAGTGGCTGCAAATAGGATCTGTACGTTTTTCGGAAGGATGTTTGATCGCGATTGTAGTAGCTTCTCTGTATTTACTCTTTTTGCGTGTGATTTGAAGATCGACAATATCACCCGGAACGGCTCCTTTGATAAAAATTACATATTCATCTGTTTTAGCAACAGATTGTCCGTCGGAACTCGCATCGGTTACGCTGATGTTTTCGAGTATGGGTAAAGGCTTTTTATTGGTATTTCTCATAACGTGCGAAGTTACGAAAATGGTATGAAATACGCGTCTGAAATTGCTTAAATTCGGAAATGTATTGCATCAAAGTAGCTTCCACTTAATCCGAAGTGGGATTGTTTCTTCTTTCAGTAAATCTGCCATTTTCAGCATGTGTCGAATATAATTTATCGACCGAAGTAAGGAAGTAATACGGATTAAATTTTTTATAAAATCTCCTCACTTGCTTGTCGCAATATCCGCTTGCCCAAGTTACATCAACATAATACCATTGCTCATTTAGCAATACTTTATTCCATGTATGGTTGGTGCTGAAACTTTTTCTGTTTCGGAGTTTTTTTATCTTCTCTTTATTTTCACTTGCGCGTCCTTCAACAAGCTGGCAGGTTATTCCCGCATTCTTGCAAAGTTCGCGGAATAGAATGGCGTAGCCTTCAGCAACACCTCTTTTATTCCTCAGTACCAACATCGAATAGTTGTAGTAATATTTATCCAGTTTTTCCTGAAGTTCTTCCTGCGTTTTGTGGCTCAAATTTCCTGAAGGTGTTTTTTTATTATGGTAGCTTAAGCAGTCGAATGCGATGTTGTTCGTCATCCAGATAAAAAGCGCTCTTATTTTTTCTTCATCGGAAGTGCATGTTGCTGTTATATATTTTGCCAATATCGGTACAGCCTTGTTTTTCTTTTTTAACTTAAGGATATACCCATCAATTGTTTTAAATTTAAGTGCAGCAGCCGAATCTGTGTAATTTGTTGAATTGGTATTGACGGCAGCAGGTTCAGCTTTTTCTGCAATGCTATCCTGTTCCTGCGCAAAAAGTGACCCTTCAAAAAAAAGGAAACAAGTAAATAAAATAACACATCTCAAACGATACATTTTCTTCAATTATAAACGTTACGCATATACTATTAAACGGAATCTTGTGATATGTAAGATACCTCAGTAAAATTATGATTCTTTGTCATGACAAAGGATGTCAGCCATTCACCGTTAATCTGGTTTGCAATATCTTAATAATTCCGTTATTTTCGTTAAATTTGTCCTAGAAAATGTTTAAAGAATTTATTTGCGGGGGATATTCACGAAGGCGGGCAATTCTCCGTAATAATAGACTATAAAGTATGGAAACAATGACACACAGTAAAATAAGTGCTGAAAAGGCAATCGCATTAGAAGATAAATACGGAGCGCATAACTATCATCCCTTGCCAGTAGTTTTGGAACGTGGAGAAGGCGTATGTGTATGGGATGTAAATGGAAAGCAGTACTTTGATTTCTTATCGGCTTATAGTGCCGTAAATCAAGGTCACTGTCATCCTAAAATTATTTCCGCTTTAGTGGATCAAGCTCAAAAGTTAAGCTTGACTTCCCGTGCTTTTTATAACGATTCGCTGGGTGAATACGAAAAGTTTATTACATCTTATTTCGGCTATGATAAAGTACTACCGATGAATACCGGTGCTGAAGGTGTTGAAACAGCATTGAAATTAGCACGTAAGTGGGCATATGAGAAAAAACAAGTGCCGGAAAATGAGGCAAAGATCATTGTTTGCAAAAACAATTTTCATGGACGCACCATCTCAATTGTTTCAGCGAGTAATGATGAGGATGCACGTAAAAATTTCGGACCATTTACTCCCGGAATACTTTCAGTAGAGTACAATAACGCTTCTGCCTTAGCTGAATTACTGACGGATAAAACAATTGCTGCTTTTTTAATAGAACCTATTCAGGGAGAAGCAGGTGTTGTTGTTCCCGATGAAGGATATTTAAAAAAATGTTATGATTTGTGTAAAGCAAATAATGTTTTATTTATTGCTGATGAGATTCAGTCGGGATTAGGACGAACAGGAAAAATATTGGCATGTGATCACGAAGGAGTTCATCCGGATGTTTTAATACTAGGTAAAGCATTATCCGGTGGAACATATCCTGTCGCTGCGGTTTTGGCAAGTGATGATGTGATGTTGTGCATCAAACCCGGACAACATGGTTCAACCTATGGTGGAAATCCACTGGCATGTAAAGTCGGAATTGCTGCATTAACTGTTTTGAAAGAAGAGAAGTTGGCTGAAAATTCGGAACGGCTCGGGAAAATATTATTGAAAGAGTTGCAAGCCATTCAGTCTGCTAATCCGGAAGTTGTTAAGCTGGTTCGTGGGAAAGGTCTCTGGGCCGCAATGGTAATTAATGAGCGTAACGGAAAAACGGCCTGGGATGTTTGTATTGAATTAATGAATAATGGTTTATTAGCAAAACCAACTCATGGAGATACGATTCGATTTGCACCACCCTTAGTAATCAATGAAGAACAATTGATGGAATGTGTTTCAATCATTGGAAAAGTAGTAAAGCTTTTTTAATATAATAATGTATAAATAAAAAAAGCCTCGACAAATTAAATTGTTGAGGCTTTTTTATGAACTAGACTTTTTAAAAACAGTTTAATCTTTTTTTATGGGTTGTTTTGCTGGCATCGGACCACGTTTAAAAATAATCAATCCATTTAAGAAATTACGCAATAACTGATCTCCACACGGTTTAAAGTTTTGATGGTCGGGAGTTCTGTAAAGTGCATTCACTTCACTTTTAGTGATTTCAAAATCTACCAGTTTCAAAATTTTAATTACGTCATCGTCTTTCAGTTCTAAGGCTACACGTAACTTTTTAAGAATATCGTTGTTTGACAGCATTTTTTTAATGTTTGAATTGCAAAGTTATCAATTATAAATTAATCAGTGTTTCTTCTTTTAAAATTGTTAAAATAGAATCATTTATTTGTAGCTTTGAACCTTGTAAACACTATTAAAACAACGAACATGAGTAACGAATTACTTAACAAGTTACATCCGTATATGGATACGATGATTTCTTATTTGCCGGGTTTGATTAAAGCTTTTCTGACTTTTGTAATTGGATTTTGGTTGGCTAAACGGGTGGATAAGATCTTGATAAAATATTTTAATGGCCGGCATTACGATGTTTCATTGGGAACTTTTGTAAGAAGTTTGGTTAACATCGGTTTAAAGATTATTGTACTCATCACTGTTGCTGGAATGATTGGTTTGCCAACAACGTCACTTGTTGCTGTATTTGGTGCTGCAGGTTTGGCAATCGGTTTAGCCTTACAAGGTTCATTATCTAATTTTGCAGGAGGTGTTTTAATCTTGATTTTTAAGCCTTTTAAAGTTGGCGATTTAATTACTTGTCAGGGTGAAAGCGGACAAGTAATGGAAATTCAGATTTTTAATACCATAATGATAACAGGCGAAAATAAAACGGTTATTTTACCAAATGGAGCTGTATCAAATGGAACGATTATTAATGTTTCAAAGCAAGGAAGTTTGCGGGTGGATATTAAAGTCATGGTCGATTTCAATGAAGACATTCATAACATCAGGAAAATAATTTTGGATGTATTGAGCCTCGATGAACTAATATTAAAAAATCCTACTCCTACCGTAAATATTATTGGATACGCTGAAAGTGCTATTATCCTTTCGATTCGACCGTATGCTACTCCAGATAATTTTACGTTTGTTCAGTTTAACGCGTATGAAAATATTCATCAGGCATTAATTGAAAATGGCATTAAAGGACCACAAATTAAGCGCGTAATGGTTCAAGAATAAATAAAAAAAGCTCCCTATCACTCGGGAGCTTTTTTATGCAGTTGTTGTTCTCTAATAATTTAATAATTCTTTGATTGCCTTTGCAACCTTAACTGCATTTGGAAGCATGGTTGTTTCCAAGGTTGAGTTTAAAGGAATAGCCGGTAAGTTTTCAGATCCTATCACTTCGACTGCTGCATCTAAAAATTCAAAACATTTTTTAGAGATTCGTCCAGCTAATGCTTGTGGAAAGCCATTGTTATATGGTTCTTCAGTAAGTACAATACATTTACCGTGCTTTTTTACGGATGAAAGAATTGTTTCTTCATCTAATGGATTTAAAGTTCTTAGATCAACAATTTCAATTTGGTCAGGGAATTCTTTGGACGCATTTTTTGCCCAATATACACCCATTCCATAGGTGATGATTGTTATTGAACCTTTTTCTTTTTTCGCATCAACAGTTTGAACCATTCTTGCTTTTCCAAACGGAATGATATAGTCTTCATCCGGTTCGATTGTTTTAGCATCTTCTGTTCCTTTTATTTTGCTCCAATACAATCCTTTATGTTCGAGCATGATAACGGGATTCGGATCATAGTAGGCCGCTTTCATTAATCCTTTGAGATCGGCACCTGTTGAGGGATAACAAATTTTTATACCACGAATATTTGTTAGGATACTTTCAACGCTTGATGAATGATATGGTCCGCCACTTCCATACGCACCAATTGGCACGCGAATGATTGCGCTTACCGGCCATTTTCCATTCGATAAATAACAAGAGCGGCTCACTTCTGTAAACAATTGATTTAAGCCCGGCCATATATAATCAGCAAACTGAACTTCAACAATTGGTTTGCAGCCGGCTGCACTCATCCCGACAGTGCTCCCTATAATAAAAGCTTCCTGTATGGGTGTGTTAAAAACGCGGTGATCACCATATGTTTGTGCCAGTGTAGCTGCTTCGCGGAATACGCCACCCAATCTACCTCCAACATCTTGTCCGTACAATAAACATTCAGGATGTTTAGCCATTAATTCACGAATTGCAAACAGCGCAGAATCTACCATTACGGTTTTTTCTTTTCCTGCAGGTTCACGTTCACCTTTTTCTTCTGTAACAGGAGTAGGAGCGAAGTCGTGATCAAATAAATCCTCCGGTCGCGGATCTTCAGCAAGTAATGCTTTTTGATAATCGTTTTCTACTTTTTCCTTCGCTGAACGTTCTATTGCTTCCAATTCCGAAACATCAAATCCTGCAACAATCAATTGATTGCGTAATCTTGGGAATGGATCACGCTTTTGTGCTTCTTCCAAATCATCGCGGTACCATTCTTTGCGAACGCCTGATGTATGGTGGTTCAACAAAGGAACTTTAGCATGAATTAAAAAAGGTCTGCGTTCCTTTCGGATGATCGCGATTACTTCCTTAACAGTGTTGTATGATTTTTCAAAATCGGTTCCATCAATGGTTCTTGTTTCTAATCCTTTAAATCCTTTTGCATATTCGGTAGCATCTTGTGCACGAATTTCTTTTGCATTGGCAGAAATATCCCATTCGTTATCCTGCACCACGTAAAGGATCGGCATCTTTTTTAAAACTGCCATTTGAAAGGCTTCTGCAACTTCTCCTTCAGTGATACATGCATCGCCTAATGAACAAACTGCAATCGGTTTGTTGTTCCCATAGTCGGGAAGTAAATTTTGTTTCTCCAAATATTGAATACCCATTGCAACACCTGTCGTAGGGATCGCTTGCATACCTGTTGCGGATGATTGCATTGGTATTTTCGGCATGTCATCTCTTTTTAAACTGGGATGACAATAATACGTTCGGCCACCGGAAAAAGGATCATCGCGTTTTGCTAATAGCTGAAGCATTAATTCATATGGCTGCATCCCTATTCCAAGCAGCATACTGTCGTCACGGTAATAGGCGGAAAGGAAATCCTGTGGTAATAATTGCAGACCAACGGCTAGCTGAATTGCTTCGTGACCGCGGGAAGTAGCGTGAACATATTTTGCGGTCACTTCTTTATTTTCTTCATATAATTCAGCCATCGCTTTGGCTGTGCAGATTAACTCAAATGCTTTTAATAAAATAGTTTCATCAATGGATGAATTTATTTTTCTTTTTTTATCAGTTGTTGCGTCCGCCATGTCTTGATACTGTTAATATAATTTTACTATAATATTAATCGATTGTTATTGAAGCTGCCCTAAAAATTAGATGAACCCAATAATAGTATAGTTAAATGTAAAATTATTTACTTTAAATTCCAAGAAAATTAATATTGACAGAATATAATTCTGAAATATTGCTTTTTTGCAAATAAATGTTTGCTTTTATGGATGGTTTACGGAACTTGAACTATTCAATTTTTAGAGATAGAATTTATTGTATTTTGAATCAGATCAGGAAGTTCATCGATAAATTTTTTTTTAGTTTCAATTTCTTTCAGAAGGGTTTCGCAATCCATCTGGTAGAGTGTGAATTGTCTCTAAAAGACTTTCGGGTAGCTGAAAATTTCATAACAGCCCATTTCCAATTTATTGATATGGTTGTAGACTTGTATTCCTGCTGGTTTATATACTTTTTAAACTCCGGATTCAGAATAGAATTCAACGCAGAATTGTATCTCCAATTCCTATCCGTTTTAAATCAATTCTTTAATGGTGTCGTTGATTAATTTGATATTGGCAGCTTGCAGGACTTACTTCTTTTATACCTGGCAATAACTGCAGGCATATAAAGTAAAAGAGCACAAGTTGTAGAAAAGTGAAATTTAAATTGTATTGTTTTTTCATTGTTCTTTTTTATGAGCTATGCAAGATGATTTTTCTTATAATTAAAAATAATTTTTTTTATTTTGGTGTGAAATGATTAAGTGTAATGTCGTAAGTAAATCTTTCAAGCCCAATAAATACCTTACCTTTGCAAAAAAATAAAATGAGTAGTATGATACCAAAAGTGTTGGAGAATTTGAAAATTGCCTCCTTAAATGAAATGCAATTAGCAACGATAGAAGCGGCAAAGAAATCAACGGATATAGTATTACTGTCCCCTACCGGTTCAGGTAAAACCTTAGGTTTTCTATTGCCTATTTTAAATTCATTGGATAAAAGTAAAGAAGGCATTCAGGCATTGGTGATTGTTCCTTCCCGTGAGCTGGCTATTCAAATTGAACAAGTATTTAAACAAATGCAAACCGGATTTAAGGTGAATTGTACGTATGGCGGACATTCCACAAAAACGGAGAGGAATAGTCTAGGAGAAGCACCGGCAGTATTGATTGGAACACCGGGAAGATTGGCATTTCATATCCGGAATAAAAATATAAATACAGTTTCCATTCATACCTTGGTATTGGATGAGTTTGATAAAGCATTGGAATTTGGTTTTCAGGAAGACATGTCCTTCATAATTTATTACCTAAAGAATTTGCAAAAGCGAATGCTCACTTCCGCAACAAAAATGAATTCGATTCCCGATTTTGCCGGTCTTCATGATGCTGTTGAAATTAATTTTTTGAGTAAAACGCCTGTTAAAGCAGAAGGATTAAAACTAAAAATTGTAAAAGCAGAAACAAAAGATAAGATCGATGCCTTATTTTCTTTGATTTGTAAATTGGGAAATACAGCGACACTCGTATTTTGCAACCACCGTGATGCTGTAGACAGAATAAGCGCTTTACTATTGGAGAAAGGTTTATTTCACGGAACTTTTCATGGAAAAATGGAGCAGGAGGACAGAGAACGTGCCTTGATAAAATTCAGAAACGGAACAAATCAGATCTTGATTACCACAGATCTTGCTTCACGCGGATTAGATATTCCGGAAATACAAAATGTAATTCACTTTCAGTTGCCGCATACAGAAGATGTATTTATTCACCGAAACGGAAGAACAGCAAGAATGAATGCAAAAGGAACCGCTTACCTGCTTTTAGGGGAAGGAGAATTTGTTCCGGTATTTATTAAAGATACTCCCGGTTTAGAGACAGTGCCTTCGGGAAATAAAATCCCTGAAAATACGCTATGGTGCACACTTTATATAGCAGCAGGAAAAAAGGACAAGATCAATAAAATGGACATTGTCGGAATGCTTTTGCAAAAAGGCAAATTACAAAAAGACGACTTAGGACTTATCGAAGTACTTGATTTTTCTTCTTATGCTGCTGTTAAACGCGATAAGATCGAACAGCTATTAGTTGCAGTGAAAGAGGAGAAAATCAAAGGGCGAAAAATTAAAATGGAAGTATCGAAATAGGGAAATTTCCGTTCGAGTGTTCCTTTTAACGATTTGTCAGTTCTAGTGTTCCGCAGGAACGTATCGAGAACATTTAGAACTCCAATACTTCTCGATACGCTCCCTTCAGTCGAACTCGAAGCGACCTTTGAGTTACCAACACTTCTCGATACTCTCCCTTCGGTCGAACTCGAAGCGACAAAAAACTATCCTTTTTTTAAAATCCTTTCCAGATAGAATGTTCCGAAAGGCACAAAGGATAATAGAAAGCCAAGTGTTGCAATTTTAATTGACCATTTATATTTTATGGTTGAGGCCAAAAGTAAAATACAAAATCCAATAAACAATACTCCGTGTAGCATACCTACAACTCTTACGGGTGTTTGCATATCCATGAAATATTTTAAAGGCATAGCAATTAAAAGTAGTATCAGGTAGGAGATCCCTTCCGCAAAAGCTACTTTGAGAAACAGCTTGAATAATTTATTGTCGTTCATAATTTATTAAAATCGGATGTTAATTAATAACGCTTCGAAAAGTACTACTTAGTCTTCTGAATCATCAATTATAGATGCTTCTTCCGTTTTACTGGAGTTTGCAACAAGTTTGTTTATTGTATTTATTTCTTCATTGCTTAAATATCTCCATCCACCCGAATTGATACCATTCAGCGTAACGTTCATTATTCTTATTCGTTGCAGCTTGTATACTTTATAGTCTAATGCGTCACACATTCTTCTGATCTGCCGGTTTAAGCCTTGCGTTAAAATGATTCTGAATTTATCAGCGGCTTCTTGTTTTACGAAACATTTTTTTGTCACCGCATCACCAATATCGATTCCATTGGCCATTTTTTGAATAAAGTCAGGAACAATGGGTTTGTCTACCATTACTAGATATTCTTTTTCATGATTATTGCCGGCACGTAATATTTTATTTACAATATCTCCATCATTCGTCATAAATAGTAATCCTTCTGAAGGCTTGTCTAATCTACCGATAGGAAAAATACGTTTCGGATGATTTATAAACTCAATGATGTTGTCTTTGTCTTTCAGGTCTGTTGTGCAAGTGATTCCGGGAGGTTTGTTGAATGCGATATATATTGCTTTCTCCTTTGATTTTATTGGTTTTCCATCAATGGTAATGTCGTCCGCATCCGAGACTTTTGTTCCGAGTTCTGGTATGTTTCCATTCACGGTTACCCTTCCTTGTTCAATCAGTTTGTCAGCTTCTCTTCTAGAGCAGGTACCTGTTTCGCTAATGTATTTATTTAATCGTTTTTGCATTTGAAGGATAATCACTATTTACGCAGACGTTTTTAATTTTCCAATTTATAATTGATTATGCTTTTGCTTTAAATTTATTTATCGCATTGATGGTGAATTCAGATAATACTAATTTTCCACTCATCTCTGCACGTTCGATCAATAGCGTGTCCCAATTTTCTGTTCCTCTCCAGAATGCTTTCTTAAGCATTGCCATTGCTTCGGGATTTGATTTAGAAAGTTTATCCGCAAGAGCAGTGATTGCTGTATCCATTTCTACTGTTGTTTTAAAAATATCGACATACAATCCTTTTTCTTTCGCCCAGCCGGCCGTTTGCCATTCTGTTGCATTTATAGATAAGGAGGTGAATGCAGATGTTCCAATTTTGCGTTCCACAGCCGGACCAACCACAAATGGTCCTATGCCGACAGCGAGTTCACTAAGTTTTACGAAAGCGGTGTCTAAGGCTAAGGTATAGTCTGCTGCCGATGCGATTCCAACTCCTCCGCCAACTGCTTTTCCCTGAACGCGGGCAATCACAAATTTTGGAGCCGTTCGGATCGCATTTATTACCATTGCGAAACCTGAAAAGAATTTTTTTCCGGTTTCCAGATCTTTAATGGAAATTAATTCATCGAATGAAGCACCTGCACAAAAAGCTTTATCGCCTTCGCTTTGTATAATGATCACTTTTATTGCTGTATCGTGTCCTGCTTTTGTAATTTCTTCTGCCAGCTGTCTTAGCAATGCTCCAGGCATTGAATTACTTTGAGGGTGAAAAAATGTTATTGTAGCAATTCCGTTTGCCAGCTGCGATTTGATATGCCCTTCCATAGATTTTGTAGTTATTGATTTTCGTTTGTAAATATATAAAATAAAAAAGCACTAAGAATTTCTCTTAGTGCTCAATTAAACTAATGTTTAACCCTTATTTTAATCCAATTAGTTCTCGTGATAAGCAGGCAATTTACCTTCTTTGATCAATTGCAGGCTTTTTAATTTGTGCTCTTCAAAGTTGCCGAAACACAAAGCATCTAATAGTTCTTGTTTCGTCATTTGTGGGCTGTTCAGTTGAGATTTTAATTCTTTTTCACAACGATCAACATATTTCTCAAATCGCTCAGGAGCCCAAATGTATTGTGTCTTATGCCAATCAGGTTGAGTTCTGTCAACTTTAAATTCACTTGGCATATCATCATTTAGTTTGATGTTTGTTTTGATATCCAATCCTTCGAATTTTTTTGGTAACAAACGATTATCAAAAATTAACGGTCTGCTAATCTTAATAACGTGTTTCTTTTTTTTCACGTCAACCATTGCTAATCCTTCAATTGTCAAACCTTTTTTCTTAAGGTGACCATACTTTGATTCAAAACTCTTCAAAATCTCAAACATGCTCTTTTAGATTGATGGACTGTAAAGATACGAAGTATATGCGTTCGTAGTTATTAACAAATGATTATTTAGACAATTGATTTACAGCCACCTATGACTGTTGAAAAAGTGTAGACGAACACCTTGATTTTTGGATGAATCTTATTAATGAGGTTTAAATAGGTTTTAAATATAATAACTAATTGATAGTCAATATTTTATGTCTTTTTAGATTCCCTTGTCTGTACCCTTTATATCTATTTTCCCGGTCTTATTTCTTTAAAATGAGATGCTGAAATCCGTCACTATTTCCAAAGCCTCCTGATATTACATTTTAACTTGTTGATATTTAGTGCTTTGTAATTTCGGCGGAGTCTTTTTTGTGATTCTATTTTCAATGTATCTCTACCTTATACTATTATTGAACGTCAAACCTTTAAAATCTTATTTCCTGACCACAAAATAGGAACTTTGAGGAAGGCTTTTAAATTATTTAGAAAAATTTATCGACGATTCGGCATCAATTTTCTTAACAATTAGTCTTGATTTTTCTTTTTAACCATTGTTAGAATTGTAGCGATAGCGACGGTCTCACCTGTTTCATCATAAACATCTACTAGCCACTTTACAATTCCTTTTGCGATGTCTTCTTCCGATTTTTTCTCCTGATCAATTTTTTCTTTACAAGTAAACCGGACACCAATTTCTGCGCCTGGATAAACAGGCTTCGTGAAACGGCACTCATCAATTCCATAGTTCAACATAACTGGACCTTTTGGTGCATCAACAAATAAACCGGCAGCTCTTGATAAGATATAGTATCCATGTGCAACTCGTCCAGTAAAAATTGTTCCTTCTAACGAATTCGCATCCATGTGTGCATAAAATTTATCTCCGCTCAATTCAGCGAAAGCTTCTATGTTTTCGAGCGTTACTTTATGTTTTTCGGTGATCAATGTTTCTCCGATAACGAGCTCTTCAAAGTAGCGTTTGAAAGGGTGAATATCGTTCAGGATATATTTAGAACCGTATTGATAATTGTTCGTAATGTTTGAAAGTGTGGTAGGAGAACCTTGGATGGCGGTGCGTTGTAAATAATGAAATACGCCACGTTTTCCACCCATCTCTTCTCCGCCACCTGCACGGCCTGGTCCCCCATGGGTAAGTAAAGGCATCGGTGAGCCATGTCCAGTGCTTTCTTTTGCGCAATCAGCATTCAGTACCAATATTCTTCCGTGCATGCATGCTGCACCGATCACAAATTCTTTTGCTATTTTATCATCACCTGTAATAATCGAACAAACGAGTGAACCTTTCCCCATTTTTGCTAATTCAATTGCATCTGCAATCGTATTGTAAGGCATGATGGTGCTTACAGGACCAAATGCTTCTAAATTATGACAATCTTGGAATTTGAACGGATCGGAATTCAAAAATAAAATCGGCGACATAAAAGCTCCTTTGTTTTTATCTGCACCAATTACTTCAAATTTTTCCAGATCACCAAAAACAATTTCTTGTGTTTTCGAAAGCTGCATTACTTTTTCCGCAACCTCTTTTAATTGTGATTTTCCCGCTAGAGCACCCATTCTTACACCTTCCGTATTCGGATCACCAATTATTGTAGATGCAAGCCTTTTTCCTAAGGCAATCTGCACATCTTCCACTAACTTTTCAGGTACAATGATTCTTCGGATCGCAGTACATTTTTGTCCTGCTTTTGTTGTCATTTCTCTTTGCACCTCTTTAATAAAAATATCGAATTCTGCAGTCCCGGGAACAGCATCTGTTCCTAAAACACAGCAGTTCAATGAATCTGCTTCCATGTTAAATGGAACAGCTTCCTGAATCAATCTCGGATGAGATTTTAGCATCATTCCGGTGCTCGCAGAACCTGTAAATGTAACGATGTCTTGTGATTCGACATGGTCTAATATTCCATTCGCGCTTCCGCAGATAAGTTGCAACGCACCTTCGGGTAGAATCTTAGACGCTGCAATTTCTTTTACTACAATTTCTGTTAAGAAAGAGGTTACGGTTGCGGGTTTAACAATAGCCGGAACACCCGCTAATAAATTCACTGCAATTTTTTCGAGCATCCCCCAAACAGGGAAATTAAAGGCATTAATATGAATGGCAACACCTTCTTTTGGAACACAAATGTGGTGACCGATAAATGTTCCATTTTTACTTAGCTTCGCTGCATCACCATCTAAACAAAAAGTTTCATTCGGAAATTGTCTGCGTAAACTGGCGTAAGTAAATAAATTTCCGATTCCTCCTTCAATATCTACCCAGCTGTCTGAGCGGGTTGCTCCAGTTGCCCAGCTTACATTGTAAAATTGTTCTTTTTTTGATTGAAGGTGCATGGCTAATGCTTTTAACATTAATCCTCTCTCCTGAAATGTTAGTTTTCGTAATGCCGGTCCGCCTACTTTTCGGGCATAATCCATCATCCCGCTAAAATCTAATCCCTTGCTGCTTGCTGATGTAATGGCTTCACCAGTGATCGCGTTGTATAGTGTTTGACCATCTCCTTCACCTGCGATCCATTTTCCTTGTGCGTAATTTTCTAATTTCATGATTTGTTTTTTTCTAAATTTTAAAAGATCAGTATTTAAATTCTGTTCTGTATTTAAAATGATATGAAACTCATTTGTATAAATAAATTTTATGATAATTGCTTCGGAGACATTTTTTTTGACTTCAGCGGATTTGAATACATCGCAATAAAAAGGTTAAACATGGCAAGATCATCACCTTGCAGTTTTGCTGTTTTTTGTTTGATGTAGGCAATAAAATTTTCCCGCTCTGTCTCGGTATAAAAGGCGCGATATTCGTCCGATTCGCTAGCGATATCAGAGGCTATGTAATTTAGAGGCCATAAATGGTAATTAGTGTATAGCTGCTCATCGATAACGGCTGCCAATTCTTTGATCTTTTCGTTCTCGTTCTTTTTCTTTTCTATTTCAATCAATTCTTTTTCTATTGGCATGCCAGCATGCATGTGAATCCGACCTTTTTGTTGTTTTATACCTGAAATGATACTGTTCAAGTCTTCTCCCGGTGCTTTCAAATATTTCGAATGTACTGATGATAGATACGTTTCCTGTACTTTCAAGCCGTCACAAGGTTCGTATTCATAAGAAATGCTAAGCGGCACAATATTTAGTTGTTTCACGCTTTCAGTGAAATTTTCTCCACCGCTTAGGTTCAGCATTTTTATTAAACCATTTTGTGTAAAGTCACTGCCATCTTTGGTTCTGCCGTTCCGCTGTGCGATCCAAACGGAAACATTTTTTTCAACCACTGTGTTACGGATATAAGTCGATAATTTTAGCGACATCTCGTATAATTCCCTGTTGTTCCCTTCACGAATCACTGTGAACATACGATTCAATTTTCCGAAATCGTTAAAAAAGCCACCTTGCATAAGGTTGTCGCCGAAAGAGATCTCCGTAGTTTTGAATCCCTGTTCAACCAGCAGAACTTGAAGAATTGCAGAATCAAGCAGAATGTCGCGGTGATTTGCGATAAAGAGATAGGCCTTGTTAGGATCTAAGTTTTCAAAACCGCTGCATGATAGTCCGGCCGATGACCGTTCTAGAATAGTACGGATTGCCTGATGCATGAATTCGAGTTGGAAATCAATGTTTTTATTCACCTTATCGGCCTTTTCAAAAGCTTCTTCCTGCGTCATGTCAGGCCAGATATACTTAATCAATTGCATAAATAAAGGGTCATTCTTCATTCGCTGCATCACTTCACGAGCGTCGTGATCGGAATGTGGTCGCATAGCCGCCAAATTTAAATTTTTATCCATAGAATTGCTTTTCATGCTTTTTACCAGAACTAAAAATACTGTTTTTTTGCATAGATAAACCGTTAAATTGAATTTTTGAAGTGTTCGAATTGTCGTCCCTTGATTTTTATTGATTTATTTTCCGATAAAATAGTTTCCTTTTTTTTAGAATGCTCTTTGTTGTGCTCGATTCTGTTTGCTGGATGACTTCCTGAATTAATGAAAGGAAAGCGATCTTTCGGACTGTTTTTTTTGAGCAGGGCAGGAGGAATAAATAGGATTGAAATAGAGTAGGGCAACCTGGTATTATTCATATCTTTGTAGTATTGTAAATAAAAATGGATACTCTTAAACGACTTTTACGCTGGTTATTCTTTTCCTTTTTTGTAGTGGCGGATAGTCTATTTCTTCTGCTTTTTTGGTTTATCATTGCGGTTACTATTAAAACGCCTTCTGTTCCTAATCGAGAGCTATTGAAGTTGACGCGTACCGAACTTGCTCCGGATTTCTATTCGATTAAAAATAATTGGATAAAAAAAAGTGAAACAGGATTGTGGGAGATCTATGTTGAAGGCGATGGATTTGAAAGAGGCGTGATAGAAGGGAAGTTGAATAAAGAGTTGGCAGAAAAACAAGAAATTGCATTTGTCGGACAACTCAAAAAGATGATCCCCTCCCAGGGAATGCTTAATTATCTTAAGTTTTTTATTGCCTTTTTTAACCGTAACCTCGATCACTATATTCCGGAAGAATATAAGTTGGAAATATATGGTGAATCGCTATCTGCATCTGATCAATTCGATTTTATCGGACCAAAGTATTACAGGATGCTGAACTATCACGCAGCACATGATATCGGGCATGCATTGCAGGATAAAAACATGGTAGTTGGCTGTACTTCTTTTGGAGCTTGGGCTGATAAAACCGATGACGGGACGTTGTTGATTGGAAGAAATTTTGATTTTTATGTGGGTGATGCTTTCGCGGAAGATAAACTGATCAATATCGTAAAGCCAACAACCGGTTATAAGCTCATGATGATCTCTTGGGCTGGTATGATTGGAACGGTTTCCGGAATGAATGAGAAAGGATTAACTGTTACTATCAATGCATCTAAGTCGGAGATACCAACGAGTGCTGCAATGCCCATTTCTATTTTAGTACGTGAAATTTTGCAATATGCCAAAAATATTGATGAAGCATATGCGATTGCAAAAAAAAGGAAAACATTTGTTTCAGAATCAATTTTGATCGGATCACTTGCGGATAAAAAAACAGCGACAATCGAAAAGACGCCATCAAAAACAGAATTATTTCAAGCTGAAAAGTCGAATTATATTATCTGTGCGAATCATTATCAAAGTAAAGCCTTTGAAACTGATTTAATAAATCAAAGTAATATAGAGAAAAGTTCATCTAATTATCGCTTAAAACATTTAACAAAATTAGTTGAGCAATCTTCGAGGATGACAGTTGCGGATGCCGCCTCCATATTGAGAAATCAAAAAGGGCAGAAGGAAGAAAATATCGGTATGGGAAATGAAAAAGCCTTGAACCAACTTATTGCGCATCATTCTGTTATTTTTAAACCTGCAAAATTGCAAATGTGGATCTCTACGAATCCATTTCAGTTAGGTCAATTTGTTTGCTATGATTTGAATAAAGTTTTTGTTGAAGCTCCGATCTTGAAAACAAAAAAGGAATTTTATGAAAAGGAATTGACAATCCCCGCTGATCCATTTTTATACTCTGTTGAATTTCGGAAGTTTAAAGCCTACAAACTAATGCGAGATGCATTTCAGTTAAAACACAAGCAGGAGCTAAAGGGCGGAATTGATGCAAAAACAATTGCAACCTTCATACATTGTAACCCCGAATATTTTGAAACTTATTTTATTCTAGGTAATTACTTCAGGGATCAAAAGAATGTTTCTGAAGCCTTAAAATATTATAATTTAGCTTTGACAAAAGAAATTACAACCGCTCAGGATAAAGAAGCGATTGTAAATAGTATTGTGGACATTCAGAAAATTAATCCGTAATGATCATAGGAATAGGAACAGATATTGCCGAAGTACATCGAATTGCTAAAAGCATTGAGAATAATAGCTTTAAAGAGAAGGTGTTTTCACATACTGAGATCACGTATTGTGAAACAAAAGTTAATAAAGCGGAAAGTTTTGCCGCCCGGTTTGCTGCTAAGGAGGCCTTTTTTAAAGCGCTTGGAACCGGATGGCGAGGTGGAATGGCTTTCAATGAAGTTGAAGTTGTGAATGATGAATTAGGAAAACCTACCTTGAATATTATTGGAACAACTGCGGAGATCATAAAAGATAAAAATATTAAGATCATTCATGTTTCATTATCACATGTTAAGGATTTAGCTATGGCAACTGTTGTTCTGGAAGGATAGTTAGTAGTGTTTAGTTGTTAGTTCGTAGACTTTTACGAAGCGGTGTTTTTTTACTGTCATCCCTTGCTACGACACGGGATCTCCCAATTGGGAGCAGAGTCAATGATATAAAGATTCCTTGTCGTAGCAAGGAATGACGTTTAATAAGTTTATTCGTATATGATACCGAACATAGAAACCAAATCATTAGCAGAACAAAAAAAGTATCAGGAAACACAGCTGTCTTCATTGTTACAGTATGTCTCTGAGCGTTCGAAATTTTATGCCGAATTATTTGAAAAGGAAAAGATCGATATTTCAAAGATCAAAACATTGGAGGATCTTCAGAGAATTCCTGTCACAACAAAAGACGATATTCAAAACCGTAACGATGATTTTATTTGTGTTCCTCCAAGTAAAATAATCGATTACATTACCACATCAGGAACATTAGGCGATCCTGTATTGTTTCCGATGACCGACAAAGATTTGGATCGATTAGCTTACAATGAATGTATCTCTCTTGAGTGCGCTGATTCAACCAGTGATGATGTTTTTCAATTGATGACAACGCTGGATAAACGTTTTATGGCCGGACTAGCCTATTTTTTAGGGATCCGTAAATTAGGTGCGGGTGTTGTCCGGGTAGGAGGTGGAATTCCTGAATTGCAATGGGATACGATCAATCGGATTAATCCAACTGCATTTGTTACGGTGCCTTCCTTTTTATTGAAATTGATTGAATATGCCGAAGCAAATGGTATCGATTATAAAAAGTCATCGATTAATAAAGCAATTTGTATCGGTGAATCCTTGCGAAACGAAGATTTTAGTTTGACCACACTGGGTCAACGCATTAGGGATAAATGGGATATTAAGTTGTATTCAACATACGCCAGTACCGAGATGAGTGCTGCATTTACAGAGTGTGCAGCCGAGAATGGCGGTCATCATCATCCTGAGTTAGTGATCGTAGAGTTTTTAGATGAAAACAATAATCCGGTGGCGGAAGGTGATCCTGGGGAGGTAACTATTACCACGCTCGGGGTGGAAGGTATGCCCTTGCTGCGTTTCAAAACAGGAGATCTTTGTTCGCATTACACAGCACCTTGCAGTTGCGGCAGGACGACCATTCGTCTAGGACCAATTGTTGGTAGAAGAAAGCAGATGATCAAATACAAGGGAACTACACTTTATCCGCCAGCATTATATGATATCTTAAACAATATTGAAGGAGTTAGCAATTATGTTGTGGAAGTATATACGAACGAGATCGGTACCGATGAAATTCTTATCCGTATTGGTTGTGAAAAAATTCCTGAAAATTTTGAGAAAGACATAAAAGATCATTTTAGGGCGAAATTACGTGTGGCTCCTCAAGTAAAATTTGAAGCTGTTGATGTGATCAATAAAATTCAATTTCCTGAATTAAGCAGAAAACCGGTAGTGTTTTTTGACAGGCGATAATTTTCCGTATATATTATAATTCAATTCGATATTTTAATACATTTGTATCAACTAAATTTAAAAAACAAACAAAAAAATAATTCCTATGAAAAAAATCAAATTGTTCGCTATCGTTGGGTTTTTAGCCCTTGCTAGTAATGTGGATGCACAAAAAATTATAGAAGGTGATAAGAAATTAACATTTCTTGCCGGAGAAACAAAGATCAATATTGAGTACAATTATGATGGAATGATGGTTGGTAAAAAGTCAGAAGCAGAATACAAAAGCGAAAAAATTGCTAAAGGCAATGAAAAACAACCTGGAAAAGGTGATCGTTGGGCTGAGAAATGGGTAAATAACAGAAGTGCAGTTTATGAGCCGATGTTTGACGAATTGGTGAATAAAATGTTGTTCAAAGGTAAAACAGGTGCAGTTGCTGCTAAAAATACCAAAGATGCAAAATACACCATTGTTGTTAAAACGGTAATGACAGAGCCAGGTTTTAATATCGGTATAATGAAGCAAAATCCATTTTGCAGATATGAAATTTCTTGGGTTGAGTCTTCTACAGGAAAAGTAATGGCAAAGGGTTTATTAACTGCTCAAGGAGTATTGATGGGTGGTAGCGATTGGGATTTTGATCCAACAAATACAATCAAAGAATGTTACGCGAAAGCTGGTAAAGTGGTTGGTACGTCTATGATGAAAGCGATGAAAAAATAATATTTTTAAAAATAACTTTTATCCCGCTCCAATGTTATTGGAGCGGGTTTTTTTTTTATCTTGTGATAAAATAAAAAACTCTTATGAAAATAAAATTAATTAACTCTTTCTTCCTTCTTTTTCTATTATTGGGCATGGTCGTTTCTGCTCAAAAAACACCTTATACGATCAGAAGTTCAGCTGAATTTGTCGATAGTAAGGGTTTGCCTTTGTCACAAACAAATCCTTATACAAACGGAGATGTTCTGTTGACCTATGCAAAAGGCGAGAAATTAGATAAGATTGGCTTCCAGTTATTTAATAGTGATCTGTCTCTTTCAAGCAGCACTACAGCGACTGTAAAAGCGCTCTTTTCAAATAAAAAATCATATTTTGATAGAGTGGTTGTAATGAATAAAAAATCATACATCCTAGTGCGTGAAGTGTTCAGAGAAACAAAGTCGGAAGGAATGTCTGCCGTTGAATTTTCACCTTCAACGTTAGAGGTTACCGGACAACCTATAAAAATGTTCCAATCATCCAGAGGTATTATCGGAGGCTCGAGAGGTTATTCCGGTTCAACTTCAAACGATAAGTCCAAAATATTCTATAAATATATTCTTTTCAATAAAGAGAGAAACGATAAGTTGAATAAAGAGGAATTAGGCTTTTATATGTTTGATGAAAACATGAAAGAACTTTGGGGTGGCGAATATGAAATGCCCTATAGCGAAGCGAGAATGACAAGATTGGATTATCAGGTTTCTAATGATGGAAAATTGTATTATTTAATTCGTGTTAGCGATTCGGACCAAAGAGGCAGTGATTCTCATTTTGAAATTTTAGTATATCAAAAAGATAAAAAAGGACCGAAGATAATCGAATTGAAATTGGAAGACTATACGTTAACAGATACTTATTTGTATGAAGATAAAACAAATAATATTGTTGTTGCCGGTTTCTATTCCAAAAAGGGGAATCCTTCAACCGATGGTGCCTTTATGGTAAAATTGGATGCAACGAGTGGAAAGTTTACGAAATTGGGTGGTGGTTATTATGAAATCCCATCAGATCTTATTAAATCATTCATGACAGACAGGCAGAAAGAGCAGTTGGAGAAAAAAGAAAAGAAGAATGAAGGAAATGAAAAGAAAGATTTGGGAATAAGTAATCTGGAGATTAATAAAATTCATTTTTTAGACAATGGTTCCACGATTATTGTTTCCGAAATTTACTATGTTGTGGTAAGCACGCATTACAACGGTAAAACCACCACTACAACATATGACACGTATGCAAACGACATATTTGTATTTAACATAGATCCTGCAGGGAAGCTTGTTTGGGTAAAAAAAATACCGAAACGCCAACATGCTAATGATGCGGCTGGTGAAGGTCTTTCAATCTCATCTGCAGTAAAAGGTAACAGTGTTCATATATTTTATATAGATCATCTTGAAAATTTTGATCTGAAAGAAAACGAAGCTCCTCGTGTTCATTTGAACAGAAGAGGTGGATATATTGCCGGAATAGAAATTGATGAAAAAGGGAATGTGACCAAACACAACATGGGGGAAGCAGCACAATATGAAACAAATTTTTATACCCGTAAATTTATTGATGGTAGAAAAAATAATCTTGTTGCTGTAGAAAGAAAAAAGAAAAAAAATATGCTTTTTTCAATTGATATTAAATAAAATATAAAATCGTTTTTTCGTGCCCAATTAAATATATTATACGAAATGAATAAATCAATTTTTAGAAAATCGGCGATGGTCGGAATGATCGCATTGTTGTTTTCAAATGTAATTTATGGTCAATATGACTCGGATTATATTCCATTGAAATCATCTGGGGATCTTCCGGAAGAATTCCTGAAGACGGCGCGTGCATTATCTCAAGAAGATCTGAAAACGATCGGATACGGAACAGACCGCATTGCCAAGGAACAATTTATTATTTCAAGTAATTATTATTTGAGAGACTTGCTATTGAGCGGTGATGTTTTGATTAATGATGCACTTGGGAATTATGTGAATAAAGTTGCAGATGAATTATTAAAGAATGACCCTGAACTCAGAAAACAGATACATGTTTATGTTACAAAATCACCTGACGTAAACGCACATGCTTTTGATAAAGGTTTTATTTTTATTAATGCGGGTCTATTAGCCCAGCTTGAAAATGAAGCCCAACTTGCTTATGTTCTTTCTCATGAAATTACGCATGTAGTTAAAAAACATTCTGTAAATCAATATCTTGAAAATATTAAATTAGATCGAGGAACAAGTAATTACGAAACCGGATCATACGAGGCCCGTAATATCGCAAAATACCGTTTTTCTAAAGACAATGAATCTGAGGCGGATGTGGAAGGTTTAGTTCGTATTAAAGGGTCGGGTTATAGCATAAAAGCTTTAAACGGAGCTTTTGATGTGTTGCAGTATTCCTATCTCCCTTTTGAATTGGTAGAGTTTAAAAAGTCGTTTTTTGAAGATGAGTTTTTAATTCTTCCTGATACTTTTTATCTGAAAAAAACCTCTGAGATCAAATCGAATGATGACTATGATGATTCAAAAAGTACACATCCCAATATCAGGAAAAGACGTGGTGCTGTTGAAGCAGATCTTATCGTTGCTGATGAATCCAGCCGCAAAAAATATATTGTTTCCGAAGAAGAATTTAAGAAAGTAAGAGAGATTGCTCGTTTTGAATCATGCAGATTGTATCTAATCGACAGAGATTATATCAATGCGATTTATGCCGCGTATATTCTTTTAGAGAAATATCCTGAAAATGTTTATTTAAAAAAAATTGTTGCGAAATCACTCTATAATATAGCAATAAGTAAATCCGGTGGCAGTCGTTATAAATCAAAGTATCTTTCTAGCGATGCAAATAATGCTCGACTTTCCTCTAAAAGTTATTCGATTCCGGATTTTGAAAAAATCGAAGGTGCCTCTCAACGGGTTTATTACCTGTTAGATAACCTGGATTCAAAAGAACTGAATACAATCGCATTATCATATACCTACAAAGCGTACAAGAAAAATCCGAATGATCTTGTTTTGTCAATCCTTTCTGATAGTTTGTTTTCTGAAATGGTAAATTCAAATCAATTATATCTGAACGATTTTGCAAAGTCATCAAAAGCACAATTGCTCGCGATGGACACCGCAAAGGTTGTTGTTGCCATTGTTGATAGTACGATTGAAGAAAGTAAGTATTCTAAGATAAAAAAGCAGCAGCAAAAGTTCGAGATACAAACAGAAGAGAATTTTACCAAATATGCCTTTGTGGGTTTACTTCAGGATCCTGAATTTGTGAAGCGATATACGAAAGCGGCGAGAGGTTTGACACGTAAAGAGGAAGTGAAAAAGGATAATTTAACATATAAAGAACGTAAGAAGATTGAAGATCAGCTAGCCAAACAAAATAAGGATAAGTATACGCTTTTGGGTGTTGAGAAAGTATTGTTTTTAGAACCTTTTTATATGAATGTGAAAACAATCGGAGGAAATAATGTTGTAAACTATTTTGTGTCAGAGGAAAAACAAGTGAAATTGGGAGAGATTCAAAAGAAATGTGCCGATAAGTTGAAATTGCAATATGAAATGATCGGAACAAAAAATATGACGACCTCAGATATGGATCGTTATAATTTGAATAGTATTTTAAACGATTGGTTGACCGAACGTTTTAATCATGGCGATAATTCAGATGAACTAATTGTTGGAACGGATGAAACGAATAAATTGATCGAAAAATATGGAACTAAGTTTTTGGCTTGGTCAGGTATTTACAATGAAAAGAGCCGTAGTTCACACAATACTTATTTTTTTATTTTATTTAATCTTGAAACAGGTGAGGTAATGAAATATGAAACACGTTACACCAAATCAAAAGATAACACTGATTTGATCACATCATTTGTTTATAATTCATTAATGCACGTTTCAAAAAATCCTAAATAATATGCGCCTTGTCTATTTATTGTTTTTTCTTTTAGCAGTTTCCGTTTCAAATGCTCAAATAGCTGGTTATATGGGTAAGAGATGTGTGATCGGATATAGTAATTATTTTATGTTTGCCCCTAAAGGTCCAGGACCAATGAGTGCTGAACCTTCCAACGAGTTCTCAGCCACTTTTAATAATGCCCACTGCTTGAATATTGAATATGCCCTGAATCAACGCAAGATGATTTGTTTTTCCGGGCAGTATATCCGCACCGGAATAGCGTATGATGATGGGAAAGTTGGTGATGGTTTTTTTGCAGGGACATTCAATTACGAAACAGAGACTCCTTATCCTAACAACAATCGGTATGTCGGTATTTATTCTAAACCTGCTCTTCTCAGTTCAATTAATGTTGCTCTTGGAATTAAATCTTTCGGAAATGGTTTCATTGCTCCTGCTGGTAGGTATAATAAATTTGAAGTGATATTAATGTTTGAAACGGTCAAATACGACAACAAAAATTTTGAACATCAGGATCCTAATTCCGGAGGTTTTGTTACAGGTAATCTTGGAACTGGTGAGTATGCTTATAATAATGTTTCGGTTGCTTACACTGTTGGCAAACAGCGTATTTTAGGTGATAAAATTGTTCTTGATTACGGTCTAAGATTCGCATATACACCTGCTGCAAATATTGTTACTTTGGCAGGTTTTGATACGGTTAAAGATATTGAAGATTATTATAGAAGGGAAAGTAGAATGCGCATGTTTCGTCAGCAACTAATTAATTTTCATGTAGGTATTGGTTTTTTAGCTTTTTAAAATAATGAAAAAAATTAAGTACCTCAAGCTCTTAATCGTTATCGCAAACCTTGTCGTTTCACACATACCCGCAAACATGCATTTTCATTTGGGACTTGCTTTCCTTGCATTTTGATTTAAGCCTTCGGTTTATACCTTATTACCCGCCACAAAAGATTTCGTTTTAATATGGCAACCGATGTGATTAGTCCTGAAAACATAGCTGCTCCAACGCCTACACATACAATATCTTGTCCTGTCAAATAAAGATTTTTATAATTTGTTTTTGCCCGTAATTGTCTGAGATTAAAGCGTGCAGGACTATGTTCCAATCCGTAGATTTCTCCCTTCGAATAATTGCTGAAATGCTTCGTAGATAAGGGTGTCGATAATTCACAAATTTCGACCTTCTCTTTTAGATGGGGGAGTGTTTTAAATAATTTTTCAAGAAGGTCTTTTTTTATTTCTTCTTTTCTTTTTTCATATTCATGACCTCTCTTTTGCCATTTTGCATCTTCCCATTCTTTCATCCATTCAAAAGGGTAAGATCCTAGAACTTGGATAGTTGACATTCCCGGATGTTTTATTTTCCAATCCGGGTCTTTTGCTGAAGGGAAAGAAATATAGGTAATTGGGGATGTGCTATTGAATGTTTTTAAATGATTTGCTTGTGATGCATTAAGTTCATAGTTATCGTACAGCCAGATATTGTATTTGGGTAAATTCAATTCTTCATCACTTGCTTTTAATCCAACATAAATGCACACATGTGAAACTGAAGGGTTTACTTTATTCAGTTCGATGGTGTTTTCTTCTTTTTGAATATCTTTTGATATTAATTTATTAAAGGTGTTGTGAGCTCCTGCATTACTAACAACGTTCGTTGAAAATAGTTTGTCGCCATTCATCATCTCCACTCCAATTGCCTTGTTATCTTTGATAATGATATTTTTTACATCCGCTTTGATTGCAATAATGCCATTATGTGCTTCAATAACATCCCTAAGCTTTTTGTGGATGTTTGAAGCACCACCAACAGGATAATTTCCTCCTTCAATAAAATGCTGGACAATTAGACCGTGAATGGCGAAACTGCTCTTATCCGGTGCTAATCCATAATTTCCACATTGTGTGTAGAGGACAGCCTTTAGTTTTTCATTGGATGTCAGACTGTCTAATACCTGCGAAGTAGTTTTATTTGAATAGGTATAAAATTTCTTACGCATAAAATATCCTGCCGTTTTGCTTAGCCAAAAGGGCATTGTTCGTTCTGAAAAAAAGGTCGTAGTCGTTCTTTCCATTTTTAGAACGAGCGCATAATATTGTCTGATGGCAGTTTCTTCTTCAGGAAAATAGTCAATCATTTGATTGATTTGATTTTCTCTCCCTTTTCTGAAATTATATGTTGTTCCATCTATTATAGCCTGATCATAAATGTCTCCCATGTCTGACCATTTGAGTTTACCTTCTGACAAATAATCAAATGCTTTTCGCATCAGACTATTTTCTAAATTCATTTGGCCAACATAATGAACCCCTACATCCCACTCGTATTTTTTTCTTTTAAATGTGTGGCTGAATCCCCCGGGAACGTAATGTTTTTCAAGAACAAGCACTTTTTTACCGGCCTTTGCCAGAAATACGGCAGTGCTTAATCCGCCAATTCCTGAGCCTATTATAATAGTATCGTAAGTCGATTTCGTTAATTCGGAGGAATAGAGGTTTTTCAAATTATTTTTATGCGCTAAAAATTGATACGTTTATTTTTTACTGAAAATTAGTAGTGGTGTTTTTTTGTTAATCAATTTTGATAATGTCAAAACGTTCTTCTCCTTTATTGATCATTCGCATCAATAGTGAATTGTCTTCCTCCAATAAAATATTAAATGGTTGTGGATCGTAACACCATCCTTTGTTTTCAAAGATTTGCTTTCTGGTTGCCGTTCCATCAGGATTAATAACTAAGCCAACAACTACTGAGCCATTATAGTTTCTGATATCAGTGTATTCCTCGGGGGAATAAATGTCAACAGTAGAATTTTTAAGGTTTTTCGGATGTTCTAAATAAAATAAATAAATGCTGTTGTTGTGGGTTAGGATGTTGAACGTATTTAGATTGTTTACGGTATTTTTTGGGAAGACCTTCGTCCATTTTATTTCTCCTTTACTATTAATTTTTGTTACAATAAATTCTCTTTCGTAAGTTGCAATTCCATCACCACTAATGGTGTATTTATGATTTTCTAGTAGATAGAAGTCTCCGTTTAGAGTAATCAGATCTGAAGCTGTGTAATATTTATTTCCTGCTCCTTTTTCAACTAGACCTTGCGAATAAGAAAGCTTTTGTGCCACTTCTTCGGGAAATAATTCGAATTGTGTTTTTACCGTGCCTGACGCGATATCCACCAAATAGGAAAATGTGCCAGCTTGTTTTTGTGTTTTTAATTCAGCTGTATATTTAAGAGCTGCCTTCGGCTTCATATTTTTTACTTTTTCTTCATCTGGAAGGACTTCAAGTTTAAATAGTCCGGTGAAAATAAATTTATCTTCTGTAACCATTGTGCGTCCATTTTCGATTGCATATTTTTTATCATTTGGCAAGACAAACATTCTCGCTTTCTGTGCGTTATTCTGGATAAAACCTACTCCGATCCCCAGTTGTTTTGTTTCCGTATTTGCTAGGTAATTATATAAAAAGCATAGATTCCCATTGTTGTCAATGTTGTAGTAGTACGATTCTATTTTTGAATCTTTGTATTGATCGGGCAGTTGTTTGGTCCATAATTTGTCCAAAGATTCAGCATCATAGAGTGTTGCTGAGGTGTTTTGTTTACCTTCCGACCATGGAAGTTCATTTATTAATAGTAATTTGGTTTTGTCTTTGCTTACGTAGTTAGAAATCGAAATTTTATCAGGGCTGGAAATGATCTCTTCCATTCTTCCGAACGTCCCATCTGTATTGATTGTCTTTATAAAATATTTATTTAATTTTTCTTTTTTTGAAAATCCTGAAATACAAATTTGTATTTTATCGTTCAGGCAGAATGTTCTGATTGATGTAACAGCCGGATCCAGTGGGATATTTGTTTCTTCCTCTAATGGTAATTCCTTTTCATATTTTTTTTGAAGTGTTTTTTTATCGATACTCTCTAAGAAATATTTGTTTCCTTTTCCTCTTGTTTTAATACGGAATAAAAACACATTTGTTGAGTTTTCACCGGCATATCCTGCCCATTTCGATTCATTTGGTGGAGAAAATGCTTCACCTTTTGTGATCGTGTAATCTTGTGCAGTGCATCTGTTTGAAATGATGAAGCTGAATGCTAAAAGTAGAATTAAATTTTTCATATTTTTTTGAGTAAAGAATGTTTTGTACTTATGGTTTTATAACAGTGAATTTTTTATTGTATTCTTTGCAAATTAATTTAGCTACATCCCTACCGGTTTTTATAGCAATAGGTAAACCTCCTCCCGGTTGGTTCCAGTGACTAGAATAATAAAAATTCTTCAATCCAGGTATTTTAAATCCTACCGGAGATTTCGCCAATAGATTTTTTCCGGGAAGCCAGCCTTGTGTGCTGCCTTTCCAATTTCCAGTGTATCGTTGAAAAGTAGCCGGTGTTGCAATATCAATTACTTCAATGTTGTTTTTTATACCACCGAGTCGTTTGTCTAATAGGTCAATAATTTGTTTTGTAAATTCCTCTTTTGCCTGTCTGTATTTAGGACGGTCATTTTTTCTGGCATCAATCCAGAATTCTCTATTGGTGGTATAAAAACTTACCGTGACAGTTGTTTTGCCTTTCGGAGCCAACGTATGATCGTAATTGTAAATATGTACTTCAAAACGAGGATATTCAGTACCATCAGGAGAAATAATTGGTTCGTCTAAGGGAATTCTTGAAAAGTGTGGAAATTCAGAAAGATCTTTTCCAATACCAAAAGAAAATTGCATGACAGAATAAAATACATCGAGCTTTTTTAAATCGCGAAGATCGCGCATGTCTTGATTGGTATATTTTCCATCCAACGCATCAAAAACCGTGAAGTTCCAATCCGCAGCGGAAATCGTGAGATCCGAGAAGTGAATTATATTATTTCTTACTAATAATCCTTTTGCAACACCATTTTCTGTGATGATCTTTTTTACAGGCGTTTTATAATGCATGGTGCCGCCCAATTTTAAATAGGATTGTTCAATTTTTTTTGCAAACTCCATAGATCCTCCGATTGGGTATCCTGCACTTTTTTTATCGAATACGGATAATGGCATCGTCAAAATCATCATATTCACTTCTTCGCCATCATATAATAATTCGAAACTTTCTCTCAGAAATAGATTTTTGAATTTTTTTGCGTAGGTATAATTTGTGAAGTTTTTTATTTTTAGGAACCAATAAAAAAATTCGAGGTAGCGCGCCATTTTTATTCCCCGAATCGTGGATTGAAAAAATGGTAGATCATCCATTATTGGTGGTAGATCAAATTTTTGCATGATGCGCATTGGTTTTATAAAAGCTTTGATAGTTTTGCTGTCTTCAGGCGACAGATCGATCATGTATTTTTCTAGTTCGGTAAGGTTCGTATAGAGTTTGAAGTTTTTTTCTCCATATTTATTGGCGTGAACTTTAGTCCCAACTTCAAGGCGTATTTTGTGGTTATGAAATTTTATTTTTTTCATGTCCAGCAATTCCGACCAGATCTTATAAAATGATGATCCTGTATCTGAACCCAATATCCAATGTGCACAACTATCAAATGTGTAGTCGCCTTTTTTCCAGCTGGTGCATAAGCCTCCGGGGATAGAGTGTTTTTCGAATATATGTGTTTCAAAACCGTTCATCTGCAAAAAGCATCCTGCAGCTAAACCTGAAACTCCTCCTCCGATAATATTGATCTTCATTTTATACTATACGCTGTATTTTTCGTAACCTGATGCTTTTGCCGTTTTTTATTATGCCTATACTATATAATTGGCTGGAAATAAAAATACTCAATAAAATTTAAACTGATTATAAAATAAAAAAAAGAAGATGTTGCTTTCATCTTCTTTTTTTTATTTCAGCTAATAGGATTGTTTTAAGAGTGAGCACTATTTATTTCATGTAAATTTCAAATGCTTTGTCCCACTTTTGCTTCTTCAGCTGCGGATGCTTTTTGCATCCGGATGATTTTCGCAAGCGTGCTCACTGCGCGTTCGTGTTTCTTAACAAATGGATTTTCATCATCCCAGACATATCCCGCCAAAACGGAACATATTTGTTTTTTTATTCCTGGATCTGGATCTTTTGTGAAAAAAATCTGGTGAAGGTCACCATTGTACCAGCTGTTTACATATGTTCTGAAGGTATTGATTCCATGCATCATATAGTCGACATACTCTTTTTCAAAGTCAACAGTTTCGCCTTTAAGTTTTTTACTTACTAATTTGGCTGCTTTTGAACCCGATTCCATCGCAAATGTAACTCCGGATGAGAATACAGGGTCTAAAAATTCGGTTGCATTTCCTGCAGTGATAAATCCGTCTCCATAAAATTTTGTAGAAGTAATTGCGTATCCATCAATTGTTCTGGCTGACAAAACCATTTCTTGATCTTTGAAACGCTCACTTAAAACCGGACTTTCTGCAACAAGTGCTTTCATACGTTCGGTTGCCTCTTCCGGAAAATCCTTGAAATAATCGGGATAGCCAACAAATCCGACAGATGTTATACCTGATGAAAATGGGATGATCCAGATCCACACTTCCTGCTGGTGAACAATTACTGTAATTCTGTTTCCTTCAATTCCTTCAGGACGTTTCGGGTCTTTGAAATGGGTGAAATGTGTTTTCCTTGGGTCGAAACTTGATTGTTTATTTAGCCCTAGTAAATTAGGAATTACGCGGCCATATCCACTACAGTCGATGATGTAACGGGCTTCAATTTGTGTTTTATTTCCGTTTGCATCTTCAACAGTTGTTACGGATGATTCGTCTTCGTTAAACTGAATTGCTGTAACGCCTGTTTCAAACTCAACCGAGATACCTTTTTTAGCGACACCCTCTGCTAAGATCTTATCGAATTTAGCACGTTGTACCTGCCATGTCCATGTCCATCCTTTACTGAACTGATCAGAGAAATTAAAATCACATACTTTGTCATCCAATAAAAATTTTGCACCGAATTTTTCCTGAAAACCGGCCTTTTTAACATCTTCTAGGAGACCCGCTTCATCTAAATGGTCCATCACACGAGGCAAAAGGCTTTCACCGATCACAAAACGAGGGAATTTAACTTTTTCAACTACGCGAACTGTTAAACCGTTTTTATGAACGATCGATGCCGCGATACATCCTGCCGGTCCTGCACCTATTACTAATACATCAGTTTTCTCAATATTCATCTTTAATCAATTTTTACATATGAATGTTAAAAGTGTTTAGCGCATTCTAATATTAAGATTAATCCAGCTCCAATTAATACGTCTCCATTATCTTGTTTTGCGAAGTTGTACCCCTGATAAACAAACGAATTTTGAAATTGTTTTTTATTTACGATATTCCATTACAAAGGTAGCTATTTTTCAAGATTTCAGCCAATAACAACTGAATTTTACTTCCTGTATTTATATCGTATTTTTGTTAAATTTGCAACCCATTATGACAAACGATCCCATCATAAAAATCAATTCACTTAGTAAAACCTTTGCCGGGTCATCAGAACCTGCGGTCAGAGGTATTTCTTTGGATATTGAAAAGGAGGAGATTTTTGGTTTATTGGGACCGAATGGAGCAGGAAAAACGACTATGATCTCTATTCTTTGCGGTTTGTATCCCCCATCCCATGGAAAAGTTACAATTGATGGAATGAGTCTCAATGGAAACCTCGATAAGATAAAGCAAATAATTGGTGTTGTTCCCCAGGATATAGCACTTTATCAAATGTTAAGCGCAAGGGAAAATCTTAGTTTTTATGGTCATATGTATGGATTAAGTGGTAAATCACTGAAAGATAAGATTGAATTGTGGCTGAATAATTTCGGTTTGACGGATGCGGGAAATAATCGATTATCAACTTATTCAGGCGGAATGAAACGCAGAGTGAATCTGATTGCTGGGATTTTACATGAGCCCAAGATCTTATTTTTAGATGAGCCAACGGTTGGTGTTGATGTACAATCACGAAATGTTATTATTGATCATTTGAAAGAATTGAACAGAGCAGGAACTACTGTAGTGTATACTTCTCATCACATGGATGAAGCCGAATCCTTTTGTTCAAGGGTTGCCATTATCGATAATGGAAAAATTATTGTTGAAGGTTCTCCTCAGCAATTAATTGCGAAGAATGAAGGGTGCACTAACTTGGAGGCGGTGTTTTTGCATTTGACAAAAAGGAAATTGAGAGATTAGTTTTTTAGAACATATCAGTAAAGTACCAGGAATATAATTTACACGTTGGAATGATCAAATTATTAGCAGTCATTAAAAAAGAAGCACTTATTCTCCATAGAGACAGGGTAGGTTTGTCTGTTCTTTTTTTAATGCCCATGATCTTGATCTTTGTTATGACCCTTATTCAGGACTCCGCTTTTAAAAGTTTGAATGAACGCGGTATTCCGATTGTCTTTGTTGATAATGATAAAGATTCGTTGGGTATTTCTATTGCTCAAGGGCTTTTGAATTCGGGGATGTGTTCGCTTAATTATACTATTGACGGTAAAATCGCAACGGCTGAAGTGCTCGAAAGAGCTGTTTCTGATGGAAAATTTTTAGTGGGTGTTGTTGTACCCAAAGGTGCAACAGAAGCTATCCGTAACAATGTGAAATTGTTGGTCAAACAAACATTGGGTGAAAGCGACAGTATTCAAACTCAATCCGAATCTGTAGAAATTTCAATCTTTATTGATCCGATCACTAAAAAATCTTTTCTTACTTCCGTTACAAGTACCTTACGTGAATTTATTTCAGAGATCAAAACAAAAATTATGTTCCAGACTTTTTCTGAGGAGTTATCTGAACTTATTCCTGATAAAGAAAATCTACCAAAGAATGCATTTGCTCAATCACAAATTATAAAATACAAAGAAGTGTACGCTTCCAAACAAATTGGAGAGATTGTTCCGAATGCTGTTCAGCACAATGTTCCGGCTTGGGCTATTTTCGCAATGTTCTTTATTGTTTTACCCTTGGCAGGAAGTATGGTAAAAGAAAAAAATGAAGGCACGGTCTTGCGGTTACAAACTATCCCTGCTTCATTTCTGGTGTTGATCAATGGTAAAATTATTGTTTATATTTTTGTTTGTTTGATACAATTTGCGCTGATGTTATCAGTTGGTTTATTTATTTTGCCGATATTTGGTTTACCTACATTGAATTTCGGAAACAGTATCTCCGGAATTATTCTGCTTTCTGTTGCAACTGCTTTTGCCGCTACCGGTTATGGAGTAATGATGGGGACAATTGCCTCTACAGAGCAGCAGGGTGCTATTATGGGTTCTTTGTCTGTTCTTCTGTTATCAGCTATTGGCGGTGTTTGGGTGCCAACATACGTTATGCCCGAGCTGATGAGAAATATTAGTTATTTTTCTCCTCTTAATTGGTCCTTGAACGGATTCTATGAATTGTTTCTTCGTGGTGGCGATATTGCTGATGTGCTTTTAGCCTCCCTCAAATTGTTCGTCTTTTTTCTCCTGACAATGGCTGTTTCAATGGTAGTAAACAAAATCAAAAGAAAGATATGATAAGCAGATCACTCTGTAACGATATGCTTTTAATTAATAAGCGTAATCGCTGAGGTACTCAAAATCTTTCATCAATTTTCCATCCTTGCAAATGCTTCCTCTTTCGATAATGCCATCTGCATCTTCACCGATTATACTTGGAAGTACCCTTTCCATAAGATCTTTCCCGAAATCATCACTTGCATCACGCGGTAACTCACAGGGTAAATTATCTACAGCCATGATACAAACAGTATCCTTGTTGAAAGGCAAATCTTCTTTATCTTCAAGGATATTGTAACCGAAAAATGGTTTTTCGATTGTTGAAGAACGAATTGTTGTAGGAACAGATCCATCAATATCGCATGTTATATCCGCAATCACGCTTACATGAAAATCGGTTGCTTTCATATCTGACAATTCAAACATTTTAGGAGCGCGGGGATCCCAGTAATGAGCAGAAATATAAAGGTCGCTTACTTTTGTATACTTTGGAAAGGTGGATTCGAAATGTTCCGGGTGTTTGAAAAAATCCTGGAGATCAAAATTTTGATCGCCTTTACGCTCGACATAATCACGCGGGTTTAACTGACAATAAACCGGTTCACGAAACGATCCCATAAGGAATTCTTCGGCCGTTACTTTGCGGATACGAAGCGCACTTAATGTTTCGATTGCACCATTTGCAACCCGGCCGCCTCCTGTTAAAGCGATTTTAATATTCGGTAATTTAACACGTTTTAATTCATCTTCCATTTCTGCTCGGTCTCTGCAAAGGTTTGCCGCTTTCAACTGGAACAGATCGTATTTTTTTCCATAGCCTAAAATACCATTGTAGGCACCCACAATTCCGGCATAACGGCCAAATCCGATAATCCTATTGTGGTTTTTATCCGTCAATGTTTCGTAGTCGATCATTTGGATTTTCTTTTCAATCAAGGTTTTCATCAGCTTCTGGTTGTGCGGCTGCTTTTTGATCGTAT